>JABEEB010000001.1:733619-1467238 GCA_012999515.1 Salifodinibacter halophilus | reverse complement strand
AACGCGGCGAACGACACGCGGGCTGCCCGCACAAACAACGGATAGCGAAGATGCAGAAAGACATACATCCGAATTATCGGCCGGTGGTCTTCAAAGATATGGGCGCGGACTTCGCGTTCCTGTCGCAATCGACGGTGGCAACCGACGAAACCATCGAGTGGGAAGACGGCAATGAATATCCGCTGGTTAAGCTTGAGGTCACCAGTGCTACCCACCCGTTTTACACCGGCAAGCAGAACATCATGGACACCACGGGTAATGTGGAGCGCTTCCGTCGGCGCTATGGCATGACCCCGAAATAACGTCTCGATACCCCTAAGTTCGATCGAGTCGGCAGCGCGCACGCGATGGCTGTCGCGCTTGGCCGGTGTGTTTTGAGCATCGGCCAAGTCCGTGCGACGACACATTTGAACCAAAGGTGATAATCCAAGCATGACTATTGCGCAAAACCTTGGCTTTCCGCGTATTGGTGAGCGTCGGGAGCTGAAGAAGGCAACCGAGGCTTACTGGAAAGGCGACCTGGACCGCAAGGGTCTGGAATCGACCGGAACCGAACTTCGCCAGAGCAACTGGGAAAAGCAAAAAGCCGCTGGGGTCGATTTGATCCCATCCAACGACTTTTCGTACTACGACCAGGTTCTGGATATGATGTGCCTGGTCGGCAACATCCCCGAGCGCTTCGGCTGGTCCGGTGGCAACGTCGACTTGGACACGATGTTTGCGATCGCGCGTGGGATTCAAGGTGGCGGCAAAGATGCCATCGCCGCCGAAATGACTAAGTGGTTCGATACCAACTACCACTACATCGTTCCCGAGTTCACGCCGAAGACCCAATTCTCGTTGGCTTCGACTAAGGTCTTCGATGAATTCGACGAGGCTAAAAAGCTCGATATTACCACGAAGCCGGTCTTAGTCGGCCCGGTCACGTACCTGACGCTGGGTAAGGTCACCGAAGGTGACTTCGATAAGCTGTCGCTGTTGGATGATCTGGTCGGCGTTTACGAGCAGATTCTGAGCAAGCTGGCCAGCCAAGGCGCCGAATGGGTGCAGATCGATGAGCCGGTGTTTTCGCTGGACCTTTCGAAGGCTCAGCAGGATGCACTGCGTGCCGCGTACGACCGACTGTCCAAGGTCGCTGGCATCAAGATCATGGTGGCCAACTACTTCAATGATCTAGCCGACAACCGCGAGCTGTTCACCTCGCTGCCAGTCGATGCGCTGCACCTCGACGCTGTACGCGGGGCCGAAGATATCGAGCCGGTTGCCGCACGCGTCGGCGACAAGACGTCGTTGTCAGTCGGCATTGTCGACGGCCGCAATATCTGGGCGACCGACCTCGAAAAAGCGTTGTCTACGCTCAAGACCGCCCATGGCGAGCTCGGCAGCGACCGCTTGATGGTCGGCCCGGCCTGCTCGCTGCTGCATTCGCCGGTCACGCTTCGAAGCGAAGAAAAAATCGACGCTGAGTTCAAGAGCTGGCTGGCTTTTGCCGAGGAAAAACTGGACGAGCTCGTGTTCTTGGCACGTGCGGCCGATGGCCAGGTCGACCAACAGAAGCTTGCGTCGAACAAGGAAGCGCTAGCCAATCGCGCCGAGTCGGCCCGTATTCACGACGAGGCCGTGCAGCGGCGCGTTGCGGGCATTACCGCCAAGGACTACGCGCGTGGTTCCGCTTATCCCGAGCGTGCTCGGAAGCAGCATACCAAGCTTGGTTTGCCGGCGTTCCCGACCACGACCATCGGTTCCTTCCCGCAGACTCAGGATGTGCGTCAGGCACGTGCGGCCCATAAGAAGGGCAAGATGTCGGACGCCGAGTACGACGCCTTCCTGGAAAAACAGATCCAGGATGCGGTCAAGATGCAGGAAGACATGGGCTTCGACATGCTCGTGCACGGTGAGTTCGAGCGTAACGACATGGTCGAGTACTTCGGCGAGAAGTTGTCGGGCTACGCTTTCACTCAGTTTGGCTGGGTGCAGAGCTATGGCACCCGCTACGTCAAACCGCCGATTATCTACGGCGATGTGTCGCGGTCTGAGCCGATGACCGTTAAATGGTCGAAGTATGCCCAGTCGCTGACCGATAAGCCCATGAAGGGCATGCTGACCGGTCCAGTGACCATGGTGCAATGGGCCTTCGTGCGCGACGATCAGCCACGTTCTGAGACTGTCAAACAGGTTGCTCTGGGGATCCGCGACGAACTCGTGGATTTGGAAGCTGCCGGTTTGGCCGCTATCCAGTGCGATGAGGCTGCGTTCCGCGAAGGGCTGCCGTTACGACGTGCCGACTGGGACGCGTATCTGGATTGGGCGACCAAGTCGTTCCGGCTGACGGCCTCGGGCGTTCGTGATGAAACCCAAGTGCACACGCATATGTGCTACTCGGAGTTCAACGACATCATCGAGTCGATTGCCGCTATGGATGCGGATTGCATTTCCATCGAGACCTCGCGCTCACAGATGGAGTTGCTGGATTCGTTCGTGAAGTTCCAGTACCCGAACGAAATCGGCCCGGGTGTCTACGATATCCACAGCCCGCGCGTACCGAACAAGCAGGAAATGATCCAGCTTCTGGAAAAAGCGCGCGATGTGCTGCCGGCCGAGCGCATCTGGGTTAACCCAGATTGTGGTCTGAAAACGCGTGGTTGGGCCGAGGTCAAGCCCGCGTTGCAGCACATGGTCGATGCGGCGAAGGAACTTCGCGAGACGACCAAGGCGGCCTAAACACCGCTACCCAGCAATGGGCTGGTAAGCCAGCTTACCGTTACTGGACAGGCCGGCCCGCGAATGCGGGCCGGCCTTTTTAATTGGGGCATTTGCCAGGGGGTGGTCTTATAAGTTCAGTGGCCCGATGAGCGCAATATGGTTGCCTCGCCGACTGCTGGTTGGTGGCACAGCAACCGGCTCAAAACGCATTTGTCAGCAAACTCCGACGTTATAAAGCGTGCCAAAACCCGATGCTGCGCGCGGTTATAACGCCTTTTACTGCTACTCAATCCGGGCCTTGAGCGAATGTCGCGCGACCGGTGTCGATTGCGACTGCCTCACAAGTGACGCAATTTGCGGTTTTGTCCGTTGCGGTCATGGGCAGACTATTACGACTGCGAAGTCGTGCTGTCAGCAATTGATGCTACTCGGCGGCGTCGGGGAGCTCTTCGTCGCAAGCTTGGGCGACGAGCAGGCAGCAATCGAGGCGATCGAGCAGCGACGCACCGACTGAGCCACGCCACCAGCGCGACAGCAGCCCGCGTCTTTGATGGCCGACAACGACAAGGTCAGTACTCAGTTCAGTGGCCAGATCTGCAATCTGGTGCGCTGGTTCCCCGGCGCGCAGATAACCAGTCGCTGTGATGCCATGGCTCTGCAGCCTGTTCACACCGTCGTCCAGTATCTGTTGGATGCGATCGCGTTCAGCTTCGTACATGCTCTCGGTATAAAACCCGTCGGCTGCCGCAACGGCGCCAGCTAGCGGTACTACAGCCAGTAGGTGGATCGTGACCGCGTTGGAATCCATGAGCGGTAGACAGCGGCGCAACGCAACACGCCCACGCTCACTTCCGTCGTAGGCGAGCAGGATGGTTTCGAAGTTTTGCATCGGGTTGTTCCTCTAGTATTTATAGGTAGCCAGCTGATTCTATCGAACCGGGCGGCCGAATTCTTGTCAAGTTTAGGCTGCGTGTTGCGGCAGAGGATAGTCCAGATCTAGAGTGTCGTGCTGCTCGCCAGTAGCTCGTCGAGGTCGGCGGGTGTTGCCCTGGGCATGGCGCCGCCGTTGACCAAGCTGAGTGGAGGCTGGCGTAGGCCAGTGTGCTCAAATACGGTGGCCTCGATGCAATCGTCGCCAGCCACGAAACAGAACGTCGGATAGAACGCGACTTGCCCGCCGCCAAACTTGAAACGCCGTTCGACGATCTCGAAGGGAATCGCCTGGTCGTCGAGAAACATATCCATGGCTTCTGGTTGCTCGGCGAATAAGTGCAGACAGATTGGCGTATCGGGACTAGCCGTCCCGCTTAAGACCTCGCCGACCAGTCGTGGGCGAAAGTCGGCGAACAGGCGCATGGCCTGGCGTGCGGTCTGCCGCATACGCTGGAGTTCAGCGGTATGTTCGTTGCCGCCGAAAAGGCGCTGATGTTCGACCGTGGCGGCTTCGATCTCACGGTTTTTCGGTAGGATAGAGTTGCGTGGGTTGATGCCAAGATGTTCGGCCGCTTTCTGCTTGGCGAAACGAAAGTCGCGTATCCCGCTGTCTATCATGATTCGCGCTGCGACCTGGGCCATCTCCGTTCGCTGCGTGTTCTGCTTGCGTGTGCTGGTCATCCCATCGTGCCTGCTGAGTGTATGACCCGGTTCCGGGCTGGCGATTTAGAAAAGACTTTGCACATCTTCCGAGGGGCTTCGTTGCCCTGAACGCTTGGCCTCGGCTTTGGTGGGCACGTTCTGTTTCCGGAAAATCTCGTTGATACCGCTGCTGTGCAGGGCGCGTTGGCCTGTGTCCGGATTTATTTTTACATCCACGATGTCATCAGGTTTTGAGGGCAGTGTGGTTGAGGCATCCGCCAGCGCCGCCCCCATGAAATCGGTCCAGATCGGGAGCGCGGCGTGGGCACCGGTTTCATAGTGGCCAAGCGATTTGAGCTGATCGAAACCCACCCAGCAGACGGTGACCAGATTGGCGTTAAAGCCACCGAACCAAGCGTCAATTTGTTTGTTCGTTGTTCCGGTCTTACCGGATAAATCCTCTCGATGTAGTTTTAACGCGCCACGTCCAGTGCCGTTTTTAATAACGTCTCGCATCATGTCACCGACGATATACGCGTTGTCGGCGGGGATCGCGCGGGGCGCATACTGCAGGTTTCTTGTGGAGGAAGATGGCTGTTGCTGGCCGGGACAAGCGATGCGATCGCTGCAGGCGCGTTCGGGGTTGGCGCGATATACCGTTTCACCTTGGCCGCGTTTGATGGTCTTGATCAGGTGAGGGCTGATCAAAAAGCCATTATTGGCGAAGACTGCGTAACCGCGCGCCATCTGCAGTGGTGAAAACGAGGCGCTGCCTAGCGCGAGCGACAGGCTGTGCGGTAGTTGTTTCTCGCCCAGGCCGAATTGGCTGATGTGGTTAACGGCTGGATTGATCCCGATGCGTCGTAGTACCCGGATCGAGACTAGATTGCGTGAATGGACGAGTCCGGTGCGTAGGCGGGTTGGACCGAAGTATTTACCGCTATAGTTTTGTGGACGCCAGGATTCGTCGAGGCTGGCGTCTTGATACACGATCGGTGCGTCGTTGACGATGGTTGCGGCGGTAAAACCGTTAGCAAGTGCGGCCGAGTAAAGAAATGGCTTGAAGCTGGAGCCGGTTTGGCGGTGTGCCTGCGTGGCGCGATTGAATTTTGACTGATCGTAGTCGTAGCCCCCTACGAGTGCTTGAATCGCCCCGTTGTGTGGATCCAGCGATACGAGCGCGCCCTCGACCTCTGGATGCTCGGTAAGACGCCAGTCGGTGTCGTTGGCTTCGGCTGATGAATCGGCGTGGTGCAGATAAACGATATCGCCAATGTCCACCATCTTGGATGCGTCGTGGTTGGACGACAGCCAGGGGTTGTCTTGTGGGCCCAATTTGATTCGCTTAGCGTTTCGGATCGCCACGCTGATCGTGTCGCCGTTGAGTCCGGTGACGATTGCGGGGCGGGTTCCCGCCACGGGCTGCAACTCAGCCAGTTTCTGCTGGCGTTGTGCCTTTGTTTTTGCCACCTGCGCCGAGACACTGCGACTGGCGCCGTTCCAGGCATGGCGTTTGGCGTAAGCACGCAGGTTGTTGTGTATCGCCTTGCGAGCCGCTTTCTGGCGAGCGCTGGTGATGGTCGTTACGACATCGAAACCGGCCGTGTATGCCTTTTGGGCACCGTATCGGGCAATCATTTTCTTGCGCACCATCGCGGCGATGTACGGTGCTTTGAAACGATCATTCTGTTTCGCGGTTGGTGGCTGTTGAGCTGTTATGACCGCTTGCTTAGCTTGTTGGTACGCCTTGTCGCTGATCTGTCCGAGATCGTGCATACGTGCCAGCACATAGTTGCGACGTGTTTTCGCGCGCGACGGGTTGTTAATGGGGTTGAACGCCGATGGCGCTTTGGGTAAGCCGGCGATCATGGCGATCTCAGCGATGTCCAGCTGGGCCAATGGCTTGTGGTAGTAGGTTTGTGCAGCGGCGGCCACACCATAGGCACCTTTGCCGAGATAGATCTTGTTGACGTATAGCTGAAAGATCTCTTGTTTTGAGAACGTGTCGTTTAGCCGTAGGGCGAGGATCGTCTCCTTGATCTTGCGCGTAAAGGTACGTTTGTCGCTCAGGTAGAGATCGCGTGCCAGTTGCATCGTGATGGTGCTGCCGCCCTGCGTCTTGCGGCCCGTTGCCAATAGATGCACGGCGGCGCGGACAATACCTTGATAATCGACGCCGGGATGCTCGAAGAATCGATCATCCTCTGCGGCTACGAAGGCGTTGATAACCTGCTTGGGGATATCGGCGTACTGAATTGGGATGCGTTTTTGCTTGCCGTAAACGCCGATCAACTTATGGTCGGCAGTGTAAATACGCAGCGGCTCGTGTAGTTTGACTGCTATACCCGGCTTTGGATGGGGTAGGTGGCGTGCGAAATGCCAATAGATGCCGCCCGCGATCAGGCAGGTCACGAGGCTCAAGGAAAGCAAGGAAGCTGCAATCCAAATTAGCGTGCGGTAGATTGAAGTCCACATGGGGCGTCGGATTATGCTCGCGTTGAAACTTTCGGGCGATCGGAAGCTCGGCAGTTAAGCGTTCTATGATAGGCGATAGGTGATATCGCGCATTAAAATCATACTAAAAATCGTTATTTTTTCGTTTTATCCGCGCCAACTCTGATATATAAGGTAAGCGGATAGAACGAAAAAAATCAAAGGGGGAAACGGTGCGGTGGTGAAGCTCTCACTCCGGTCGTGGGCGGGCGGACGACAAAACTCGCTGAGCATGTCGCCTTTTGTCGATGCTTTCAAGAAGAATCGCAGTGGCTTCATGGGCGTCGACATTGGGATGCGACGTTTGCACCTGCTCGAATTCAGCGGTAGTGAACAACCCTGTGTTAGTGGCTTCGGTAGCGCCTCCATCGCTGATCATGCGGTCATAGATGATCGAGTGGCAGATATCGATGCCGTTGGCGATTCGGTCAAGCAAGCTTTGCATAGGAGCGGTATAGGCTCACGTCGTGCAGCACTTGCTGTTGCCGGTCCGGCAGTTATCAGCAAGATGGTCGAGCTGCCGGCCGGTCTTGGCGATGCCGAAATCGAAGAGCAGATTCATTATGACGCCGCTGCCTATATCTCGCATCCAATCGAAGAGCTTCACCTAGACTTCCGGATTGTGGAATCTGATCCCAGTAACCCGGATATTAACCGGGTTATGCTTGCCGCCTGTCGTCGCGATACGGTCGCTAGTTATATCGACGCGCTGGCAAAAGGCGGTATCAGTGTGGCGATCGTCGATCTCGCATCGGCGGCATTGGAAAATGCCTGCGGCTTGCTGGTCGGAGACATCCCAGCGGCCCAAGTTCTGACGAACCGCGCTGTATTTGATGTGCGCGCCGAGTATACGCGCCTGACCGTTCAGCACCGTGGTAAGAGTGTCTACAGTCGCGAACTGACGCTCGCGACACAACAGCTTACCGACTTGCTGGTGGCGCAGCACGACGTGCTTAACGAGGACGATTTGTTCGGTCAGCTTCGGGCTGGGGCTATTAGCGCGTCCATGATCGCCGACAAGGTCGCGGATTTTGCTGCTGACGCCGCCAGGCAGATCGAACAAGCGCTACAGTTTTTTACTTCAGCGGCTGCGTTCGACGAGACGATCGATGAAGTCGTGATCGTGGGTGATATCGGCCTTTTGCCTGGCAGTGAACGGGCGCTTGGCGAACATCTGAACCGGCCGTTTCGCCTTGGTAATCCAATCGCCAATATGTCAGCCAGTAGCGCGGCGAAGGATAAGAATGTCGAGTGGTATGGGCCTGCGCTGTCAGTTGCCAGTGGCCTGGCCATAAGAGCCGTGAGATGAGCGATCTGATCCGACTCAATTTGCTGGATTGGCGTGGCGCGCGGCGACAAGCGCGACAACAGCGCTTTTTCGTGATGCTTGCAGTTGCGGGTGTGCTAGCCGCAGTATTTTTTGGTGTGTTGCCGCATTGGTATTACGGCCGACTGATAAGCGCGCAGAAATCGCGTAATGACTATCTGCAGAATCAGATCAATGTCGCGGATCAGAAGCTGCACAAAATAAAGCGACTCAAGAAAGTGCGCCGGCGGATTATCAACCGCATGCAGGTGATCAAAAAGCTTCAGAACGCACGTCCGGCGATCGTGCATTATTTTGATCAGCTCGTCGCCACGATTCCGGACGGGGTTTATCTCAAAACGCTGAAACAGTCGGGTGATACCACCACCTTAAAAGGAGTGGCGAAGGCGAACGCCAATATCTCGTCATACATGTCGAATCTTGCTGACGCGAAGTGGCTCACCAAGCCGCGTTTAATTGTGATCGAACACCGGCGCGTGAACGGTAAACAATACTCGCATTTCACCTTACAGGTGCAAAGCATCCATCCGACGCATCAACCTAAGAACGCTAATAAAGGCGATAAGCCGAGCAGGGTGGCCAAACGTGGCGCAGTTGAACGAGTACGTTGATCAACTCAGAGATCTAGACCGAAACAATATTGGTAGTTGGCCGACATGGGTGTATGGCCTGTTCGTGGTGGTGCTCGTGGCTTTGATCGTCATCGGCTCTTATTACTACGTGTTGAAGCCGAGGCAACAGGCTTTGGCCCAGGCGCAGCAGCAAAAGCAGGCGCTAGAAAAAGTATTTCGCCATAAACACAAACGTGTTGCGCATATTGATCAATATGAAAGGCAACTAACAAAACTTAAAAAAGAGCTCAAAAGCCTGCTCGCGCAATTGCCGAGCAAAACGGAAGTCCCGAATCTGTTACGCGACGTATCGGATAAACGCGCTTCCAACGGTCTGAGCGAAGCGCTTTTTAAACCTAAGAAAAGTCACAAACATAAGTTCTACGTGACTCTGCCGAATAAGTTGGTAGTCCGAGGTGCTTACCACGACCTGGCACGGTTTGTGTCTGACGTCGCCCAGCTCTCGCGCATCGTCACGATCGATAGCGTTGACATCCGCCCAGTCGAACACGACCCGGATAACTTGAAAATGCGCGTGACGCTCAAGACCTACCGGTATATCGGCGATGGCCGTTCGTAGGGCTCTAGTGGGCGTTGCCGCGTTGCCCGTGGTTGTTGCGTTGGCTGGTTGTGGCAACCACGACGACGACGCGCGTGATTTTGTCCGGCAAGTGCGTGCCGAAGAACCAGCGCCTATAAAACTGCCGCCCGAGCGATACTCGTACCAGCCGTTTATCTACAAAGCCGGCGAACGGCGCCAACCGTTCCAGCCGGCACATGCTAAAGCGCAGAGGATTCGCGTGGCGCCCAGCAGCCCTGACCCCAACCCGGATCGGCCGCGCGAGCCACTGGAACAATTTTCTCTCGGGGCGTTGGCGATGGTGGGGACGATCACCGACGGCGACGTGATCTACGCCCTGATAAAAGCGCCGAGTGGTGTGATCTATCGCGTCAAGCCGGGGCGCTATATGGGCAAGCATGCCGGCAAGATCCGCCAGATAACGACCAATGGACTGCTCCTACGGGAGATCGTGCCGAAGAGCGGCGGCGGCTATCGCAAAAAGCGGACAAGGCTGCACGTTGGCCAGTCGGGATAGCAAGAAGAACTAAAAGGAGGCCAAACGTGATCCCGGACAGTGTTGATTGCAAATGTCGATTATCGGTGTGCTCTGGCGTATTGATTGTCCTGTTGGCAATGGTCGCGTTAACAGCCGCGGCCGTCGAACCAGGCGGGCAGCAATTCGATGCCAATGGCGACGGCCAGTCGATAATCGCAGATGCTGATCGACACGTGACCCACATCGATTTTCGCCGTGGTAAGGATGACGCTGGCCGTGTTGTGTTGAAACTAAGCGGCGTGCATGCGCCGGTCAGCGTAAGACGGGCCGGCGCTCGGGTTCTGGCGGTGATCAGCGACACCCAATTGCCCGTACGCTGGCAAAAGCATCTCGACGTGCGTGACTTTGGCTCGATCGTGGATAGCATCGACGTCGATCGCAATAACGGCGACGTCCAGGTCAAAATCAAACCGAGAAAAGGCGCCGATTTCACTCAGATCGCCTATGCGACTGGGCATACGGTCAATATCGAAATCAGGCCGCGCGGTAATAGCCAATCTGGTGGCAAAAAGAAAAACAAATCGGAATACACGGGCCAGAAAATTTCGCTTTCGTTTCAGGACGTAGAAGTCCGCAAGTTGCTTCAGATCATCGCCGATGTGGCGAAAGTCAATCTGGTGACGTCCGGACAAGTCAGTGGTGCGATGTCCCTGCGTTTGCAGGATGTGCCTTGGGACCAGGCACTGCATATTATTTTGCGGTCACAAGGGCTTGGCAAACGACGTGATGGCAATGTCATCAACATCGCGCCGCTAGCGCAGATGGCGGCGCGTGATAAGGCCGAGCGAGCCGCCAACAGAGCAACCGAAAATCTCAAACCGATACACAATCAGATTATTGCGCTGAACTATGCACAGGCAGGCGACATCAAGAAGTTGGTTAAGGCCGGCAAGGGTGGTGCCGGGTCGTTACTTTCCGAGCGCGGCCACATTCAGGTCGACCAGCGCACCAATAGCCTGATTATCGGTGCGACCCAGCCACACATCGACGCGATTCAAAAGCTGATTAAGCAGCTCGACCATGCACAGCAGCAGGTTTTGATTCAGGCACGGATTGTCTTGGCCAATCGTGATTTCGGGCGCAAGCTGGGTACCCAGTTCAACGCCCGCGGTGCCGAGCAAAAAGCAGGGACCGGGCCTGGCGGCAATCAGATTGCCGGCGCGCGCAGTCGTGCTTCACAAGTGAACGCCGGTGGGTTTTCAACCAGTCTGCCTGTCGGTAATGCGACGAGTGAGCTTGCGACCTCGATTATCACGGGGCACATGAACATCGGTCTCGTGCTCCAGGCGATGCAGACCGAAAAACAAGGCAAGATCGTGTCGTCGCCGCGCGTCATCACGGCCAATGGTCAGAAAGCATCGGTGAGCCGCGGTACGCAGATCCCGTATCTGTCGTCGACCGGGCGCAGCAATGTCGGGACTTCGATTGATTTCAAGAAGGCCGAACTCAAACTCGCGGTGACGCCACGAATTACGCCAGACGACCACATCCTGATGGATTTGAATATCCAGCAGGACAGCAGAGGCGAGACGATTCCAACCGCGAACGGTGGTTCAGAGCCGGCGATAAACACCAACCAACTCAAGACCAAGGTCCTTGTGGATAATGGCAACACGCTCGTGCTCGGTGGAATCTATAAGCACATCAATACCCAGGGCACGTCGAGCGTGCCATTTTTTGGTAAGATCCCGCTGTTGGGCCGATTGTTCAAGAAAACGACCCGTACGAACAACCGGCGTCAACTACTGATATTCATTACGCCGCGTATCCTCGATTCGCAGGTACGCCAGACCGCGAGCAACTAACCGTCAATGGCAGCAAATCCCAATATCTTTCTAGTGGGGCCGATGGGTGCGGGCAAGACCACGATCGGTCGGCGGATCGCCGAGATGAAAGGCATGCAGTTTGCCGACTCCGATCAGGAAGTCGAGAAAAAAACTGGTGTCGATATCTCGTTCATCTTCGACATGGAAGGCGAGCAAGGTTTCCGGAAACGTGAGTGCGACATGATCGCGCAGCTCTCCGAGCAAGCGAACACGGTTATCGCGACCGGCGGTGGCGCCGTGAGCGACGCCGCGACGCGGGATCTTTTGTCCGCGCGTGGCGTTGTCGTGTATCTGCAGACCTCGATTGAGCAGCAGCTCGCACGCACTCGCAAGGCTGACAATCGGCCCATGCTTGAAGGTGTCGACGACGTCGAGGCAACGCTTCGCGAACTGTCGGAACAGCGCGACCCCTTATATCGAAGCATCGCCGATATTGTCGTGACCTCTGGTCAGCAGGCCGCCAAGCACATGGCGAGCGAAGTCGTCGAGCAGCTTGAGGCGATCGGACACGGTTAACTGTCACTCACGCGAGTCGGTGACGCGGTGCTATAAACACCGTTTGCGTCATGGTCTCGATGGCAGCGACCCGAACCGCTTGCGCGTAGCCGGAGCTCGATGTGGCCGCCCAGCAATGTAAACCAACCAAGCAGGTCGACGTAGACCTGGGCACGCGGGGCTATCGGATTCACGCCGGCCCCGGGTTGCTCGATCGCGCCGTCGAAGTGATCGACTTGTCGCGGCCCGCGCGCGTCCTGATCGTGACCAATACGGCCGTCGCGCCGCTCCATGCGCAACGTTTGCAAAGGGCATTGGCCGAACGGTTTTCGGTGGATATGCTCGTGTTGCCCGATGGCGAGGCGTTCAAGCGCATGGATGTCGTCGCGTCGATTCATACACGTTTGCTCGCGACCGGTTGCGGGCGCGACGCGCTGGTCATCGCGCTGGGGGGCGGCGTAGTAGGAGATGTCGCTGGCTTCGCGGCCGCCACCTACCAACGTGGTATCGATTACGTTCAGGTGCCGACCACGCTGCTCGCCCAGGTTGATTCTTCGGTCGGTGGCAAGACGGGCGTCAATCATGCGCTTGGCAAGAATATGGTGGGCGCTTTCCATCAGCCACGCAGTGTGATCGCCGACCTGGACACATTAACGACATTGCCCGCACGCGAGTATTCGGCGGGTTTGGCCGAAGTCGTCAAATATGGCCTGCTCGGCGATCATGCCTTTATAGACTGGTTGATCGCCTCAACCGATGCGCTCATGGCGCGCGACGCGCCCACTTTGGCGGAGGTCGTACGACGCTCGTGCCAGAACAAAGCCGACATTGTGGTCGCAGATGAATATGAATCGGGGCAACGCGCGCTGCTGAACCTCGGCCATACCTTTGGCCATGCCATCGAGACCGAGCTTGGTTACGGCGTATGGCTGCATGGCGAGGCTGTGGCGGCTGGCATGTGTATGGCCGCCGATATGTCCGCTCGACTCGGCTTGCTGGACGCGGCTGAGTGCCCGCGGATCGAATCATTGATCGCTGCACTCGGCCTTCCGACAGAGCCGCCGCGTAGGCTAAGCCGCCAACGTCTAAGAACCGCCATGGCGCGTGATAAAAAGACGAGCGCCGGCCAGTTACAGGTCATCGTTTTACGCGCAATCGGCGATGCAGTGGTCATGCCCGCTGAGGAACCTGCACTGGATGCGACGCTGGCGCGCTATTTGGGCTGAGCTTTAAGCCTTAGCAACAGCTCTGGCGGGTTGTTGCGTGGTTTCGCCAGCAGGGCCAGGCAAGCAGACAGGACCGCATCTTGCAGCGGCTATGATCCCCGCTTTGCAATCACCTTGGCGCCTTAGCCGACGGCGAGCATACGGTCGATGGGTTGGCGAGCGGCGGCGGCGAGCTCAGGGTCGACGCGGATCTGGAATTGGGTATGTTTCAGGGCGTCGCGGAGTTTGGGCAGCGTAGTCATCTTCATGTACTCGCAGACCGAGTTGTCGTCGGCAGCGTGGAAGGTTTTGCCGGGGTTTCGCTGGCGTAATTGGTGCAAGATGCCAGTCTCGGTGGCGACCACGAATTCGTCGGCTTCGGATTGTTCGGCGCGCGTCAGCATGCCGCTTGTCGAGTGAATATGGGCGCTGGCACAGTCGAAATTCATGGCCGAATTCATCATGCAAGCCGTTGAGCAGCCGCATTCCGGATGAATGAGCATCTCGGCGTTGGGATAGGACTCTTGTTTTTCGGCTAGATTCATGTCGCCGATTTTTTCGTGTACGTGGCAGGCGCCCGGCCAAATGTGGAGCTTGCGACCGGTCATCATTTCAACGTAGGTGCCGAGGAATTTGTCCGGAAGAAACAGGATGGGTTCGTCTTCCGGGATCGATTCGATGACCTTGACCGCATTGGATGACGTTACGCAGTAATCGCATTCGGCCTTGATTGCCGCGCTGGTATTGATATAGGTGACCACGGTTGCGTCGGGATGCTCAGCTTTCCAATTTTTCAGCTCATCCACGGTGATGCTCTCGGCCAGGGAGCAACCGGCGTTCAGATCGGGGATCAGCACGGTTTTGTCCGGCGACGTAATGGAAGCGGTCTCGGCCATGAAGTGCACGCCGCAGAATACGATCACGTCAGCATCAGTGGCTGCGGCCTGGCGTGACAGGCCAAGCGAATCGCCCAGGTAGTCGCTGATGTCCTGGATTTCCGGGCGTTCGTAGTTGTGCGCCAGTATGACGGCGTTTTTATCGCTTCGAAGTTGATTGATTTCGTCTCTAAGCGTTTCGAAATCGGTCATATATAGGTCCGATTGGTCGGTGTTGTGTCGTCGTCGGCCAGGCGCTTTCGGATGTCGAATATAGCAAGCGAGTGGGGTGTCGTGCCGACAGCAATGCTTGGGACCGAACGATTGCCATCATGGCGTCGTGGCCGTTGGCGGTGATTTCTAATCATCGCCTAGATCGTAGTATCCACGTGGCGATTGTTTGCCAGCTCATCACACCGGTAATGCACACCGATGCTGGATGGTCGATGTAGCGCGGATGAAACGACGGTCCGCGCAATCTGGTACATATAGCGTGTGCGGCAGTCATAGTATTCGGTACCGGTGCGCACCGGCTTTGTTTGCGACTCGCTAGAGGCTTGGTCCAGCGCGTCGAGCGCGTACTGAAGCCCATCGGCATCGCGTACAAGGCCAGCTTGCGCCGTGAGCAAGTCGGCGAGGTCACGGCGGCGGGCGATGAAGTCCTGTGCGCGCCCGCTGTCGACATACATCATGCAGCCATTACCGGGCGTCGGGCGCTGGCGTGGCGAACGGTCGTGCAGCGCGTGCCGGGCGGTGCGTTGGCCGAAGACGAGACATTCCAGCAGCGAGTTACTGGCGAGCCGGTTGGCGCCGTGGACACCGGTGGCTGCCACTTCGCCGCAAGCGTAGAGGCCCGGGACGCCGGTGTGGCCATCGAGGTCGGTTGCTACGCCGCCAATGCAGTAATGCGCGGCGGGCGCGACCGGGATTGGCTCGCGGGTGCTGTCCACGCCTTGTGTGGCGACTTGCTTCAAGAGGTAATCGAATCCGGCTGTCAGATGCGTTGGATCAAGGTGGCGTAAGTCGAGTCCGACAAACGGCTGCTCTTGGTATTCGATCTGTTGAAAGATGGCCCGGGCGACGACATCGCGCGGCGCTAGTTCGGCACTATCTCGGTCAGCGAGAAAGCGTCGCCCGTGTGCGTCGACCAACGTCGCGCCGGCACCGCGCAGCGCTTCACTCAGCAAAAAGCAGGGGCCCGAGGCGCTGTAAAAGGCCGTGGGATGAAACTGGACGAATGCCATGTCCGACAGCGTTGCCCCCGCGTTTGCCGCGAGTGCCAAGCCGTCGCCGGCCGACGTGTGCGGATTGGTGCTGCGAGCAAAAAGTGCCGAGTAGCCACCGGTGGCCAGTACAGTGGCGTTGGCGGTCAGGGTCAGATTGTCGCCGTGTTGCCAGCGATACAGCATGGCGCCACCACAGTGGCCGCTGGCGTCGGTCAGTAACCGGTATGCGAAAGCATTCTCGATGACGGTGAGATTCGCGCGTTCGCGAACTTGACCGATAAGGAAGTCGACCAGCGCCTTGCCGGTTTGAACCCCCAGTGCGTGGAGGACGCGGTGGTGAGAATGGCCGCCTTCGAGGCCACGTTGCAGCGAGCCCGATTCGTGGCGATCGAATGGCATGCCGCGTTCGATTAAGTCGTTGGCGATGGCGGCGCCTTCGCGCACCAATACGGTGACGGCCTCGTCCTTGCAGTAACCGCGCCCGGCGGCCCGGGTATCTGCGGCATGGGACGCAAAGTCGTCATCAGCCGTTGTCACGGCCGCGATACCGCCTTGGCTCCAGTAACTGCTGCCCGAGGCGAGCTGGTCGGCGGTTACGAGTGTGACTCGGGCGCCATCGGCGGCGGCACGATCGGCTGCGTATAGCCCAGCTGCACCGCTGCCAATAATCAGAAGATCGCTGTGGGCGTTATCCGTGGTCACACTTGGTGCTGCCTTTGCCCGGGCAAGATTTTGGTTTGACGCGCGATGTGTCGGGGTGTTGTCGACGCGCCGCGTCGGCATCTTACGTCAAACGTAACTTGATGGCCGGCTTAGTTGTGTAATAGCGGTCAAGCCAGTGCTGGCGGCTCGTCTGACGGCGGCGGCTTGCCCTCGTTGGACTCGATCAGCGTGCCGACGCCGGCATCGGTGAACAATTCCAGCAGTACGGCGTTTTCCACCCGGCCATCGACGATATGCGACGCGGTAACGCCATTGGCGACCGCGTCTAGTGCGCATTCGATTTTTGGCAACATGCCGCCAGCGATAGTGCCGTTATCGATCAATGTGCGCACATGCGCGTCGTCGAGGCCGCTCAACAGGTGGCCGTTGTCGTCCAGCACCCCCGGTGTGTTGGTCAGCAGCATGAGTTTTTCGGCTTCTAGAACCGCCGCAATGCGGCCAGCGACCAGGTCGGCATTGATGTTGTAGCTTCGGCCATCCGGGCCGACACCGATCGGTGCGATCACGGGGATGAAATCGTCGGCTTCGAGTGTGCGAACGATCGCCGGATTGATGTCGGCGACATCACCGACAAATCCGAGGTCGGAGCCATCGCCGACCGCGGTAAGCTTGCGCGCGCTTATCAGATTGCCGTCCTTGCCGGTCAGGCCAACCGCAAAGCCGCCGGACTGGTTGATGCGGTTGACGATGTCCTTATTGACCGAGCCGCTGAGCACCATTTCGACCACGTCCATGGTGTCCTCATCGGTTACGCGCATGCCGCCGATGAAGTCGGTTTGTTTGCCGACGCGTTCCAGTACGGCACCGATCTGTGGGCCGCCTCCGTGAACCACGACGGGGTTGAAGCCAACCCATTTCATCAGCGCGATATCACGCGCGAAGCCAGATTTCAGAGTCGGATCGGTCATGGCATTGCCGCCGTATTTGATGACGACGGTACGGCCGGCAAAGCGCCGTATATAAGGTAATGCCTCGCCCAGCACACGCGCGATGCGTGCAGCCTGGTCGCGGTCGAGCGAAGGTTGTTCGGAGGTGGTCATGTGGGTTGGCTTAAGCCGTGCCTGTGGAGCCGAAGCCGGCGTCGCCGCGTTCCGACTCGCCGAAGGCGTCGACCAGCGCGATCTCGGCCGCGACGACAGGCACCAGGACCAGCTGTGCGATTCGCTCGCCGATTTCGACGGTGTAGGGCGTATGGCTACGATTCCAAGCCGAGACCATAAGCGGGCCTTGATAGTCCGAGTCGATCAGACCTACACCGTTACCGAGGACGAGGCCGTGTTTATGGCCGAGCCCGGAGCGCGGCAGGATCAGTCCCGCAGTTTGTGGATCGCCGATGTGGATCGACAAGCCGGTGGGCAGCAATTCGCAGTCGCCTGGTTCGAGTGTGACGCTAGCATCGGTCAGTGCGCGCAGGTCGAGCCCGGCAGCGCCGTCGGTGGCGCGGCTCGGCAGCGGGAATTCCTGGCCGAGGCGGGCGTCGAGAATCTGAGTTTCCAATCGGGCCATAAGGTCGTTGTCGCTTGCGGTTTAGTATTGAGCTGATGAGTATAGCGAGCGCGATGCGTGAAGGTGCGGCCGCTAATCGGATGGCAGCGCGTCGGCCAGCATTGTGGTCAGCACGTCGGCTAGTTCGCGTTTCGGTGCCGGGCCGAGTTCGCGCTCCTCGGTATCTGTTATCACGGTTAATGCATTGTCGTCGCGGCCGAACGCATGGTCAGGGCCGACCCGGTTGCCAGCGATCATCGTCAAGCCTTTATCCCGGCGCTTCGCGCGCGCTGTTTGGGCCATATTTTTGGTTTCGGCTGCAAAGCCGAGTGTGACGATGTGGGCATGATCGCGGGCAATTTCGGCAATAATGTCCGGCGTGCGCACCAGTTTCAGGGTCTCGTCGGCATCGGATTTTTTGAGTTTTTGCGCTTCGGGGTGGGCCGGTGTGTAATCGGCAACCGCAGCGGCTCCGGCGAAAATATCTGTGTTCGCCGCCCGCGCCATGGCCTCGGTATGCATGTCGGCGGTTGAGTCGACGTCGATACGCGCTACACCCGGTGGGGTGGACAAAGCGGTCGGGCCAGCAATCAGTGTAACCTCGGCACCTGCGGCAGCACACGCGGCTGCGACTGCAAATCCCATCCGCCCCGACGAGTGATTGGTGATATAGCGCACCGGGTCGATGGCCTCGATGGTCGGCCCGGCTGTAACCAACACGCGCCGGCCGGCTAGACGTTTGTCAGCGTCATCGCCCGCCGGGCCGGTGATCGCAGCGAAGATCGTCTCTGGTTCTGCCATACGGCCGGCGCCAGACTCGCGCTCGGCTAGCGCGCCGTGCTCAGGGCCGATGAAGGATGTGCCCCGTTCGGCGAGCCTTGTGGCGTTGGCCTGTGTCGCCGGATGTGTCCACATGACATAGTTCATGGCGGGGGCGAGATGCACAGGTGCTTCGCTTGCCAGACACAATGTTGATAGCAAGTCGTCGGCGCGCCCGTTCGCCAAGCGCGCGATCGCATCGGCCGAGGCGGGCGCGATGACGATGTGATCGGCCCAGCGCGCCAATTCGAGGTGGCCCATGGCCAGCTCGGCGTCCTCATCCCAGAGGCTGTCGCGTACGGCGTTGCCGGTGATCGCCGCGAAAGTCATCGGGCCGACGAAGTGTTTCGCGGCCTCGGTCATGACGACCTGCACATCATCGCCCGCTGCGATGAATCGACGGGCCAGCCAAGCCACCTTGTAAGCGGCTATGCTTCCAGTCAGGCCGAGAATGATGCGGCGAGTGGTGCGATCGGTCATCGGCGTATTATAGCGTTTGCAGCGGCTGACTTAGTTGTGCCGGCCGTTTTATAAAATGCCTGAAAACATCGAATAGTGATGTCGGCGCAACAAATACAATAAAACAAGCCAAGCAGGGGGAAGTGTGAGTACCCGAATCAGTGACTGGCCCGTGGCCGAGCGGCCGCGCGAAAAGCTGCTGGCACGCGGGGCCGACGCGTTGTCGGATCCCGAGTTGCTTGCAATATTCTTGCGTACCGGCGTTGCGGGACTCAGCGCCGTTGATCTGGCGCGGGATCTTTTAGCCGAATACGGCAATCTAGGGGCATTATTACGCGCCGATCAGGCGCGCTTTTGCCAGACCAGTGGGCTCGGACCGGCTAAGTACGCGCAGTTGCAGGCCGTTTTGGCCATGGCCCGACGCCATCTCGCCAGTGAGGTCAGCCAACGCTGTGCCCTGACCGACCCCGATGCGACGCGCGATTACCTGCGGCTCCAGCTGGTTGGCATGCAGCACGAAGTCTTTGCGTGCGTATTTCTGGATACGCGCCATCGCGTGATCGCGTTCGAGCCTATGTTTCGCGGCACCATCGACGGGGCGGCCGTGTATCCGAGAGAGGTGGTCAAAACAGCACTCGGCCACAATGCCGCTGCTATCATCTGCGCACACAATCATCCGTCGGGCGTGGCCGAGCCCAGCCGCGCCGACCGTGACATCACGCGCCGCCTGGTGGATGCACTAGCGTTGGTCGACATTCGGGTGCTGGACCATCTGATTTTTGCGGGTGATACGAGTGTCTCGCTGGCCGAGCAAGGGCTGCTTTAACATTGGGGTTGGCGTGTGAACAAAGTCGTGGTTTAATGTGCGGCTTAGCAAGCTTTTCTGATATCAGTCATGGCGCAAATCTGTCAGGTCACAGGAAAAAAGCCGACCGCCGGCTGTAACGTCTCGCACTCGAACCGCAAGACCAAGCGGCGCTTCCTACCGAATCTGCATATGCATCGGTTCTGGTCGCCGAACGAGAAGCGTTTCGTGCGGCTTCGTGTCTCAGCCAAGGGGCTGCGGATCGTCGACCGGCGTGGTATCGATGATGTGCTGGCCGATATTCGAGCCCGTGGAGAGAGCATCTAATGCGTGAAAAGATCAAGATGGTTTCGACGGCCGACACCGGCTTTTTCTATACCACGTTCAAGAATAAGCGGAACACGCCGGATAAACTCGAGCGTAAGAAGTACGATCCCAAAGCGGGTCGGCGCGTCGTGTTTCGAGAGACGCGGATCAAGTAAGTAACCACTCTTGCGCGGTACGGGCCGTTATTCGGCCCGGCCTTTGAGTTAATTCGCGCGTTACCTCCACGCCTACCATCTCTGCCAAGGCAATGCGTATAGCTCTTTGCCGCCCGGAGATCCCGCAGAACACAGGCAACGTCATTCGGCTGGCCGCCAACATCGGTGCGCCGCTGGATTTGATCCATCCGCTTGGGTTTGTGCTCGACGACAGTCGACTGCGACGCGCTGGTCTCGATTACCACGAGCTGGTCGATGTCTGCGAGTGGTCGGATATTGATCATTGGCGTGCGGCCATGGCCGACCGGCGTGTCTGGGCTCTGACTCGCTACGGCGACGTCTGCTACGACAGCATCGACTATCGGCACGACGATATCCTGTTGTTCGGCGCCGAAACCCGCGGATTGCCGGCGGACGTGGCGGCCGATTGCACGGCCCGCGTCTATATTCCCATGCAGCCGGGCAACCGCAGCCTCAATCTCGGCAACAGTGTCTCAGTGGTCGCGTTCGAGGCTTGGCGGCAACTCTCCTTCTGCTGATCGCGCCATCACGTTAAATACCTCAGCAGCTTTTCAAAGCGGCGGATAGCCAACGACTGGTAGTCGTCAAGCCGTTGCGTGGTACGCATACGGCAATGGATGTCGCCGTTGTAAAGATGAGCGTCGGTTCTCGATTAGACAGCGCTGCGGATGCCCGCTTATACTCGAGACATATTTCAATTGATGAACACAATCTCGATATTTTGTTGTCCAACTGATTCTCGGACACGTTGTGTGCTGCTGCGTGAAGCTCATGTGACACGGCGCGGCCGCAGGCCGTACCGTCGCTAAGTGCTACTGTCCGGCGTAGTTGGCTCACATAGAGCGAGTTGAAAATTGAGCCACGGGAGGAGTTATGAAATCGCGCGCCGCAGTTGCTTGGGAAGCTGCCAAACCACTAACGTTGGAAGAAATCGATGTCGCGCCACCGAAAGCCGGTGAGGCGCTGGTCCGAATCGTGGCGACCGGCGTTTGTCATACCGACGCTTATACACTCTCGGGCGCCGATCCGGAAGGTTTTTTCCCGCGTCTTCTGGGCCACGAAGGTGGCGGCATTGTCGAGGAAGTCGGCGAAGGCGTAACTTGGGTCGAGCCCGGGGATCACGTGATTCCTCTGTATACCGCCGAGTGCGGCGAGTGCAAATCCTGTCGTTCGGGCAAGACCAACCTTTGCGGTGCGATTCGTGGGACCCAGGGCCAGGGCTTGATGCCGGATGGCACGTCGAGGTTGTCGAAAAACGGCGAGACGCTGTACCACTACATGGGGACGTCGACGTTTTCCGAATATACGGTCGTGCCTGAGATTTCGCTGGCCAAGGTCAGTAAGAGCGCGCCATTGGATAAGGTTTGCCTGCTCGGCTGCGGTGTAACCACCGGCATTGGCGCGGTCTACAATACAGCCCAGGTCGAGCCGGGTGCCACGGTGGCCGTGTTTGGGCTTGGCGCGATCGGTCTGTCGGTGATTCAGGGCGCGCACATGATTGGCGCTAGTCGCATTATCGGTATCGATATCAACCCGAGCAAGTTCGAGTTTGCGCAACAGATGGGCGCGACCGAATGCATCAACCCCAAGGAATACAGCGACCCGATCCAGGATGTGATTATCGACCAGACTGACGGCGGGGTCGATTACTCATTCGAATGTATCGGCAGCACCGATGTTATGCGAGCCGCACTCGAGTGTTGCCATAAAGGCTGGGGCGAGTCGACGATCATCGGTGTCGCGGGCGCCGGTGAAACCATCGAAACGCGGCCAGTCCAGCTTGTCACTGGTCGTGTCTGGCGTGGCTCGGCGTTCGGTGGCGTCAAGGGGCGCAGTCAACTTCCGGCTTATGTCAACGACTACATGGAAGGCAAGATCAACATCGACGATTTCATTACATACAATCTCGATTTCGATCAAATCAACGAAGCCTTCGATCTATTGCACGAAGGCAAGGCGGTCCGGTCGGTCCTCCACTTTTAAATTTTTGGATCTGAGAATATTGCACGCTTGGCGTTTCGGCACAGTTGATAACGAGGACTTCGCCACATGGAGTTGATTGACGAGCATAAGTCGTTTGGCGGCTGGCAGCGGCGCTATAAGCACCAGTCCAGCAAGTGCCAATGCGAGATGACCTTTTCGCTATACCTGCCGCCGCAGGTGGCGACCGAGCGGGTACCGGTCGTTTATTGGCTCTCAGGTTTGACGTGTACTGACGAGAACTTCGTTAACAAAGCCGGCGCCCAGCGTGCGGCATCGGAATTGGGGCTTGCGCTGGTTGCACCGGATACCAGCCCGCGTGGTGCCGAAGTGCCCGATCGTGATCAGTTCGATCTGGGCCAAGGGGCGGCGTTCTATGTCAACGCGACGCAGGACCCGTGGGCGACGAACTATCAGATGTACGACTATCTGGTGCAGGAGTTGCCGCTCCAGTTGGGGGCGGCTTTTGGCGAACATGAATTGATCATGGGGCGCGAAGCCATTGCTGGCCATTCCATGGGCGGGCACGGCGCGCTGGCTATTGGCCTCAATGAGGGCGAGCGCTACGCTGGGATTGTCGCGTTTTCGCCGGTCTGCGCGCCGACGGCGGTGCCGTGGGGACAGCAGGCGTTTCCATTGTATCTCGGCGATAATCAGGCGCTTTGGCAGCAATACGATGCCTGTGAGTTACTGCGGTGTGCACCAGCAGCGGCGTCGTTGCCACCGATCCAGGTCGAACAAGGATTGGCCGATAACTTTCTCGATGAGCAGTTGCGGCCCGATTTGATCGAAGAAGCCGCGCGTGAAACTGGCGCTGACGTTGTCGTCAATCGTCGTGAGGGCTACGATCATAGTTACTTCTTTATTGCGAGCTTTATCGAGCAACAGTTGAAGTTTTTACGTGAACAGCTCGACCAAAAGCCACTTCCGGATACGTAATCGGTCAGCGTCGGGGTGGCGTGTACGGCTTTGTTGGTAAGCCAAACGGAGGCTGAAAATGAGTGTAACGATCCATCCCGATGTTGATGCCGGTATGACGCCGGCCGCCGCAGATTTTGATGGCGGCACGCTGAAATGCGCGTGTAGCGATCCGGTCAAAGTAGAGGTCTCTAGCCAGTGTGCGCATAACCATATCTGTGGTTGCACCCAATGCTGGAAACCGGAGGGGGCGTTGTTTTCGGAGGTCGCAGTGGTGCCGGCTGACAGCGTGGCAGTTACGCATAATGCCGATGACCTCGAAGTCGTGGCCCCGAGCGCGGTGATCAAGCGCCACGCCTGCCGTGACTGCGGCGTGCATATGTATGGCCATATCGAGGACCAGAACCACCCGTTCTATGGCCTTGATTTCATTCATGTCGAGCGCTCGGAGCAAAACGGCTGGCAGCCACCACAGTTCGCTGCTTTTGTATCGTCGATCATCGAGGCTGGCGCGGATCCTGACGACATGGAGGCCGTGCGTACGCGGCTTCGCAATCTGGATTTGCCGCCGTACGATGCACTTTCTCCGGAACTGATGGATATGGTTTCGGCGCATAAAGCGAAACAGGCCGGCGTATTGTAGTCACGACGGCGCGCCGGTTGGCTCGCCGGCGAGTCATGTCGTTGTGTGTGGTGTCAGCATCGCCCCGTGACAGTTTCTGTCGCGGGGTTTTTTTGTGCCTGTCCCGTTCACGTGGATGACTGTTTCAGTGTGTTCGCTACGTACGGCAAACCCACAGGCGTGCTGCGACTCACGATTCAACATTAGTCGTAGGCTGCAAGGGCTTGGCGTGTCTGGCGCCGTCAGTATTGCCGGCAACGTCATTTCTTATAATGATCTGTTTTAAATGGTTTTTTGTTTGGATGATGGGGTGGGGCTCGTCTCGCTCACGCCAATCCTTTCGGATGTGTACGCGTTGGCAATAGTGGTATGTCCGCATGCAGCGGTTGAGCGTGCATGCTTCGCGAAGTAGTATTTTGATCGACATCCGAAAGAAATTTCATAAGCAACGTGAGCGAGTCCGACCGAAACAAAGACCTGTCGATCCAGATTGCATGGATGGCGTATATCGGCGGCCATACCCAGGCCAGCATCGCCGAGCGTTACGGATTGTCGCGTGCCAAGGTCAATCGCCTGATCAGCCAGGCACACGAGTCGGGTTATGTGCATGTCTTCATCGATCATTCGCCACAGCGATTGATCGAGATGGGCGATCGCATCGCCGCGCAATATGGGCTCGGGCATTGCACAGTAGTGCCCGAGGTCGAAACTGACGCAAGCTCACATGGCAGTGTCGCGGCACTCGGGTCGGCTGCAGCTTATTATCTGACCAACCGTTTGAACCACGGCGACATCCGGACACTGGGTGTTTCCTGGGGGCGGTCGCTTGCCGAGATGGCGCGCCGCCTGCCGCGTGAGCGTCGCCCGAATCTCGCTGTCGCTTCGGTCATGGGTAGCCTCACGCTCAAGTCGGCTATCAATCCGTTCGATGTCGTCCATCGCATTACGGACATTATTGATGCCTCTGGATTTTTCATTCCGGTGCCATTCATTGCCGACAGTGTTGCCGACAGAGATGTGTTGATCCAGCAGCGCAGTGTGCACGACGCACTTGAACGTGCGCGGCAGGCGGAATTGTGTTGCGTGGGGATCGGCGCGATTCGTTCGGATCAGCCAATGTTCATGGCGGACCACGGTCTACTCGCAGGCGATGAGCAAACAATGTTGACCAATGCCGGCGCCGTGGGCGAGCTCGTGGGTCGATTTGTCGACGTCGATGGTAATGAGGTCGACGTTGAGCTTAATCGTCGGATTCTGGGCTTATCTATCGACGAGCTTCGCGCGCGCGAAACAGTCGCCGTTGCCGGCGGCGTCGGCAAGATTGATGCGATACGGGCTGTTTTGAATACCGGCGCACTGAGCGGTCTGATCGTGGATGAAAACGCGGCCGACCAGCTTTGCGAGTCGGCAGAGGCTGACGGGCATGATGCGGTGAGCCGCGGAAAATCCGGGCTAAGCGCCCGTAATCTGGAGGAAGATCTATGAGTGACGAAAACGGCAAATGGTTAGACAAGGTCATGAAAAGCGGCGGCGTCAACCGACGCAAGTTTTTGGCCGATACCGGCAAACTCAGCCTCGCCGCAATGGGTTCTGGCATGTTCGCCAACACCCTGGCTACCGCAGCTTTGGCCGATACCAACTTTGACTGGAAGAAGCACAAGGGCACCAAAATCAAGTTGCTCTTGAATAAACATCCGTACGCGAATGCGGTCATCGCCTATCTGGAAAATTTCAAGAAGCTGACCGGTATCGATGTTGAATACGACATTTTTCCTGAAGACGTCTATTTTCAAAAGGTGACGGCGGCGATGTCGGCCGGATCGTCCGAGTACGACGTGTTCATGACCGGTGCTTACCAGCTTTGGCAATACGGGCCAGCGGGTTACACCGTTGATCTCAACCCCTATCTGTCGGATTCCAACAAGACCGCGGATACCTACAACTGGCGTGACGTCCAATCGAATATCCGTTACGCGCTGGCCTGGAGCGGCAACATTGGCGATCCCTTGGGTGGGCTGGACTCGCACCAGTGGGCGGTGCCAATGGCGCACGAACTCTACAGCATGTCCTACAACCAGAAAATGTTCGACAGTGCCGGTATTAAACCGCCAGAGGATATGCCGGATCTTTTGGATAAAAGTGCCAAGCTCAAAAAGGACATGGGCAACGGTTTCCCCATCGCGACTCGTGGCAGCCGTAGCTGGGCCACGATCCACTCTGGTTATATGTCCGGGCTGGCCAACTATGGCGGCAGCGATTTCGTCATGGACGACGGCAAGCTCAAGAGCGCGGTCAACAGCGAAGCTTGCAAAAAGTGGACCAAGATGTGGATCGACATGGAGCAGCAGTTCGGTCCGTCTGACTGGACCAGCTATACCTGGTACGAAGTCGGGCAAGCACTCGGCGCCGGCAAAGCCGCGATGATCTATGACGCCGATATCATCGGCTTTTTTCAGCAGCATGGCACCAAGCAAGCCGGCAACATCGCTTATGAGTCGTTTGCCCCCAATCCCGACACTGACCATCCGGATTCCAACATATGGATCTGGGCGCTCGCGATGAGCAGTTTCTCCCAGAACAAGGATGCGGCCTGGTATTTCCTGCAATGGGCCACCGGTCCCAAGGAACAGACTTTTGGTGCTACCGAAAAGAAACAGGTTGATCCGGTTCGGAAAGCGGTTTTTGAAGATGAGAAGTATCAGAATCGGCTCAAAAGCGATTTCCCGAGTTTTTCCGATACATACAAGAAAACGGTTCCGAACGCTAAGATTCAATTCACGCCGCAGCCATTGTTTTTCAACGTCACGACGCAGTGGGCCGCGGCGCTTCAGAAAATGTACAACAGCGAGATTTCGGTCGACGAAGGCCTCGATCAATTGGCCGAAAAGATTGACCACCAGATTAAGCCTCTCAACCGCTAGCGGCACAATAAGATGAACCCAAGCCCCATCCAGGCCGCTGTGCGGTCCGCGGGACAGACTCGGGTACGGCGCTCGAGCGATTGGGCGCCGTACATCCTGAGTCTGCCGGCTCTATTCGCGGTAATCGGCGTCGTCATACCGTTCGGTACGGCGGTCTATTACTCGATGCTCCAGTACAACCTGGCGATTCCGTCGCTGACGCACTTTATCTGGTTTGGCAACTACGTCGACCTGTTCACGAGCTCCGAGTTTTGGCACACCGTTTATATCAGCATGATTTACGTCGTCGCGACGGTGGGTCTGGAAACCATTTTAGGACTGATTGTCGCCATGGCGCTGGCGAGGCGCACACTGGTCAATAACATACTGAGTGTGCTGCTTATCCTGCCGTTCATGGTGGCCCCCGTGATCGCTGCGCTGATGTGGAAGTTGATGACCAATTCCAACTTCGGTGTGCTGAATTATTTTCTGCAATGGATTGGCATATATAACTTCGGATGGGCGTCGGATCCGAATTGGGCCATGTTTACAGCCGTTCTTGTCGATATTTGGGTGTTCACACCCTTTTTCATGGTATTGCTTCTGGCCGGGCTACGGGGGCTGCCGACCGAGCCGTTCGAAGCTGCTGAACTCGATGGTGTGCCGCGTAGCTTTGTGTTTTTCCGCATTACGCTCCCGATGTTGCGGCCTTACATAATTACTGCGGTTGTCTTTCATATGTTCGACAGTATCCAGCAGTTTCCAATTCCGTTCGGATTGACGCGTGGTGGCCCCGGCGACGCTTTGAACCTGTTTCAGGTGCGCGCCTATTTGGAAGCGTTCACCTACACCAGTCTCGGCAAGTCCGCAGCAATCCTGTTCGTACTTTGGGTGATCACCTACACCCTGAGCTTTTTCGCGATCAAATATCGCGATCGTCAGACCAAGGCGTAGGAGTAGTCCATGTCGCACCTAAAAGATCCGAAATGGTGGGGCTCTGCGTTGCTGCGTCTCGTCATCGTTTTGTTTTTTCTTTTTCCGATCTACTGGATCGGCGCCATGTCCTTCATGACGAACGAAACGGTGTTGTCGTTTCCGCCGCATTTCACGTTTTCGCCGACTATCGACAACTATCGGGCGCTGTTTTCCGGCAATCTTTCAACCTCGACTGGGTCGCTGTCGGTTCAGTTTCTGCCCAGCATGTTGAATAGTTTCATTCTGGCGGCGGGTTCTACGCTCGGTGCGCTTATTCTTGCGGTGCCGGCGAGTTACGCCTTTGCACGCTACAAGTTTCGCGGCAGCGACAATATGTCGTTCACGATCCTGAGTGTACGCTTCGCACCGCCGCTTCTCGTGCTGATTCCGCTGACCCGTGAATTCAACGCGCTTGGCATCGATAACCAGTACTGGAGTCTGATTTGGGTTTATTTCCTGCTGACTGTACCGCTGGTGCTCTGGGTGACTCGCGGCTATTTCGAGCAGATCAGCCCCGATTTGGAATCGGCTTATCGGCTCGATGGCCATAACTGGTGGCAAACCTTTTTCCGAATCGCGCTGCCACTGGCCCGGCCCGGTATCGCGGCTGCCGGTCTTTTGACCTTCATCTACGCATGGAACAACTTCATTTTTGCGCTTGTGTTGGCGTCCAAGGATACCCAGCCGGTCACGGTCGCCACATTATCGTTCATTACGTCATCGGGCATTAATTACGGCGCCATTGCAGCCGGTTTGGTGATCTCGATTATGCCGACGCTATTGATCGCCTTATACGCCCAGAAGCATCTGGTCGAGGGCTTGGCGGTCGGCGCCACGAAGGGTTAGAAAGCCAATGAGTCAGCAATCCCACCTCGAACTGACCGACTTGAACATTGCTTTCGGCGGTGCGTCTGTAATCCGTGATCTGTCACTGGCTGTGCGTCGCGGTGAGTCAGTCGTGATATTTGGTCCATCGGGTAGCGGCAAAACCACGCTGCTTAAGCTGATCGCCGGCAACATGGTGCCTGACTCGGGGTCGATCGCGATCAATGGCCAAGATGCCACGCGACTCGAGCCCGAACATCGCGGTGTCGCCATGGCATTTCAGACGTTCGCGTTGTATCCGCACATGAGTGCGTTCGACAACATAGCCTCGCCGCTGAAACAAAAGGGCTTCGGTCGCAACGAAATTGATCGCAGAGTGCGGGCGACTGCTTCGATGTTGAAAATCGAGCATGTGCTGTCGCACAACCCGGGGGCATTGTCCAACGGTCAGAAGCAGCGTACGGCACTGGCCCGCGCCTTGGTGCCCGAGGCCGATATCGTGTTGCTCGACGATCCCCTGCGAAACGTCGACGCCAAGCTACGTTACGAGATGCGGCTAGAGTTGCCCCGCGTGATCGCCGAGTTCAACGCCACGCTGTTGTATGTGACCCAGGATTTCAAGGAAGCCATGGCATTGGGCGACCGAGTGGCGGTGCTGCTCGACGATGGCACGCTCCATCAAATCGATACGCCGTCGACAGTCTACGATGCGCCGGCCGATGCTGACGTCGCCGAGTTGTTTGGTGACCCGCCGATCAATTTGCTCGATGTCCGCCCGACACGTGGCGGCGATGGTCACGTGAACGTCTGTATCGGCGATACCGAGCTGCCAGCGCCTAGTTGCCCGGACTCGCTTGTGGATAGCGACTGTCGGGTCGGCATCCGGCCCGAGGATGTGCAGATTGTCGATGAGCAGGCCGACAACACCGTCGCCTTTCTGCTCGAGACCACACTGCCGCTGAACGTACGAACTGCCACCCGGTTGGTCCACGACAACGGACTGGCGGTCACCGGTTCTGAATGGGCACTCGATGAGTCCACGGCCTCCAAGAAAAACACCAAAGTTTGGGCCCGCGTGGATCTGTCCAACGCGGTCTATTTCCCGGCCGCCTCCTAAGCAAGGCCGTTCTATGGCATCTCTGAATCTCGAGCAGCTGAATAAAGTTTATAACCCCGGCAAGCACGGGGTGCATGCGGTCGACAATGTTTCCCTTTTTGCCGAGAGCGGGGAAATCATCGGACTGCTCGGCTCGTCGGGCTGTGGTAAAACCTCTACGCTTCGGATGATTGCTGGCTTCGAATCGATCACGTCGGGCACCGTCAAGCTGGGAGACCGGACTCTGAACGGTGTCGCGCCCGGCAGGCGCGGTGTGGCCATGGCGTTTGAAGGCTACGCACTGTATCCGCCGCTGACGGTCTACGACAACATCGCCTTCGCCATTCGCGGCCAGAAAGGTTTCAGCGCCGGTGAGGTGCGCAAGCAGGTCAACTATATCGCCGAGTTGCTGGAGATCGACAATATTCTCGCTCGCAAACCGCTGGGGCTATCCGGCGGGCAGGCGCAGCGGGTAAGTCTTTGCCGTGCCTTGCTTCGCCATCCCGAGGTGTATCTGCTCGACGAACCAATGTCGCAGCTCGAGCCACGTCTGCGGGCGCAATTGCGCGTCCGGGTTAAGGAATATTTGGTCAACCGCGGTGTGACGTCGGTTTTCGTCACCCATGACCAGACAGAAGCCATGGCGCTCGCCGATCGAGTTGCCGTGATGGAAGGTGGCGTTTTGCAGCAATACGGGACGCCTTTCGAGCTTGAATCGCGGCCGAACAACCTCTTCGTGGGATCGTTTATCGGCGAGCCGCCGATGAATATACTTCAAGCGCGCGTTGGGTCGGCCGAATTGGGCGTTTATCTGGCGATCCACAGCGATGATCAAGACGAGGCGTTCGGTTTTACGCTGCCTGAAACGGTGCTGACACCGGCCATGAAACAGACGCTGACTGTGGGTCGGGAATTGCATCTCGGCATTCGTGCGCACTCCATGGCCTTCTGCGAAGCCGATGAGCCGGGTGCCATTCCGGTGTCGGTGGTGACCAATCAGTGGCTCGGGGATCAGGCGCATCTAGCGCTGACGACAGCCGGACGTCAACTGATCTGTGTAACCTCGGAGCCGGTCGGTTTATCAGCGAATGACAACGCGTTCATACGCCTGCCGCCCGAGCACCTGCATATCTTCGACAGCGAGACCACGGAAGCTCTATTCCACGGCTCGACTGAGCACGACAGTGCGGGCCAGTCTGTGGCATGAGTGATGAGTTAGTCATCGGTGTCGACGCCGGCACGTCCGTTATCAAAGCGGTCGCGTTCGATATCGAGGGTAAGCAGGTCGGCTGTGCGTCGCGACCGAATCACTATACGACCGTCGCTGGGGGCGGGGTCGAGCAGGACGCCAACCAGACTTGGTCGGAAACCGCGGCGACATTAATAAAACTAGGCGAGCGGGTCGATCGGCTTGCCGATCGCACGGTCGCGATTTCAGTAACGGGCCAGGGAGATGGTACCTGGCTGATTGATGCCGGCGGCGAGCCGGTCATGCCGAGTTGGCTGTGGCTGGATAGCCGCACCGTGGATACTGTCACGGACTGGCGGGCACACGGCGTCGCTGACGCGTACTGGCGCCTGGCGGGCACCGGTTTGAATCCGGCCAATCAGTGCGCCCACCTGAAGTGGCTCGCATGCCATCGCCCCGAGTTACTCGAACGTGGCGAAACGGTCTTTCACTGCAAGGATTGGCTCTATTTCAAGCTCACTGGTGAGCGGGTCACCGACCTGACCGAGATGCTTCTTACTTTCGGCGATATTCGCACCGGTGACTATAGCGACGAACTGCTCGAAGTGACCGGATTGACCGATTACCATCGATTATTACCACCGGTTGTCGACGGTCGGCACCATCATGCACCGCTCACGGCGGAGGCTGCGCGCGCCGCTGGCTTGAAAGCTGGTGTGCCGGTCGTGCTGGCGCCCATCGATATTCAATGTAGTGGTCTTGGCGGTGGTGTCTACGCCGGCCAGGCGTCAGTCGGCTGCTCGACGCTTGGTAGCACCGGCGCGCATATGCGGGTGATGCCTTCTCTGGCCGATGCAGGGTTGGACGGTCAGCCGACCGATCCCGCGGGCTATATCGAGCCGTTCGCACAGCGCGGTAGCTGGCTGAAAATCGTGTCCAACATGGCGGCATCGCTGAATATCGATTGGTTCATTAGCGCCTTGCACGGGTTTGCCGAGCTTATCGATGGCAACCGAGCACACCAGCATCCAGAGCAACTCCTGGCGATGCTCGATGAACACGTGATGGCAGCCGAGCCGGCGCAGCTTGTTTATCATCCGTTTATCTACGCGACCGGCGAGCGCGGCCCCTTTGTCGACCCCTCGGCGCGCGCTCAATTCCTCGGACTGCATGAGGATGTATCGATCATCGATATGTTGCGCGCGATTTATGAAGCGATCGCGTTCGCGGCCCGCGACTGTTACGAGGCGATGGGCCCGCTGCCGGATGAAATCCGGCTGACTGGTGGTTTCGCCCGGAGCGCTACGTGTCGACACATTCTTGCTGCTATCTGCGATCGGCCGGTGCGCTGTATCGAGCGCGAGGAAACCGGTGCGGCAGGGGCAGCGATCGTGGCCGGATTATCGCTCGGACATTATGCGGATCTTGATCGCGCTAGTGCCGATTGGGTTACACCGTATCTAGGCTCGACACAGACGCCGCAGGCGGATCTCGCCGCGCGCTATGCGCCGATGTTCGATGCTTACCGAAGTGGTTATCGCAATATGCGGCCATTCTGGCAAGAACTTCGGTCGGCACAACGGCAGGTGGCCGTGTGAGCCGGGTGGTGACCATCATTGGCGACCATTTCATGCAGCCGGGGCGTTTCGCCGAGGCGTTGGCCGCGCGCGTGAATCCGGATTTGGTGATTCGCACGGTCACCCTCGACTGGCCGGACGACCCCATGCGCCAGTCCGGCGACGGCACAGCCGAAAGCGGATTGGCCGAGTATGTCGGCACCCAGGCAGCGGTCGCCGAGGCGTTGGTCGATGCCGAATTGGCGCTGGTCCATCTGGCGCCTGTTGGCGAGGCGGTTTTCAAAGCCAATCCTCAGCTCGAATTTCTGGGTGTGGCGCGTGGTGGGCCGGTCAATGTCGATACGGCCGCGGCCAGGCGATACAACGTGCGGCTGGTTAATGCGCCGGGGCGGAACAGCACGGCAGTGGCTGAATTCACGGTCGGCTTGATTTTGGCGGCAACGCGGCGGGTGGCAGTCGGTCATCACGCGCTGTTTACGGACGGGCGCTGGCGCGGCGATCTCTACCGTGCTGACCAAGCGGGTCCAGAGCTCCGGCAGTTGACTGTGGGGATTATCGGTTATGGCCGGATCGGGTCATTGCTGCCGGCGCTACTCGCTCCGTTCGGAGCGCGTGTGTTGGTATGCGATCCGGTCGTTCAGATCGCCGACGATACGCCCGCCCGGCAAGTCGATTTCGATACGCTTATCGCCGAGGCCGACATTGTCTCTCTGCATGCCCGTCCGCCGGCCGATCACCGGCGTTTGCTTGGCGCTCGCGAAATTACCGCCATGCGCCACGGCGCCTATCTGATCAACACCACGCGTGGTGATCTAGTCGATCAAGATGCGCTCGCCCGTGCTCTTGGCAGTGGGCGGCTGGCCGGCGCTGCGCTGGATACATTCGATATTGAGCCGCTGCCAGCCGAGAGCCCGTTAACCGACCTCGATAACGTCGTATTAACGCCACATATCGCTGGCGCATCACATGACACCGTCGAGCGATCCGCCGCCATGCTGGCCGACGAAGTCGGTCGTTATCTGCGGCGCGATGCACCGCGCAATCCGGTGTCCTGATAGATATTTCACTCACCATTCAACGGAGCAAGCTATGAACGAGCAGGAAAAACGCCAGACCGTCATCGATCATTGCATCGAGATGAATGACAACGGCCTCAACCAGGGGACATCCGGCAACATCAGTATCCGCCACGACGACGGCATGCTGATATCGCCGAGTGGCGTGCCGTACAACGAGCTGCAACCCGACGACGTTGTGTTCGTCCACCCGGACGGATCGACGGAAGGCAAACTCAACCCGTCGAGCGAATGGCGTTTCCATATGGCCATCCTGCAGGGACGGCCGGATGCCAATGCCGTGGTCCACAATCACCCGCCTTACTGCACCGCACTGGCGATTCGTCATATGGAAATCCCGGCGATGCACTATATGATCGCAGCGGCCGGCGGTGATTCCATTCCGTGCGCGGATTATCAGACGTTTGGTACACAGGCGCTATCTGAAGCCGTTTTGGCTGCTCTCGAAAATCGTTCGGCATGCCTGATGGCGAATCACGGCATGGTTGCCTGCGGTCCGACCATGAAAAAAGCGATGTGGCTGGCTGTCGAGGTCGAAACGTTAGCCCGGCAATATGTGCTGTCACTCCAGCTTGGCGGTCCGAGCTTGCTGACAAGCGACCAGGTCGATGAAGTGCTCGAAAAATTCAAGACCTACGGCGCTCAGCCAAACCGCGAGGCGAGCTAAGCAAAAGCGATGCACGACAACACGGAGTCTATGTTTCCGGAAAGCGATGGGGCGACCGATGCGTCGCCGATTTACGACATGCTTGTCGTGGGCGCCGGTGTTAATGGCGCCGGCATTGCGCGCGACGCTGCGGGGCGTGGGCTGTCGGTCGCACTGTGTGAAAAAGGCGATATTGGTGAAGGCACGTCATCCCGGAGTGGCAAACTGATCCACGGTGGCCTGCGTTATCTTGAAAACTACGAGTTTCGGCTTGTTCATGAAGCGCTCAAGGAGCGTGAAATATTGCTGCGGATGGCGCCACACATAATCTGGCCGACCCGCTTCGTGTTGCCACACGAGAAAAGCCTTCGCCCAGCCTGGATGATCCGTGCCGGTCTTTTTCTGTATGACCATCTGGGGGGCGGCAATTCCTTGCCAGGCAGTCGAAGTCTCGATTTTCGGCGGCATGCTGAAGGCAACCCTTTAAAGCCCACATTCAAGAAAGGGTTTGAATATTCCGATTGCTGGGTGGATGACGCGCGGCTCGTGCTTTTCAACGTCAACGATGCCGTTGATCGCGGCGTTCGATTTTTCCCCCAGTCGCGTTGCACCGGGGCTGAGCGGGTCGGAGACCAATGGCATATAACACTGGCGCGCGAGGATGGCGGGGGCGATCACATCGTCCGCGCGCATGCATTCGTCAACGCCGCCGGCCCGTGGGTCGACCAACTCCTCAATCAGGCCATGCAGACGCATCAGTCGACGATTCGCCTGGTTAAAGGCAGCCATATCGTGCTGCCCAAGTTCTACGAAGGCACCCACTCCTATCTGCTGCAACACACCGACAAACGGGTCATCTTCGTCAATCCTTACGAAGGCGATAAATTACTGATCGGTACAACCGATATACCGATCGAGGGTGATCCGGCCGATGTCGAAATCGACGACGCCGAAATCGATTATCTACTGAACGTCATCAACCACCATTTCAAACACGAAAAAACGCGCGCTGACATTATCTCGACGTTTTCGGGCGTGCGCCCGTTATACGACGACCAAAACCAGGATGCATCGGCTGTTACGCGGGACTATGTGTTCGACATCAGCGACAACGGTGCGGGCAAAGCGCCGCTTCTGTCGGTCTATGGCGGTAAGATCACGACCTACCGTCGGCTGGCCGAACATGCGCTCGAACGCCTCTCTGGCTATTTACCGCGAATGGGCGCGGCGTGGACCTCTCATTGCTGCCTGCCAGGCGGCGATATCCCGAACGCGGATTTCGAAACTTTCCACAATGATCTGCGTCGACGTTATCCGTGGCTGAGCGAAGCGCTCGCACGGCACTATGGGCGTTGCTACGGTACATTGACGGACGCCATGCTTGCCGGCTGCCACAGTATTAATGATCTAGGTGAGCATTTCGGTAGTCAGTTCTATGAGGTCGAAGCGCGCTGGTGTATCGAGCGCGAATACGCTCGCTCGGCCGATGACATTCTCTGGCGGCGAACCAAGTTCGGACTGCATTTGGCAGCTTCGGAAATCGAGCGGTTTCGGGCATGGATGGCGAGCGCCGTCGGCGTGGAAGTGGCTGGATAAGGCGTGCCATGCGCCGAGATGGCGCTTCGAGCTTTAGTGCAATCTCGGTTGTTGGTTGCGACTGACCGTCTGAACTGATTGAACCCGGTTGCATCGGCGCCGATCGCTTGCCTAGCGTTGGCGCGCACAAGTCGCGATTGCGTGTGGATGGCGATGTGTCTTGAGCGCCGGAATGGCTGGTGTCTCCAGGATCGTTATCGAGCGCGGGGTGTGCCACGGGCTCGGCAACCCTATTAGGGGCGTTCGATTATTGCGCCTACGACATTCGTATGAAAAATCGACTATCGGGTTTCCCGTGTGGCCGTTCTCGGCGATAGTGATGCGGCGGCATATTTTTCATTTTTGAAAATCGGCTCGGTGGAAACCAATGTTTCTGGCCGTGCATAGGGAGTCTCGAATGGAGCGAGTAAGCTATCCGATCGCCAAGGTGACCGATCGCCAGGACCGTATTGTTGCCCGAGCGCAGGAGAGCGGCTATGTCGCGGTCGAGACATTAGCGCGTGAGTTCGGCGTCACGACACAGACAGTACGTCGCGATATCAACGCGTTGGCCGAAACCGGCCGCCTGCGTCGGCACCACGGTGGCGCCACGCCGCCGTCAACGATCGAAAATACCGAGCTTGCGATGCGCCAGGTCATTAACGTCGATGGCAAAAGGCGGATTGCCGAAGACGTGGTCGCGCGCTTGCCTGATCAAGCGTCGGCCTTTCTGACGCTTGGCACCACGATGGAGCAGGTCGGTGCCTGTTTGGCACGCCGCAGCCGACTCCGACTGATTACCAACAATTTGCGGGTGGCGGTATCACTAAGTGGTAACGAGGAATTGGACGTAATGGTGGCCAGTGGCGTTATGCGGTCTTTGGATGCCGGCGTTACCGGCGAGTCCGCGGTCGATTTTTTCGACAACTTTCGCGTTGACTACGCCCTGATGAGTATCTCCGGCATTGATTTCGACGGCACGCTGTACGATTTCGACCATCGCGAGGTGCGCGTGCTGCGTACGATTATGGCCAACGCGCGGCAGGTTTATCTGCTTGCCGATAGCACTAAATATGGCCGAGGCGCCCTTGTGCGGGCGGGCTCGGTGGCTGATGTCGACGCCTTTTTCACGGATGCGCCACCACCAGAGCAACTGCGCGCGGTACTCGAACGTTCGGGGGTCGAGCTACATATCGTCCAAGACTCCGACTAAAGTCGATATGCGAAAGCATATAGGCGTGCTAATGTTCAAAATACAAGGTATTTGATCGTAAATGAAAATTATCGGCGCGCCTCGATGTCCAGCAAGCAACATTTTGACCTAGTCGTCATCGGCGGCGGTATCAATGGTTCGGGTATTGCCCGAGATGCCGCGGGCCGTGGTCTCAACGTCCTGCTGTGCGAGCAGGGTGACCTTGCGGGCCAGACGTCATCGGCTAGTACCAAGCTGATACACGGCGGCCTACGCTATCTCGAAAACTACGAATTTCGCCTGGTGCGGGAAGCGCTGAAAGAACGCGAGCGATTGCTCGCGATGGCCCCGCACATCATCTGGCCGCTGCGTTTCGTGTTACCGCACAGTCGGTCACAGCGGCCGGTCTGGATGATCCGTGCTGGCTTGTTTTTGTACGACCATCTGGCTAAGCGGGAAAAGCTGCCCGCTTCCGGCGCGCTCAATCTGTCGACGCATCCGGCGGGGGTGTCATTGAATGCGGGTTTTAAGCGTGGCTTTATCTATTCCGACTGCTGGGTCCAGGATGCACGTCTCGTGGCGCTGAACGCGCAGGACGCGGCTGAGCGCGGCGCCACGGTCGTCACGCGGACACGATGCACGCGCGCGCAAGCGGATAAAGATCACTGGGTTGTGGATCTCGAAAGCGACGACCGGGCGGCGAGCGTAACGGCCACCGGTGTTGTCAACGCGAGCGGGCCTTGGGTGGCCAGTTTGTTCAATGACGTCATTGAGCGGCCAACAAACAACGGCGTGCGTCTGGTCAAAGGCAGCCATATCGTAGTGCCACGGCTTTTTGAGCACGACGACGCTTACATTTTTCAGCAGGACGACGGCCGGATCGTGTTTGCGATCCCATATGAGCAAGATTTCACTTTGGTTGGTACCACCGATGTCGAATACGACCAGGCGCCGGGGGACCCCAAAGCAAGCACTGAAGAGATTGATTATCTGTGCCGGGCCGCCAACGGCTATTTCGAGCGCCAGATTTGTCCGGATGACGTCGTTTGGACCTATTCGGGCGTGCGGCCGCTGTATGACGACCATAGTGGCAATGCCTCGACGACCACGCGCGACTACGTGCTCGATCTCGATGCAGGCCATGATCGGCCTCCGCTGTTATCCGTTTTTGGCGGCAAGCTGACTACTTATAGGCGGCTGTCCGAGCACGCTTTGGAAGAGCTCACGCCACACATCGGTCAAACGGGCAGTGCGTGGAGTTCCGACCAAAGTCTGCCCGGTGGGGATATACCGCGCGGCGATTTTTCACGCTATCTTGCGGCCCAAAAGAAACGATACAGCGCACTTCCGGCGTCACTGGTCTGGCGACTGGCCCGCAACTACGGCACACGAATGGATCGAATACTGGGCGATGCTCAGCGCGTCGATGATCTGGGGCGTTGTTTTGGTTCCGACCTTTATAAGGCCGAGGTCGACTATCTCGTTACCGCCGAATGGGCTCGGACTAGCGACGACATTCTGTGGCGTCGCGGCAAGCTCGGTTTGCGACTCAGTGATGCCCAGATCCAGGCTGTTGATGACTATCTGGCAGGCCATCGGATTGCGCGGCTCGATGCGCTCGCAGCGGTTGGCCTCGGCGAATCGCGTACCGGCCTGAGCGCTTAACGTTAGGAGATTATCAAGTGGCGCTGACGCTACAACAAGTTGCCAAACACGTCGGTCGCGACACACATATCGCGCCGATCGACCTCACACTCGAAACCGGTTCGGTCAATGTTTTGCTGGGGCTTACGCTAGCAGGCAAGACGAGCCTGATGCGGTTGATGGCGGGGCTCGATAAACCCTCGGCGGGGCGAGTGCTGGTCGACGGTCAGGATGTGACCGGCATGGCGGTGCAAAAACGCGATGTCGCGATGGTTTATCAGCAGTTCGTCAACTACCCGTCGTTGACGACCTACGACAACATTGCGTCGCCGTTGCGGCTGGCGCGCGTCGAGAAATCCGAGATCGATCGCCGTGTCCGTGCGGAAGCGGAGCGACTTCGCATCGATGGCTTGCTGGATCGGCTGCCGGCCGAGTTGTCGGGTGGTCAGCAGCAGCGTATGGCGATGGCGCGCGCGTTGGTGCGTGAAGCCAACCTCATCATGCTCGATGAGCCGCTGGTCAATCTGGACTACAAACTGCGCGAGGCGCTGCGCGAAGATTTGCCCCGCGTATTTGCGGGCCGCAATTCGATCGTGGTTTACGCGTCGACCGATCCGTGGGAAGCATTATCCCTCGGTGGCACCACGATAGCCATGCACGAAGGGCGCATTGTCCAGGCCGGGCCGGCGCCAGAAGTTTACGCGGCGCCAGCCACGACGCACGTTGGCCAGATATTTTCCGACCCGCCCATGAATTTTGGCACTGGTCGTATCGACAACGGACGTGTGCTTCTAGGCGAAGACGATGTGGGCGCGGTGCCGGCGCATCTGGCCGAACTCGCCGATGGGCAATACACCTTCGGTTTACGGCCGGAGCATATAGAAATCCATGACCCGGCACACCACAGCTCACGCATCGATACCCACGTTGACGTGACCGAAGTGACCGGGTCCGAAACGTTTATACATTTCATTTATCACGATCAGCCCTGGGTCTCGGTCGAAACCGGTGTCGTTCGCATGGAAGCGGGCGAATCGGTCGCATTCGGGTTTAGCGCCGATAACTTGTTTGCATTCGACACCGACGGTATGCGCCTGGTTTCGCCTGAGTCCAGCGCGCCGACCGATGGAGACGGCCAGAAGGAGGCTTCATGACCCAGATCCAGTTCGACGCCGTCGCCCATTCTTACGGCGGCAGTCCACAATCGTCGGACGATTATGCGCTGCAACGCATGGATTTCACTTGGGATGACGGTGGCGCTTACGCACTGCTCGGCCCGTCCGGTTGTGGCAAGAGCACGCTGCTCAACATTTGTTCCGGCTTGCTAACGCCATCGGAAGGCAGGATTTACTTCGACGGCCAGGACGTGTCGGCGATGTCGCCGGAAGAGCGCAACATTGCGCAAGTGTTCCAATTCCCCGTGCTCTACGACTCGATGACGGTTTTCGATAATCTGGCGTTTCCGCTGAGAAATCGAAAGGAAAACAAGGCCCACATCGCCGAGCGCGTGCGCGCCGTCGCTGAAATGCTCGATTTGGAACACGTGCTGAAAAAACGCGCGTCGAATCTGGGGGCCGAGTTAAAGCAGAAGATTTCCATGGGGCGTGGTCTCGTGCGCCAAGATACGACGGCCATACTTTTCGATGAGCCGTTGACGGTCATCGACCCGCAAGAGAAATGGAAGCTGCGGCGTAAGCTCAAAGAAATCCACGCCGAGTTCAACAAGACATTGATCTACGTCACACACGATCAGACCGAAGCGCTGACTTTCGCTGACAAGGTCGTGGTCATGTCAGAAGGTGAAATGGTCCAGGTCGGCACGCCGCAGGAGTTGTTCGAGCGACCGGAACATACGTTCGTCGGCTACTTCATCGGTAGCCCGGGGATGAATTTCTTGCCTTGCACGATCGCATCGGGGGCCGCTTCCATAGGCGATCAACGTATCGAGCTCAGTCCGGAGGTTGCGGATGCTGCGGCCCAGCATGAGGCGAAGGATCTCCAGCTGGGGATCCGTCCTGAGTTCGTCGAGCTCGTGCCCGAAGATGAAGGGACGCCGGTCACCATTGACCGGGTCGTGCCCATGGGGCAGTTCCGCATCGTGACGGCGCAACTCGCCGGGCACGAGGTTAAAGCGCGGGTGCCCAACGACGCGATCAGTGTCGACGCGACGCGGGCGGGTTTTCGTTTCCCGCCGGAATGGAGTTGTCTGTATGCCGACAACCGCCTCGTGACCAAGCAGTCGGAGCGCTCCAATGGATAGCCGTTTTCACACTAATCGGGCCTGGCTGCTGGTATTACCGGCGGCGTTGTTGTTGTTCTTCAACGCGCTGGTCCCGTTCATGGCGGTCATCAACTATTCGTTCCAAGAGGTTTATAGTCCGACCGCTCATCTGTTTGTCGGTTGGGAGCATTTCGTGGATGTAATGCACGATCCCGACATACTGAAGGCGCTCGGCCGGCAGTCGATTTTTACCGCTGTAACGTTGGCTATCGAGATCCCGCTGGGGATTGCCGTGTCGCTGACGATGCCACGTGGTGGCCGCTGGTCGGGCCTCATCCTGGTGTTCCTAGCGTTGCCGCTGATGGTGCCCTGGAACATTGTGGGCTTTATCTGGGAGGTCTTCGGCCGTAGCGATATCGGCCTACTGGGGAATTTCGTAAACAATACCCTCGGTATCCACTACAACTACGCGACCGACGGGGTGTCTGCCTGGGTGACGCTGATCCTGATGGATATTTGGCATTGGACGTCACTGGTCGCCCTGCTTTCCTATGCCGGGCTGTGTGCGATTCCTGGCGCGTTCTATCAGGCCGCGCGTATCGACGGCGCGTCGCGCTTGGCGGTGTTTCGACACATCGAGCTGCCGAAACTCAAGGGCGTTTTGACCATCGCGTTGATCCTGCGCTTCATCTACAGCTTCAAGATCTACGCTGCGCCGTTTTTGATCACCGGCGGTGGCCCAGGGGACGCGACCACATTCCTGACACAGATTTTGCAGATCATCGCCATCAACCAACTCAACGTGGGCCGGGCAGGCGCGTTCGGCACGTTGTATTTCCTGATTATTCTGCTTATCAGTTATTTGTTCTACATCTTGCTGACTCGTAGTGGCACCGTCGGAGAGGAAGGCTAATGCGCATCTGGGCGAGTCGTATCGGACTAGGGGTCTTCCTGGCGGCACTGATGGTGCCGCTCTACTGGATGATCATCATGTCGTTCAAGACCAATCGAGCCATCCAGACGGTTTTCAGCTTCTGGCCGGCCGATCCAACGGTGGCCCACTACATGACGATCTTCACCAACGAATTCTGGTGGGGCAGTTTTCTGCATTCACTGGAATATGTGTTGTTGAATATCGCCATTGTCATGCCGCTGGCATTGCCCGCAGCGTACGGGTTTTCGCGCTATCGGTTTCTCGGTGACAAGCATCTGTTTTTCTGGTTGCTGACCAACTTGATGGCGCCGCCGGCGGTTTTTGTGTTGCCGTTTTTCAACCTCTATCACACGCTGAGTATGTTCGACACGGTGATCGCCGTGGCCATCTGTCAGACGCTTTTCAATCTGCCGCTCGCCATCTGGATTCTGGAAGGATTCATGTCGGGGGTGCCCACCGCTATTGATGAAACCGCATTTCTGGATGGCTACTCGCTGCCGCGATTTTTCATCCAGATTTTCGTGCCGTTGATCCGCTCGGGCATCGGCGTGACAGCATTCTTTTTGTTCATGTTCAGTTGGATTAGTCTGCTGATCCCGCAAACTCTGACCACGACCAATGCCAAGCCATTTGCGTCGGCGATGACCAGCGCGATTTCAGTGCAGGGCGTGAACTGGGGTTTGCTTGCGGCCATTGGCACGCTCAGCCTGATCCCCGGGGCGGCCGTAATCTGGTTTGTGCGTAAACACATCGCGACGGGCTTCGCGCTCGGCCGCGTCTAGGAGCGAAAAATGCTGGGTTGGATGTACTGGACGCTTCCGACGGCGCTTTTTTTCGGCAGCATATTTCTGCTGCTGGTCAGCATGGGCATCTGGGAGCTCGTGTCCCCGACGGATTTTCGCCGTGGCTACATCATTCCGATGAAAACGACCCGCGGCGATCGGCTGTTCATCAGTTTGTTGTCGATGGCTTACATTACGGCCATCTGGGTTGCGCTCATCCCGCTGACGAAATGGATATTGATTCCGATCGCGATTGTTTGGGTGGTGCTTTTGATCGCAGTCGGCTAAATAGGCACGAAAACGGCGCCGCGCTCAATCGGTCGAGACGCCGTTGTGGATGACCGAGCGGGATGGCAACGCTTGGTTTTAATAAAGCCAGTTTAAGGAGTAACGACATGGATGACGAAAACAGCACAAGCCGAACCGGCAAGCTGTCGGACGTGAGTGTCGATAGGCGTAAAGTACTGAAAGGTGGTGCTGCGGTCGCAGGTGCGACTGCATTCGTGGGGCCACTCAATGCCTTCGCGAAGAACCAGATCGAAGGGCTCCCACAGCTTGGTCATGTGCCGGAAAGCGCCAATCCAGCCGGCGGTAAGTCCGGTAAGGAAGCAATTGACGCATGGATGGATTATCTCCAACCGTCGTCGCTTTCCAAGGAGGCGCAACGCAAGGAGCTCGAATTCTTCGTCGAAAAGGGCGAGCAGTTCTCGGGCATGACGATCAACGCGGTCTCTGAATCGACCGGGACCCACAAGTTCGAGTCTAATGTCCTGACGAAGGCCTTCGAGGATCTGACCGGCATCACGGTCAAACACGATCTGATGGGCGAAGGCAAAACGGTGTCCAAGTTCCTGACCGAGGCGCAAACCCATCAGGACATCTACGACATTTTTACGATCGATTCGGATTTCATCGGCACGGTGCCGCGACTGGAAGTCACGCATACGATCACCGACTATATGCAGGATAACGACGACATCACCTTGCCGTCGTTGGATCTTGATGACTTCATTGGTAAAGATTGGGTGACCTGGCCCGGTGATAACAAGGTCTATCAATTGCCGCAGGGGCAGTTCGCGAATCTGTACTGGTACCGCAAGGACTGGTTTGACCGGCCGGATCTCAAGCAGAAATTCAAAAACGAATATGGCTATGAGCTGAATGTGCCGGTGAACTGGGCGGCTTACGAAGACATTGCCGACTTCTTTACCAACAAGGTCAAACACATTGACGGCAAGCGGGTCTATGGCCACATGGACTACGGCAAGAAAGGCCCGTCGATTGGTTGGCGTATCCACGACAGTTGGTTGTCGATGGCTGGCATGAGTGACAAGGGCCTTCCATTCGGTCGCCCGGTCAATGACTGGGGCATCCGGATCGACGATGACATGAACCCGGTTGGCTCCATGGTCGAACGTGGCGGTGCGGTCAACGGGCCGGCCGCGGTCTATGCGATCGAGAAATACGTCAGTTGGCTGAAGAAATATGCGCCGCCGGAAGCCACCGGTTTGACCTTCTACAGCGCCGGACCCGTGCCGGCCAAGGGCCATGTTGCCCAGCAGATCTTCTGGTATTCAGCGTTCACGTCGAGTTTGACCGACCCGAGTCTACCGGTGGTCAACGACGACGGCACGCCGAAGTGGCGTATGGCGCCATCGCCGCACGGCCCCTACTGGGAACCCGGCATGAAGGTCGGCTATCAGGACATGGGCAGTTGGACCATGCCGAAATACACGCCGAAGAAGAAGATGAAGGCAGCGTGGCTGTACGCGCAGTTCACGACCTGCAAGGCCATCTCGGGTCGTAAACTGTTCGCGGCTCTGACCCCATTCCGCAAGTCTGATGTCGATATGGATGCCATGACCAAGGCGGCACCGTATCTGGGCGGCCTGGTCGAGTTCTATCGGAGTCCGGCCGTGAAGTACTGGACGCCCACCGGCACCGGCGTGCCGCACTACGCCAAGCTGGCGCCGATCTGGTGGAAGAACGTGGCTCCGGCTGTCACTGGCGATAAGTCCGCGCAGGAGGCGATGGATAGTGTGGGTGAGAAGATGGATCAGACCATGGCTCGTCTGTCCAAGGCTGGTGTTTTGAAGAAGGCGCCGCCGAAGCTCAATCCGAAGAAGAGCAAGGATCATTGGCTCGAAGCATCGGGTGCGCCCAAGCCGAAGGTCGAAAACGAAAATCCGAAGGGCAAGACCAAGCCCTACGAAGAGTTGCTCAAGGCCTTCGATGATCCGGATGCGTTGAGCGGTTAAACCGGTCTTACAAGCGTTCGAACCGGGCCCGGCGTTTGCGTGCGCCGGGCCTTTTTTGTGTAATCCATGAAACCGAACCATTGAGGAGGCGGTGGTGGCAGCCAACGAGGCCTCGGATACCGAACTGAATCCAAGCGTCGGTTATTTTTTCGCCACGCCCGTGGTCGCCGCGATAGTCCCCGGCGCGGAAGCGATTAACGCCGACCTGGTGCCGAAAGTGCGCGCACAGCGTGAAGTAGAGGCTGGCAAGCGCGCGTCGAACCGTGGTGGGTGGCATTCGGCAGCGCCGATCGACGAGTGGGCGGGTGACAGTGGGCGCGCCATCGTCAACGCTGGCAAGGCGATGGCCAACCAGATGACACTGGATCGTTCGGGTAACGCGTTGGCGGTCGATTGGCTGTGGCGTGCCTGGGCCAATATAAACGGTCCCGGCCACGCCAACGATTTCCATTGCCACCCGGGCGCGATGTGGTCGTCGACTTACTATGTCGACGACGGTGGCTGTGCCGAGAATCCGGCACTTGGCGGTGAGTTCGAGATTATGGACCCCCGTGGGCCGCAGGTGGCCATGCACGATCCCTCGCTTATCATTGCCGACGGTGGCCAGAACAGCGGCGGGACGACGATCACCTTCACCCCGAGAGCCGGGCTTTTGCTGATGTTTCCCGGTTGGCTGCAGCATCAGGTACGCCCGTATAACGGTTCGCGCGAACGGATTTCGTTCGCGTTCAATTTGAGCCGCACGGATTAGTACGGCGCCTGTTGCCGGTCGGATCGATGGATATCGTATTTCGTTGTGATCCCAACCTGGAAGCGCATGTGCCGCAACCGCAGCCCGCGCGCTCGGCACTGCCCGACTGGTTGCGGTCGATGCCGGCCAATGCCCATTCGTCGTTACTCGACCAGCCAATCCGAACCGTGAAGCAATGTCCGCCGTTTTTGGATGCTATGCAGTACGGCTTCATGATGCCGTTGCCCTGCGATATCGATGTCCGCGACGGCGTATTTTCCTGGGACTGGCCGGTTCCGGAGCCCGCAGCGGCCCAGCATCCGCGCGCCCCCTTGAGTTTTCACGTGCCGGCCCAGGTCGAAGGCAGTCCGATGGCCCGCGATGGTCAGGTTGTCGTCAAATTCAATAGTTTCTGGACGGTAGAGTTGCCGGCGGGGTGGTCGTTGCTGGCCATGCCGCCAGCCAATCGCGACGATCTACCGTTTCGGCCGCTGACAGGGCTGGTCGACGCCGACCAGTATCACGATGTCGGCATCCTGTTTCCCGCCGTTTGGACGGATCCGAATTTCGAGGGGCGGCTCGAGCGTGGTACGCCTGTGGTCCAGTGCATACCGGTCCCGCGCCAGTCGTTCAACCTGCGCTGTGAGACGATGGATGCGGACCAGACCGCCGAATTCGATCGCCTGGGGCGATCGTTGACCACGGAAACCGGCGTCTACCGCCGCGCATACCGCGCGCGGCGCTCAAACGACGAGTCCTCTTAACTCGGCGGCCAGTGCGTCCGGATTGAGCCAGAGCCGGCCGCTGGCGCCAGTCGTCAAGGCGTGCGCGATGCGGCCGAGGCAGCTCGGCTCGAGCTGATAGGCGAGCGCGTATGCCGCTAGCGCGTCGTTGATCGCCCCCGTGGTTTGATGACAGATGCCTTCGTTTAGCGCGGCTTCGAACATCTGTGGTTCGCGCGCTCGGGCTTGCCGGTAGTATTGGGCGCCGCTCATGTAGTCACCGAGCGCGTGGCAGGCCAGGCCGGCGCGAAACCAGGCGCTAGCGATCCGGGGCGCGGCTGACACGGCGTGTTCGAGATGGACCCGCGCGTCGGCCACACGGCCGTCAGCGTAGGCGATTCGGCCGCGTGAATGGGCGACCGCGCCGGCTTGGCCAGCGTTGATTCGCTCGGGGGCAAGTACGGCGTCAGCTTCGACCAGGCGCCCGAGCTCGAACAGCGTTTCGGCTTTGTACAATGACGCAGTCGGCTCGCCGGGCGTGGCCGCAAGTGCTGTATCCAGGGCGACGATAGCGGCCTCGAAACGCCTGAGATCATGGAGTGTCTTGCCAAGTCGTCGCCACCCCGGCGCGTAATCGGTGTGGCTCGAGATCTCGGCCAGCAGACGGTTAGCGTCGTCGTCGCCAGCCGCCAGCTTGGTGGCGCAGTCGCGAAACAGCGCTTCGCGCGGGTCCCCAGTTTGCTGTGAACGAGGATCGTTGGCCATGGCTCGAATCAGCTAAAACGTGCGCGCAATAAACTCGCTATCGTCGTGCTGGTCAGAATAAGGATGATGATACCCAGTGATACCGACGTTGTGATGTCGGGCACGGCGAAAACCGGCTGGCCACCGTTGATAAATGGGAGTTGGTTCTCACGAAGGGCCTCGAAAATCATTTTGACGCCGATAAACAACAGCACGGCACCGAGGCCATAGCTGAGATAGATAAGCCGGTCGAGCAATTCGCCGAGCAGGAAATAAAGCTGAACGAGGCCGATCAAGGCGAACGCATTCGCCGTGAATACGATATACGGCTGCCGCGTCAGCCCGTAGATGGCCGGAATTGAATCCAGTGCGAAGAGCACGTCGGTCGCGCCGATCGCCGTAATGACCAGCACCATCGGTGTGGCGAGGCGCCGGCCGCCCACGCGCGTTATCAACGCGCTACCCGCGAAGTTGTCGGACATCGGCACGAGTCGCTTGACTAGACGCACTATGGGGTTGTGCATGACGTCGTGGTGTTCGTCGTTATCGTTACTCGGCCAGGCCAGCTTGATCGCGGTGTAGATGAGAAATGCGCCGAACGCGTAGAAAGTCCACGACAGATGCTCGATAGCCTGATGACCGAGTGCGATGAACGCGCCTCGCAGTAGCAGCGCGATCACGATCCCAAACAGTAAGACAGTCTGGCGTGCGTCGTTGGGCACCCGAAATGCCGATAAGATCACCACGAACACGAACAGGTTGTCGACCGACAGGCTCTTTTCGGTCACAAACCCAGCAAAAAACTGAAACCCGGGTTCGGCGCCGTAAATGAGCCACATAATCGCGCCGAACGCCGTGGCCAATAAAATGTAGAAAAGCGACCAGAGCCCGGATTCGAGCAATCCCGGTGTATGTGAACGCCGCACGTGCGTCCAGAAATCGGCCACGATCAGTGCCGCGAATCCGCTAATCGTGACCAGCCACAGTTCGGTACTTGTCTCCATGTAATCGCACAACTCGTCGGCGCCGGTCGTTGATCGCGCCGGCTCAAAACCCCTTTATCATCGCAGAAACGGCCGGTGCGCGCTTCCCGGGGTGCTGCCGGGAATGTGTACGGGCACGCTATACTGCCGCCACTTTCTAAATGGCGTTGAATCGTTATGTCCTTGATCCAATCGGTTTGCGTGTATTGCGGCTCGCGGACCGGCCAGTCGCCAAACTATGTGCAGGCGGCCCGTGCGCTGGGCGGTGCCATCGCCCAGCGCGGTCTACGTTTGGTCTACGGTGGGGCGCGTATCGGTCTGATGGGCACGCTGGCTGACGCCACGATTGCCGCCGGCGGACACACACTCGGCGTAATCCCCGAGTCGTTGGTGGCCGCCGAAGTCGCCCACGATGGCCTGACTGAGCAGCGTGTGGTGGCCGACATGCACGCCCGCAAATTCGCCATGAGCGAAGCGGCTGACGCGTTTATCGCCTTGCCGGGTGGTCTCGGCACGCTGGAGGAGCTTTTCGAGATGCTGACTTGGCAACAGCTAGGCTGGCACACCAAGCCGATTGGGCTGCTCAACGTGGATGACTACTATGCGCCGTTGGACTCGATGTTCGATGCTATGACGGCGGCCGGTTTTGTCAGCGCTGATGAGTGCAATCGGCCCCTCATCGCATCCGAACCCGATACGATGCTCCACACTCTGCAGAACGCGGTCACGTGAAAATTGGAGACAATCCGCGCATAATCGAGAACAATAAACTCGAGCGACTATCGCTTCAGCCGAGTTCGCATGCGGACGCGCGCCTCGACAACGCCTGGCCAACGCACACAGTCGCTGTTCCACGGCTGGCTGCGCCGGCAGATTGTCGATGTTATCGCCACGCGACAGGATTTTGGCATCGACTACGATGCGCCGCTGGGCGATCCCGGTTTGTTCGGCCCCGGCTCGGTCACCTGGGTTGTGCATCGCGATTTCCCGGGCATGATGAGTGGCGGCATGGCCGCGCTCATGCTCCAGACGCTGCATCCACGCGCGTTGGCTGGTGTCCGAGACCATTCTCGTATGCGTGAGGATATTCTGAATCGGCTCCGCCGCACGATCAGGTTCGTCGCCGGGACGACATACGCCGCGCGCGATGACGCCGAGCGTTTGATCGAACACGTGCGGCGTGTTCACGATCACGTTAACGGCGCAGCACCCGGTGGTGTGGCGTATTCAGCGCACGATCCCGAGCTTTTGACGTGGGTCCACTGTACCGAGATGGCCAGTTTTCTGGCTGGCTATGAGCGTTATAACGGCATCACATTGCCGCGCTGGCTGGCCGATCGCTATTTCGATGAAACGCGCCGCGTTGCCGAGCGCCTCGGTGCCACTGACGTGCCGGCCTCCAGGTCTCAGATGGATGATTATTTTAGTGCGGTTCAACCGGAGCTATGCTTTGATGCGCGCGCCCGTGAGGCGCTGAGTTGGCTGGAGGCTATCCAGTTGCCGTCGAAAACGGCAGGTCTGTCGCGGCGACTGTTTTTGGGCGCGGGGGCTGCACTTTTACCCGAGTGGGCGCTGAATTTAATGCAGCGCCGGCCGCTTGATCGGGCCAGTTATCGAGTGGCTGCCGTGACAATGCGTCGTGCGGCGCCGGTGCTGCGGGGTGCCATGGGCGAGGGTGTGGTGCTGCGATCAGCTCGGCGCTGTGGCGCGACGCGCGCGTCTCTGGATCTGGCGAACGTGCCTGTCGATGGGCCACCGCCGGACCCTCCGATCCGAGAGCGTGATTGGAAGGACTGACTGCTGGCTAAACGAGCGCCTCATTGCCTATTGCATCGCAACGCTTGTTTGGTAAACGCGCGTTTTGCGGTGCCGGGCGCGACAGCGTCGGCATCAATGCTCAGAATGTCGGTGTTTTGAACCAGCCTGACGCATGCATGGCGGATTTTAGACAGAACACTGATCGGCGCGTTACCCGATGCGTCCGGTCACACTTGGGTTGCAATGGTGTGGGCCTGACCAGAGCCGGATACGCCACTGCCGATGCCTTAGCCCAAACTTTGCGTTGTCGGATTGACAGTGGCGGCTTTGCTGGGCCGGTTGCCGTTTCGATGCTTGTCCTGGCGCTGCTAATGGCCGGGTGTACGCCAGTACAACGACAGGGCCCCGGTGCGGGGAACGGACCGGATGCCGCCCGAAAGATGCCGATCAAGGACCCTGTGGCCGCAACAATTCTCGGCACACCGTCAGCACAGCAGGCCAAGCTGCCTGACGATGTGCCGATCAATCGCCATAAACTGGCACCGCTCGTCGAGCGATCTACGCCGCCAACGCTGGCGTATGCGCGCCCAATGCACTATGTTTTGGCTGCTCAGCCGCAGTCGGCACCGCTAATGGTTTTGATCGCGGGCACTGGGGCTGGCGCCAACTCGGCGAAATGTAAAACGTTGTTGCGCGCGTTGTACGAAGTTGGCTATAGCGTCGCCTGTCTGCCGTCGCCAACCAGTGTGTCGTTCATCCTCGGCGCGGCTGAACATCCGGTGCCGGGACGTATGAGCTCCGACGTGGCCAGTTTGTCTCGGCTGCTCCGGCGTGTGCGCGCGGACGCGGCTCGGCACACGACCATCACGAGCCTTTCGGTCGGCGGTTACTCGCTGGGGGCCACCGAGGCAGCCTTTCTAGCGCGGCGCGCATCGCAGCGTGGCACATTCGAATTCGAACATGTCTTGCTGATTAATCCGGCGGTCAGCGTCTGGGATTCGGTACAGCGCATGGATCGTCTGCTGGCGGACAATATTCCCGGCGGAATCGAGGGGACACCGGCGTTTATTGCGCGCGCGCTCGGCAAACTCAAAACAGCATATGGCCACGGCAAACCGCTGTCATTCAGCACGGAGGCGCTGTATCGCATGTACCGCTCGGGGCGGGCCAGCCAGCGCGAACTAGCAGGCGGTGTTGGGCTCGTGTTTCGTCTGGCACTGGCCAATATGGCGTATGCCGCCGACACGCTGACCAATCTTGGCGTGGTCGTGCCGCAGAGCGCGCGGATGGGGCGCTATCAGCGACGTGGGGCGGCGATGCACCGCGCGTTTGAATTGTCCTTCGGCCAATATGTCCACAAGCTGCTGTTACCTTACTGGAACCGTGGTCAGCGCCATCTGACTTTCGAGCAGTTAAAACGCGAAAACAGTCTGCGCTCGATTGCCGGGTTTCTGCAGCGTGATAAGCGTATCCGAGCCATGACCAATGCTGACGACATCATCCTGAGCAAAGGCGACGTTGCATTTTTGCGGCGCACCTTTGGCACGCGTTTAAAGATTCGGCCGCATGGTGGCCATATGGGGAACCTGTCCTCACGTCAGACCATTCGCGACATACAGCAAGCGGTGGCGCCATGACGCATCGCGCCGATCTGACTCGTGCCAGCGCGGTCGTTGCACTGGCTTGGGCGCTTGTCGGCTGTGCCGGTACGCCGCCGCCCAGAACATTGGACAAATCCACGCCGGTGTCGCGAACGGCGGCCCAGACCACCGCCAATCCAATTGCGGCGACGGATCCCTGGGCGGGTTTTAATCGCCGAATCTATCGTTTCAACGCACTTGCCGATCAATATGTGCTATTGCCGGCGGTACATATGTACCACGCTGTCACGCCGAAGCTGGCACGTAAGAGCGTCGGCAATTTTTTAGGCAACGTCGGTGAAATCACCACATTCGCCAATGCCGTTCTTCAGCTCAAGCCGATGACGTCGCTGATTACGCTGTCGCGCTTCGTGATCAACTCTACTATTGGCGTCGCTGGTTTATTCGACCCGGCGACCGGTATGGGGTTGTACCAGCGTAATGAGGATTTCGGCCAGACGCTCGGGCGCTATGGCGTGCCGACCGGCCCGTATCTCGTGCTGCCGTTTTTCGGTCCATCCAATCTTCGGGACGCGGTCGGCCTCGCCGGCGATCAGACGCTGTCGTTCGAGCTTGATCCACTGCAGATTCAGGGTAACCGGCCAGCCGAGGCGGCCTACTACACGGCTTACACGTTGAATAAACGTGACTCATTGGCGTTTCGTTATTACCAAACCGGTTCGCCGTTCGAATATATACTGGTGCGAACGGTTTATTTGAACTATCGCGCTCTGCAGGTTGATCGGTGATGCTGATGCTTCCCGCCGGAATACGATGAATTACTTTGCCTATGGTTCGAACATGTGCACGCGGCGACTCGCCGCGCGCGTGTCGAGCGCGCGCCCGCTTGGGCCAGCGACGATGGCTGGACACATCTTTGGTCTGGATTTGATGAGCAGCGATGGGTCGGCCAAGTGCAATATCGCGGCCACCGGCCGTCGCGACGACGTGGTCCACGGCGTCTGCTTCGAAATCGACGCCAGCCAGCTTGAATACTTGCACGCCGCTGAAGGTCCGGCCTATGAATTCGTCTGGTTGGATGTCCTGTGCGGCGGGTCGACGATCAATGCGGCCGTTTATCGTGGTTTGACGGAATACCGCGACACCACGCGCCAGCCTTATCAGTGGTACCTCGACTATGTGCTGGCGGGCGCACGTGAACATCGGTTATCGGGCGAATGGATCGATAGCCTGGCGGCTTATCCAGCCACGATCGACCCCGACGCCGAACGGCGCCAATCCAATCACAACGCGCTATCGGTGTCACGCAGCGCCTGAGTTCAGGGTCGCCGTTAAATCGCCATAAGAACATGACAAGACACGACGAGCTGCGCTGGGTAGAGTGAAAACCACAATTGTCGTGGGATATGCTCGGCGCCGCCCGGCTCGGCAACGCTGATCAAAGCAATCAATAAGTGCGGCATGCACGATTGCATTGCGTTATCGTGCTTATGCCCTTGTTGGTGAATGCATCATCGGAGACCATTGAGTTAAGCGGGTGGATGCCGCTGTTTGAGCATGCCGACGTGGGCGCGTGTTGCTTGCAAGTGAAATTTTGCAAGTCTTTACAAGCGCCGATGCGGTGGCGAGAACACGCTTAGGGTGAGCGTGGCCGCCGATGCGCCTCGATCGTGCGCCGAACGCGTTTTTGATTGGAATTTGAATGCGAAATCCTGATGTACAGTCGTCGCCGCCCATTCCGGATGCCGAGCGCCTGATTGTGGCGCTCGATGTGGCCGACGCGGCTGCTGCGCGACGCATGGTCGAGGCGCTCGGTGACCATGTCTGCTTTTACAAGGTCGGTCTGGAGCTGGCGATGACGCCGGACTACTTCGAGTTGATCGACTGGCTGGCCGCATGCGGCAAACGGGTGTTCGTCGACGTCAAGCTGTTCGATGTTCCGGCCACCGTGGCCGCAGCTGTGCGTCAACTCGCCGCGCGCGGGGTCGATTTCATCACGGTTCATGGCAATCAGGCGATAATGGAAGCCGCTGCCGCGGCCAAACAGGGGAATACGCGGCTGCTTGCGGTCACGGCGCTGACTAGTCTCGATCGTGGCGATCTGGACGATCTGGGGTTCGACTGCGATGTTGGTCAACTCGTGCTCTCGCGGGCCCGGCGCGCGTTGGAGGCTGGCTGCGACGGTGTCGTATCGTCCGGAATGGAGTTGACGCGTCTGCGCGCCGAAGCACCGTCGGCATTGACCACCGTCGTCCCCGGTATCCGGCCAGTCACTAATGACGAAGCGCCCCCCGACGATCAAAAGCGCGTGATGACACCGGCCGAAGCGATCGCTGCTGGTGCCGATCATATCGTGGTGGGCCGCCCCATCCGCGACGCTAGCGAGCCGGCCGCCGAAGCGGCCCGTATTCAACGCGAAATCCAGACGGCCCGCGCGGAGGTGGGCACTTGAGTGAACAATCAAGACTCCTGAAGGCATTAGCACGCGAGCCGGTCGATACAACACCGGTGTGGCTGATGCGCCAGGCTGGCCGCTATCTGCCCGAATATCGGCGGTTGCGCGAGCGCGCCGGTAGCTTTCTGGCGCTGTGTCAGGATCCGCCGACCGCTTGCGAGATCACGCTGCAGCCGCTAGCGCGTTTCGATCTCGACGCGGCGATCCTATTTTCGGACATTCTGACCATCCCGGCGTCGATGGGCCTTGGGCTGCATTTCGTGGCCGGTGAGGGGCCGCATTTCGAGCATCCGGTGCGAACACCGGCGGCAATCGACGCGCTACGTAGACCGGCAATCGAGTCGGATCTGGCGTTCGTGCCGGAGGCCGTGCGCTTGACCAAACGTGAACTGGCTGGCCGCAAACCGCTGATCGGGTTTGCCGGCAGCCCCTGGACGTTGGCCACGTACATGGTGGAAGGCGGCCCGTCGAAGATTTATCGCCACGTCAAGGCGTTGGCGTACGATGAGCCGGCCGCGCTGCACCGTCTGCTAACTTTGCTAGCCGATACCACAGCCGATTATCTTAACGCCCAGATTCGGGCTGGTGCCGATGCGGTGCAGATCTTCGACACTTGGGGCGGCACGTTATCGACAACCGCATTCGAAACCTTCTCGCTAGCCTATATCCGCAGGATCATCGACCAGCTCGATCCGGCGCCAGTAATCGTATTTACCAAGGGCGGTGGCGGTTGGCTCGAATCGTTGGCCGACTCCGGTGCCGACGCACTCGGATTGGATCAAACCTTGAGCATGGGGGCGGCTCGGGCCCGCGTTGGCGAACGCGTCGCCCTACAAGGCAACGCTGATCCTGCATTGTTATATGCCCGTCCTGCAGCTATTCGACGCGAGGTTGCGGCCATCATCGATTCGTTCGGGCCGCACGCCGGCCATGTGTTCAACCTTGGCCACGGCGTCACGCCGGAGGTCGAGCCGGACCGGGTTGCGGCGCTCGTCGACGCCGTCCACGAATTCGGTACCGGCTAGGCCGGATGCCCGGGGCTGACTGTGTTGATTCGCCTGCTGCGAGTGGCACGTGCTATGGCCTCGATTGTTGGTATCGTGCTCATCACATTGGCGGGTGTCATACCGTTGGTGCCGGTCGCCCTTGCCAAACGCGTGGCGCGCAGCGAGCGAGCTCGCGAACGCGCGGGTCGGGCTGCGATCGCCGTTGCCCGGTATTGGGCGCGTGCCTGCAACGCCGTTGTGATAGCGATCAGTGGCGTCCGCGTATCGCTCCAGCATGAGGCCGGTGACAGCTTAAACGGTCGTTTTGTGCTGATCGGCAATCATCAATGCGCAGCCGATCCACTGTTTCTGGTTTATGCACTCGATGGCCGCTTTCCGTTCCCGCGGTTTTGTCTGAAGCGATCGCTGCGGCGCCTGCCGGTCATCGGGCTGGCATTCTGGGCGTTGGACTATATCTTTGTGGATCGCCACAGCCGCGAGGCGGTGCGCCGCAATCCAGCCCTGCGCGGACGTGATGCCGAATCGATCGAGCACGCCTGCCGCGGTTTCCGTGACCACTCAATTACCTTCGTCAACTACCCCGAAGGTACGCGTTCCACGGCCGCGAAGCGCCGTGCGGTCGACTCGCCGTATAAAACGTTACTGCCGCCACGTACGGGCGGACTGCGATATGCTGTTCGCGGCTTCGGGGCGTCGTTGGACGGTATACTCGATCTCAGCATCGGTTACGTGGATGCGCCCGCGCCAACCCTGTGGGCCGTTTTAACGGGTCGCATCAGTACCGTGGTATTACGGTTGCAGCGGCTGGAAGTGCCGCCCGAGTTTTTGACCGCGGATGCAACCTCTGATCCCGATGCCGTTGATGCAATCCGTGCGTTTCTTGAGGCGCGTTGGCGGGCCAAGGACAAGGCTCTCGCCGAGATTCAGTCGCCAGCGAGTGTACGGCGTGGTTTCTGACCGGCGTAGCGCGTCGATACCAGCACATCGTTTGTCGCGCGACGCACAGGGCAAGTATCTGTTAAAAGAGTCGGCTCATCGGATGAAACAAAACGTTTTTCAATGCATCGACTGATCGATGCGCGCATCTCGGAAGCCGCCGGCGACGCGGAACGCGGCGGTGGCAGTAAGACTTCGATGCACGCCGAGGCGGCATTTGCCCCCCCGCCCAAGCGCAGCCGCCTCGACCTTATTTGGTTTTGTTACCTCGTTCATTTGGGTAGCCGGGCTGGGCTTCGATATTTTTGCGATCACTCGGCCATACAACGACATAGCGCCGCGCGCTCGGGGGCGCTGTTGATCGGCGCGTCGCATCCCGCCCGCGATTTTGGCTCCTGGTGTGTCGCCTGGCGGTCGATGGTTGGGCCCGGTCGACATAACACCTGGATAGCCGGTGCTGGCGAATTCGCTTGTCGGTGGCGTGCTTGGCGCCGTCGTCTATCGATGGCTGCTCCGATTTTCCTACCTAGCCACGAGTGCGTGTCCAACGCCAAGACCGGGTTTAGTCCGGCATTGTCAGAGGAGTAAAACGAATTGACCAAGAAGTACATGCTGGCCATCGATCAAGGAACGACCAGCTCGCGATCCATCCTGTTCAACCACGATGGGGAAATCGCCGGTATCGCCCAGCGTGAGTTCGAGCAGATCTTTCCGAAGCCGGGTTGGGTTGAGCATAAACCGCGCAGCATTATCACGACGGTGATGACCACGGTGACCGAGTTGCTCAACGACACCGGCGTGCCCGTGTCGGAAATCGCCGGGATCGGTATCACCAACCAGCGCGAGACGACTGTCGTCTGGGACAAAAATACCGGCGAGCCGGTTTATGACGCTATCGTCTGGCAGTCCCGGCATTCGGCCGCGATCTGCGACGAGATGCGTGACGATGCCACCGAGAAGCTGATCCACGATAAGACGGGGCTTTTACTCGACGCCTATTTTTCGGCCACCAAGATCAAATGGTTGTTCGATAACGTCGAGGGTGTGCGCGAACGCGCACACAACGGTGAACTTTTATTCGGAACCATGGATACATGGGTCATCTGGAATCTGACCGGCGGTGAAGCACATGTAACCGACGTCACCAACGCGTCGCGCACGTTGCTCTACGATATCTACAACTGCCAGTGGGACCAGGATTTGATGGATCTATTCGACGTGCCTGCGTCGATGTTGCCGGCAGTCAAATCTTCCAGCGAGGTTTATGGCCACATTAATGCGCGTTATATGTTCGGCCGACAAATTCCGATCTGCGGTATCGCCGGCGATCAGCAGTCGGCGCTGTTCGGTCAGGCCTGTTTCGATCCTGGTATGGCCAAGAATACCTATGGAACCGGCTGTTTTACGCTGATGAATACCGGCACGACACCGCAGCTTTCCGAGAATGGCCTACTGACCACGATTGCCTGGAGTATCGATGGCCAGGTCGAATACGCGCTCGAAGGGTCGATTTTCGTGGCCGGATCGGTCGTACAGTGGCTCAGAGACAGCATGCGCATGCTGGGTCGCTCGGGTGATACTGAGGAATACGCTGAGCGCGCGGGCAGCAACGACGGTGTGTATTTTGTGCCGGCGTTTGTCGGATTGGGCGCTCCGTATTGGGAAAGCCACTGTCGCGGCGCCGTATTCGGGTTGACGCGCGGAACCGAAAAAGAACACTTCATCCGTGCGGCGGTTGAATCGATGGCCTACCAGACGTGTGATGTGCTTGACGCCATGCAGGCCGACGCCGGGCAGTCGTTGAAGGAATTGCGCGCCGACGGCGGCGCTATCAACAATAATTTCCTCGCTCAATTCCAGGCGGATATGCTTGGTGTGGACCTATTGCGACCCGGCGTTAATGAAACGACGGCCCAGGGTGCGGCCTATCTCGCTGGTCTCGCGGTCGGTTTCTGGACGTCGAAAGAAGAAATCGCCAAGATTTGGAAGGTCGACAAGACGTTCGAGCCGAACATCAGTGAAAAAGAGCGCGAGAAGCGCTACAAAGGCTGGCAGAAAGCTATCCAGGCCACGATGGCGTTTCGTATCGACGACTAACCCTGGCCTGCGCTGGTCGGGGCGATCGATGATTGGCTATCGGTCGCACTGGCCGGGTGTCGCGTGGCGTGCGCAAAGCTTCGGAACCAGTCGGAATCGTTGCGATCGTCGTAAACGACGCCCGCTATATCGCATACCGGATGCTTAGCGTGGCTGCCTGCGCTATCCTGCGGGATCTTAAGTTAGTGAGATACGTGCGCTCGTTCTACCCGATATGGAGTCGACCATGAAACAACCCGTTCGTGTGGCCATTACCGGCGGTGCCGGTCAGATCAGTTATTCGCTGATCTTTCGTATAGCGGCCGGCGATATGCTGGGCCCGGATCAGCCGGTAATCCTCCAGTTATTGGAGATCCCACCGGCGCTTGATGCCCTGAACGGCGTGATGATGGAAGTCACCGACTGCGCGTTCCCGCTGGTTCACGGTCTGTTTGGCACCGATAAAGCGGAAGAAGCGTTTGCGGACGCCGATATTTGTCTGCTTGTCGGTGCCAAACCGCGCGGGCAAGGCATGGAGCGCGCCGATCTGCTCAAGGCCAATGCCGAGATCTTTTCGGTTCAGGGCAAAGCGATCAACGATGTGGCCGCCGCGGATGCGCGCGTTCTGGTCGTTGGCAATCCCGCCAACACCAACGCGCTTATCGCCAAAGCGAACGCGCCGGATATGGACGCAACCCGCTTTAGCGCCATGATGCGCCTCGACCACAATCGTGCGCTCGGTCAGTTGGCACTGAAGACGGACAGCTACGTCACCGATATCGACAACCTGTTCGTCTGGGGCAATCATAGCGCGACCCAGTTTCCCGACATCAGCCACGCACGTGTGGCCGGTAAGCCGGCATTCGACTGCGTCGACCATGATTGGTACGCGCAGTCGTTCATTCCGACGGTTCAGAAACGTGGTGCGGCGATTATCGATGCCCGTGGCGCGTCCAGTGCGGCTTCGGCGGCCTCGGCGGCCATCGACCAGGTTCGTGACTGGGTCCAGGGCACCGAGACGATCGTCAGCATGGCTATCCCGGCCGATGGGAGCTACGGTATCGAGCCTGGAATCATGTTCTCGTATCCGGTGATCTGTCGCGACGGTGAATACGAAATCGTCCAGGGTTTCGAATCCGACGAATTCGCGCGCGCCAAGATCGCCGAAACCGAAAACGAACTCCGCAGTGAGCGGGAGGCCGTGGCGCACCTGCTTGGCTGAGCCGACCCCAGAGACGATGCCCGTGGCATCGCATGCCGGTGCGGCCGTGCCTGAGCCGCGGACCATCGTGGCCGATGACGGTTGGCCGCTGGCCGTACGCCACTGGGCTGGTGAGCAGCCGCGGGCGATCGTCATTGTGGTTCACGATCTGCGTGACCACACGGGACGCCACAATCGTTGGGCGAAGCACCTCGCCGACTCGGGCGTGGATGTTGTCGCTTGCGATCTTCGAGGCCACGGCGAAACCACGCACGCGGTCGACCACGGTATGGTCGAGCCGCGTCCGGTTTGGCGAACCCTGATCGCCGATATTGGGCGCGTGCGTCGATATGCGTTGGCTGAACTCGGCGTTAAGCCGGTGTTTCTGGTCGGACTTGGGGATGCCGGCACTGATTTGGTCCAAAGCGCGGTTCAGGCGCAGGGGCGTCAATATGCGGGGGCTGTACTGATCGGCCCTGGCGGCGTCGGCCGGCCCAGGCGCACGTTGATGCGGTGGTTGAGTCGGCTTGGATATGGGTGCCGTGGACCGACAGCGTCGGCAACATGGCTCGATCGTTGGCCCGCGCGTGTCTATCAACGGCGGGCTGGACATAAGCGAGGCGTGGCCAGGGACGCATCGGGGTCGCCAACGATGTGGCGCATGTGTGCCGTCGAGCCAGCAGCCGCCTACGCGGCGGATCCATTGTGTGGCGGCGTATTGCGGCTTCAGACGCTGGCGGGGGTGCTGGCTGGTGCCGCCGAGGCCGGTCGACGCTCGCGGCGGCTGCGCGTCCCGCCTGAGTTGCCGGTGCTCATTCTAGCTGGTCGTCGGGATCCGGTTGGCCAGCAAGGCCGAGAGCCGCGTCGTTTGGCACGGCAGCTCACCAACGATGGCTATCGCGACGTCTCGCATTACTGTTATGACGGCGCTGGACACGATCTGTTGTTCGAGTCGGCCGGTGATGATGTGCTGGCTGACCTGAGCGCGTGGATCGATAGGCGACTGACGGCGGCTGGCTGATCAAGCCCAGAGCCGTTGTGCAAAAGGCTCGACGTTGACCGCTGAGCCGGCTGCGGCGCCTTCGCTGTCGGCGGGCAGGACAATGAAACAGTCGGCTATACCCATCGAGCTCAATACGCCCGAGCCCTGGTGTCCCAGGGCGCGCACATAGGCCTGGCCAGCGTCGCTCGTCAACTGTTGGCCACGCATGAACTCGGTTCGGCCTGGTTTGCGTTCGATGGTCTCGGCGAGTTGGCGTTGATGGCGTTGGGCAGCGGCGGGCTGACCACCGGCTAAGCGCGCCAGCGCTGGTCGCACAAGCTGTGTGAACGTCACGGCCGCCGAGACTGGATTGCCCGGTAGGCCGAAGAAACCGGTGCCGCCGAGATGCCCGAACGCCAGCGGCTTGCCGGGTTTGATCGCGACCCGCCAGAAATCGACGTTGCCCTTGGCCGCCAGTGTTTCGCGCACGAAGTCAGCATCGCCGACGGATACGCCGCCGGTGCTGACGATCGCGTCGGCTGATTCGCCACGTTCGAGGGCTGCTTCAAGTGCTTGCGGATCGTCGGGCACCCGGCCAAGGTCAAGTGTGTCGAATCCGAGTTCGGCCAACAGGGCTGCCAGCATGGGGCGATTGCTGTCGTACAGTTGGCCCGGCCCAAGTTCGCGCTCCGGCGGCTGTAGCTCGTCACCGCTCGAAAAATAAGCGATGCAGGGCCGTCGAAAGACTGGCACTGACATCTGCCCGAGGGTCGCTAACACGCCGATATCCGTCGCCCGCAGATATGAGCCAGCGGCTAATACACGCTGGCCGCGGCAGATGTCGTCGCCCGCCGGGCGCACATGGGCGCCGGGTGCCGGTGCGGCATCGAGCGCTACGTGTTGGCCATTGATCTGGGCCTGTTCCTGCATGACAACGGCATCGGTGCCAGTGGGCAGCCACGCGCCAGTCATGATCCGTACGCATTCGCCCGCGCCGACGTTGTCAGTAAATGGATGACCGGCGTGGGCGGTGCCCACCAGTGTTGCGCCGGTATCGGCCGATACCGTATCGGCGGCCATGGCAAAGCCGTCCATGGCCGAGTTCGCGGCGCCCGGCACGTCTATCGGTGCCACGATATCGGTTGCCAGAATACGGCCCAGTGCCGCGTCGAGGCTAATTGTCTCGACGTTAGCCACCGGTTTGGTGGCAGCCAGAATGCGCTGTCGGGCTTCATCAAACGTCAGCATATCGGCGGGAGGGCTCATGTGGGCTCCAATTGCTTTTCAACGTTTGCCACGTCGGCGGGTGTGTTTACGTTGAGGAAAGGGGTGTCGTATTCGAAAACGGCCTCGGCACAGTGTAGATCGGCCTGCCACTCGCCTACGCTGGTGATGCCGGCCGCGCGCGCGGCGACAAGACGCTCGAGACAGCGACGGCGGCAAAGCGCATGCATACGCTGTGGCCCAGCTGGTGTCCGCACGATGGCCAGGTCCGCGGACGCCGTCAGTGCGTCAAACAAACGGTTGGCCAGATCAGTTGGTAATAGCGGCGTGTCGATGGGGACGATCAGTAAAAGGTCGGCAAGGCTCGCGTGGAATAACGTTTCGATACCGGCCAGCGGGCCATTGTTGATGTCGCTATCTGGGAAAACGCCAAAGCCCAGTGCCCGGTAGGCGTCGAGGTTGCGGTTGGCATTGATCAGAATCGGGTCGCACTGGCCGGCGACTCGATTGACGGTGTGTTCGATGAGTGGTCGGCCGGCAACGCGTACCCAACCTTTGTCGGCGCCGCCGAACCGCTGGCCGGTGCCGCCGGCGACAATGCCGGCGGTGGGGGGATGCGAGTGTGCACTGTTCAACGTAATTTTGGATTCGATGTCACGTCCGCGTGGGGATGCCGCGGCGATCGATTTATGACAGGCCGCGGCCTCGCCGGGGTGCAAGCCGTTCCAGAAACGCTTGTTGGTCAGCGAGTATCCGCCGGTTGGACAGGATCAGCCATTCAGCCAGGTTGGGCTCGTAGGGCAGGGCCATCAGTTTCATACCGGCTTGTTCCGGTGTTCGGTTGTCTTTCCGGCGGTTGCATGGCCCGCACGCCGACACGACGTTGGTCCATTCGTGGGCGCCGTTGCAGGATTTGGGCACGACGTGCTCGATCTGCATGCGGGCATAGGTCAGATGGTCACCGCAGTAGAGGCATAGGCCGCCATCTCGGTGATAGAGCTCGCGCCGTGTGAGCGTTGGCACTAGATTTTGACTGTAGCGGTGCGACCGGTCCTCGACCGCGATGATCGAGTCGATGTCGATGCTGCTGCGGCGGCCGGTCTCGCGGGAGCGGCCACCGCGTAGCCGAATTTTGGCACTGCCGGCTCCCCACGCGACCTTGTCGGTGAAATGGAGGCCGACGGCTTCCCGCCAGTCGATCCATGCGACTGGCAGCCCGCCCACATCGAGTTTCAATATCCGCGGAATCGCGCCTTGATTAATCACGCCCGGCGTCCTCACTCGTCCACGTATACCTCGTTTGTACCGTGTACGCGCGACTGGCGCAACTTTTATCGACCGCAGGCCGCCCCCGCATCGGGATCGTCAAGCCATTGCATGGCGCCGGCTCGAAGACACCTCGGCCACGGTTGCCCGTGTTGGCCGGTGGTGTCTTGAGCCGGCGTGTGGCTCAATGCCCTTCGGCTTGTAGTTGTTTGACGATCTGGGGATTTTCCAGCGTCGAGGTGTCCTGCGTGATTTCGTCCCCCCGGGCCACGCTGCGCACGAGACGGCGCATGATTTTGCCCGAACGCGTCTTGGGAAGTCCGTCTGTGAATCGGATTTCCTCGGGTTTGGCGATTGCGCCGAGTTGCTTGCTGACCCACTCTCGCAATTCGTCGGCCAAATTATCGGCACTGGCGTTGGCCTGTAGTATGACAAAGGCGACGATTGCTTCGCCCTTGACGTCGTGCGGGCGCCCGACGACTGCGGCCTCCGAAACCGATTTATGCGCTACGAGCGCCGATTCGACCTCCATGGTCCCGAGCCGGTGACCGGAGACGTTGACCACGTCGTCGGTGCGGCCGAGTATCCGGAAGTTGCCATCGGCGTCGCGTTGTGCCGAGTCGCCGGCGACGTAGGTAAAGCTGTCGAACAGGCCGAAATAGGTTTCGCGATAGCGTTCGGGATCGCCCCAGATACCACGCAGCATGGAGGGCCAGGGCTGTCGTATGACCAGATAGCCACCGGCATTGGCGGTTTCGACGCGCTCACCCGATTCATCAAGTATGTCTGCCGAAATACCCGGCAGTGGTTTCGAGACCGAACCGGGTCGCGTCGTGGTGTATGACGGCAGCGCGGTAATCATGTGTGCGCCGGTTTCGGTTTGCCACCAAGTGTCGACGATTGGGCAGCGCTCGCCGCCGATCACGCGGTAATACCACATCCAGGCTTCTGGATTGATCGGCTCGCCGACCGTGCCGAGCAGGCGCAGACTGGTCAGGTCGTGACGCTCGGGATATTCATCGCCCTGGCGCATCAACGCACGGATGCCAGTGGGCGCCGTGTAGAACACGCTGACGCCGTGTCGCTCGACCATCGCCCAAAGCCGGTCTGGCTCGGGATAAGTGGGCACGCCCTCGAACATCACCTGCGTGACGCCGCAAGCCGTGGGGCCGTAAGCGATGTAGCTGTGGCCCGTAACCCAGCCAACATCGGCTGTACACCAAAAAATGTCGCGTTCGCCGAGATCAAACGTCCAGCGACAGGTGCAGATCGTGCCCAAAAGATACCCACCGGTCGAGTGGTAGATGCCTTTCGGTCGCCCGGTTGAGCCGGACGTGTAGAGGATGAATAGCGGGTGCTCCGAGTCGACGGCGACGGGCGGGCATTGGGTTGATTGTTCCGCTACGGCTTTGTCCCAGTCCACGTCGCGTGCCGAGTTCAAGTCGATGTCGATACCCGCGCGCCGATAGACAAATACTGTTTCGACCGAGTCGCAACCCTCCGCGAGGGCTTCGTCGACGGTTTTTTTCAGTTGGATCAGTTTGCCGCCGCGATAATTGCCGTCGGCGGTGATGACCGCCCGGGCCTCGGCATCATTGATCCGATCTCGAATGGCGGGTGCGGAAAAACCACCAAAGACAACCGAATGAATCGCGCCGATACGTGCACACGCCAGCATGGCGACCACGGCTTGGGGGATATTCGGCAGGTAGATAATGACGCGGTCACCTTTGCCGATGTTGCTCGCTTTCAGCGTGTTGGCAAAACGACAAGTCCGTGCGAACAGGTCCTGAAAAGTAATGTTTTCGACCTGGCCGTCGTCGCCTTCGAAGATGATCGCCGTTTGGTCGGCGCGCTCCGGCAAGTGTCGGTCGAGGCAGTTGTAAGCGGCGTTTAGTTCGCCGTCTTCGAACCAGCGGAAAAAGGGCGCATCGGAAGCGTTCAAGACGCTCGAAAATGGCTGATGCCAATCGAGATGGTGTCGCGCCTGGGTGGCCCAGAAGCCAGTATGATCACTCGCTGCGGTGTCATAAAGTTGGTTGATGTCCGCTGGCGTTTGATTGGCGCTGTCGACGAAATGTTGCGGTGGTGGAAAAGTACGGGACTCTTCGAGTACCGAATCAATCGGCGAATCCGTCATCGTGTTGCCTCGCTTGGCTGAGCCACTGAAATGGAGCATATTCTGCGGTTGGTGACCGCCGCAACCGACTAAAGTCGTATCGCCTTTGGCGCCTCAGTTTGTGTAGCTGCCGCCGGCTGGTCTTGTAGTAGTCGATTGAGGCGAATACACCAAAGCGATAGTAGCTCGTGGATCGCCGCCGCTGTTATGTTTGTCGTGAGCTTAGTAAAAGCGCCCGGTCGCTTATCGCGGCCGGCCATCGGGGTCGTTGATGGCTGAAAACGAGGTATATGTGGCCAGGGACGCCGTCAATGCCGAAATCGTCAAGGATATGCTGTGCGCCTACGGCATCGACGCCCGGGTTGAACAGGACAACACATGGGCGGGTGCCGCCGCGCTGCCGGCCAGTTTGGCGCCCCGCGTCAGCGTTGCCGATCCCGATGAGCGTCCGCGCGCACGCGAGTTGATCGACGCTTTCGAGCAGGGGCCGGTGGACAGCGGGAACGCCTGGACGTGCCCGGGTTGCAGTGAATCTATCCCCGGTCAATTCGATCGGTGTTGGCTCTGCGATACGCCACGAACCGAGTGAAAGCCGCTCGCATGCGATAATTCGCGGATGCCCGAGTTGCCCGAGGTCGAAACGACCCGCGCCGGTTTGGCGCCGCACGTCGTCGGCCAGGTTGTACACACCGTCGTCGTTCGTGAGTCTCGATTGCGATGGCCGGTGACGCCAACCCTGGCCGAAGAACTGCCCGAACAGACACTGACCGCGCTGCGTCGTCGTGGCAAATATCTTTTGTTCGACAGTGCGGCCGGCACGGTCTGTGTGCATCTGGGCATGTCGGGCCAGATGCGCGTGGTGCCGGCGGATTTGGCGCCAGCGGCGCACGATCATGTGGACGTGGTGCTGGATAATGACACCGCGATCCGTTTCAACGACGCTCGCCGTTTCGGGTCGATTTTCTGGTTGCCGGGCGAGACTGCCGCGTCCTTTTCACTGTTGTCGGCGCTCGGTCCCGAACCGTTCGACGACGTGTTCGACGGTGACTGGCTGTATCAGTCAGCGCGCGGCCGACGAGCCGCAGTCAAGAGCCTGATCATGGATCACCGCATCGTGGTAGGGGTCGGCAACATTTACGCATCCGAGGCGTTACATCAGGCGGGAATTCACCCGCGACGTCCAGCGCGTCGGGTTGGGCGCGCGCGCTATGCCAGGCTGGCCAGCGCCATTCGCGAGACATTGATGGCCGCGATCCGCGCCGGTGGCACGACGCTTCGCGATTATGTCGGCGCCGATGGCGGTCGCGGTTATTTCCAGCTCGATTTGGCCGTCTACGGCCGCTCCGGTGAGCCGTGCCCGCGTGGTTGCGGGCCCATTCGTGCCGAGATCATCGCCCAGCGCAACACTTTCTTTTGTCCGGTTTGTCAGCGCTGATGCAATGCCGCGTCGACAACGTGCGGGTGCTAGTGTTGGCAACAGTAAATCGCAGGCTGAAACGGAGGCGGCCATGAGCAACGACTCCTCAGTGTCCGAAACCAATCTGCCGGTGCCCGTGAGCGTTCGTCACTACGCGGGGCATTATTCGACCCGTGGTTTGTGGCGCAAGCTCGGTCGCATCGCCGGGCGCGTTGGCACCGAGCTGCTCGAAAAAGCACTGCAGCTTTATTACGCGGCCAACAAGCCAGAAACGCCACCCTGGGCGCGTGCTACGGCTTATGGTGCCTTGGGGTATCTGATTCTGCCCATGGATACGGTGCCCGACTGGCTCGCTGGCGTTGGTCTAACCGATGACTTCGGTGCCATCACGCTCGCTGTTATGACCATCGCGCACTACATCGACGCCGATGTGCGCAGGCAGGCTGCGGCCAAGATGGACCAGTGGTTGGGGCGATCCTCGAACGGCCACTAAGCATGGCTCGCCATGGGCGCTTGCCATCCACATTCGCGTTTTCCGGGGATGACCACCGCCAGCACTGCGTGATTGGTCCGGTAGCTAAGCAATGATCGGCGTGAATTTGATTGTCGCCGTCTTGCTCGTTGGCGGTGCCCTGTTATTGCTGCGGGCTGGGCTGCATGCCCGACGCCGACGTCTGGCACGTGCCTCGCGCAGCGGTGTCGGTGGCGGTGTGCTGCTGACACTCGGTGGCCTCGGTGTGGCCGTATTATTCAATTTGTATACGTATCAGCGCCTGACCTACGAGCAGCCCGTCGCGACTTTGGCGAGCCATAAAGTCGGCGACGCTTTGTTTCGCGTACAGATTCGGCCGGCTCACGGATCTGGGCGGACTTTCGAGGTCGCCGGGGCTTCGTGGCGACTGGATGCGCGGGTGCTTAAATGGCGTGGTTGGGCCAATATGGTTGGGCTGGATGCGCGCTACCGTCTGACGCGTCTGACGGGGCGCTATCAGTCGCTCCAACGTGCTCGACAAGCGCAGCATACTGCCTATGATCTCGGCAACAGTGGTGCCGGGCTGGACGTCTGGTGGCTTGCCAACTGGCTTGGCTTGGTGGATACCCGATACGGCGGTTCGGCCTATATGCCGATGGCGGCTGGTGCACGCTATACGGTGGTTCTTAGCCAGAGTGGCCTGGTCGCGCGACCGGCCAACGCCGCGGCGCGATCCGCGACGCGGCGTTGGAATAAATGACCAGCGTGTTGCGCTCAGCCGTTATGCGTTGCCAGTTTCGTCGCTGTCGTCGGCGAAAGCTGCGACTGCATCGTCCAGTCGGGTAAGCGCGGTCTCGCGCTCAAGCAGCGCCAGCGTTTGGTCGATCGGCGGCGACACGGGGGTGCCGGTCAGCGCGATGCGTAGCGGCTGCGCGACTTTACCCATGCCAATCTCGTGATCGCCGGCTACAGCTTGGACGGTCGCGCCAAGCGCATCGGCGTGCCAGTCGGCCAGTGCCATTAGCCGCTCGCGCAGATCAGCCAGCACAGCTGCGGTGCCGGTCCGGATGTGTTTACGCACGGCTTTGTCGTCGTAAGCTGCAACCGGTTGGAACAGATACAAGCTATCCCGGGCCATGTCTTGCATGGTTCGGGCGCGTTTTTGCTGGACCGCCGCGATCTCTGCCAACCGGGTCTGGTCGACGTCGGTGACGCCGAACACGCGCAAGTGCCAGGCGAGTTCGTCGGTCAAGGCTGCCGGGTCGGCCGTCTTGATGTGTTCCTGATTGACCCAGGCGAGTTTGTCCGGATCGAATACAGCGGCCTTGGCCTGGACCGTCTCGAGGGTAAATTTGTCGACGAGCTCGTCGACGCTAAACAGTTCTTGATCGCCGTAGGACCAGCCGAGTCGTGCCAGATAATTTAGTAGTGCCGCTGGCAGGATGCCGTCGCGGCGGAACGTTAGCACGTCGACGGCGCCATGGCGCTTGGACAGGCGTGCGCCATCCGCGCCGAGAATCATCGGTACGTGCGCGTATCTCGGTAGTTCAGTCTCGGCACCGGCCAGAGCGCGGGCGATGTTGATCTGGCGGGGTGTGTTGTTGACATGGTCGTCACCACGGATGATGTCGGTCACGCCGGCGTCGAGGTCGTCGACCACAACACACAGGTTGTAGGTGGGGGTGCCGTCACCGCGCGCGATGACCAGGTCATCGAGCTCGGTGTTGTCGATGGCGACTTCGCCTCGGATGCTGTCGCTAAAATGAACCGTGCCCGACTGCGGATTGGCGAAGCGCACCACCGGTGCAACGTTGGGCGGCGGCTCCGGGAGTGTCTTGCCGGGAGCTGGGCGCCAGGTGCCGTCATAGCGTGGTTTGTTACCGAGCGCCCGCGCTCGCTCACGCATGGCTTCGACTTCTTCTTCGCTGGCATAGCAGTAATAGGCATCGCCCTGTGCGAGCAGCTGGTTGATCGCTTCACGGTGGCGTGTTTCGCGTTCGCTTTGGAACACCGCCGGTTGCTCGTAGTCGAGCCCCAGCCAGTGCAAGGCATCAAAGATTGCCTCGATGGCTTCGGGGGTCGAGCGCGTGCGGTCGGTGTCCTCGATGCGCAGGACGAGCCGGCCGTTTCGCTGGCGCGCGTGCAGCCAGCTATACAGTGCCGTCCGGGCGCCGCCGACGTGCAACATGCCGGTAGGGCTAGGGGCAAAGCGGGCAACAGTGGCCATGACGTGGAGCTCCTGCTAGTCGTCGCTGTCGAGATAACCCAGCCAGTTATGGCTGCGATCGCCGTAAGCGATGAACGCGTTGTTCAATAGCGATTCGGTCTGGTTGTATTCCATCTCGTGGCCTGCGGTGTCGGTCACGCCGCCGCCTGCGACGCTGACGACCGCTTGCCCGGCGGCGGTGTCCCACTCGCTGGTCGGGCCGAGGCGCGGATAGAAATCCGCTTCGCCGGAGGCGATCAAGCAGAATTTCAGCGATGATCCGATGCTGACCGTCTCGTAGTCCGCCATCCGCGCGAGGATGTTTTCAACAGCATCGCTGCGGTGCGAGCGCGAGGCCAGCACACGAGGTTTGGCCGGATCGGCCACGCTGGTCTGGATCGGTTGTGGCGGATTATCGCCGCGCTGTTCGAAGGCGCCGACAGTCTCCGCGGCGAACCAGCAACGTTCGAGTGCGGGGGCGTAGACCACACCGAGGCTCGGCCGATTGTCCTGGATCAGCGCGATGTTAATCGTGAATTCGTCCTTGCCGTTGACGAATTCGCGCGTGCCGTCCAGCGGGTCAATCAACCAGTATTCGTCCCAATCATTGCGGGTTGCAAATGGCACGTCGGCGCCTTCTTCCGAAAGCTGTTCGACTTCGTCGTCGATCGCCGCCAAGCCGTCGCGGATGACGGCGTGGGCCGCCAGATCCGCCTGGGTCAGCGGCGAATCATCCTCTTTGGTCTCGACGTCGAAATCCGAGCGATAAATGGGGAGCGTCGCGTGGCCGGCAGCTTCGGCGACGGCCTTGATTTGATCGAGAAAATCGCGGTCCAGATGTTGCAAGGTAGCTCCAGATCTCCAAATTTAGTTTGTGGATGATTTGGCCGGTTTTTGACCGGCCGAACGGCCCGATCGACGGCGACCGTTCTGGCCGCCGCGTTTTTTCGAACGCGGGTTGGGCGTGGTCAGATCGACGGCGAAATCGCTGTCGGCCGGCACGCTTGCTGTCAGCTTTTGGTCGATAAACGTTTCGATGTCCGGCAGCGAGTAGACGTAGTCTTCGCAGGCCAACGACAGCGCCGTGCCCGAATTACCGGCGCGCGCGGTGCGGCCGATGCGGTGCACGTAGTCCTCTGCGTTTTGTGGTAGGTCGAAGTTAACGACGTGGCTGACGTCGGGAATATGCAAGCCGCGAGCGGCGACATCGGTCGCGACCAGTAGCTGGAGTTCGCCGCTTTTGAAGTTTTCGAGCAGGCGCTGGCGTTTGTTTTGCGCGACGTCGCCGGACAGGATCGAGGCGTTGAAACCGTTGGCTTGCAGCATGTCGGTAAGGCGCTCACCAACCCGTTTGGTGTTGATGAACACGAGCGTGCGGGTGGGCGACAGCGACCTTAGCAGCCCGATCAGCAACGCGGCCTTGTCGTCCTTGGAGACGTGGTAGACGCGTTGGTCGATGGCGTCGATATCGACTTTGTCCTCGTCGGCTTCGATCGACACCGGGTCATTCATATGCTCATAGGCGAGTTCTAGCACCCGGTGCGACAGTGTGGCCGAGAACAACATGCTCTGGCGTTCAATCGGCGGCGGCATCCGGCGCAGCATGTAGCGGATGTCGCTGATAAAACCGAGGTCGAACATGCGGTCGGCTTCGTCGAGCACGACCGTTTCGATGCGTCGGAGCGTATAGATTTTTTGTTTGTAGTAGTCGATGAGTCGACCCGGCGTGCCGATCAGGATGTCAGTGCCGGCACCCAGTGCTTCGCGTTGGGCGTGATAACCGGTGCCGCCGTAGCAGACGGTCGTGGCCAGATCGGTGTCAGCGGTCAGCGCCCGTGCGTCGGCGTCGATTTGCTCGGCCAGTTCGCGCGTCGGTGCGATGATAAGCGCGCGCGGCGCGCTGGCGCCGGCTGGTCCCTGGTCGTTCGAGGCCGGCTGCGGGGCGTCCAGCAACCGATTGATAATCGCCAGCAGAAATGCAGCGGTCTTGCCGGTGCCGGTTTGTGCCTGGCCGGTGAGGTCGCCGCCGGCCAGCGCTCGCGGTAGCGTGCGCGCCTGAATCGGCGTGGCATGCGTCAGCCCGAGTCGCTCCAGGGTTGCGGCGATTTGCGGTTGGAGCTCGAAGCTGTCCAATCGCTGGTTGGTAACCAGGCGTTCGACTGGATCTTCGGATGCTGTTGTGTTCGGACTGGCGTCGTTCATAGTTTAGGCTTTTAAGCCGCGCCGGAATCGAGCAGGTAGCACGGCGATGTAACACGTCGTGTTCGATTTGGTCGCGAGCCGGGGTTGCAAAAAGACGAATTCTGCGCTGCAATAGCGGAAGCAATAAATCGCGCCCGCGTTTGCCTAATTCGCGGTCGCCCGCTCGACGACCGACGCGTAGTCTAACAGCGCGCGGCTTTTTAAGTGCTTCGTATCGAGTTCCTGGCGCGTGCCACCGGGCGCCGGCCGCCGCTTGTTCATGCCTCGGCGTAATTTAACCCTTTTATTGATCCCAATCAGGATATTTCGATGAGTGATAATCTAATCCACACTACCGACGAAAGCTTCAGTGATGATGTGCTCGGCGCTAGCGGCCCGGTGTTGGTCGATTATTGGGCCGAGTGGTGCGGTCCTTGCAAGATGATCGCGCCGGTGCTCGAAGAGCTAGCCGACGAGTACAATGGCAAGTTGACGATCGCCAAGCTGGATATCGACAACAATCAGGAAACGCCGCCGAATTACGGGATTCGCAGTATCCCGACGCTCATGCTTTTCAAGGACGGCGAAGTACTGGATACCAAGGTCGGTTCAGTCTCTAAATCGCAACTAACCGAATTTATCGATGCCCATATTGGCTGATTCAATTACGAGAATCGCCGATCGCGTCTCGAGCCGCATGCGCTCCACAACCCAAATGAATCAACGTGTCTGAAGAAACTCCTGACCAGTCGACCAACGACCAGTCCACTAACTCGAATTCGAACCAGGGCTCGCGTGGCCCCAACCGACGGGGCCGGCGCCGTAAAGGCGCGAATGGTGGTTCGGATCAGGGCAACAATAACGGCAATAACGGCAAGGCCCGTAACAATAATAATCGCGGTCGTAATGGCCAGTCGAAAGGCGGTGCCAAACCGCCCAATGAAGACATCGATGAGGCCGAATTCGAGGCCTACGCCGGTGTCACCGACGACAACGCACCGACCCTTGATTTAAGCGATCTCAAGTCGGAGTCGGCGAGTCAACTGATGGCGCGCGCCGAAGCGCTCGAGCTCGACAACGTTTCGCGCATGCGCAAGCCGGATCTCATCTTCGCGCTGCTCAAAGTGCATGCTGACGAAGGGCAGCGGATCTACGGCGACGGTGTGCTCGAAATCCTGTCCGATGGTTTTGGCTTCCTACGATCCAGTCAGTCGTCGTATCTAGCCAGTCCCGACGATATCTACGTCTCGCCGAGCCAGATCCGGCGCTTCAGTCTGCGGACTGGTGACACCGTCAGTGGCCGTATTCGTCCGCCGAAGGACTCCGAGCGCTATTTCGCGCTGCTCAAGGTCGATCAGATCAACGAGGACGAGCCGGCGAAAGCGCGTGGCAAGGTTCTGTTTGAGAATCTGACGCCGTTGTTCCCGACCGAGCGTCTCATGATGGAGCTCGGGAACGGTTCGACGGAGGACATCACCGCGCGCACGATCGATCTGATCGCGCCGCTCGGCAAGGGCCAGCGCGGTTTGGTGGTCTCGCCGCCGAAGGCCGGCAAGACCATGATGCTCCAGAATATCGCCCAGTCGATCGCGACCAACGAGCCCGAATGTCACCTGATCGTGCTGCTGATCGACGAGCGGCCCGAGGAAGTCACCGAAATGGAGCGCTCGGTGCGTGGCGAAGTGGTCTCGTCGACCTTCGACGAGCCGGCATCGCGGCACGTCCAAGTCGCGGAAATGGTCAGTGAAAAAGCCAAACGTCTGGTCGAGCACAAAAAGGACGTGGTCGTCTTGCTGGACTCGATCACCCGATTGGCACGCGCTTACAACACCGTATCGCCGTCGTCCGGCAAGGTGCTGACCGGCGGTGTCGATGCCAATGCACTGCAGCGGCCGAAGCGGTTTTTCGGTGCTGCGCGCAATGTTGAGGAAGGCGGCAGTTTGACCATAATGGCCACGACCCTGGTAGAGACTGGCTCGAAGATGGACGAGGTCATCTTCGAAGAGTTCAAGGGCACCGGCAATATGGAAGTCCATATGGACCGTCGCATTGCCGAGAAGCGCATTTACCCGGCGATCCACGTCAACCGGTCGGGCACCCGCCGCGAAGAAAAACTGGTCGACCCGGGCGAGCTGCAGAACATGTGGGTCTTGAGAAAATTACTCCACGGCATGGACGATATCGCCGCGATGGAGCTGCTGATCGACCGCATGAAGCAGACCAAGACCAACGCCGCTTTCTTCGAGTCCATGAAGCGCAGCTAGCCGACTGGAGTCGCGCGTCCACGTCGGCGTGCAGCGCCTCAGCACGGCCATAAGCTGCCGGTTGTTTGGGGCAAAATATCGGTGGCCATCTCCCCGCATGGGCGGTGGCCTCGCCGTTCGTCCTGCTGCCCGCGTCGTGTCAGGGACTTGAAATTAGCCTGGCTCGCGCCGCTGTGCTTTGGTTGTAGCGGTCTTGGCGTGATGGCCGCTGTGCGGCTTACGTGTCCGCCGCGCCTTGCCGAGTGCGCGGCTGTAGGCATTGACGCTGAAGCGCGCAATCCGGCCGGTGAGCTGCTGCGGCTTGCCTATCGGATGCCGCGGTTGCTTGGTCACCTTGGCATGGGTGGCGCTGGCCGCATTTGAATGAATCGCCGCGGCCATTCCCGCGGCGATACGGTCAGTACCCGGTTTGTTCGGTATGGAGGCGCTGTGCGCTAGCGCTTATCGGTTGGCACGTAGTCGCGCTGGGTGTAGCCGGTGTACACCTGTCGTGGCCGGGCGATCCGGGTGCCTGGATCGTTCATCATCTCCATCCAGTGTGCGCTCCAACCGACCGTGCGTGCGATCGCGAACATCGGCGTGAACATGTTGGTTGGGATGCCAAGCGCTGCGTAAATAATGCCGGAATAGAAATCGACGTTTGGATACAGTGCGCGCTCGACGAAGTAGTCGTCTTCGAGTGCGACGCGTTCTAGTTCACGGGCTAAGTCGAACAGCCGTTCGTTGCCTTGATTATTGTAGTGATCGAGCACTTGATGACAGTAGTCCCGGATAACTAGGGCTCTGGGATCGAAGTTCTTGTAGACCCGGTGGCCGAAGCCCATAAGTTTGAACGGGTCGTTTTTATCCTTGGCTTTTTCAATGTATTCCGGGACGTTTGAAGCGTCGCCAATTTCGTTGAGCATGTTCAGCACGGCTTCGTTGGCGCCGCCGTGGGCAGGGCCCCAGAGCGCCGCGATGCCGGTCGACAGCGCGGCGTAGGGGTTGGCGCCGGTCGATCCGGCCATGCGCACGGTCGAAGTCGAGGCGTTTTGCTCGTGGTCGGCGTGCAGCATGAACAAGACTTCCAGCGCCTTTGATGCCACTGGATCGACCTCGTAGTCTTCTGCGGGTACCGCGAACATCATCCGAAGTAGATTGGATGTATAGCCGAGGTTATTGCGCGGGCTCATGATCGGCTGGCCGACCGAATGTTTGTAAGCTGCGGCCGCGATCGTGGGTATCTTCGCGATCATTCGATGCGCGAAGGTTTCGCGGTGTTCGGGATCGTGGATGTCGGTAGTGTCGTGATAGAAGGCCGCCAGCGATCCGACGATGCCAGTCATCATCGCCATTGGATGGGCATCGTAATGGAAGCTATCGAAGAAATTCATTAGCGAGGTGTTGAGCATCGTGTGATGCGTGATCGACTCGCGGAATTGATCCATTTGCGTACGCGAAGGTAATTCGCCGTTGATCAACAGATAGCTGACTTCGAGGTGCGAGGCGTTTGCGGCGAGCTGATCGATTGGGTAACCGCGATACAGCAGTTGGCCATTTGCGCCGTCGATAAAGGTGATGTCAGATTCACAGCTACAGGTGGCCGTGAATGCCGGGTCAAACGTGAAAACCCCGGCTGTCTGATTTAGGCCGCGGACGTCCACCGCCGGTGTACCGAGTGTGGGCTCGACGTGCGGGAGCTCGGTGCCGTCGGTCGAGTTCGACCCGGAAAGCGTGTAGTTATCGGCCATGGTTTATCTCCTGACGCGACGGTGGTTTGGGTGCCTGTATGGGCACCGCAGATAGCATTTTGAGCCGTCGATGATACGACCGAGCGGCATCAATCGCTACCCGGTGCTAGTTGGATCAGGTGTTTTCGGGTTCGGCCACCAGGTGTGTGACCCCGTTTTCTGGATCGGCTGACGCCCGGACGGCAATGGGCTGACAGCACACCACGCAGTCTTCGGTAAACTGCTGCTCGCCGGCGAGCACATCGACAGTCAGCGCGTTTGTCTCGCCGCAGTAGGGGCAGTCAATGTCGATGTCTTCGTTCATGATTCGCTTGGCACCAGTTCGGCAAGGATGCTGTCGAGATAGCGCCAGCCTACGGGCGTTGTCGTCAGACGCTCGTCGCTCGCAGTCAACAGGCCCTGCTCGATCTGGCGCTGGCACGTTGTCAGCAGGTTCTCCCACGACAGGCCGGTATGTGGCTCGAAGTCGGCGCGGGCGATGCCCGCTGGTCGCCGGAGGCCGCCCAGTAGGCATTCGAACCAGGCGTCATTGGCTGCAAGCCAGCGTGATTCGGCCACGGCACGCGTGCTCCCGGCCGCGGCTTGGTAACCAGTCGGCCAGCGTAAGCGAGCGGTGCGCTCTATCCGGCCATCGGCGCAGGTCTGTTTGCCGTGCGCGCCGGCGCCGATGCCCAGATAATCGCCGAAGCGCCAGACATGATCGTTATGCCGGCAGAATGCGTCGGTTTCGGCAAACGCCGATATTTCGTAGCGGTGGAGGCCGGCTTCGGTCAGGCGCTCGGCGCCGGCGTCGGCCATCGCAGCGAGGCCGTCGTCATCGATCCGTGCCGGTGGTTGCTTGTAGAACGGCGTGCCCGGCTCGAACGTTAATTGATAATAGGAAACGTGGCTCGGTGCCAGTGCCAGCACGGCGTCGAGATCGGCTGCGGCTTCGTCGATGGTCTGGTCCGGCAGGCCGAACATCAGGTCGCAGTTGATCCGCTGGAAACCAGCGGAACGGGCGTCTGTAACTGCTGAGCGCGCGGCCGCGGCGTCGTGGATACGGCCGAGCTGGGCCAGGTGCGCGTTGTTGAGCGACTGAAGGCCTAGTGATACGCGGTTGACACCGGCAGCTCGCCAATCGGCGAATGCGCCGCGCTTGTTGGTGCCGGGATTGACTTCCATGGTGATCTCGCAGCCATTGGCCAGGCCGAGTGTGTCGTCGATCGCCGTCAGTAGTCGTTCGATCGATGCGCCGGAAAACAGGCTTGGCGTGCCACCGCCGATATAGATCGACTCGATCGATCGCACTTCATCGCGGCTGGCCAAGGCCCAATCGCTAATCAGCGCGTCGATATACGCTGTCTCTGGCAGGTTATCCGGGGCGCGGTGCGAGTTGAAATCGCAGTACGGGCATTTATGGACGCACCATGGTAGGTGGATATACGCAGCCAATGGCACGTCGAGGCGGCGGTCGTGCGTGGGCGATAGTGCCGGTGATGGCGCGCGCGCCGGATCAGTCATCGAGCAGCTCTAGAAGTCGTCGGCACGCCCGGCTCCGGTGACTGCGCTGGTTTTTTAGCTCGGGCGTCATCTCGGCCGCGCCGAGGCCCGACTGACGGTCGATGAAAAGTGGGTCGTAGCCAAAGCCGTGATCGCCGCGCGCGGTGGTGGCGATATGCCCGCGCCAGACGCCCTGCGCGATCAGAGGCGCTGGGTCGTTCTCGCTCTGACAGACGACAATCGTGGCGTGGAATGCGGCGGTGCGCTCGGATTCGGAGACGTGGGCCAGCTCGTTGAGAAGCCGTTCGTTGTTGGCGTCGTCGTCACCGTGTACCCCGGCATAACGTGCCGAGTAAATACCGGGGGCGCCACCGAGTGCATCGACACATAACCCGGAGTCGTCAGCAAGCGCGGGGCGGCCGGTAGCCTTGGCCACCGTGCGCGCCTTGGTGAGTGCGTTTTCGACGAATGTGATGGCCTGTTCCGCGGGGGATGCAACATCGAATTCGGCCATCGACACCAGCGTGATGTCGTGTCCGGCCAGCATCGTGTGCATCTCCGCGGCCTTGCCCTTATTGGCGGAGGCCAGGACCCAGGTTGCCGGGGTGGACATGGTTGTCAGCCGTCGGCCAGCACTTGGTTTTGGTGCGCGATCAGAGCCTGGTTGCCGCTGGTCGCGAGATCGAGCAGCGCATCGGATTCGGCGCGTGTGAAAGCGTGCCCTTCGGCCGTGCCCTGTATTTCAATAAAGCCGCCAGCTTCGTTCATAACCACGTTCATATCGGTTTCGGCACGTGAGTCTTCCGCGTAGTCGAGATCGAGAACTGGTTGTCCCGCATAGATGCCGACCGAGACCGCGGCAATCTGGCCGTGTATCGGGTTCGATTTGAGCCGGCCGCGCGCCATGAGCTTTTGCACCGCGTCCACCAGTGCGACATAGCCACCGGTAATCGAGGCTGTGCGTGTGCCGCCGTCGGCCTGGATAACATCGCAGTCGATCGTGATCGTGCGTGGGCCGAACGCTTCGAGGTCGAGCACGGCGCGTAGGCTACGGCCGATTAGCCGCTGGATTTCCACCGTGCGGCCGCCTTGTTTGCCACGCGCAGCTTCGCGCCCGGTTCGTTCACCCGTCGACCCCGGCAACATACCGTATTCGGCGGTTAGCCACCCACGGTTTGTGCCACGTAGCCAGGGCGGCACGCGCTCTTCGACGCTGGCGGTGCAGATGACCCGAGTATTGCCGAAGGAGACCAGCACCGAGCCATCGGCGTTTTGGGTAAAACCGCGCTGTAACTCGATTGCTCGTAGATCGTCGACCATCCGGCCGCTGGGGCGTTCACTCAATGTTTACTATTCCGCTAGTTGGCAATGCTGTGGAGTGTAGCAGTGTAGCCGGTTGTCGCCGGGCGTTCTAAAGAGGCGCGCTGTCACGTAGACTCGGCGCTAATAGTTTCGCGCTCGCGTGAGCATAATTATGGCCCATAGCATGACCGGATTTGCCCGCCAGCGTCGGGAATCGTCGACCGGCGTCATTGCCGTCGAAGTGCGCACCGTGAATCATCGTCACCTCGAGTGCACGCCCAAGCTCGATAATGGACTTGAGTCACTGGAAGCAAGCGTGCGCGAGCGTGTTGGTCAGCGGTTGGCCCGCGGGCGTGTGGATGTATCTATTCGCCTGGAAGCGGCCGCCGGCAAAACTGACATCACCCTCGACCGAAGTCGCCTTGAAACCGTGGCGACAGCCCTCGAGCAGGTGCGCGACAAAGTAATCGACTGCGATGCACCGGATGCGCTCGCGCTCCTGAACTATCCAGGCGTGGTCCAGCGTGCGGCCGTCGACGCCGACGCGTTGCAAGATGAAGTTCTGGCCGCGCTCGACGAGGCGCTCGATGCGGTCCGAGAACGGCGTCACAGCGAGGGCGAAAGATTAGTCGCGATGGTGCGCGAGCGACTGACCGAGCTGGCTGACCACACCGCTGCGATTCGCGACAATGTGCCGGCCATCGAACAAACGCTACGTGATCGGCTCAAGCGCCGACTCGACGCGCTGGATATCCAGACCGATCCGGCCAGGCTCGAGCAGGAAGTCGCACTCGCAGCGCAGCGTATGGATGTGGCCGAAGAACTCGATCGCATCGATAGCCATCGCGAGTCGATTGCCCAGACGCTGGCCGCTGACGGTGCGATCGGGCGGCGACTCGATTTTTGGCTGCAGGAGCTGATGCGCGAGGTCAACACGATTGGTTCCAAAACGCAGGACCACACCGTCACGGCACACACGGTGGAGGCGAAGACCCTGGTCGAGCAGATGCGCGAACAGGCGCAGAATCTCGAGTAATTTCGAACAACCCTGGGAACAATGGATTGAGCAATAGTGGGATCGACACGCCGGTGGCTGACGGTAACGGAACGGCGCGCGGCCAGCTTGTCGTTATCTCGGCGCCTTCAGGCGGCGGTAAGACCAGCCTGACGCGGGCCCTGATCGACCGAATGGTCGAGCGCGGCCAACCCGCACGTTTTTCCATCTCGCACACGACCCGCGCGCCCCGGCCGGGTGAGGTCGATGGTCGTGACTATTTCTTCGTCGACGAAGCGACCTTCGAGTCGATGATCGAGCGCGGTGCGTTTCTTGAATACGCCCGCGTTTTCGATCGTTATTACGGCACGTCGTTGGCCGAGACCGAGCGTGGTCTGACAGCGGGCGAGCACGTCATGCTCGATATCGATTGGCAGGGCGCGCGCCAAGTGCGTGCGAAGGCTCCGGATGCCGTCACGATCTTCATTCGGCCGCCGGATCGGGACGAGCTGGAGGCTCGTCTGCGTGCGCGTGGCTCCGAGGACGAGACAGCCATCGCGCACCGGCTGGCCGAAGCCGACGAGGAGCTTGCGCATGCCGATGAGTTCGATCATGTCATTGCCAATGATTCGTTCGGACGCGCACTGGGCGCGCTGGATCGTGTGGTTGATGGTTGAACCTGCCGCCACAGGCACAATGATTGATAGCAGCATATTTGTGTGTGCCGGTGGCACGCGCCTTAAAACGGGACCGCGTTTAAAAACCGCCGGTGCCCGGTGGGTGCTTGACGATGCCCTGATGTTGTTTATACGCGCGGCGGAAAGCGCTACAATATAGGGCTAACTAACGAGGTATTGATCGATGGCACGAGTAACCGTCGAAGACTGCATGGCGCGGCTCGGCAATCAATTCGAGTTGACCGCTGTGGCCAGTAAACAGGCACGGCAATTGGCGCGTGGCGCCGATGCGACGCTGGACTGGGAAGAAGACAAACCGACAGTGATGGCGCTAAGAGAAATCGCGGCCGGTCATGTCGACAACGGCGTTCTGGAAAAGACTGATCTGCCGCCAGTTATGCCGAGCTCCGATACGCCGCCGCAGCCGCCGGGTCCCACGCCGGAAGAGCTTGAGGCCGACGAGCTGTCCAGCGGCAAACCGCTCGAAGATCTCGAAAGCGAATTGGGCGGCGGGTCTGCCGCCAAGGGCGCACAAAGCTCGTCGAACGAAGCCAGCGCGAGCGAAGGCACACAGGGTCAGGCGAGCGACCAATCCGAGAGTTAGCGTCGCTGACGTTTTAAAGGCCGCTGACCTAGCGGCCTTTAGAACCGGGTAGCGTGTAACCGCGCGACGTCCTACATTAGGGGTATGCCGCTACCCAGCATTTCCCGTGTTACCTCCCGCATCCGCGAGAACCGGATTTCTAAAAGCCGTGGTATCGATTCGCTCGCGGTTTATCTGAAAAATTACCTGCCGGACGCGTCGATTGCCACCGTCCGCCAGGCCTACGAGTTTGGCGCGTCGCAACACGCCGGACAGTACCGCCAGACCGGCGAAGCCTATATTTACCATCCACTCTCGGTGGCCCGCATCCTCGCCGAAATGCGCTTGGATGTGACCACGCTAGTGGCGGCCATCCTCCACGACGTCATCGAAGATACCGACGCAGTGCGTGACGAAGTCGACGCGCGTTTCGGCAGCCACGTCGCGGAGTTGGTCGACGGCGTTAGCAAACTCGATCGGGCTCAGTTTCATAGCCGGGCCGAGGCCAACGCCGAGAGTTTCCGCAAGCTGATGCTGGCCATGACCCGCGACCTGCGGGTGATTCTGATTAAACTTGCCGATCGGCTGCACAACATGCAGACGCTCGACGGGATGTCCAAGGCCAAGCGTGCCGAAATCGCCCGGGAAACACTCGAGATTTATGCGCCGATCGCGCGCCGGCTCGGCATTAACCGGATGCGAGAACAGCTCGAGGAGCTGGGGTTTGCCAATCTCCATCCCAGCCGATACCAAGTGTTGTCGCGCGCCAGCCGCTCGCTTGCTGGAGACCGCAAATCGCTGCTCCGGGAGATCGAGGAACGGCTGAGCAGTTCGAGTGCGGCCGAAGGCATTAATGCCAGTGTGACCGGCCGACGCAAAAACCTCTATAGCATCTACTGCAAGATGCAGGGTAAAAAGCGTCGTTTTCTCGACGTTTTTGATCTCTATGGCGTGCGTATCATCGTCGATAACGTTGACCAATGTTATCGGGTGCTGGGGATCGCCCACCATCTGTACCGGCCGATAACCGAATATTTCAACGATTTCATCGCCACCCCGAAGCTGAACGGCTATCAATCGCTGCACACCACGGTTGTCGCCCACGGTGGACTGAAGTTCGAAATCCAGATTCGCACCCGCGAGATGGATCAGATCGCTGAATCCGGCGTGGCTGCCCACTGGCAGTACAAGCTTGGCGAACAAGCAGCCAAGATCGGCAGTCTCGATGCCAACGCCTGGCTTGGCGATCTGGCTGAACTTGAAACCGAATCCGGTGATAGTCAGGGGTTTGTCGACAACCTGCGGTTGGATTTGTTTCCAGATGAGGTCTACGTCTTCACACCCAAAGGCCGTATTATTCGTTTAGCCAAAGGGGCAACGCCGGTCGATTTCGCCTATGCGGTGCATACCGAACTCGGCAATAGTTGCGTGGCGGCCCGTATCGACGGCGCGCTTGCGCCGCTGAATACGCAGCTCGAATCCGGTCAGACGATCGAGGTCATCACTGCCCGGCACGCGCGGCCCAATGCCGCCTGGCTGCATTTTCTAAAATCTGCCAAGGCACGCAACGGCGTGCGTGCGTTTTTGAAGAATCAACGCGCCGACAAGGCAGCACGGCTTGGCCAGCGTCTACTTGAGCGCGCCCTGGCTGACCTTGATCTGTCATTGAAGAAACTTTCGAAGGCAGATCGTGAGCACGGTCTGGCCCAGATGGACGTGGCGTCGCTCGACGATTTATACACCGAAATTGGTCTTGGTCAGCGACTCGCACCGCTGGTGGCGCGGCATTTTTTATCCGACGACGCGGCCGATCAAGAAGAGCGCCGACAGAAACCGTTAGCCATCCAGGGCACCGAAGGCCTGGTCGTGGAATTCGGTAGGTGTTGCCATCCGCTACCCGGCGATGCCATTCACGGCCAGGCCAGTGTCGGCCGTGGCCTGGTTGTGCACCGCACGGGGTGCACGTTTTCCGCGCGCCAAGGGGCGTCGGCCGATCGCGTTCAGTTGACCTGGGCGGATGACGTGAGTGGCGAGTACCAGGTCGAAGTCCGCGTCACCGCGCGTGATCGGCGTGGTCTGCTGGCGACGCTGACCGCCCAGGTTGCCGAAGCGGACTGTACTATCGACGATATGTCGTTTCCGGAACGCCGAGAAGCCGTGCTACCGATCCAGTTTCTCGTCTCTGTTACCGATCGGCGACATCTAGCGCGCCTGATGCGCCAATTGCGCAGCGTGCGTGGCGTCGAAAAAGTCGAACGACGCTAGGCCGTGGTTGTTAACACGGCCTAGAATAGGCCCGTCATTTACCGTCGGATTATCTGCAATGTCGAACTCTACCGCCCAGCGTCCCATCAATACGGACAATGCGCCCGCCGCAATCGGTCCATACAGCCAGGCGTTTGCCGTTGGCGAGACGGTTTACGTCTCCGGTCAAATCCCACTTGACCCGGCTACCGGCGCACTCGTCGAAGGCGATCTCCGCGCCCAGACAGAGCGCGTTTTCGATAGTCTCGAGGCGATCGCAGCGGCGGCCGGCGGTAGTTTGTCGGATGCCGTGCGTATCGGGATCTATCTGACGGATATGTCGGGCTTTGGTGTGGTTAACGAGGTCATGGCCGAGCGGCTGGCCGAGCCGTACCCGTCGCGCGCGGCGATCGGGGTCGCCGAATTGCCGAAAGGCGCCGCGGTCGAGGCCGATGCCATCCTCGTCATCGGCTAATACGAAATCGGCCAAGGCGGATCCCGGCCGTCCATGCCGGGCTAGCGATAGCGTCCAGACACTGGCCGGTGTCGGGCCGAAGCTTACCGAGCGACTGACCGCGCTCGGTATTGTCAGCGTCGGCGATCTACTACTGCACCGACCGCTTCGCTATGAAGACCGCACCCAACTAACGCCGGTGCGCCAGTTAGTCGCTGGTGAGCCGGCGTTGGTGCTCGTGCGTGTAATCAATGCCGATGTGCGGATTGGCCGCCGGCGCAGCTTATGTGTCGATGCCGAAGACGATAGCGGTCACCTGCTTATTCGTCTGTTTCATTTTTCGCCTAGTCAGCAAGCTCGATTCACCTCCGGTGCGTGGCTGCGTCTTTTCGGCCAGCCGCGTGCGAGTGGCTTTGGGGTCGAGATGGTGCACCCGGAGATTGAGTTCGTCGCCGGTCGTGAAGAAGGGCAGGCGTTCGAGCCGGCCTTGGTGCCGGTCTATCCCGCCACGGCCGGTTTAACGCAAAAACGGTTGCGAGGACTCGTTGATCAGGCGCTGGACGCGCTGGCCAAGCCCGGCTTTTGGCCTGACCAGCTGCCTGCGGACCTGGCCGTCGGCTGGGGGAAGCAGTCTCCCGCGGACGCGCTGCGTCTGATCCACGCGCCGTCGGCTCAGGCTGACTGCAACGCACTAATCGACGGGCAGCATCCCGCGGTTGCCCGTTTGGCATTCGAGGAATTGCTGGCTCATCAACTGCAACTACGCGCGCGCCGCCAACAGGTGCGAGGCTACGCTGCCCCCCGGCTCGGTGACGCTGGACGCGGCTTAGCGCCGTTGTTCGACCAACTGGGATTTGCGCCAACCGATGCGCAGCGGCGTGTGATCGGTGAGATTCTAGCCGACATGGCGGTCGCCCATCCGATGCTTCGGCTATTGCAGGGAGATGTCGGTTCCGGGAAGACCGTGGTTGCGGCGGCGGCGGTGCTAACCGCCGTTGAAAATGGCTGGCAGGCCGCGTTGATGGCGCCCACGGAAATGCTGGCCCAGCAACATTACGAGACCCTGTCTGCCTGGTTGGAACCGCTGGGCGTGGCTGTCTGGCGCGTGACCGGTAAACGCGCGCGTTCGGACGAAGTGGCTCAAACGATTGCCGCCGGGTCGGCTGGTGTGGCGGTAGGTACTCACGCGCTGTTCGAAAAAGGCGTCGATTTTGGGCGGCTCGGGTTGTGCGTGGTCGACGAACAGCACCGCTTCGGTGTCGACCAGCGATTGGCGTTGACCAATCAGGCCGGCGCCACGACACGTCCGCACCAGCTCATCATGACCGCTACGCCCATCCCGCGTACGCTGGCCATGAGCCACTATGCCGATCTCGATACCTCGACGATCGATACGTTGCCGCCGGGGCGCACGCCGATCGCCACCGTGGCATTGCCGAACACGCGGCGTGACGAGATCATCGAGCGCATTGGCCGTGCCGTGGCCGACGGCCGCCAAGTCTACTGGGTCTGCACGTTGATCGAAGACAGCGATAAGCTCGAGGCCCAAGCTGCCGAAGCCAGTGCCGACCTTCTGGCACAAGCGCTGCCGAATGCACGGATTGGGCTGGCCCACGGCCGTTTGGCCAACACCGACAAGCAAAATGTCATGACCAATTTCGCGAGCGGCATGATCGACGTGCTTGTGGCCACGACGGTCATCGAAGTTGGTGTCGATGTGCCCAATGCATCGCTTATGATCATTGAAAATGCCGAGCGGCTTGGACTTGCCCAGTTGCATCAACTGCGCGGGCGGGTTGGCCGCGGCTCGGTGGCGAGCCATTGTGTGCTGGTTTATCAGCCGCCGTTGTCGGAGACCGCGCGCCAACGTTTGATCGCACTGCGCGATACAGGCGATGGCTTCGAAATCGCGCGTGCCGATCTGGCCTTGCGTGGGCCGGGTGAGGTGCTCGGTACGCGCCAGACCGGCGCGGCCAGTTTTCGTATCGCCGATCTTGGTCGTGATCAGGCACTGGCCGAATCGGCCGCACGGCAGGCCGATGACGTATTGGCCTACCATCCGCGCGAAGCCGAAGCCCTAATCGAGCGCTGGACGGCTGCTACAGACGACTACGTTGCTGTCTAACCAGAAATAGTCCGGTCCAACGATGTCGACGGCGGCGAGCAGTCGATGGCGCTGTCGGTATCGTTTGGCGCTAAACGGTGGCACGCGCTACGCAATAAACCGAGACGCTTGCGGCACCGGCTCGCCGGAGTTCGCGGGCGAGTTCCGCTGCGGTCGCGCCCGTGGTCACCACGTCGTCAACAAGCGCGATCCGCCGGCCGGCGATCTCCGTGCGACAGGAGAATGCGCCCCGCAGGTTGGTGCGGCGCTGCTTAGCGGTCAGTGTGCTCTGGGCCGGAGTGTCGGCGATACGCGATATAAGCCGACAGTCAAGCGCGAGGCCAGTTCGACGCGCAATCAGCCGCGCTAACAATTCGGCCTGGTTGAAGCCGCGTCGCCTATAGTCGGCATCGTGCAAAGGCACGGGTATGAGTACATCGGGGACCGGCTCGAGGGCCTGATCGATGCGGCTCGCAAGCCCGGCAGCCAACAATCGCGCGTATTCGCGTCGGCCGCGGAATTTCAGGCCGGTAATCAGCCAGCGTATCGGTTCTTGATACGTGAACGCGGCGACGGCGTTATCGAAGGATGGATGGCGTTGGCAATCGCTGCAAACGGTGGCAGCGGCGTTGGCTGGTAATGGCACCGCACAGTACCGGCAGGCCCGCGCTAGAAACGGCAAATCGTGCCAGCAGCCATCGCAACACCCACTGTCGTTAGCAGTTCGTGCGCGGCAAAGGACACAGTGGTTACCGAACACAAAAAGATTAATATTTAACCAATTGTAAAAAATATTTAATTTCATTTTTTGACAAAGGCGTGGAGACAGGCGAAGCTCGCGCTGAAATTGACAACCTGGGAGACTATGACACCGGCTAACGATATCGGATGGTCGTTCGCTGCCATCGCTGATCTACTGGCTTCACCGCTAAGTGATCTCATCTACCGCGCGCAACGCGTGCATCGCGACAAATTCGATCCGAATTCGGTTCAACTATCGACGTTAGCTTCCATTAAGACGGGAGCTTGTCCGGAAGATTGCGCTTACTGCCCGCAGAGCGTGCGGTTCCAGACCCACGTCGAGCCCGAAAAATTGATGCCGGTCGAGGAGGTGCGGGCTGCCGCTGGCCGGGCGCGCGCCGCCGGCGCTACCCGTTTTTGCATGGGCGCGGCTTGGCGGGCGCCAAGCGACGCCAACCTCGAACGCGTCATTGAGCGTCTCGAAGCCGTCCAGGCCGAAGGATTGGAGACGTGCATCACCCTCGGCATGCTGACCGCGCGCCAAGCCGAGCGTTTGGCCGAGGCCGGGCTGGATTATTACAACCATAATCTGGATACGTCGCCGGCGCACTACGAACGGATCATCACCACACGGACCTATGACGACCGGCTAGAGACGTTGGCCAATGTGGCCGAGGCGGGATTGAAGGTCTGCTGCGGCGGCATCCTGGGGATGGGTGAGACGACCAACGAACGTGCCGAGTTAATCCGGCAATTGGCCACGCTGGAGCCGCAACCGGAAAGCGTACCCATTAACAACCTCATCCGTGTGCCTGGCACGCCACTGGCTGACGCCGAGCCGATCGACCCGTTCGATTTCGTACGCGTGATCGCCGTTGCGCGTATCACCATGCCCGGCGCCTATGTGCGTTTGTCCGCCGGGCGTGACGACATGAACGATGCCACCCAGGCGCTATGTTTCCTCGCCGGGGCCAATTCGATCTTCTACGGCGACAGCTTGTTAACCACCGATAACCCGAGCCACCGGGCTGATCTTGCGTTGCTCGACCGACTTGGGATCGAGCCTGAAACACAAGTGGATGCTCGAGCCAAGACAAACGAAGTTGATGCCCATGTATCTTAGAAATTATGGCTTGGTCACCGTGCGTCCGGCCCCGGCCCCGGCCCCGGCCCCGGCCCCGGCCCCGGCGTCGCTCGTCTCGTTGATCGTAGTAATTGCCGTTTCGGTAGCACCATCGGTTTCGGCCTCTGTGAAAACAAAAACGTCGAAGCTCGACAAGTTGAAAAAACAGCTCGATCACTTACAGGCTGAGATACATAGCCTCAAAAAGGCGCAGCGCCGTGGCAAGCCCTCGGCCGATGCGACAACCGATACAGCCGAGATCGAAGACGGTGGCTCGCAACAACATAGCCGGCCCAACAAAACACTGACACTGGGCGGCTCGGCAACTGTCGAGTACGAGAAAAAACAGTCGGCGCTCGACAACACGGCCGGTGGCAGCGCGAGCTTCGGTCGTGTGGTGTTCAATGCGCAGGGGCAGTACAAGCGCTGGTCGTTCGGCCTTGAGCAGCGCTTCTACAATTTCGAGAACGGCGATATCTTCCACTATGGGTGGGCGGCACGCGACTTCGGCGCGGCCGATCAGCACCGCTTTAAGGCAGGCTTCTACCAAGTGCCGTTCGGTAACCTGCGTTACGGCTTTTACGGCTTCTGGGGAAGCTTGGCCCACTTCACGGGCTACACCAATAATCAGGCTGCTGGCGTTGGTTATCGCTATGAGCGCGGGCCGTGGCGGTTCGATGCCGACGTCTTCAAAAACGACGATGCCGGTCAGCATGCGACTTATGGCACCAACCCGTCCGGGGGATATGAGCGTATCAACGGTCTTAACCTGCGCACGGCCTATACCACCGGCGCACGCGACGGCGATCATGCGACCTTCTCGTTTGCCGCCCGCGGTGGTCGGCTGTCGGTCGGCGCACACGAGGCCGGCGGCCATCGCTTCGCATTGACTGCCGGTGCAGCAGGTGACTATGGGCCTTGGGGGTTCCAGGCCCAAATCGTCCAGTTCAATTTCGACGTGCCGGATGGCCAGCGTTTTGAGGGCACGTCGCTGCCGACCGACTCGGTTGCGATCGAGCACTACGGTTTCCCGTCGCGACTGCCGGCGCGTGGCCAGATTTATGGCTTAAACATAGCGCGCCGACTACCCGCGCTTGGCGGTGACGATGTAAGTTTCAAGCTCTACAACGATGCGGGTTATCTTCACTCGGATGAGGGCGAATTTGACGCTGCCGGCCAGCGCATCGGTGATACGGCCTTCAACGTTACGGGGTTGGCGGTCCACCACGGCCCGTTGTTTGTCTGGCTTGAAGGCATTGCGGGGCGCAATGCGGGGCTGGCTGGTATTGGGCCGAACGATGGCAACTGGCACTGGCAAGCCAACGTGACTTTTGGCCTTTTCTTTGAAGGCGAGATCGACGCGGCATTATAAATAGTGCCGCATCCGGAGGTTGGGAGATCGGGGTGGCGATGGCTGGATGTCATGGACCGGGCTAACGAGTCGGCCCGGTTGCTATCATTGGTGACAATCACGCCGCCCGCCAGTCAATTCGACCCCATGGCCAAGACAAAACCCGCACACACCGGCGACTGGTCGCAACGCCTCGGCGACTATTACGAGCTGTGCAAACCCCGCGTGGTGATGCTGATTGTCTTCACGGCGATCATCGGCATGCTGCTCGCGGCGCCGGGCGTTGTGCCGATCGCTCCGTTCGTGTTCGGCACGCTCGGCATCACGCTGATGGCCGCCTCAGCTGCGGCCGTTAATCAGATTCTGGATCGGCGCGTGGATGCGCACATGGCGCGCACCAATAAGCGGCCGATCGTCACGGGGCATATTGATATGCCCCGTGCGATCGCTTTTGCGGTGTTGCTTGGCGCCTCGGGGATGGCGGTCTTGTTGACACTGGTCAATGCGCTGACAGCTTGGCTCACCCTGGCGACGCTTGTCGGCTATGCTGGGATTTATACGGTCTACTTGAAGCGTGCTACACCGCAGAATATCGTCATCGGCGGTGCCTCGGGCGCGGCGCCGCCGCTGCTCGGCTGGGCTGCGATGACAGGCGAAGTCGGTATCGACGCGCTTGTGTTGTTTCTAATCATCTTTGTGTGGACGCCGCCGCATTTCTGGGCGCTGGCCATCGAGCGCTATACCGAATACGCCGACGCCGACATCCCGATGTTGCCGGTCACCCATGGCGTCGAGCACACGCGGACGCAGGTGCTCGTTTATAGCGTTGTACTGTTTGTGGTGTCGTTGCTGCCGTTTGCCGTCGGCATGAGTGGCTGGCTGTACCTGATCGCGACCATCGGCTTATCTGGTTGGTTCGTTTTTCACGCTGTTCGTTTGAAATTCGCGCGGCGGTCAGGCCTCGGTATGCGGATGTTTGGTTATTCCATCATCTATCTAATGGCGCTGTTTCTAGCGTTGTTGCTCGATCACTACCTCGCGTGGTTCATCGCGTAGGTCGGGCCGGGCTGGTCGCGTTAGAATGGCCACCACCAGTGGCCCCGGTTTTCCAGCTCCTGGCGGCAACTCGCCAATTGGCGGTTATAGCGGTTGGCTGTTTGGGCCACGTTGCGCGCGACGCGCTGAATCTTGGGATGGCCGCGATAAGCGCCGCGCTGATAGCCGGCTTGGCCGAAGTAATAGGCCAGATATTGCCGGCGTGCGGCGCGCATCGGGATGCCGAGCTTCTTGTGTGTGACGGTCATGTACCAGCCGACGAAGTTGGTTGCGTCGCCGAAATCGTCGCGGTCGGCGCCGCCGTTGCCCGTGGCGTTTTCATAGCGTTCCCAGGTCGCATCCAGGGCCTGCGTATAGCCGTAGGCTGAAGATATGTGCCCCCAGGGAATGAAGCCGAGCACGTAGTTCCGGGCCGGTTTGGCTTGGGCCTGGTACCCGGATTCTTGATGGATGATCGCCATCTGTACGGGGATTGGGGCTCGCCAGCGATCGGCTGACTGCTTGGCGTTACTGTACCAATCGTCTTTTTCGCGGAAGATCGAACAGACATTCGATGGGTTTTGTGGCGGTGCTGTCACGCAGCCGGCCACTAGAGTGCCCATCAAGATTACGGTTAACCATCCCCAGCGCATGACGGGATCCTAGCAGAGGAGGCTTTGCGAGCACATGTAGTTGATGCCGATAATACGCTACTGGGGCGGCGGTGTAGGCCGGGATAGGGCGCTGACACGCCGGCGTCAAATCGTTGCGTAATAAAAAAAGAATAAAATAGACGTTTTATTTTGAATAACCAGCCCGACAATGGGGGCTGAATGGTTTCGGGAGTGAGCGCCATAACGCCATGACTGGGAAATCGGTTGACGAATATACGAGCCCGCTGGACGCTAATCAGGCCGAGACGCTGAATACGCTGATTCAGAGTCTGAGCGCCAATCAGCTAACGTGGATTAGTGGATACTTGGCGGGTATTAATGCCGATAGTGCCGCGGGCGCGGTTGCCACGCCCCAGGCTGCGGCTGCACCGGTAGCGGCCAGCGCGACCGATGAGTCGTTGACTGTGCTTTATGGCTCGCAGACCGGCAACGCTGAAGACGTAGCAGAGCAGTTCGTCGAGCGCGCACAAGCCGAAGGCTTGAATGCCACGGCCCAAGACATGCTCGACTATAAGCCGAAAAACCTGAAATCCGAGAAAAATATTGTGGTGCTTGCCTCGACCCACGGCGAGGGCGAACCACCGGACAATGCCGAGGAACTGCACGAACTCATTTTCTCGAAAAAAGCGCCGAAACTGGATGGCGTGCGTTACTCGGTGCTGGCTTTCGGCGACACCAGCTACGATAATTTTTGCCAGACCGGCAAGGACTTCGACCGCCAGCTCGAAGCACTCGGTGCCGAGCGCGTCGCCGAGCGCGTCGATCTCGATGTGGATTTTGATGATCCGGCCGAGACCTGGATCGGCAATGTGGTCGAAACGTTCAAGGAGCAACTCGGCGGTGCGACTGCAGCAGCCGACGCCCATCCGACAGTCACGCCGATGCATAGCGCGAACACTCAGTCGGGGGGTGATACTTATTCGCGCAAGAATCCGTATACGACCGAGGTCTTAACCAACGTCACCCTGAACGGCCGCGGTTCGCCCCGGGAAGTCCGCCACATCGAGCTCGATACCGAGGATAGCGGCCTGGTATGGGAGCCGGGCGATTCGCTGGGCATCCTGCCGGAAAACGACCCTGACGTGGTCGCGGAACTGATCGAAATCTTGGGCCTGTCGCCGGCCGACGAAGTGACTGGCACCGACGGTGAAACGACGTTGGAAGACGCGCTCACGCGCGACTACGAGATCACCACGCTGACGCGGCCGTTTGTGGAAGCATATGCCCACCATGCCGACAGCGACGAGTTAAGCGCCATGCTTGGTGAAGATCGGCGAGAAGAGTTGTCGGCGTATATGGCGGGGCGCTATATCGTTGATTTAGTCCGGGATTACCCGATCACGGGCGTAACTGCGGCCGAATTCGTGCGTCTGCTGCGTAAGCTGCCGCCGCGGCTGTATTCGATCGCTTCGAGTTATACCGCCAACCCCGATGAAGTTCATTTGACGGTCGATGCACTTCGTTACGAGGCCCACGGCCGCACGCGCTATGGGGTCGCCTCGGTACAACTCGCCGACCGCAGCGATGACGCGAAGCTGCCGGTCTATATTGACCATAATAAGAACTTCAAGCTGCCGGCCGACGATGTGCCGATCATCATGATCGGTCCGGGGACCGGCATTGCGCCGTTTCGCGCCTTCCTGGAAGAACGTGAAGAACGTGAGGCCACGGGCGCCAACTGGCTTTTCTTCGGCGCTCCGCATTTTAGAACCGATTTCTATTACCAGACTGACTGGTTGCGCTGGCGCCGTGAAGGGCTTTTGACGCGCATGGATGTTGCGTTTTCACGCGACCAGTCTGACAAGGTCTACGTTCAGCATAAGCTGCTTGCCGCCGCCGCCGAGATCTACGACTGGATTGAGCACGGCGCGGTTGTCTATGTTTGTGGTGACGCCGAAGCGATGGCCCATGACGTTCACAACGCACTGATCCGGATTATCGGCGACAATGCAGGTCTATCCGAGGACGACGCAGCGGCGCGCCTGAAGCAGCTGCAAAAAGACAAGCGCTACCAACGCGACGTTTATTGATTAATTATGGGCAAGGCGCTACGCGCCAGCCGTGTGCCACCGAAGTAGCGAATCATCATGAACGACAACGCTAAGCTGTCGAACGTCGAGCATATCAAGCTGGAATCCAATTACCTGCGCGGGACTATCGAGGCGGGTCTCGCGGATGAGTTGACCGGTGCGATCGCCGACGACGACACGCAACTGACCAAGTTTCACGGTTTCTACCAGCAGGACGATCGCGACGTCCGCTCCGAGCGCAAACACCAAAAACTGGAGCCTTATTACCAGTTCATGGTGCGCATGCGTTTACCGGCTGGCACGCTTACGCCCGCCCAGTGGCTTGCTTGCGACGATATCGCCGATAACTACGGCAATGAAACACTTCGCATCACCACGCGCCAGACGTTCCAGTTCCACGGCGTGGCCAAGCACAATCTGAAGCCGCTAATCCAGGCGCTCGATGCTGTCGATCTGGATAGCAAGGGCGGCTGCGGCGACGATAACCGTAATGTCATCGCTAACGCCAACCCGCACGAATCGGCGTTGCACCGTGAAATCCACGACTGGTCGCACCGCATCAGCGAACGACTGATGTGGCGCTCGCGAGCCTACGATGAGCTGTGGCTGGATGCGCCAGTTTCCGACGAGCCCGAGCATGAGCCGCTTTACGGCACGTCCTATCTGCCGCGCAAATTCAAAGTAGGGATCGCGATCCCGCCGGAGAATGATTGCGACGTCCTGGCCAATGACATCGGCTTGATCGCGATCGTCGAAAACGGTGAGTTGGCTGGTTTCAACGTCGCTGTCGGCGGCGGTATGGGCATGACCCACGGCGAAACTGCGACCTATCCACGGCTGGCCAGCGTTATCGGTTTTGCCACACCGGACCAAATTTTGGATACGGTCGAAACCCTGGTCGCTATTCAACGCGACTATGGCGACCGCGAAAACCGCAAGCACGCGCGCTTCAAATACACCATCGACGACCATGGCGTGGATTGGTTGCACGCGCAGCTCGCCGAACGCGCCGACCTTGCCTTGAGCGAGCCGCGTAGCTACCAGTTCGACCGCAACGGCGATCCACTTGGCTGGCGGCAGGCCGAAAACGGCCGTTGGCACGTCACGTTATTCGTCGAAAACGGCCGCATCGCCGATTTCGACGATGGGCAGCGGCTGAAATCCGGCTTTCGCGCACTAGCCGATGCGCACGAAGGCGAATTTCGCATGACCTGCAATCACAACGTAATCGTGGCCAACATCGCCGACGACGCGTGTGCCGAGATCGAACGCATTATCCGTGACTACAGGTTGGATGACGGAGGCTCGCTGTCGCGTCTGCGCTACAGTGCCATGTCGTGTGTCGCGTTTCCGACCTGCGGTATGGCCATGGCCGAATCCGAACGCTACCTGCCGCAACTTATCGACAAGATCCAGGCGGTGCAGGAAGATGCTGGCATCGGTGATAATGCGATTGTCGTGCGTATGACTGGCTGTCCGAACGGCTGTGCGCGTCCTTACAACGCGGAAATCGCGTTTGTTGGCAAAGCCGTGGGGAAATACAATGTCTACCTCGGCGGCGCTTGGAATGGCGAACGGTTGAACAAACTCTACCGTGAAAACATTGGCGAAGCCGAAATCCTGGCGGAGCTCACGCCGCTGATTAACCGTTATGCGGTCGAAGCCAGCGCCGGCGAACCCTTCGGCGACTTTGTGATCCGTGCGGGCGTTATCGCTGAAACGACGGCTGGCCTGGACTTTCACTCGCACATAGGCGAGCCGGCAACCGCTTGAGTTAAGCAGCGAGCGCGTGGGTGCGCGCGTAGCGACATTTTGAGAACGGAATGTGCGCGTTGTATCGGGTTTTGTGTATCTGGTGCTTTGCAAGAGCGAACATTTTTATACTCGATGTCGATCTACGACTAATGGCTAATGCGCATACACGATCATGCAGCCTGAATCAATATAATTTCGCAAAAAGTTTTTTTAAACAATTATTTAAAGAAACCATGTGATGCAGTGTTAATCTAAAAAGCGTAGGTGTCTGTCTTTTGGGGAGATACTGGATATGCCGCTCAGCCGTGACAGCGCCAATTTAAAGTCCTGAACTTCTTGACGCGCTTCGCACCACAGCATTAAATAACCACGCAGTAGCGCAGAGCAATCGGTATGATTCGTTCTGCGGGTGCCGTCGAACAGCGTGGGGTTGTACGGCGGTGGACAAGGAATTCGGGCTTTTAGTCCGTTGTCAGTCGCCTTTGTAAAGGCATCTACTCTGGAGGGAAGAACAGTGAATCACTCAAGCAAGCAAGCAGCGCGCACGGGTCGCTCCCGGCTAGCGTTGCAGATTTCGTTGGCCTTTGGGGCTTCGGCCGTCATGTTTGGCAGCTCGGCTTTGGCCGCGACCTCGTCGGATAGCGCCACTACGAATACGTTCCGCGACCAGTTCATCAACAATGTTGTGAAGGGCACCCGCGTCCACGGCCGGGCCGGTGTCTACGATTTTCGTCGTTGGCACGATGGCAACCAAGACGTGGATGACCGTCGGTCGACGGCCTACGGCGGTTATCTGGATCTGCACACCGGCATGGTCTACGGTTTCTCGGCCGGCGGTGAGTTCGTCTACACCGACAACTTCTACGATCCCGATAGCGGTAACTGGAACGGCAACCCGAATCTCGGGCCTAAATCCGGTGGCAGCTCTCTGACGACCTTCTCGGCTTTGTATGGGCAATACAACGCCCCCGGCTTCCAAGCCCGCGTTGGTCGGCAATTGGTCACCACGCCGTTTGCCAGCAACGACCGGTTCTCGTTCAACCCGCGCTCATTCGATGGTGCGTCGGTGATTATCGCGCCGTTCAAATGGATGGGTAAGAACCAGTCGTCGCTAACGTCCAATAGCGATCAAAGCGGCCAACGCGCCACTGCGCCCAGCCTCGACATGAACGCTTTCATGCCGCTGTCGGCCAGTGATGCGAATGGTCAGTCCTGGAAGATTTACGGTGCTAAGTTCTCCCGGACCAAATATCGTGCTCAACACGATGACTTCAGTGTAAACAACAACTTCTACGGCATCGATACCCCGGGGTTGTGGAGCATTGGTACCAGCTACCGTAAAAACACGCCGGAAGGTAACTACATCTTTCAGGCGTACCATCACACCTTCCAGGCAATCCAGAACCTGGAATACGTCGAAGCTGGCTATATCGCACCGGCGAAGGGCGAGACAAACTTTGCCCCGTATGTCCGGGCACAGTACGTCCGGGCGGACGATACGGATAACGCCAACGCGAAGATCCAAGACTATGGCGGTATCAAATCCGATATCTTCGGTCTGAAAGTTGGTTTCAAATCCGAATACGTCAACGGTTCGCTGCAGGCCAACTACTCGCCCGAGCATAATGGCACGCTCGGCGACGGCCAGATGCTGCATCCGTACTCGGATCTTTCCGGCTTCTTGTACACCGACACCATGAACAACGGTATGCAGGAAATCGGTCCTGGCTACGCCGTTGGCGGCTCGTTGGCCCTGAAACCTGGCTACGGCTTCGGTGTCTCGGTTGCGGGTGACTACTACCACGCCAAGGAAGGCAACGGCCACAGGTTCTATACCCTGAACTCCGGTGGGGATGCGAGTTGTGCTAGTGGTCCGCAGGATGTCGGCTCGGAGTGTGGCAGCGAAGATAGCTATGGCATCAATGTTGGCCTAAGCTATAACTTCGGTGAGCTCGACCCGGCGCTGTCCGGTCTGCACGTCTCCAATACGTTGGGTATCACCCACTTCGACAGCAATGTGGAGAAGTCGACCTTCTACGACAATCGTCTGCGGTTCTACTACACCTTCTAAGGTTGAGTTAGAACCAGCTGAACGGGCCCGGCCGATTTTTTCGGCCGGGCCTTTTTGTTTGTAGCGTGTTATTGGCTTGTTCTGGGCGTTATAAGCTACTGTCTATCTAGCGATGGCACATCTGGTTACCAACAGGCCGCGTGTCGGTAGTCCGCAAGTGGCTGACCCCGACCATCCCGCCCATGATTGGTGGGAGTTGGTCAGTCTTGTGGTTTATGAGCTCGGCGCCGCGCTCTTTATCGGCGGCAGTATCTTCTTTTTGCCGGCATTGGCGTCATCGCAGTTTGTCGGTGCCTGGCTGTTTCTGATCGGCTCGATTCTGTATTTAGTGGTTACTGGCCACGATCTGTTGGAAGTGGTCCGCTTTTGGCGTTTGTTTTTTACGCGCACGCTGGGGCAGACGCTCGAATTGCTCGCCTCTTTGAACTATGTCACCGGCTCGCTTTTGTTCGCGGTCGGCAGCGTGTTTTTCCTGCCGAGCTGGGACTGGCCAGTCGCCGGTGCCTGGCTGTTCGTGCTGGGGTCAGTCGCTTTTGTTGTGGGTGCCAGCATCAATTTGTTGCAGGTCTTTGAGTCGCCGACGCTGGCCTACCTCGAATTGTTCAACCTGACTGTTGCCTGGTTCGCCGTTGGTTCTGTGTTGTTTTTGGTCGCCTCGGTGCCGTATCTCTGGGATCTGCACAGCAATCGGGATGCCACGCTAGTGATGACCTATGCGGGCTTTGAATACATGGCCGGGAGTATCCTGTTTCTAAGCGGCGGCCTGATGATTCATTTGCGTTACCGGGTACGACGGCGCCACGCAGCCGCTGGTGGTTCGCGCACCAGTGTGTTGACCGAGTTCGTCCGACGAGAAGTCGATCGCTACGGCCGGCTTGGTTCTTAATATCGGGGTAACGAGCCGAACACGCCTGCCGTTTCGAGCTATGTTGCACAAATTAGTCGGGTTATACTGGGTCCTTTCCAACTGGCCCACATTGGTTTATGCCCGCTGAATTTATTCCGGTTTCCCCGTTCGATCTGGTCATTTTCGGCGGTACCGGTGATCTAGCGGCACGCAAGCTGCTGCCGGCGCTCTATCACCGTGACCGCGATGGACAACTATCCGAAGATAGCCGGATCATCGGCGTATCGCGCCGTGACTACTCCGACGGTGAGTATGTCCAATGGGTGGCCGATGTGTTGGCCGAGCATCTGGACGAACCCATACCGGACGACGAGGTCTGGCAGCGATTCACTGGCCGACTGGGGTACCAGTCGGTTGATGTTGCCAACGACACCGGCTGGTCCGATCTTGCCGGTAAACTCGGCGTCGAGCCGGACGGCCGCGTGCGTGTTTTCTATTTGGCAACAGCGGCCCAGCTTTATGGCTCTATCGCTAGAACGTTAGCCGATCAGGGGCTTGCCACCGAGAGCGCACGGATTGTGCTGGAAAAACCGGTTGGCTTCGACGAGCAATCGGCCCGGGCGATCAACGATGCGGTCGGCGCGGTGTTCGACGAGTCGCGGATTTTCCGCATCGACCACTATCTCGGCAAGGAAGCGGTTCAGAACCTGTTGGCCTTGCGGTTTGGCAATTCGATGTTCGAGCCGGTCTGGAACCGCAACCACATCGATCACGTCCAGATCACCGTGGCCGAGGATATCGGCGTGGAAGAGCGGCTCGATTTCTACGAACAGACCGGTGCGCTGCGCGATATGGTCCAGAACCATCTGCTGCAGCTGTTGTGCCTTGTGGCGATGGAGCCGCCGGCCAGCATGCACTACGACGACATCCGTAACGAGAAGATGAAAGTGCTGCGTGCACTGCGTCCCATTACGACCGAAAACTGTGCGGATGTCACCGTGCGTGGTCGTTATGCCGCCGGGATGATCGATGGCGAACCTGTCGATGCCTACGGTGCGGATACCGAGGCTGACCGTGAACTCGAAGCCGAGACATTCGTAGCGATCAAGGCTGAGCTGGATAGTTGGCGCTGGCGCGATACACCGTTTTATTTGCGCACCGGCAAGCGCATGGCGCAAAAATCCTCGAAGATCGTGTTTCAGTTTAAGCCGGTGCCGCACTCAATTTTTGGCGATCATTCGCTGGCGCCGAACACGCTGACACTGACGCTGCAGCCGGAAGAGGGCGTCAATCTCAAGTTGATGACCAAAGACCCCGGCCCGGGCGGCTTTCACATGACTTCGGTGCCGCTCAATTTAAGTTTTTCCGACGAGTTCGATGTGCGCTATCCGGATTCGTACGAGCGGTTGCTGATGGAAGTGCTGCGGGGTAACCCGGCGTTGTTCATGGGCCGCGAAGAAGTCGAATCGGCCTGGCAGTGGATCGATCAGATCGGCGCTGCTTGGCGCGACTCACGCCAGCATACGCAGTCGTACCTGGCTGGGAGTTGGGGGCCGCCGGACGGCTTCCTGTTGATCGATCGTGACGGGCGGCGCTGGCAGGACGAGTAGCACCGTGCACTACGTAAATGCATTTTCATCTCGGCCGGCGGCGGCAGCGGCACTGGCCAACACGGTCGCCGCCGATACCCGTGCCGGGGTGTCAGCCGCGGGCCGCGCGCGCATTGTGTTGTGTGGCGGTAGTTCACCAGTCGATATGTTCGCGTCGCTGGCCGCGACGCCGCTGGCCTGGGATCGAGTGACGATCATGCCGAGCGACGAGCGCTGGGTGTCGGTCGACCAAGACGCCAGCAACGAGCGATTGTTTCGCGAGAGAGTCCTGACTGGGATGGCCGCGGATGCTCAACTTCGGGGGCTGTATCGTGGCCAGCAAACGCCGCTTGAGGCCGCAGCCGAAGTTGACAACGAATTAGCCGCGATCGGCGACCCATTCGATCACGTCGTGCTCGGTATGGGGGGCGATGGCCATACAGCGTCGATTTTCCCGCATGCGGCCAATATTGAGGCCATGCTGGCCAGCAGTGGCCGTGTTGTGGTGCCCGACTTACCGGCCGGAGAAACCGCGCGTATCAGTCTCTCGGTGCCGAGGTTGACGCAGGCGCGCGCAATCAGCGTCCTGTTTTTCGGAGCTGATAAGTGGACAGTATTTGAACGCGCCGCAACCGGCGCGCCGCCCGGCGAGTTGCCGATCGCCGCTATTTTGAACAATGCGCCCGTGCCCGTGCGGGTTTTCTGGGCGCCTTAAATGCGCAGAGGTTGTTATGTCGATGAATGACACTGTCGCCCGTGTAACCGACCGAATCGTGGCCAGGAGCCGTGATTCGCGCGCCGATTATCTGGCGCGTATGGATGCCGCCGCGAAGCGTGGCCCGCACCGTGGTGAATTATCCTGCGGCAATCTCGCCCACGGTTTTGCGAGCTCTGGTCAGGCGGGCAAGGATGCACTGGCCGGTGAGCAACGGCCCAATATCGCGATTGTCTCAGCTTATAACGATATGCTGTCGGCCCACCAACCGCTTAAAGACTTTCCGGACATCATCAAGGACGCGGCCTGGCAGGCTGGCGGCGTGGCTCAGTTCGCCGGCGGTACGCCGGCCATGTGCGACGGCGTCACCCAAGGTCAGCCGGGTATGGAGCTGTCGCTGTTCTCGCGTGATGTGATCGCCATGGCGGCGGCCGTGGCGCTGTCGCACAACATGTTCGACGGCGCGATGTGTCTTGGTGTGTGCGACAAGATTGTGCCGGGGCTTTTGATTGGCTCGTTGTCCTATGGTCATCTGCCGTTCGTGTTCGCGCCGGCCGGCCCGATGACCTCGGGGCTGCCCAATCAGATGAAATCCAAGGTTCGCCAGCGGTTCGCCGCCGGCGAGATCGGCCGCGACGAACTCTTGAAAGCCGAGTCCATGTCCTATCATTCGCCCGGGACGTGCACCTTCTACGGTACTGCTAACAGCAACCAGTTGTTGATGGAGTTCATGGGGTTGCACATCCCGGGGACATCGTTTGTCAATCCCGGCACGCCGCTACGCGAGGCGGCGACACGGGCAGCGGCCGAGCAAGTCGTGGGCCTGACGGCGTTGGGCGACAACTACACGCCGCTGGCGCACGTGGTCGACGAAAAAGCCATCGTCAACGGCATGGTTGGGCTGCTGGCCTCGGGTGGTTCGACCAACCACACCATGCACCTCGTGGCGATCGCGCGCGCGGCCGGCATCGTTATCGATTGGGATGATTTTGCCGAGTTGTCGGCGATCACACCGTTGCTGGCGCGGGTGTATCCGAACGGCACCGCCGATGTTAACCACATGCGCGCGGCTGGTGGTATCCAATTGATGATTCGTTCGTTGCTGGACGCCGGTTTGCTGCACGAGGATGTGACCACCGTGGTTGGCGACGGGCTGTCGAACTATACGCGCGAGCCGTTCATCGAAAACGACGAGGTGGTCTGGCGCGAAGGTCCACACGCTAGCCATGACAGCGACGTGGTTCGCATGCCGGCTGAGCCGTTCGCGGATACGGGCGGCATCACGTTGCTCGAAGGCAATTTGGGGCGCGGTATCATCAAGGTCTCTGCGGTGGCGCACCAGCACCGTCGAGTGACGGCGCCGGCGCGTGTATTCGCCTCGCAGGAACACGTTCTGGATGCTTTCAAAGCCGGCGAACTGAACACCGACATGGTGGTCGTGATTCCTTATCAGGGCCCGAGAGGCAACGGCATGCCCGAGCTGCACAAGCTCACCCCCACGCTGACCAACCTTCAGGACGCTGGCCTCCACATCGCGTTGTTGACCGACGGCCGCATGTCCGGCGCGTCCGGCAAAGTGCCGGCTGCATTGCAGCTCACACCCGAAGGTTCGCGCGGCGGGCCGATCGCCAAGCTGCGCGATGGAGATCCGATCGTACTGGATGCCGAGGCCGGAACATTGGGGGTCGACGTGGATGCCGATACGCTGGCCGCGCGTGACCCCATCACGTTCGAGGATGCGCCGGAGACCGAGTTTGGCCTTGGGCGCGAGTTGTTTGCCTTTTTCCGCCAGAACGCGGCCACGGCCGAACAGGGTGCGGGCCCGGTATTACAAGGAGTGCCATGATGGCCGATATCGCCGAGATAATGACGCTGTCACCGGTAATTCCGGTGGTGACGGTTCAGGACGCCGACCAGGCCGTGTCGATCGCGCGTGCGTTGTCGGAAGGGGGCGTGTCGGTGATCGAAATCACACGGCGCACGTCGGCGGCGTTCGAGGCCATAGACGCTGTCAGGCGCGAATTACCCGAGATGCATGTCGGGGCTGGGACCGTCTGGACCGCCGAGCAGGCCGAACAGGCACTCGAAGCGGGTGCTCGGTTCATCGTCTCTCCGGGCGTTGCCGACGCGGTCGACGACGTCTGTCGCGAGCGCGGTGTCGCATATCTGCCGGGGGCGCAAACGGTCAGTGAGCTGGCACATCTGGCCGCGCGCGGCCGGTATTGCGCCAAGCTTTTCCCCGCGGCGGCGCTCGGTGGCCCAACGGCAATCAAGGCCTACGCCAGCGTGCACCCGGATATGACTTTCTGTCCCACGGGCGGAATCGACGCTGAAACCGCCGGTGACTATCTGGCGTTACCGAGTGTTGCCTGTGTCGGCGGGAGCTGGCTGACGCCGGCCGCCGCAGTCAAAGCCGGCGATTGGGATGCCGTGCGTTTGGAAGCCAAAAACACCGGTCATTTGAAAACCGCTTAAATATGCGCGGCGCAGCGTCCGAACCGGGGCCGGTTGGAAAGTCGTAACCGACTACACCACTGGCCCCGATAGATGGTCGGCGCCACCGCCCAGCAGGTTAACCGCCTGTAATCGGCCGAGACCTGGCTGGGCGACTAAACGCTTCGACTCAGCTCTTGTCGTACGCGTCCATCGAGCGCTGGATCTCGTTTTGCGCCTTGTCGGCACCTTCCCAGCCGCCGACCTTGGACCATTTGCCGTCTTCCAAGTCTTTGTAGTGCGTGAAGAAGTGGTCGATCTCGCGGCATGTGCGCTCGTCCAGATCGCTGAGGTCCCGGATCGACTTGTAATAATCCGTCGCGATCTTATCGGTCGGCACGCAAAGAATCTTGGCGTCCAGGCCGGATTCGTCCTCGGTGTGCAGCACCGCAACCGGACGACATGGCACCACAACGCCGGCCACAATCGGCTCGGGCGTCAGCACCAGCGCGTCGACTGGGTCGCCGTCGTCGTAGAGGGTTTTGGGGACGAAGCCGTAGTTACCCGGATAGTGCATGGCCACGTTCATGAAGCGGTCGACGGTCAGGCAGTCAGTGTCCTCGTCGATCTCGTACTTGACCGAGCTGGCGCCCGCCAGAATCTCGACCACAACATTGACTTCCTCCGGTGCTTTTTTGCCCGGCGTGAGTGCTTCGTATCCCATGTCCCAAAAACCTCTGGAAATTCAAATGCGCGAGTTTAACGGATTGCCGGGTGCGCCGGCGACTCGTGCGACTGTTTAAACTTTGAAATCGGTATTCAACTGGCGCGGTACTGGCTGTTTGGTCAAGCGTGCGTACTGCGGCAGGCCATCGACGTAGGGTGGATGGGATTCCCCGGTAATCAATGGTGTCAGATAGGCCCGCGCGGCGTCCGTGATGTGGAAGCCGTCGTCGCTGATAAACGTGTCCGGCATCGCTTGCTCGCCGTTGGCGACATCGGCCAAGGGTGCGCTGCCGAGTCGCCAGCGATAGGGGTCGTCGGATTCACGTTCAATAGTCACCATTACGCCGGAGTGGCCATCCAGTGCGTATTCGACCGCTGCCTGGCCTACGGCATAGGCGTGTTCGACGTCGGTCTCGGAAGCGATGTGCCGGGCTGAGCGCATGAGATAGTCAGCGATGGCGTAATGGTTTTTGTAGCCGAGTTCGTTGCCGACCATGTCTGCCAACGCCGAGGCCACGCCGCCGAGTTGTGTGTGGCCGAAAACGTCCTGGGTGCCGGCGTCCGAAACGAATTGGCCGTCCGGTCGGCGTAGGCCTTCGGAGGCCACGATCGTGCAGTAACCGTGGTTTTGGACACAGCTGTCGACCTTACGCAGGAAGCGTTCGCGGTCGAAGACGACTTCCGGGAACAGGATGATGTGCGGGTCGGCGCTTTCAATGTCGCTGGCGACGCCACCGGCGGCTGCGGTCCAGCCAGTGTGCCGGCCCATGACCTCGAGGATGAAGACCTTGGTCGAGGTTGGATACATGCTTTCCAGGTCAAGGCTGGCTTCGCGGATGGATACGGCGGTGTATTTGGCTACGCTGGCAAAGCCCGGCGAGCAGTCAGTCGCCGGCAGGTCGTTATCCATGGTTTTGGGGATATGGATCGTCTGGATCGGATAGCCCATGACGTCGGCGATATGACTGACCTTTTCGCAGGTGTCGGCCGAGTCGCCGCCGCCGTTGTAGAAAAAGTAACCGATGTCGTGTGCCTTAAAAACTTCGATCAAGCGTTCGTATTCGGCGCGATTTTCGTCGAGGGATTTTAGTTTGTAGCGTGCCGAGCCGAATGCACCGCCGGGCGTGTGATACAGCGCGGCGATCGCAGCGTCGGACTCGGCGCTGGTATCGATTAAGTCTTCAGTAAGCGCACCGACGATGCCGTCGCGGCCAGCGTAAACGCGGCCGATACGGTCGGAGTTGGCGCGTGCAGTCTCGATGACACCGGCCGCCGAGGCGTTGATCACGGATGTCACACCGCCGCTTTGGGCATAGAATACGTTGTTGCGGGGCACGGTAAGGCACTCATGGATATGTGGATGTCGTCCCCGAAATCATACGGGTGCAGGTTGGTACGCGACAATTGACGCGAGCTGACGCGTTCAGTAACTTCAACGACCTTGTCAATAACGCGGCGTTGACGGGGCGAACTGCTCCAGCGCCCGACACGAACAAACCGCAGAAACAACTATGCTGAAAATCGTGTTGCTGGGCGCGCCCGGCTCCGGAAAAGGAACGCAGGGCGCCGAACTGGCGTCACATTACGGCGTGCCGAAGATTGCCTCCGGTGATTTGCTGCGCGAGGCCGTGGCTTCCGGTAGCGAATTGGGGCAAAAAGCCAAGGCGGCGATGGATGCTGGCGAACTGGTTTCGGACGACACCGTTATCGGGATGATCCGGGAACGGTTGAATGAGCCGGACGCGCAGAATGGCTTCATCCTCGACGGTTTCCCGCGCAGCCTGGCGCAGGCCGAAGCACTGGATCAATTGCTCGACGAGCTGTCGCGACCGCTCCAGCGCGTCATCCACATGCAGGTGGATAATGAAGAAATCGTCGGGCGTTTGGCTGCGCGCGGACGGGCGGATGACACGGAGGAAGCGATCCGTAATCGACTCGCTGTCTTCGCCGAGCAGACCGAGCCTTTGGTGACCTATTACGAACAGCGTGGTTTGCTGACGCCGGTCAACGCCACTGGCGATATCGACGCGATTCAGACGCGTTTGATCGAGGCGATCGAAGCCGCTTGAGCCGCGGTATCACCCGCGTGCACAAGCGCTGACAACAGTTACCCGGCTGTCGACGCACCGATAGCTGCGGCGATTGCCGCCCCGGCCACTTCGGCGCGCCAGCCCGTTTCCAGCCGCGTATCGCGTCGGCCCGACACCAGCGCCTCGACATCCGCGCGCGAACCGAGCGCTCCGGGCGCTATCTTTAGGGTGCCGGCGATGCGTCGCAGCTCGGCCATGCCGGCTTTGGTCTGTCGACGCTCGGCGGGCGTCGGCTTGGTGGTAGCCGCCGGTGCCATCGCTGTGTCGCCGTCGGCCGCGGTAATCGTATCGATCAGCGCGTTGCCGTGGCGTTCGCGCGTGCGCTTAGGCAGCGATTCGATTACGGCCAGATCGGCGGTCCGGGATGGTTGGCGACGGGCCATCTCAACGACCGCGTCGTCGGCCAGGATCCAGCGCCGGGGGCGATCAGCGTTTACAGCCGTTCGCTCTCGCCAGGCCGCCAGATGCGCAGCAATTGGCAGCGCTGATGCCTCGAGTTGGTCGAGGCCGCGCACGAAGCGAATGCTTTTGTCGGGGTGGGGTCGATAGCGCTCCGCGTCGGTCAGGCGCGCACAGTCTTCGGCCAACCATTGTTGGCGTCCGGCGTCGGCTAGTTGTTCGGCCAAGCGCCCATGAAGCGCCGGTAGATAGCGCACGTCGTCGGCGGCATAGTCGAGTGCCCCCGATGGTAGTGGCCGCTGTTGCCAGTCGGTGCGTGTGTGGCCCTTGGCTAATGTCACGCCGAGTTCGGATTCAACCAGCGCTGCGTAGCCTGCTTGCGCGTCGTAACCGGCGAATGCGGCCGCCATCTGGGTGTCGTACACGCACGCGGGTAGCGCGCCGGTGCGGTGAAGCAGGACTTCGAGATCCTGGGTGGCTGAATGGATGACGGTCGTGACTTGTGGATTAGCCCAGAGCGCGGCCAATGGGTCGAGATCGTCGATGGTTAGCGCATCGATCAGCGCGATGCGGTTGTCGACGGCGAGTTGGATCAGACACAGCCGTGGGAAATAGGTCCGTTCGCGCGCGAATTCGGTATCCAGCGCCAGCGTAGTGGGCTGCCCGATCGCCTCGAGAAAAGCGCTGAGGTCGGCTGACGTGTCGATCACCGCGACCGATTGCGAAGTGTTTTGTATCATTGGCGCATTATACGAATGTTGAATTCCATCATGGCCGTGTTGGTCCAGGTTCTTGACCTTATGCGACTGCGCGCCGGGCCGCAGGATATGCCCGGTGATCGTGGCTCGCTGGCCGTTGCAGCGGCGCTATACGTGGTGGCTGGCACCGGCCAGCTACTGGTGCTGGAGTCCTTGGCGCAGGCGGTTAGCCTGATTTTGTTAACCACTGTACTCCTGGCCATTTACACGGCGGGGCTCCTGCTTTGGCGCAATGTGCCCAATCGCTTTCGACAGACGGCCACGGCTCTGTTTGCGACCGGCACGCTATTCACGGTGATCATGATCGCGCCGAACCTCGCCATGGCTCCCTACCTGAAGGCCATGCGTGTTAACGCCGCCAACGCGCCGCCCACTGCGACCCAAACAACTGGTTCGGCGTCGTCGGCGAGCCCGGCGCAAGACACACCTGACAAAACCAACGCCAATCAGAGTGGCAACAGCAGCGCCGGGATGGCAACCGGGGCGGGGGAACCGCTGTCCGCGTCCGTTGCTTGGGCGTTTCTCCTGTTTGCCGCGGTCGGTGTCTGGCGTTTGCTGGTGTTTGGCCACATCTATCGTCAGGCACTCGATATGTCGCGCTGGATGGGGGTGGCTGCTGCTATCGGCTTCGAGTTGTTCCTGCTGGTGGTTTTTGCTGCTGTCTAGCGCATGAACGTTCATATTCTCGGCATTGGCGGCACTTTCATGGCCGGTATCGCGTTGCTGGCGCGCGCGGCCGGGCATACGGTGACCGGCTCGGATAGTGCGCTCTATCCGCCCATGAGTACGCAGCTCGCCGAGGTGGGTATCGAGGTCGCCGATGGTTTTAGGGTGGCCAACCTCGAACCGGCCCCGGATGAAGTCGTGATTGGCAACGCGTTGTCGCGTGGCAATCCGGAGGTCGAAGCCGTCCTGGATCGAGGGCTGGCCTATACGTCCGGCCCGGCCTGGCTTGCCGATAACGTGTTGGCTGGACGGCAGGTCCTGGCTGTGGCCGGCACCCACGGCAAGACCACGACGGCCAGTATGCTCACGCATATACTGCGCCGGGCTGGCTATGATCCGGGGTGGTTGATTGGCGGTGTGGCGCACAATCTTGGCGTTTCCGCCGCACTCGGCGGTGGGCGTTGTTTCGTGGTTGAAGCCGATGAATACGATACGGCGTTTTTCGATAAGCGCTCGAAGTTCATCCATTATCGGCCATCGATCTGCGTGCTGAACAATCTCGAGTTCGACCATGCCGATATTTTTGACAATCTAGAGGCGATAAAACGCCAATTCCATCAATTGGTCCGCGTTGTGCCTGGGAGCGGGCACCTGGTGGTCAATGCAGACGAGCCGGAGCTGGCGAATGTGCTCGACCGCGGCTGCTGGACCCCGGTGGCCAGATTCAACACCGAGACCGATTGGTCGGCGCGTTTAGATACCGAGACTGGGGCTTGGCAGGTTAGTCAAGCCACTCGGGTGCTTGCTGACGAGCGTTGGACCTTGACCGGCGCGCATACCGCGTCGAATGCGCTGGCCGCGGTCGTCGCGGCCGATGCGGCCGGTGTGGCACCGACAGCTTCGGCCCAGGCGTTGGCCGACTTTCACGGCGTCAAGCGACGCTTAGAATATCTCGGCTGTGCTGGCGGTGTATCGGTGACCGACGACTTCGCCCACCATCCGACTGCGATCGAGGCCACGCTGGCCGCACTTGCCGACAAACCGGGGACTGGGCGTCTGATTGCCGTGCTGCAGCCGGCGTCGAACGCTATGCGTGCAGGTGTCCACGGCGATAAGCTAGCCGCGAGTTTGACGCGCGCCGATGCCGTGTTCGTTTTTGCCGACGGTCTCGATTGGTCGGTGGAAGCAACACTCGGCCGTGCGGGGCTGCCGTATGTGGACGCCGCGACCACGGTCGACGCGTTGGTGATGGCGGTCGCGGCGTTTGTTAGGCCTGCGGATCACGTTGTTGTACTGAGCAATGCCGGCTTCGACAATTTTCAACAGCGGCTTCTCGGTCAACTCGAAAATAACGCATGAGACCAGCAACGTTGACTGCTGCACTGGTCTTGAACGGTTGGACACAAGACAAGGAACGATAATGGCCGAGACTGGAGATGCCGTCGATGTGCAGGCCCGCGTCGCGCCGCAAGCGCTGCGCGAGCAAGTGGCGGCGCTGATCAGCGATGCACGTCGCGGCGGGGCGGATGCTGCCGAAGTCGGTATTTCGGCGGCGCGCAGTCTGTCGGTCTCGGCGCGCGCCGGGCAGCGCGAGAGCGTCGAATCAGCCAACGCGCGGTCGGCCGGCGTCACCGTCTATCGCGGTCAGCGCTCAGCGACAGCCACAACCAGTGATTTGAGCGCCGATGGGCTGGCCGAGACGCTGACGCGGGCACTTGAGATGGCGCGTTTCACCGAGCCCGATCCCGACGCCGGTCTGGCCGACGCCTCGCTCATGGCCAGCGGTTGGCCCGAGTTATCGTTGAATCATCCATGGGCGCTGGATGCCGATGAGGCTGAACGCCGCGCGCTGGCGGTTGAGGCCGCCGCATTTGAACGCGATGCGCGGGTCTTTCAGGTCGAAGCGGCCCAGGTCGGGACCGAAAGCGAGATGACGGTGTATGCCAACAGCCACGGCTTTATTGCCGCGCAGGCAGCGACCCAACACGCGATTAGCTGCAGTGCACTCGCGCGGGATGACAATGGCATGCAGCGTGACGTGGCGTTTTCGCCGGCGCGCGCAGCCGACGATCTTGCTTCCGACGAAGCCATTGGCCGACGCGCGGTCGATCGTGCAGTTGCCCGCTTGGGCGCGCGCACGCCGCCGACGACGACCGCGCCGGTTCTTTTTGAGCCACGAGTGGCGGCCAGTCTCTGGCAACACCTGATCGGTGCGATCAGTGGCGGGGCGCTGTATAAAGACGCCAGCTTCCTAAAAGACCGAATGGGTGATGTGATCGCTGCCCCGGCACTCACCTTGACACAATCGCCCCATCGGCCACGCGGTCTGGCCAGCGCCGGCTTTGATGGCGACGGTGTAGCGACGGCCGAGCGTAAACTTGTCGACAATGGCGTGTTGACTGGTTATGTGCTCGGGTCCTATAGCGCACGCCGGCTCGGCATGACCACCACCGGCAATGCTGGCGGCGTGTTCAATCCAGCGATCGCACCGGGCGAACATGAGTTTGAAGCTTTGATCGCCCGCATGGGCCGGGGGCTCGTGGTGACTGAGCTAATGGGGCAGGGCGTGGATCTGACGACGGGCGACTACTCGCGTGGTGCGGCTGGTTTCTGGGTGGAAAACGGTGAGATCGCTTACCCAGTGGAAAATGTGACCATCGCGGGCAACCTAAGCCAGATGTTTCAGCAGATTGATGCGCTTGGTAATGATGTCGACACTTCAAACGTGTTGCGAACGCCGTCGGTTCTGATTGAGCGCATGACGATCGCCGGCAATTGATTCGCCCACCTGGCGCGGCAAGTCAAAAACGCGGGCCGGCCGCGTGCGGTCTTTGGTGTTGGGTTATCAGATCAATGCGTTGCGGGCGCGTGGCTCGACGCTAGTAGGTATACCTGAGATGGGGTCGGCGCGGTGGCGACTGTGATTGGCCAGTCAGGTCTTTGCCGCGGTTATCAACCGATCTCGTTATGTCGCACGATGACTGGTTCGTAGTGCGCCCGGCAAGACTTGGCCAGCTGCTCCACGAGATACACCGAGCGGTGGTTGCCGCCCGTGCAGCCGATGGCAATCGTGACGTAGGCGCGATCGCCGTGCGCGAAGGCGGGTAACCAGGTCTCGAAAAAATTGCTGAGATCGGTTAGATAGGTCTGTGTTGCTTGGTCGGCCTCGAAAAAGGCGGCCACGCCGGGGTCTCGGCCCGTCGCCTGGCGAAGCTCGGGGTCCCAGTAAGGGTTAGGCAGACAGCGTGCGTCGAAACAGAAGTCGACGCCGTCTGGAATGCCATGCTTGAAGCCGAACGACTGCAGCAGGATGGCAACCGACCCCGGTTGCCCGGATTCGACCCGGTTGCGCACGATGTCGCGCAGTTCATGGATATTGGTGCGGCTCGTATCGATCGTGACGTCGGCGCTGTCTTCGATCGCCGAGAGTGCGTCACGGTCGGCGCGGATGGCTTCGGGCAGTGCGAGGTCGGCCGTGGCCAGCGGGTGACGGCGACGGGTTTGGTCGAAGCGACCGAGGATCGTGCCTGGATCGGCGGTGACAAACATCAGTTCGACGTCGACGCCGGCCGCGCGCAGATTGTCGATGCGTTGCGGCAGATCCGCGAGGCGCTCGCGTCCGGCCCGTGTATCGATGCCGAGCGCCAGCCGTTCGTAGTCCAGGCCTTCCGCTGTGAGCGTGCTTGCGGAAACATCGCGGAGCATGGCCAGTGGCAGATTGTCGATCGAGAAGTAGCCGATGTCTTCCAGGGTCTGGAGGACCACGGATTTGCCAGCGCCGGCCAGTCCGCTGACGATGATCAGTTTCATGAAGGGGCTCCTCGGGGCGGCGCAATACGCTCGTGGCTGGCGTTGGCGGATCTGTTCATGGCGTGGGCGTGTCGTCGAGTGCACACAAGGCGGTGAATAGTGCTTCGTCGTTCGCTGTGGCGTGCAGTCGAGCCGCGGTTTCCGGGCGAGCTAGCGTTTTGCCGAGAGTATCGACAAAGCCGCGTACGTCGTTGCTGGGCACTTTGGGGACGATTAGTGCGAAAAGTCGGTCGATTGGGGCAGCGTCCGGTTCATTCGCGCCGTAGTCAATGCTGTGGCTTAGTTGCACGAAGGCACCGAGCGGCGAAGCCAGGCCGGCGATGCGCGCGCGGGCTATAACGGCACCGCCGCCGACGACGGTCGATCCGAGCCGTTCGCGTGCCCGCAACGCATCCAGAATTTCGCTGGCCGTCAGCGACGGTTCGGCTGAGGCCAGCATATTCGCGACTCGTTCCAGTAGCCGCTTACGGCTTGATATCTCCGGTACATGACGAACGCGCCGGGGTGTCAGGCAGTCTTCGAGCTGCATTACTCAACCGCCGCTGGCCATTGGCCATCGCTTGTCACCGCTAACCAGCGTCACGATCGACCCGGCGGCCATCGCGGTTGTGGTGATCGCGCGCTTTTTCTTTGTACCGACGCGTTTGTCGGTCGAGTTTGTCGACCATGCTATTGATGGCGGCATACATATCCGGCTCGGTGGCTTCGGCGTGCAGGCGTGTACCTGAGAGTTGCATGGTCACTTCCGCCGAGTGGCGCTCTTTGGCGACCTCGAGGACAACTTCGGCGTCGATGACGTGATCGAAGTGTCGTTCGATGCGTTCCATCTTGGATTCGACGTAGTCGCGAAGTGCGTCGGTAACGTCGACGTGGTGGCCGGATATGTTGAGATTCATGAAGGCTCTCCTTGCTACCCGTATTAACGGTGGTTGCATTATGCCGCTCGTGATGCACCTTTTGGCAACCGCTGTCGTCATAGACGGCGTCTACCGGCGGCGCTCACGCGACGGTGCAATGCCGAGTGCCGCACGGTATTTGGCGACTGTGCGCCGCGCCACGCAGACGCCTTCATCATGCAGCCTGGTGGTGAGTTTGCTGTCGGAAAACGGCTGCGACGGTGTTTCCTCGGCGATAATGGATTGCAACATAGCCTGGATGGCAACGCCCGAGACGGCACCGCCATCGGTTGTTGGTACGCGGCTGGAGAAAAATGATTTCATCTCCAGTATGCCGCGTGGTGTCTGTATGTATTTGTTGGCTGTGGCGCGTGAAACCGTCGATTCGTGCATATCCAGTCGTTCGGCCACATCGCGCAGGACCAGGGGTTTGAGCGCCTTATCACCGTAGTCTAAAAACGCGCGCTGGGTGGTCACCAGACATTCGGCGACCTCGAGCAGGGTTTCGTTGCGCGATTTTAGGCTGTTCAGAAAGCACCGGGCTTCTTGCAGATGGTTTTTGAGCGTGGTTTGGTCGTCGGACTGATCGCCGCGCTTGATCAGCTCGAGGTAACGCTCATTCAGGCGCACGCGAGGGATGGTGTCGTTGTTCAGGCTGACTTGCCAGCCACTGGTGGTTCGATGTATTTCGATTTCCGGGCTGATGAATTCCGCTGTCGACTGTTCATAAGCTTCGCCCGGATCGGGCCGGCAGGTGCGGATCAGCGCCAGTGCCGCGTCGATTTCGTTGGCCGGCGTGTCGATGGTCTGGGCTAATTCGTATCGCTCGGCATTAGCCAGCGCTTCGAGGCCGACTTCGCGGATTAGCTTGAACGCGGTGCCGTGTCCGGGGGTGTCGCTATCGTACTGCGCGAGTTGCAGGCTGATACATTCATCCAGGTTGCGCGCTGCTACGCCGGGTGGATCGAACGTTTGAATGCGTTGGAGCGTTGATTCCGCCGCGTCGGCGTCGAGGCCGAAATCCGTGTCGAGCGAATCGGCGATGCTTAGCCAGTCCTCGATTCGGCCGGAGATGCCGATGGCGTCGATGATGACTGTCGCCGCTGCACGCTCGTGTGGGTCGAACGGCGCCATGTCCGCTTGCCAGTGGAGATGGTCGCTCAGGCTTTCGGTGGATACCGTATTGGTTTGCCATTCGTCGCCCGGCGCCAGGTCGGCGTTTGAGCTGCTTGGCGACGGCTCGTAGATCTGCTCCCACTCGACGTTGACCTCCCCGGCATCCGGCGTATCGTCGCCTGTGCTCTCCGGTGTCTCCTCGTCCGAATCGCTGTTGCCGTCGTCGGATTCCAGCATTAGGTTGGAATCGAGCGCGCTCTGAATCTCGGCGCGCAAGCTCGCCGTCGACATCTGCAACATGTTGATCGCCTGTTGCAGCGCCGGCGTCATAGTCAACGACTGGGTCGGTGAGATATTCAGCGATTGCTTCATAACTGGGTCACCTTAAGTCGAATGCGGCTGATCACAGGGTAACGATCCGAATCCATCTGCTGACGTACGAGCAGTGACAAGCGTGCGATTGGCGCCGCGCCTCGACTATAGCGTGAAGTCTTCGCCGAGGTAGACTTCACGCACACGCGAGTTGGCTACGACATCGTGTCGCTCGCCGCTGGCGATGACTGTGCCTTCGGCCAGGATGAATGCGTGGTCGCAGATGCCGAGGGTCTCGCGCACATTGTGATCGGTTATGAGCACCCCGATGCCGCGTTCGGCAAGATAGCGGATGATGCCGCGGATGTCGCTGATCGCGATTGGGTCGATACCGGCGAAAGGCTCGTCGAGCAGCATGAAACTGGGCTCGGCCGCGAGCGCACGCGCGATTTCCACGCGCCGGCGTTCACCGCCGGACAGATGGATCCCTATCGAGTCGGCGATGTGGCTGATTGACAGTTCCTCGAGCAGGTCATCCAACTTTGCCCGCACCTGTTTTCGATTGAGATCGGTGCGGAATTGGAGGATCGCGCGGATATTGTCGGCGACCGAGAGCTTGCGGAACACCGATGGCTCTTGTGGCAGATAGCCGATCCCGTAGCGCGACCGTTTGTGCATTGGCATGCCGCTGAGCGAGTGATCACCCAGCATGATCTGGCCGTGGTCGGGGCGAATCAGGCCTACAACGATGTAGAAGGCCGTCGTCTTGCCTGCGCCGTTCGGCCCTAGAAGGCCCGCGATCTCGCCGCGTTCGACGCCAATGTCGACTCCTTCCAGGACACTGCGGCCGCGATAACTTTTCCGGAGCCCGGTCGCGTCGAGCCGGTTTCCCGAGGGGGTGGCGTTGGTGGCTGAGGCGCTCATTTATTGCCGTTTCCCGACGTGTCCTTCGGTTGCAGCGTAACCTTGACGCGTTCGTTGTTCTTATTGCCCCGTAGCGCCCGGCTTTGGTCCGTATCGAGATTGTGGATGATCTTCGCGCCGCGCACTGCGTTGCCATCTGCGCGTTTCAGGAAGGCTTCGCCTCGCATGGTGACGGTGCGATCCGGGTTGTCGAAGATAAGCCGTTGTGCGTGGCCGTCAATCGTGTGACTGCCCGCCTGATCCGGTTTTTTGGCGATCTGTGCGGGCGAGCCAGTCAGTACAGCGTGCAGTTGGCCACGTTGGCGGGTGTTGGTCAGCACAAGTTTGTCACCGGTCAGCGTGAGCCCGCCACGGGTGAGTTTGACCGCGCCTTCGTACACGCTCTTGCCGTTTTTCTGGTCAAAGGTCGCTTGATTCGACTGTATATTGATTGGCAGCTTTGGCTTTTGCTGGGTAGCTGCCGGTACGGCTGTCGCCGCTGCCATGCTTACTACGGCCAAAGCCAGAGTCGCGACCAGTCGTGGCCTATTGCTGATAAGTGACATTCGCATCGTTTTTCACTTTCAAGTGGTCGGTCTGCGTGTTCAGTCGCATGCCCATGCCGGTAAGGCGGTGGGTCGGTAAGTCGGCACGTACATAGTGTGATGAAGTCACCAGATGCTGGTCGGGGTTAACCCAGGCTTGGTCGGTTTTGATGTGCGTCTTGCCGCCGTCGGCTTGGTGTTTGACGACTTCTACTTGGTCATTCAAGCGGATTCGCTGGTGAGCGGCCGGCACGAACCCGCGCTTGGCCGTGAGGTGCCACTGGCCCTTTTTTGCGCCGGCATAGCGCATGTTGGGCTGCTGGATCTGAATGACGCCGCTTTGAAAATAAAGGCTGCGCTTGGCGATTAACTTATAGACTCGTTGCCCTTTTTTATCAAACTTATAAGTGACCGGTTGGATCAGGTAGTATTGGCTGTTCTCGGGCGTGGAGCCGGGCGGTTGTCGGTCGCTATTTACAAACTCGCACGTGCCGTAGAGCGTGGCGGCGACTCCCAGGCAGCCGATAACGAGCAGCGCGATATTGAGGTATGGCTTCACGTCGCCTCGCGCGCGTCGATCAGCCATTCGCAGGCTTGGCGTACGGCGCCGTCGCCACCACCACGGGAGCTGACCCAATCGGCGTGTTCACGCACGGCGTCTACGGCATCGCTCACGGTCAGTGCCAGGCCCGCGTCGCGCATCAAGGCCAGATCCGGCAGGTCGTCGCCCATGATTGCAGCCTCGCTCGGGGTGATCTCGAGCTCGGCCAAAATGGCCTCGAAGTCCATGCGTTTGTCGTGACTATCCAGGTGGATATGGATGACGCCCAGCTCATGCAGGCGTTCGGCCACGGCTGCACCCGGGCGTGCGCTGATCACTGCGACGTCGATACCGGCGGCCAGCAAGCGTTTGATGCCGAGGCCGTCATGCACGTGCATGCTACGTGCCGGCTCGCCGTGGTCGAGCAGATATAGGCGGCCATCGGTCAGCACGCCGTCGACATCAAAGACTGCCAACTGAATCTGTCGCGCGCGCTCGGTGCGCGGTAGTTGCTCGTTCGAGCTCGTTTCGGTATCACTCATAGAATGCCCGCTCGCAGTAGATCCTGGGTGTTTAGCGCGCCTACGGCATGGTTGTCGGTGTCGACCACGAATAGGCCGCCGCCGCCAATACGGTGGGTTTCCAGCATTTGAATGGCTTCCGTGGCGAGTGCGCCGGCGCTAATTGTTTTGGGACTTTGGGTCATGGCTTCGGCGATCGGTGTGCTGCGCGGATCGGTGCCGAGGTCGAGCGTACGCCGCAGGTCGCCGTCGGTGAATACACCGGCGAGATGGCCGTCGGCATCGGCTACACCTGTCATGCCGAGCCCTTTGGCAGTCATTTCCAGAAGTGCGTCGCCGACGGTGGCGTCGAGGCCGATAAGCGGTAGTTCGTCGCCCTGGTGCATGACATCATCAACTGTCATCAACAGACGGCGGCCCAGTTGACCGCCAGGGTGCGAGCGGGCGAAGTCGGCCACGCCGAAATCGCGTGCTTCGAGCAGCGTGATGGCCAGTGCATCACCCATGACCAACGCTGCGGTGGTGGAAGCCGATGGCGCTAGATCCAGCGGGCAGGCTTCGATTGTCACGCTGACGTCGAGATGGACGTCGGCCCGGGTCGCCAGCGTTGATTCCGGCCGCCCGGTCATGCAAATCAGTGGTGTGCCAAGGCGTTTCAATAGCGGCAAGAGCTGCAACAATTCGCCGGTCTCGCCCGAATAAGACAGTGCAAGTACGACGTCGTTTCGGGTCACCATGCCGAGATCGCCGTGGCTGGCTTCTCCCGCGTGAACGAAAAACGCCGGCGTGCCTGTGGAGGCGAGCGTGGCAGCAATCTTGCCGCCAATATGCCCCGATTTGCCGACGCCGGTTACGATCACGCGCCCTGCTGTATTCAAGACCGTTGTCACGGCGTCGTCGAATGCGCTATCGACTCGATCGGCTAGCGCGGTGGCGGCCTCGGCCTCAATCGCGATGACGCGTTGGCCGGCCTTGATGCGGGTATCTTTATCCATGGCAATAGTCTAGCGTACGAGCGTCGGGGTCTTGTCGTGCTCGCATCGGATTGCGCTACAGCTTATACTGGTCGGCTACGCCTTCCTAGTATCCTTGCGTCATGGCAGCGCCCGCGCTTTCTTATCGGTCCGTGTCCAAGCACTTCGGCGACTTTCAAGCGCTCGATGACGTCGATTTCGATATCGAGCGGGGGTCGTTTTTCGCGTTGCTTGGCCCCAATGGTGCCGGCAAATCAACGCTGATCAATATCACCGCCGGTTTGTCGACCGCCAGTTCCGGGTCGGTCTCAGTGCTTGGCAACGATGTCATCACCGATTATCGACAGGCGCGCCGGTCGCTTGGCGTGGTGCCGCAGGAATTGGTCTACGATCCTTTTTTCTCGGTCCGCAACATGTTGCGGCAGCAAGCCGGGTATCACGGCTGCGGTCGCGACTACTGGCCCTGGATCGATGAGCTGCTGCGCCGCCTCGAACTGACCGATAAGCGCGATCAGTCAATCCGAGCGTTATCGGGTGGCATGAAGCGTCGCGTATTGATCGCTCAGGCCTTGGTCCATAAACCTGATGTCATCATCCTGGACGAGCCGACGGCTGGCGTCGACGTTGAGCTTCGTCGCACGCTCTGGCGGTTCACCAAGGAATTGAACGACGCCGGCCACACCGTCGTGCTCACCACGCATTACCTCGAAGAAGCCGAGCAGCTCTGTGACCGCACGGCGATCCTCGACGGTGGGCGGATTCTCGTGCTCGAAGATACGCGGGATTTGCTCGGCCGCCATCCGTATCGCTATCTGTCGTTGCAGTTGGACCGAGCCGACGCCGTTCTGCCGGACGCTGTCGAGCACCTTGTGGAGTCACGTGACGGGGAAAACGTCGAGTTTAAACTTGAGACTGGGCGCCATCACATCGGCGATGTCATCGAAGCCGTGCGTGACGCCGGGTACCGCTTGAATGACGTGCGTACCCGCGAGCCGTCGCTGGAAAATATTTTCGTCGATCTGACCATGAATAACGACGTGGGCGTGGCCGTATGAATGTTTACGGTTGCTACGCGCTGTTTATCAAGGAGATTCGGCGTTTCTACAGTGTCATCCTGCAGACGATTGGCGCGCCGGTGGTTACTGCGTTGTTGTATATGGCGGTGTTTAGCCAGGTGCTGCGCGGTGAAACCATCCAGGGCGTGCCGAGCACCGCGTTTCTGGTGCCGGGCTTGATGATGATGAGCGTGATCCAGAACGCGTTTGCCAACACATCGTCGAGTTTCACCCAGTCCAAGGTTATGGGCAATCTGGTGTTCATGCTGATGACACCGCTGTCGCCTTTCGAGATCTACCTTGCTTATACCGCTGCTGCTGTTGCGCGTGGCTGTCTGGTGGCGCTGGTGCTTTTCATCGTCACGAATCTTTTCGTCTCGGTGCCGATCACCCATCCCGGGTTGATCCTTTTGATGTTGCTCTTGTCCGGCGGCACGCTAGCTGTAATCGGGCTGATTGCCGGGATACTGGCCGAAAAATTCGATCATCTGGCGGCGTTTCAGAATTTTTTCATCGTGCCGATGTCGTTTCTATCGGGGATTTTTTATTCGATCCACTCGCTTCCGCCTTTCTGGCAAAAAGCATCCTACTTCAATCCGTTTTTCTACATGATCGACGGTTTTCGGCGCGGTTTCTTCGGTGTGGGGGATGCCAACGTGGTCGTTGCCATGAGTGTCGCAGGCGGGTTTTTCGTCGCGGTCTCAGTGTTAGCGATCTGGATGCTCGGTGAAGGATTCAGGATTCGCAGTTGAACCGGCAGTTGGTGGTCGCAAGGTGCCTGGTCTCCGGTGCTAAAATCGTAAATTGATCGCACGCGACTCGAGTACCCCTATGCTTTCGCCCGATACCATCCGCGAATTGATTGAGGCCGGTCTGCCGGACGCCCAGGTTGAGGTCGTCGGTGATGACGGCACGCACTTTGCCGCCCGCGTTGTCAGCCCGAGTTTCGAAGGACAGTCGACGCTGGCTCAGCATCGGATGGTCTACGCGACGCTTGGCGAGCGTATGGGCGGCGAGATCCATGCCCTGTCGTTGACGACCCGGACGCCCGACCAGGCTGACGCCGCATCGTAAGCTGCACATGGAACTGTTCCGAATAGAGGGCGGCACGCCGCTCGGCGGTGAAATACGCGCCTCCGGCGCCAAAAACGCCACGCTGCCGGTCATGGCGGCCGCGCTCCTGCTCGACGAAACGCTAACGATCGATAACGTCCCGCATCTGGAAGATGTGACGACAATCAACGTGCTGTTCGCTCACATGGGCGTAACAGTGACCATGTTGGACAATATGGCGTTGGCCGTCGATGCATCCACCATCACGCGCCCCGAAGCGCCATACGAATTGGTCAAGACCATGCGGGCGTCGATTCTGGTTCTGGGGCCGTTGCTGGCGCGCCACGGCTACGCCGACGTCTCACTGCCCGGTGGCTGCGCCATCGGCACGCGACCGGTTGATATTCACCTTGCTGGGCTCGAAGCGATGGGTGCCGAGATCAAGGTGGAACAGGGCACCATCAAAGCGCGTGCACATCGCCTCGTTGGGGCGCGTTTCGCGATGGAGTCCGTAACCGTAACCGGCACCGAAAATCTCATGATGGCGGCTACGCTCGCTGATGGCGTGACGGTGCTGGAAAACGCGGCGTGTGAGCCGGAAGTCGCGGATCTGGCACGCTGTCTAACGGCGATGGGTGCCGAAATCGAAGGCGCGGGTACCTCAACGATCCGTATCCGCGGCCAGTCGCGGCTGACTGGCGCACGTCACCGCGTGCAGCCGGATCGTATAGAAACTGGCACATTCCTGACCGCCGCTGTGGCCACGCGCGGCGATATCACCGTGGCGCACACGGATCCGCGCTTGCTCGAAGCGACCACCGAAAAGCTGGCCGCGACCGGGGCGCGTGTCGATGCCGGTAACGACTGGCTCCGTGTCGATGCGACCGGTATGCGGCCACAAGCGATCAACGTCCGGACTGCGCCGTATCCCCGGTTTGCGACCGATATGCAGGCTCAGTTCTGCGTCATCGCGGCCATCGCCGACGGTGTGTCGACCATCACGGAGGCCGTGTTTGAGAATCGCTTCATGCATGCCGCCGAGCTCGAGCGGATGGGTGCGCTGATCCGGCCCGAGGGCAATACGCTTGTGATCACCGGTCAGCCGCAGTTGACCGGCGCTCCTGTGATGGCCACCGATCTGCGCGCATCGATCTCGCTGGTCATCGCTGGCATCGCGGCTAGTGGCACGACCGACGTCCGGCGCATCTACCACATCGACCGTGGTTATGAATGCATTGAGGAAAAGCTGGCGCAGCTCGGCGCAAACATCCAGCGACTGCCCGACTCGACGCCCATCGGATCGGCGGTGACGTCATGAGCGAACAACTCACGCTCGCGCTTTCCAAAGGCCGCATCCTGGAGGCGACACTGCCGCGCCTGGCGGCGGCCGGAATTACACCCACGGTTGATCCCGAGAGTTCGCGCCAATTGATTATCGGGACCAGTCGACCCGATTTGCGGCTTCTGGTTCTGCGAGCGACCGATGTGCCGACATTCGTGGCCTATGGCGCCGCTGATCTCGGCGTGGCCGGCAAGGATGTGCTGCTCGAACACGGCGGGCGGGATCTCTACGAACCGCTGGATCTAGGTATTGCCGGTTGCCGTATGGCGATCGCCGGCTGCCCCGGCGCGCTGGCCGCTGCGCAACACCGACCGCTGCGTGTCGCGACCAAATTTGAGGCTATCGCGCGTGACCATTTCGCGCGGCGTGGCCGCCAGATCGAGATCGTCAAACTCTACGGCTCGATGGAACTCGCCCCCATCGTGGGGCTGGCCGATGTCATCGTGGATCTGGTGGATACCGGTAATACACTAGCCGCCAATGGCTTGGAAACGTTCGAGACCATCCAGTCGATCAGTGCTCGGTTGGTGGTCAACAAAGCCGCGCAGAAACTCGATAACGCGCGGGTGCGTGAGCTGATCGCTGCATTCGAAGCGCCCGATCAAACGGTGGGAGCGCCGTGATCCAACGGCTTTCAACGCATGAGTACGGCATCAATGTAGTGGATGCGCTGGCGGGCGGGGCCGACGCCACGGCGCGTGTCGATACACGTGTGGCTGAAATCATTGCGGATGTGAGCGAGCGTGGCGACGATGCGCTTGTCGATTACACCCAGCAACTCGACGACTGGACGCCGGCCGACGCTGCGGCATTGGAAGTGCCGCGTCAGCGCATGGATGACGCGCTCGCCAGCCTGTCGCCCGACGATCGTCGGGCGCTCGCGACTGCCGCCGAGCGACTGACGGCGTACGCCCAACACCAGAAACTCGACAACGCGAGTTATACCGATGCTGCCGGCAATCGGCTCGGTCACATCGTGCGCCCCATCGAGCGCGTCGGTGTCTACGTGCCTGGCGGTGCGGCGGCTTATCCATCGAGCGTGTTGATGAATGCCGTGCCCGCACGCGTAGCCGGCGTTGATCAGATCATTATGGTCTCGCCCGCGCCCGGCGGCCAGGTTAATGATTGGGTGCTCGCCGCGGCGGCTCATATTGGCGTGCATCGATTGTTTACCATCGGCGGTGCCCAGGCCGTGGCGGCGTTGGCTGACGGTACAGCAACCGTGCCCGCGGTGGACAAGATCGTCGGCCCCGGCAATGCGTATGTGGCATCGGCCAAGCGGCAAGTTTTTGGGCGCGTTGGTATTGAGTCGGTCGCCGGCCCCTCGGAAGTGCTCATCATTGCCGATGCCAGCGCCGATCCACGATGGGTCGCGCTGGATCTATGCGCCCAGGCCGAGCATGATCCGGCTGCGCGTGCGGTTCTGGTCACCCCGGATTCCCAACTCATCGACGCCGTCGAGGCCTGTCTGGCCGAGGAAATCGAGCGACTGCCGCGCGCCGAAACGATCCGTGCGTCGTTGCGCGACAATGGTGCGTTGATTCATACGGCGGACCTGGCAGAGGCTGTCGAACTTGCCAATCGCGTGGCGCCGGAACATCTCGAACTGGCAGTTGCCGACGCCGCGGCGTTGCTGGATTCCATCCGCCACGCCGGCGCTGTATTCGTCGGGCACTGGACGCCGGAAGTCTTTGGCGATTACTGCGCTGGGCCCAATCATGTGTTGCCGACCGGTCGCACGGCGCGGTTCTCGTCGCCACTTGGAACCTACGATTTTCAGAAACGTATTTCCGTGGTTGAGGCTAGTGCCGCCGGTGCGGATGAGCTGGCACCTGTGGCCGAGCGTCTGGCCGTTGCCGAAGGGCTCGATGCGCACGCCGCTTCGGCGCGTGCGCGTGGCGGCTCGATGACCGCTAAGTGACGCCTCGCGACAGCGACGTACTGACCGCGCGATGAGCATGCGCGACCGAGCGCAATTGACGCTCTATTCGGCGCCGACCTGTGTCTATTGCCATCGCGCGCGACTGGTGCTGGCCGAAAAGGAAGCGCGTGTCCGGATCGCGAACATCGACCCGGACGAGCCAAGCGATGAGCTGGCCGCGGTCAACCCTGAATCGAGTGTGCCGACCTTGGTCGATCGCGGTGCCAGCGTATTCGGTACACGTACGCTGGTGGCCTACCTCGACGAACGCTATCCGTATCCACCGCTGTTGCCGACTGAGCCGTTGGATCGCGCGCGGCACCGAATGTTGCTTGACCGTATCGAGTCGCGTGCTTATCCGCTGGCCGATGCGCTCGACCTCGGTGAAGGATCGACCGCGCGCAATAAACGCGCGCTCGCCGACTGGCTTCAGCTGATCGTGACCGATGTCGGTGCGCTGCGCACGTCCGGTGATGGTCTGTCGCTGCTCGATTGCAGCTTGGCGCCGTTGTTGTGGCGCGTCGACCAGTTCGGGTTATCATTGAACAGCAGGAACAAAGATGATCGCGACAACGCATGGCGGGACTATGCGGCCCGATTGTTCAGGCGCAGCGGCTTCAGCGCTAGCCTGTCATCGGCCGAGGCCCGTATGGCGCCCGCGATCGCCCGCTGAACACATCGGAGTCTGGTAATGGCCGAATTGAGCTCGCGCCGCCCCTATCTGATCCGCGCCCTCTACGACTGGGTGCTCGACAACGGACTGACGCCCCATCTGCTGGTGGCGGCCGATGCACCGCGTGTCATCGTGCCGCGTCAGTTCGTGACCGAGGAAAACAAGATCACGGTCAACGTTGCGCCCAGCGCGGTTCGCGATCTGAGCCTGGACAACAACGAAATCTCATTTTCGGCACGGTTTTCCGGTGACAATTTCGACGTTTGCATCCCGCCTGGCGCCGTGCTGGCGCTCTATGCGCGTGAAAACGGCGAGGGCATGCTCTTCGGCGACGCCGAGGACACTTCGGAAGATGCGGCGGCGTCGACCGAAGACGAGGCCGATAACGTCGACGATCGCCGCGCGCACCTGAAGGTCGTGAAGTAGGCGCCGAACTGGGGCGAGGCCGGTCAAACGGCGTCGAACGCGTTCTCGATCCACTCAAGTTGGCCAGCGGCGTCGACACCGACGACGTCGAAACGCACCGGATACGTTGTGTAGTCGGCGTTCGTGGCCAGTAACTGGCGGGTCGCGCGGATAATGCGTGCCTGCTTGGTCGTGGTCACTGTTTCCACCGCGCGGCCGTAGTCGTTGCGGCTGCGGTAGCGGACTTCCACCACGATCAGGTAGCCGTTACCGATATAAACCCGATCCAGCTCGCCCCCGCGGGCGCGGTAATTGGCCGCTATCTGCTGCCATCCGGCGGCTTGTGCGGCTTGATCGACGGCGCGTTCGGCAGTCTGTCCGGCGCGATGGGCACGTGCTGCCCGGCGTTTGGCTACTGACAGCACGTTGTGTCGCCGGTTTTCGGCATCGACAGCAATTTGGGCCGACCGTTGACGAAGCGTGCCCAGGCCAAATGGCGGTGAATCACCCCGCTGTCGTCAATGGTGAGCTGGCCCGTGACGCCGCCGATCCGGGTGCTGGCGCTCAAGCCATCGCGCGCCATTGTCGCCGCCAGGCGATAACTGTCCATGCCGAGTGCGAATAAACGGCTGTAGTCGGTTGCATTGGGATATTGTTGCCGCGCGGCATCACGGTTTTGGGTCAGTTGCTGGCTGTTGTCGATGCGCCAAGGCATGTCGACGAAATACACGCCGTTTAAATCCACGTCTTTTTTCGGTTTGGGCGTGCCGGAGTAAATCAATCCCGTGGCCACCATCGGCAAGCCAGTAGCGTGGTTGTAGCGCAGCTGGCTGCGGATCAGGCGGCCTTGACGAGGTGCGGCGGCCACGAAGATGAAGTCGATATTGCGTGGGTTGCGGTGTTGTTGGGTTTTATACCCGCCCAGTAAGCGTTTAATGACATTGCCGTGGTCGGTGCCATTGGGGGCGTAGCGTGCACTGGCCACGATCTTGCCGCCGTCGTCTTGGAACTGTGATTGAAAGGCGCGCGTGATCCGTTGCCCGCGATCGCTGTCGGGCACTAGCACGAGTGCTCGGTGCCACCCTTTAGCCAGGGCTTGTCGAGCGGCTGTACGTGCCTCGTCGGTGGGTTGTACCCCGAACTGATAAAACCCGGCGCGCTTGGGTGGTTGTTTACTGCGGTTGAGTGCGATGACGCGGGTTGAGTCCGGGGTTTGTGCCAGTGCGGTGGTTGCTGCCTTGCGTAGCGGACCAATCACGACGCCGATGTTGCGCTGCTGGGCGCGTCGAGTCATTTGGGACGCATTGATATCCGTTGTGTTCCAGATAAGCGGCGGTGGGAGTGATTGATCGGCGCGCTCTGCGGCAAACTTATAGCCGTCGCGTATCGCACTGGCGGCGTTTTTGTAACGCCCCGATAGTGGCAGGGCGAGCGCGACCTGCTTGCTGGCCGGCGCACTTATTTTGGCGCTGCCGCCTTGTTGTGCCAGATGTCGAGCCTCGGCCTGCTGGCTTTTGTCAAAGCCGAGTTCTTGGCTTAGAAAGCGTCCGCTCGCTGGGTGGTCCGAAAAGTTATGAACCCAGCGCCCGAGTGCGCGGTCGCGTGCATCGGCGCTCGGGTACACACGGCGCGCGATCGTGCCGAGGCGCAGCCACCCGCGTATAACCTTGCGGTCTTTCACGTTGATTTGGCTGGTATCGGCCGTGCGAGCGTGTTTGAAAATTCGCTTGTTATTGGCGTATTGCGCCTTGTCACTGTTGAGTCGACGACCGCGTGCGACCAGGGACTCAAATCCGGTGCGTGTGTTGCCAGCGGCAAACGCTGCCTTGGCGCGTGCAATCAGGATTCTTGCGGCGACGCGGTCAGGGGTTTGGGCGTCTGGCGTGGGCAGCGAGTTCAAGCGCGCCTTGGCGGATTGTCCGGCGCTTTGGTTTTCGGTTCGAGCCAGGCGGTAGAGCGCTTTGTCCGCGTCGCTAAGTCGTTTCGGATCGATCGCGGTGATCAGCTTTTGTGCCCGCGCAAAATGTTCGGCCTGGTTTGAGCTGAGCACAGCCTGAAGCTGCCAATGGTTTTTCTCGGCAGCCGAACCAGCGTTGTCCGCGAGGTTTTGGTAGCGCCGAGTTGCCAGCTCATGGTGGCCGGCGCGGCGTGCCTTGGTCGCCGCTTGATCACTGTGGTGCCCGGTTGGCTGCGGGGTGTGCCCAGCGCATCCAGCCACCACCAATGCTAGTGATAGGACGACAAAAACCGAAAAAGTGTGCGCGCGTCGCGTTGTCATGGCCCCAAGCTCTCCCGTATCGAAACCATCCCCCGCGTGGTGTATCTGCATAATAGCAGTACGAGTTTAAAGTTCGAGGCAAGTTTGTTGGCAACCCCAAGCACATCCAATGACGGCTAGAGCCGGTACGCTCTATGTTGTGGCTACGCCGATCGGTAATCGGGGCGAGTTGAGCGCGAGAGCGCGTGAGATGCTGGCTGCGGTTGATGCCGTCGCGGCCGAAGACACCCGCCATACCGGCGTGTTATTGCGAGATTTCGCCATCGATACACCGCTGGAATCGCTCCACGAGCATAGCGATGCCGCGCGCTGGCGCTCACTTCTTAATCGGCTGGCAGCAGGGCAGTCGGTGGCGTTGGTTAGCGATGCAGGTACACCGGGTATCAGCGACCCTGGCTTTGAATTGATACGCGGCGCGCGTGCCCATGGCATTGATGTGCGGCCTGTTGCTGGGCCGTGTGCAGCGATAGCTGCGTTGTCAGTTTCTGGTTTGCCGACTGATCGCTTTGTTTTCGAGGGGTTTTTACCCGCACGCTCGGTGGCCAGGCGTCGCCGGCTCGCGGCGCTGGCCGACGAGTCCCGTACTCTGATTTTCTACGAAGCGGGGCGCCGCATGCGCGCGATGCTGGCCGACTGCCGGGATGCGTTCGGTGATGAGCGTCGCATCGCCGTCGCGCGAGAGCTCACCAAGCGGTTCGAGGAGTCTGCCCAGCTTGATTTGGCCGATGGGGTCGCTTGGGTCGATGCAGACGCCAACCGTACACGCGGCGAGTTCGTCGTCTGCGTCGCGGGCGCCGCACGCGCGACCGACAAGTCCCCGACGGCCGATCTGGACGCTCTTTTGACCGAACTGGTGGCTTTGACCGGTACGCGCGAGGCTGCCCGGATTGCCGCGCGGACGTTGGGTGTGGCCCGTAATGCGGCCTATCAGCGTGCGCTGGTTCTGGCGCGTGAATAGCGGCGGGTGTATGCAGCAGTGTTAAGCTTAGGCTTGCGGGGAGTCGGCTACGTGGTCGCGGCGCCGTCTAACGGCGTCGAGGAAAGTCCGGGCTCCATAGGGCGGGATGCCAGGTAACGCCTGGGCAGCGTGAGCTGACGGAAAGTGCAGCAGAAAATAAACCGCCGCACGTTCGGCGTGTGGTAAGGGTGAAATGGTGCGGTAAGAGCGCACCGCGCGATCGGTAACGATTCGTGGCACGGCAAACCCCATCCGGAGCAAGACCGAATAGGAGGCAGCGCGTAGCCCGCGCGGGCCTCGGGTAGGTCGCACGAGGCTGGCGGTGACGCCAGCCCGAGATGAATGACCGCGCACGACAGAACCCGGCTTATCGGCTGGCTCCCCGCGCTTCGATGCCGCTACGCCGGCAGCGCCTCCACATGGCGCCACCTAGGCGTCAGACGTGCCGCACGGCACGCAATCTCCCAGTAATAACGCCAACTATTTGATTTTCGACGGACTGCCGGACACCAGGTGTGTGCTGCTGGTTCTGAAAACAATGTTGACACCTTGAGTAGCGCGCACCTATAGTGGTGCCCGAGGGCATATTGTGGGACAAAGTGGGTTAACGAGGGACGTCCAGTGATGTTCAAAGGCTCACATCCCGTCACGATTGATACGAAGGGTCGGTTCGCCGTGCCGGCCGCTTATCGGCAGCCTTTATCTGATGACTGCGGGGGGCGTCTGGTCGTCACACGACACTGGGACGGCTGTTTATTGATTTACCCGTCACGTGAGTTCGAATCGTTCGAGCAGAAACTTCTGGCCCGCGGCAGCCTCGATCCAAAGGTTCGCAACATTCAACGCTTTTTCATCGGCAACGCCAGGGATGTCGACATGGACCGTCAGGGGCGTGTCCTGTTGCCCAGCAATTTGCGTGAGTCGGCCGGTTTGGTCAGTCATGCGGTGCTCTCGGGCATTGGCAATCTGTTCGAGCTCTGGGATGCGGAGCGCTTCGAAGCCCGCAACCAGTCGACCGCCGACGAATTGGCCGCTGACGCGAACGCCGGTGAATTGCCGGACGTTCTCATGGATATCAGCCTGTGACGGCCGCTGCCGTCGGTCCCATGACTGATTGCCCCGCCGATCCGAAGCCTGCCAATTCGGACGCCGGTCATGCGCCCGTGCTCGTGCGTGAAGCTGTCACGGCGCTGGCGCCTGAGCGGGGTGGTGTGTTTGTCGATGCGACTTTCGGGCGCGGCGGCCACACCCGCGCGCTGCTGGATGCCGCGCCAGCCGATGCGCGGGTAATCGCCCTTGATCAAGATCCGGACGCAGCCCGCGCCGCTGAAGTTTATGCGCAAAGCGAGTCGCGGTTGCGATTCGAATCGGCTAATTTCGCTGATCTGACCGAGGTGATCGCGAACCATGCACCGGCGCGCGGTGTGGATGGCATATTGTTCGATCTCGGCGTGTCATCGCCGCAGTTGACCTCGGCTGAGCGTGGCTTTTCGCTGCGTTACCCGGGGCCACTGGATATGCGTATGAACCCCGCGCTCGGCCAGTCGCTAGCGGACTGGTTGGATCGGGTCGATAGCGCCACACTGGCAGCGGTCATCCGCCGTTACGGCGATGAAGCCCAGGCTCGGCGTATCGCGGACACGGTTGTCGCCAAGCGCGCTGCCGGACGTATTAACGATAGCGGTGAGCTCGCGGCGGCGGTGGCTGAAGCGGTGCCAGCGCCCGTTGCGCGCGGTCGCGCTACACACCCGGCGACGAAAACATTCAACGCGCTGCGGGTGTTCATCAACGATGAGCTAGGTGCGCTCCAACGTGGGCTGGATGCGGCCGTGCGCGCACTGGCCGTCGATGGGCGTTTGGCTGTGATCAGTTTTCAGTCGCAAGAGGACCGGATTGTTAAACGGGCGTTGCGCCATCAGGCAGACCCGCCGCAGCCGCCGGTGCCGATGGCCGATAGGACATTGCCGGCACTCGAGCTGATCGGCAAGCCGATAGCGCCCGATGCCAACGAGGTTTCCGCCAACCCACGCGCTCGCAGCGCGATCATGCGCAGTGCGCGGCGCACCCAGCATGCGGTGGTTGAGTCGTGAATCGGCAGTTGGTGCTCGGCATAGTCCTGGTGGCCGCGATAGCGGCTAGTGCGATCGGTGTTGTCGCGAGCAAACACCAGACTCGTTCACTTTTCACTGCGCTGCAAGAGGCGCGTACGCAGCACGGTACGCTCGTTGCCCGGCATGCCCAGCTCGAACTCGAGCACAGCACATGGGCCAATGTCGAGCGTGTGCGCCGTATTGCGCGTGATTCGCTGAACATGCGTCCGCCGAAGCAGTACTACGTGTTGCGGGGTCACTCGTGAGTCGGCGTGGCAACAAGGGTGCGCTGCCAGCCCCCGCGCGCTGGCGCACGTGGGCGGTGAGTCTGGTGTTCGTCGTGGCGGCAGTTGTGCTGGCGTGGCGTGGCTTTTCGCTGCAGATTCTCGATTATGGTTTTTTGACCAAGCGAGCCCGCGAGCAACACATCCAGACGCTCGATATCTCGGCAAACCGCGGGGCGATTGTCGATCGCAATGGCAAGCCGTTGGCGTTGTCCGCGCCCACCGAAACCGTTTGGGCGGTGCCGTCGGCGCTGCTTAAGGCCAAGTCGGAGAAACTGGCATCGGTCGCCGACAAGCTGGAGCTTTCGACCCGCGTTCTTAAAAAGAAACTGAAGGCCCATAGCGGCAGTCAGTTTTATTACCTCAAGCGACAGTTGTCGCCGTTCAAGGCCAACCAGATCCGGTCGCTGAATGCGCCGGGCGTATTTTTTAAGCGTGTCTACAAGCGTTTCTATCCGGTCGGGCCGGCAGCTGCCCAAGTGCTCGGGCTGACCAATATCGACGGCAAGGGGCTGTCGGGTGTGGAACGCGCGGCGAACAAGACGCTCGCCGGCACGCCCGGTAAGCGGCGCGTCGTCACCAATCGGCTCGGCGATGTGGTCAATGACCTCGGTGGTTTCGACTCGCCGAAATCGGGTCAAAAGGTCAAGCTGACCATCGATGCCCGAATCCAAACCGTTGCCTATCGGGCGCTCAAAAAGGCAGTCGATAAACAACAGGCCTCAAATGGCGCTGTTGTCGTACTCAACCCGAATAACGGTCGTATCCTGGCGTTGGCCTCGGTCCCCAGCTTCAATCCCAATAACCGGTCCTCGATTACATCGGACGCGCTCCGGATGCGGCCGGCGACCGATGTCATGGAGCCCGGCTCGTCAATCAAGCCGATCCTGATCTCGGGGGCGCTGAACGAGGATGTCTGGTCGCTTTCCAAGCGTATTGAGACACGCGGCTACTGGCGCCTGAACAGCCAACTGACGATCCACGATACCCATAACTACGGTACTGAGGGCATCGCCCGAATTCTGAAGAAATCCAGCAACATCGGGGCTGCCCATATCGGCTTGGATATGGGGGCCAGAAAGGTCTGGCAGAACTATCGTGATTTTGGCTTCGGCCAGAAGACCAGTGTGAACTTTCCTGGCCAGCGTGCCGGTACGCTGCGGCCGTTTACGCAGTGGAACAAGATCGAGACGGCAACCGCTTCTTATGGCTATGGCGTTGGCGTAACACCGCTACAACTGGCGCGAGCTTACGCTGCGATCGCCAATAACGGCATGCTGCCGTCGCTTAAGCTTTTCACTGGGCATGGCGGGCAGGTGCATACACCGGCGCGGCGTGTGGTCAGCCAACAAACGGCGATGACCATGCGGCGGCTGTTGCACGGCGTCGTGAAAGAAGGTGGAACCGCAGAGCGTGCTCGGTTGGCGCACTATGACGTGGCCGGTAAGACCGGTACCGCGCGCTTGGTCAAAGGCTCTAAGCACACCAAATCGGCGCACCGTGCGAATTTCATCGGCATGGCGCCGGCTGCCGATCCGGAGCTGGTCACGCTGGTGATGGTTGAGAACCCGGCCAAGGGCACCTATTACGGGGGCACCGTGGCGGCGCCAGTGTTCAAGCGTGTGATGCGTCAAGCGCTACACATCATGAACGTGGCGCCCTCGCCGGTGACACTCGCCGCTAATGATGGTGAGACGGTCAAGGTCGCGGGGTGACGACGGTGACTGATAGTAAGCCGCATCAGAGTACGCTTGCCGCCGCCCTTAGGTTGTCTGGCGACGCCGAAGCAGAAACCGTGCAAGTGACGGGCGCCGCGTTGGATAGCCGCGATGTTGAATCGGGTGATCTATTCATGGCGGTACCGGGTGAGCGTGCGCACGGGGTCGATCACGTGCATGACGCCGAAACGCGTGGTGCCGCTGCGATCGCCTGGGACGGTGAGCGCGCGCCGGAAACGAAACTGCCCATGCGCCATGTCGCCAATCTCGGCCGCGAAGCCGGGGCAATCGCGGCGGGTATCCATGGGGCGCCGAGCGAGTCGCTGTTGGCCGTTGGTGTAACTGGCACTGACGGCAAAACAACTTGCGCGTGGCTGTTGGCACACGCTTGCTCGTGTGCCGGGCTGGATTGCGGTTATATCGGGACACTCGGCGCTGGCCGGCTCGGCGCGCTGCATGAATGTCGCCACACGACGCCGGATGCCGCGGCGCTTCAGCGTGAATGCGCTCGCCTGCGCGATACCGGTGCGCAAGCTGTTGGCATCGAAGTCTCCTCGCACGCGTTGGCTCAAAACCGTACCGACGCGCTGCATTTCGATATCGCTGTACTGACCGGTATCGGCCGTGATCATTTGGACTATCACGCTAGTTTCGAGCAGTACGTGGCCGCGAAACGGCGCTTGTTCGATTGCCCGACGCTTGGTGCGGCCGTGATTAACGCCGACGATGCGTATGGCCATCAGTGGCTGAGCGAGCTCGGCGGTCGGTTACATGTGACAGGCTATGGCGTGGATCCGAGTGTGGAGCGACTCGATTCGTATGTGCACATCGCGGGCATAACGCCGCGCTCGAATGGCCTCGATCTGACGCTGTCGACCCACCTGGGCGAGCTGGAGATTCCGACGCGCCTGCTCGGGTTTTTCAATGCAGCCAATGTCGCTGCGGTTGTCGGTGTATTGATCGAGCGTGGCCTCGGGCTTGCGGCGATACGCGAAATGCTTGCCGATGTCGGTGGCGCGCCCGGGCGCATGGAGCGTGTCGATACCGAGGCCAGCCAACCTACGGTGGTGGTCGACTATGCCCACACTGCTGGTGCGCTGACGGGGGCGCTGACCGCCTTGGATGAGCACCGCAGCGGTCGACTGATTGTCACGTTCGGCTGTGGCGGCGAGCGTGATACCGGCAAACGAGCGGCGATGGGACGTGCGGCGAGCGCCTACGCCGACCTCGTGATTGTCACCGATGATAATCCGCGGCGTGAATCACCCGAGGCGATCGTCGACCAGATCGTGTCCGATCTGCCGTCGGATCGCTACCACGTCATACACGATCGTGCTGCGGCTATCAGTGAAGCGATCGGGGCCGCTCGGTCGGACGATATTGTGCTGATTGCGGGCAAAGGCCACGAGTCGAGCCAGCAGGTTAGAGAAACCCTGCGGCCATTCGACGATCGTGAGATCGCGTGCAAAGCCCTGGAGGGTAATGCATGAGTCATCGTTTGTCCGATCTCGCAGCCGCAATCGATGCACGCCGTGTCGGTGCCGATGCCGAATTTCTTGGCGCGGCGATCGACAGCCGTGCCGTTGTGCCTGGTCATTTGTTTTTCGCATTAGCTGGCGAACACACCGATGGCCACTGCTTTGTCGAGGCTGCCGTGCGAGCTGGAGCCGCCGCGGTGGTGGTATCGGCACCGCAGCCCATCGAAGCACCGCAATTGGTGGTCGACGACCCCGTCACCGCGCTGCGTGCGACTGGCGCCTTCGTTCGGCATCGATTTGCGGGTGTGGTCATTGGCGTCACGGGCAGTAACGGCAAAACCACGGTCAAGCAGATGCTCGGCGCGGTCATGGCTGAAGCCGGCAGCGTTCATGCATCGAGCGGCAACCTAAACAACGAATTGGGCGTGCCGATGACGTTAGCCGGCCTGGCTGACCAAGCCAGCGCGGTTATTGAGATGGCCGCCGGCGGCCCGGGGGATATCGCCGAACTCGCCCGTATCGTGGAACCCGATGTGGCATTGGTGACCAACGCCGGCCGCGCCCATCTAGAACGCTTCGGCACGGTCGACGCTGTAGCGACGACCAAGTCAGCGATTTATGAACACCTGGGCGCCGAAGGGGTGGCAGTCATCAACCTCGACGATGCCTATGCCCGGTTTTGGTCCGAACAAGCGGGCTCACGGCGCGTTGTCACTTTTGCGTTGGAGGCTGACGGCGCAGATATCACCGCGCATGACGTGATCACCGCAGACGATGGTCAGTCCACGCATTTCCAATTACAAACGCCGATGAACGCCGTACAAATCAATATACCACTCGCCGGCCGGCACAATGTTCGCAACGCACTGGCGGCTGCAGCCGCGGCCCATGCGCGCGGTGTGACACCGCAGCAGATCGCGGGTGGATTGGCGGCCGTGCAGGGTGAAGCGGGGCGACTCCGGCACCTTGTTGGTGGTGTCGGCGGCGCCGAGGTTGTCGACGATAGTTACAACGCTAATCCGGAATCATTAACCAGTGCCCTGGACTGGCTGGCAGCGCGAAGCGCGCCACGTTGGCTCGTGCTCGGTGATATGGCTGAGCTCGGCGCCGAGGCTGGCGACATGCATGCCGAGGCCGGCGAAATGGCCGCGCGCGCAGGGGTCGACCATCTCTGGACAGTTGGTGAGCTAAGTCGCCGGGCCAACGCCGCGTTCACCGGTGAGGCGGCCCACTATGATGATCTCAATGCGCTGATCGCGGCATTACGTGTCGCGCTCGAAGATGTTGCGCAGCCGCCAACGATTCTCGTCAAAGGATCGCGTAGTGCTGGCATGGAGCGCGTCGTGGCCGCCATTGGTCCGGCCGGCGTGCAGGAGGCTTCGCCATGTTGACCTGGCTTGCTCATGCACTCGAGCCGATGGTTAGCGGCTTTCGTGTTTTCCAGTTTGTCACCCTGCGGGTGATTCTGGCGGCACTGACTTCGCTGATCTTTTCGCTGGCGCTTGGGCCCTGGCTTATTCGCCGGCTCACCCGTTATCAGGTGGGGCAAAACATCCGCGACGATGGTCCGGCGACCCACGCGGTTAAAGCTGGCACGCCGACCATGGGTGGCGTGTTGATACTCGCCGGGATGGCCGTGGCGACGCTGCTGTGGGCGGACTTAAGCAGTAGCTGGGTCTGGCTGGTTCTGCTGGTGACACTGGCTTTCGGCGGGATCGGTTTCGTCGACGACCTTCAGAAACTAAAACGCGGTACCAGCCGTGGTCTGTCAGCGGCCCAGAAATACGGTGCGCAAACAGTGGTGGGGTTGGCCGCCGGCCTCTGGTTGTATCTGGCTTCCGACACACCTTTCGAAGCCAGCGTGCTTATCCCGATGGTCAAAAACGTCGCCATCCCCTTGGGCGTCGGCTACATCGTCTGGACTTATCTGGTGGTTGCGGGCGCGAGCAACGCGGTCAACCTAACCGATGGTTTGGATGGGTTGGCCACGCTGCCCTGTGTGCTGGTCGTCGCGGGGCTGGGTATTTTCGCCTACGTTACCGGCCACCACGAGTTTTCGAATTACCTAGGCTTCGGATTCCTCCCCGGTGCCGGCGAGCTGGCCATCTTTTGCAGCGCGCTCGGTGGCGCGGGGCTCGGTTTCTTATGGTTTAACACATACCCGGCGCAAGTGTTCATGGGCGACGTCGGGGCGCTGGCGTTGGGGGCGGCTATCGGTATTGTCGCGGTCTGTGTGCGTCAGGAGCTCATCCTGGTGGTCATGGGCGGCGTATTTGTGGCCGAAACCGTGTCCGTCATGCTCCAGGTCACCCTATTCAAGGCGACTGGTCGGCGCATGTTCAAAATGGCGCCGCTACATCACCACTTCGAACTACTGGGCTGGGCTGAGCCCAAGATCATCGTCCGATTCTGGATCGTGACGCTGATTCTTGTGCTTGTTGGTCTAGCGACGTTGAAAATCCGATGAGCAGCGTCGAGACACGGCATTCGAACCCCGAGATGCGGGCCTCGGGCGATGCGGATCGGCGTGCCGGTTGGCGCCTGATCGTGGGCATGGGGGCGACCGGTCTGTCGGTAGCACGCTATTTTGTGCGCTCTGGTACGTCGTTCGCGGTCACCGATACGCGGGCAACGCCACCGGCGGCGGCCGAATTGGCCGAGCTTGCCGATGTGCCGTGTGCATTTGGCGCACTTGCTTGCCCGCTGCCGTTGGCCGAGATCGATGAAGCCGTTATTTCACCCGGCGTGGCGCTGGATCACCCGTTTGTGGATGAGCTGCGCGCCGCCGGCGTTGCGCTGATCGGCGATATCGAATTATTTGCTCGGACGCTGGACGGTATGAGCACCGAGGCTCGGCCGCCCGTCCTGGCCGTGACTGGGTCCAACGGCAAATCGACGGTTGTTGCCTGGACGCGGGATGTGCTTTGTCACGCCGGCATCCACGCGGTGGCCTGCGGCAATTTCAGCCCGCCGGCATTGGACGCTTTGGCCGATGACGTCGAGGCCTATGTGCTCGAGGTTTCCAGTTTTCAACTCGAGATGGCGCCTGTGCTGAACGCGCGCATGGCGACGGTGCTGAATTTAAGCACTGATCATATTGACCGACACGGCAGCCTCGCCCGCTATGCGGCGACCAAGGCGCGTGTGTTTGCCGGCGCCGAAACCGCGTTGATCAATGCCGATGATCCGTGGGTGAAAGCGATTGCCCCTAGCGAGACCGCCACACGCACATTCGGCAGTGGTCCGAATGTCGACTACCGCTTAGTCGAACGCGATGGGCGCGCCATGCTGGCGCATCCGGCCAGTTCCCGCACTATCCCGGTGGGCCGTGTTCGAATACCTGGCCGGCACAATTGGTTTAACGCGCTTGCCGTGTGGGCGCTTGCCGCTGCAGCGGGGGCAAGCGATGCTGCGATCGCCACCGGCATGCCGGTTTTCTCCGGCCTTTCGCATCGCGCCGAGATCGTGGCCGAAGCCAATGGTGTGGCCTGGATTGACGACTCCAAGAGCACCAATCTTGGCGCAGCGACCGCATCGCTGGAAAACCTGACACCCCCCATTGTTTGGCTGGTTGGCGGCCAAGCCAAGGGTGCCGATTTCACGAGTATCGGTTCGCTGGCGCGGCGCGTTGCTCGTGTTGCGGTGGTTTACGGAGCCGATGGGCCGACCATCGCCGACGCGATCTCCGGTTATGTGTCGGTCGTCGCCTGCGAAACATTGGCGGAAGCCGTTGCGATAGCCGCGGAACGTGCCGAATCGGGCGATACCGTGTTGCTGTCGCCCGGCTGCGCCAGTTTTGATCAATTCGCTGGCTACGCCGAGCGCGGCGAGGCGTTTGCTGCTGCGGTCAAGGAGGTGGCCGCGTGATCGCCGATTCGCTTCAAGCCTGGCGTCTGCGTGGTACACCCGATCGCTTGTTGGTCGGTGCGCTTGTGGTCATCGCGCTCCTGGGTCTCGTCATGGTGGCCTCGGCATCGACTGCTGTAGCGGCACGCCAAACGGGCGACGCGCTGCATTATTTCTATCGTCAGAGTTTCTATCTGGCGCTGGGCATCGCGTTTGGTGGTGCGGTCTTCATGGTTCCGATGCGGACATGGGCTGCGCGGCCGTTTGTGTTATTGGCGCTGGGGATCGGGCTGCTCATCGTCGTTTTGCTGCCGGGCGTAGGGCACTCCGTCAATGGTGCCCGCCGCTGGATTGATCTCGGCTTGATCAGTATCCAAGCCTCGGAACCAGCCCGGCTGTTGTTGATTCTGTATCTGGCCGGCTACGCCGCGCGTCGTCGGCGGTCGTTAGTCGAAACCTGGGGCGGGCTTCTGCGGCCACTCGTGTTCGTGGTGTTGGCCGGTGGGTTGCTACTGCTCGAACCTAATTTTGGCGCGCTCGTGGTGCTTGGCGCGATCGCTGGGTTGATGTTTTTTGTGGCCGGTGCGCGGCTATTGCATCTATTGGTGGTTGGCGCCGTTGGTGCCAGTGCAATGGCGGCGATCATGGTGTCGTCGCCGTATCGGTTGGAACGCATTATCAGCTTCGTCCATCCCTGGGCCAATGCGCAGGACACGGGTTTTCAACTAACCCAGTCGTTAATGGCTATTGGCCACGGCAAGTTATTTGGCGTCGGTCTTGGCAACTCGGTACAGAAACTGATGTATCTGCCCGAGACCCACACGGATTTTTTATTCGCGGTTTATGCCGACGAGTTTGGCTTGTTGGGCACGCTGGCATTACTGGGCCTATATCTGATCGTGGTCTGGCGTGGCTTCGCCATCGCCCGCCGCGCGCTCGACAGCGGTGCCTGGTTTGCCGGTTTCGCTGCTTACGGCTTGGTGAGCTGGCTGGGCGTGCAGGCGTTTATCAACATCGGCGTCAACATGGGCCTGCTGCCAACTAAGGGTCTGACGCTGCCGCTGATGAGCTATGGCGGATCGTCGCTGATCACGGTCTGTGCGGTTTGTGCACTGATTTTCCGGATCGACGTTGAAACCCAGAGCGGCACCTCGGAGGCGAGCTCGTGAGTGCGCTCGATACACGCGTATTGATCGCCGCCGGCGGCACCGGTGGTCACGTCTTTCCGGGGTTGGCCGTAGCCGATGCACTGGATGCGCGCGGCGCCCACGTGGCATGGCTGGGCACATCGACCGGGTTAGAGAGTCGGGCCGTGCCGACGGCCGGCTATGCTTTGCATACGGTTCGGGTAAGCGCGCTGCGTGGCAAACGCCGGGGCACACAGCTCTTGGCGCCCTTCCGAATCGCTTGGGCAGTGTTATCTGCGCTGGCGGTTTTGCGGCGTGTCCGGCCTACCGTGGTGCTTTGTATGGGCGGTTTTGCCGCCGGCCCAGGAGCGTTGGCCGGTTGGCTGATGCGCTGCCCCGTGATCGTGCACGAGCAGAACAAAAGCGCGGGTCTGACTAACCGGGTCGCTGCACGTTTCGCGGCGCGCGTTTTGCAGGCATTCCCGAACACGTTCGGGCCGGAACGCGACGCCGAAACTGTGGGCAACCCAGTGCGTGACGACGTTTTGGCATTGCCCGCCCCAGACGAACGCTGGCGTGAACGAACCGGGGCGATTCGACTGCTGGTCCTGGGCGGCAGCGGTGGTGCGCTAGCCCTCAACGAACGTTTACCCAAGGCTGTTGCGGCGTTGCCGGCTGGTCAGCAGCCCATCGTTTGGCACCAGGCTGGGCGTACGCGTGCGGCAGCCGACGACGCCTATGCACAGGCTGGAATCGATGCCGAGGTCGTCGCATTTATCGACGACATGGCGGCCGCCTACGCTTGGGCCGACGTGGTGGTTTGCCGGGCCGGGGCGCTGACTGTGGCTGAATTGGCGGCGGCCGGGGTCGGTGCGTTGATGATCCCGTATCCCTTTGCCGCCGATCGCCACCAACACGCCAATGCTGCGTATCTGGTTGAAGCCGGCGCTGCCCGGATGCTCGATCAGGCCGAAGCGGACGTCGAACGTTTGACCGCAGAACTCGATCAGTTGTGCGACGACCGCGCGGCGTTGCTTGAACGCGCCAACGCCGCGCGCCGCTGTCGTTGGCCGAATGCCGCGACCACGATCGCCGATCATGTTGTTGCCGCAGCTGGAGGTCAGTCATGACGCGTGCACGCGACGTGACCGATGCCACCCGGGCACGCTTGGCCGCTCAGCCCATGCGCCGGGTTTCGGCTGTGCACCTGGTTGGCATCGGGGGTGCGGGCATGGCCGGCATTGCGCGCGTGCTGATCAATCTCGGCTACACGATCACCGGCAGCGACATCAAACGTGGCCGGGAAGTTGATGCACTCGAAGTGCTCGGTGCACAGGTGATGATTGGCCATGCTGCCGCCAATGTGGCCGAGGCTGATGTTGTGGTGACTTCGTCGGCGGTCGCGGTTGATAACCCGGAAGTCGTGGCTGCACGTGCTGCGCGTGTGCCAGTCATCCCGCGTGCCGAGATGCTGGCTGAGCTGATGCGGTTCCGCTACGGCATAGCGGTTGCCGGTACGCACGGCAAGACCACGACGACCAGCGTATTGGCCGCGATGTTGGCCGACGCCGGGCTCGATCCAACTTATATCGTTGGCGGTCGCGTGTTGGCCAGCGGCAGTAACGCTTACCTCGGCAGTGGCGACTATCTCGTGGCCGAAGCCGACGAGTCCGACGCGTCGTTTTTATCGTTAACGCCTGTCATGGCAGTCGTCACCAACATCGACGCCGATCATATGGCGACGTTCGATAACGACTTCGAGCGCCTCGTGGATGCGTTTGAAGCGTTCTTGCACCGCTTGCCGTTCTATGGTCTGGCTGTCTTGTGTATCGACGATCCGGTCGTCAAACAGTTGGCCGAGCGCAGCACGCGGCCGGTGGTAACTTACGGCTTCGATGCCGCCGCTGATGTCCGTGCCGAGGCCATGACCGTCGACGCCGACGGGAGCCGGTTCCGGTTGGTGCATCGCGAAGCAGGTGCGGTTGATGTCCGACTCCGGTTGCCCGGGCGGCACAACATAGCCAATGCATTGGCGTCGGCCGCGATTGGTTTCGAGCTGGGGCTGGATGTTAATTCGGTTGCCGCCGGTTTGGCGGCGTTCGGCGGCATTGCCCGACGTTTCGAGGATCGGGGCATGGTTTCGATCGGCGGCCGACGCGTGCGGCTGATCGACGATTATGGCCATCATCCGCGTGAAATCGAGAGTGTAGTCGCCGCGACCCGCGATGCTTTCGCCGACGCGCGATTGATCGTGGTCTTCCAGCCGCATCGTTTTTCGCGTACCGAAGCGTTGTTCAACGACTTCTGCCATGCGTTGGCCACGATCGACACATTGGTGTTATTGGATGTTTATCCGGCTGGGGAGTCGCCAGTGGCCGGTGTCGATGGCAGCGCGTTGGCGCGTGGTATCGCGGCCATCGGACGCGCGCCGTATTTCACCGGCGATGACGCCGATCCGGCCGAACGTTTAGCTGAAATCGTGGCCGACGGCGATGTTGTATTGACGCTTGGCGCCGGGGATATAAGTGCGCTGGCGGCGCGACTCGCAAGCGAGACCGGAGGCGCGTCGTGATCCGCTCGGATGTTAAACGCATGCTTGATCTGGCGTTGATTGCGGTTCTCGCCGGTGGCGCGGTGGTGTGTATCCGCCAGGGCGTGGCCGATGATGGTCCGAGCGCCAAGCGTGTTTATGTCCGTGGTGTGACCGCCCACGTGGATGATCGGCGACTGGCGCGCATCGCGCGTTCCTATTTGCAGACATCCTTTTTTAATATCGACACCGCGGCGCTCGCCCACCGTCTGAATCAGTTGGCGTGGTTACACAACGTCACTGTGACCCGCCGTTGGCCCAATGGTGTCCTGATTCACTTGAACGAATACCGCGCGATGGCGCGCTGGAATGAGCACGCGCTGTTGGCCGCCAACGGTAATCTGTTCCGGCCGGTTAAGCGCGCGCGTATGGATGCGCTACCGAAACTCGCTGGCCCGGAAGGCAGCGAGGACCAAGTTTTTAAAACCTATCAGCGACTCGCGGCGATCGTCGGTTCCCAATATGGGCAACTGGCCGGGCTGCGGCAGACCCAACGTGGCAGTTGGCGTGCGGTATTGGGCAACGGACTGCGACTTCGAATCGGACGTCAACAAATCGCCGCACGGATGCAGCGTTTCACCAATTTTGCCGACGCCTCGGCCCGTGTGCGTAAGCACATCGCGCAGGCGGGCTATGTCGATCTGCGCTATGCCGACGGCTTTGCTGTGGGTGGCTCGCGCACGTCGCAAACCAACATGGAGCAAACCGGATGACCAAACGATCTGAACAAGATCTGATCGTCGGACTGGATATCGGCACCTCGAAGGTAGCCGCAATCGTTGCCGAAAACACTGATCAAGGCCTGGAAATCAGTGGCATTGGTACAGCGCCGTCGCAGGGGCTGAAAAAAGGCGTGGTGGTCAATATCGAGTCGACTACCGAATCGATTCGCCAGGCCGTCGAAGAAGCCGAATTGATGGCCGGATGCAGTATTCAGTCGGTCTACTGCGGTATTTCTGGCGCCCACGTCTCGTCATTCAACTCGCCCGGCATCGTGGCGGTACGCAATAAAGAAGTCACCGAATCCGATATCGAACGGGTTGAGGATGCGGCCTGCGCCGTGCCCATCCCCAACGATCAGAAGATTCTGCATCGGCTGCCGCACCATTACACCGTCGACGATAACGAAGGCATCCAGAAGCCGATCGGCATGTCGGGCGTGCGGTTGGAGACTCGACTGCATATCGTTACCGGCTCGGTGAGCTCGGTCCAGAATATTCAGAAGTGCGTCGAGCGCTGCAGTCTGGACGTTATCAATTTGTCGCTCGAGCAACTGGCGTCGAGCTATGCGGTGTTGTCGGCGGATGAGAAAGCCCTCGGCGTCGCGCTTGTGGATATCGGTGGTGGCACATCCGATATCGCGATCTTCGTGAACGGTGCGATACGCCACACCGCTGTCATTCCGATCGCCGGCGATCAAGTAACCAACGATATCGCCGTGGCGCTACGTACGCCTACCGAGCAAGCCGAGCAGATCAAGACCCGCTATGGCTGTGCGGTACCGGATTTGATTACCAGCGACGATGCGATCGAGGTGCCGAGTGTCGGTGAGCGTCCGCCACGGCGGCTGTCGCGATACACGCTGGCCGAGGTCATTCGGCCCCGCTACGCCGAATTATTCGGGCTGATCAACAAGGAACTTGTGCGTTCAGGGTTTGCTGATCGTTTGGCCGGTGGCGTGGTGTTGACCGGCGGCTCATCGAAGATGGAAGGGCTGGCCGATCTCGCCGAGGAGGTATTTCACATGTCGGTGCGCCAGGGCGCACCACAGTCCGTGCGGGGTCTGTCCGATGTCGCCCGCAATCCGATTCACGCCACGGGCGTTGGATTGCTGTATTTCGGCCAGCAAACCAGTTCGAATAACAACAAAAGACTCGGCGAGGCCACGTCCTTCGTCGACATCTGGAACCGGATGAAATCCTGGTTCCAGAGCAATTTTTAGGTCGTCGAGACGATCTTTGCCCCATGTATTTATTAGCGAGTAAGAGCGAGCCATAGGAGGTGCAACGTGCCTGAAGTATTCGAATTTTCCGAAGAGCACAATGAGCAGGCGGTAATCAAAGTGATTGGCGTCGGCGGCGGCGGGGCCAACACCGTCAACCAGATGGTATCCAGCGGTATCGCGGGTGTGGATTTTATCTGCGCTAACACCGATGCTCAGCATCTGGAACGCTGTGAGGCCGATTCACTGGTCCAGCTCGGTGTCAATGTGACCCGCGGGCTTGGTGCTGGTGCCAATCCGGATATTGGCCGTCAGGCTGCAGAAGAAGACCGTGACCGCATCCGTGAATCAATCGAGGGTGCGGACATGTTATTCGTGACCTGTGGCATGGGCGGCGGTACCGGTACTGGTGCATCGCCGGTCGTTGCCGAGGTGGCCCGGGAGATGGGGATTCTCACGCTCGCGGTGGTCACCAAACCGTTTCCGTTCGAGCGCGGCAAGCGTATGAATACCGCCAAGAGTGGAATCGAGGAACTCGGCCGCCATGTCGACTCATTGATCGTCATTCCGAACGAGAAACTGCTGACTGCGCTCGGCAAGACCATCACCCTGAAAAATGCTTTCGAAGCAGCCAACAATGTGCTGCACAACGCCGTTCAGGGTATTTCCGATCTGATCACCCGGCCGGGTATCATGAACGTCGACTTCGCCGACGTGCGTCGTGTGATGTCGGTTCAGGGCATGGCGATGATGGGCCGGGCTCAAGCCAGTGGTGAAGATCGGGCGCGTGAAGCTGCGGAAGCGGCGCTGTCGAGCCCGCTACTCGATGATCTAAGCTTGAGTGGCGCCCAAGGGCTGTTGGTGAACGTCTCCGGTGACGAGAATCTGGGTATTCACGAATTCCAGATCGTCAACGAAGTCGTGGCCGAAATGGGCGGCGAAAACGCTGAGGTCATCGTGGGCATGGCCGACGATCCGAATATAGCCGACGAACTTTGCGTCACCGTCGTGGCGACGGGGTTGGGCGGACAACCGCAGGAGCGAACGCCCGAAGCGTCGCAACAAGCCACGAGTCAGTCGGAGGATGTCGACCAGATGCGCTATGCGGATCTGGACCGGCCCACGGTTATCCGGCGGCAGCCACAGCAGGCGGCCGACGACAACGCGGCTATGGATATGGACTACTTCGACGTTCCGGCGTTTTTGCGCAATCAGGCTGATTGAGCCTGGATCGAGGCGGCCAACCTCGCCGACTCTGGCTCGCGCGGCGAGTTGGCCGTTATCGATGACGTCGCTATGATGAACTCGCGTAGGCCGCGCTACGTCGAATCGGAAGCTAGTGAATGATTCAACAACGCACACTACAAAATCCGATCTCGGCGAGTGGTGTCGGCTTGCACTCGGGCGTGGTCGTTGACTTAACACTGTGGCCGGCGCCAGTCGATCACGGCATTGTGTTCCGACGCACCGATTTGGCTGAACCGGTCGATTTGCCGGTGCAGGCTGATTGCGTCGGTGATACGCATCTGGCGACAACGCTTGTCCGCGACGTTGTCACCGTTAAAACGGTCGAACATCTTTTGGCTGCATTGGCCGGCCTCGGCATCGACAATGTCCGGATCGATATCACGGCACCCGAGGTGCCGATCATGGACGGCAGTGCCGGACCGTTCGTTTTCCTTATCCAATCGGCGGGCATCCAGGCGCAACCGGACGCGAAGCGCTTCGTCCGCGTTTGTCGCTCGACGTGCGTGACCGACGGTGACAAATGGGCCCAATTGGAGCCGGCAGAGAGTTTTGAGGTCGACTGCTCGTTGGATTTCGACCATCCGGTGCTCGCGGCCGTATCGCAGGCAGCGCACCATGATTTTGCCGTAACGTCGTTTGTTCGTGAGGTCAGTCGGGCGCGGACGTTCGGCTTCTTAAGTGAGCTTGAGGCCATGCGCGCTGCGGATCTTGCGCGCGGCGGTGGCACACATAACGCGGTCGTGCTCGACGACGATGCTGTGGTCAATCAGGAAGGCCTGCGCTACGCCGACGAGTTTGTCCGCCATAAAATACTCGACGCTGTGGGCGACTTGTATTTGCTTGGTCATGGTTTGATCGGCCGCTATACGGCGTTTAAGTCGGGGCACGGGCTGAATAATCGACTCCTGCGCGCGCTGTTGGCCGACCCGACGGCGTGGGAAATCGTCAGTGCCGAATCGGTGACGAGATCGCCGATGAATTTCGGTCAGACGCCAGCGGCCAACGTCGCTGCTTAGCTAGTCTTATTGCGCCGCCGAGCGGCGCGCAGAGCACGCCAAAAAACCGGCCAACCGAAGATCAGTGGATGGCGTCGCACGCGCGGTGTAATCTCGGCTTGGTAGCCGGTATGTCGAGCGAGCTTCCAAGCACCGTAGTCGACTGCACCGTCGAACGTAAAACAGGCCTTGACCAGTCGCAGTACCGACAGGCCACGACCTTGCACACCCCGCAGCCACCAAACAAGGCGCGTTAATCGGGTTTGTGTTGCGGCCGTATCGAGTAGGACATCGCCGTTGGGTTCGCGTCGGAGTCTGTGCGAAACAAAATACATTGCCGCCAGAAAACGTCTTGCGTATTCATCGGCGCGCTCGCCAATAAATACTTGTTCGCGCTGCCCCGACTCGACACGGATTTCGCTGGCAAAACTCAAAGCTAGCGCACGCTCGAACCAGTGCGCTGGGCTCGTCCGACCGGAGCCCAGCGCAGGCAGCGCACGCTCGAGCAGGGTGAGCACAGCCTGCCCGCAGGCGGCACGCAGCTCTTCGTGTGCTGGGTTATTGCGGGCGTAAACAATCGCTATCGGCTGGGCAAGTCGGCCCCACAGCGTGGATGAAAATGCGCGTTCGACGCCGTGTGCCAACTGTGAACGCGTGATCAGTGCATATTTACAGGCCAGGGTGGTCTCGGCGGTTTCAACTTCGAGATAGTAAACATTGGGCGGGATAATACGGCCGGCCGCAGCCGCACATCGATGCGTGCTGGCCGCGCGAAAACCGTCGGCCACGACATAGAAATCGACCAATCCGCTTGTCGGGTCAGCGCGCCGGAAGCACGAGCCGTAATAGATGATGCCGAGGACCGCCGATCGATGCCGGGTGACTACTGCATCGATTAGCGGCTTGAGCTGGTCTTGATCGGTCGCGCGACACGCACCGGCTATCGTGAGCAGTGATTCGTGCTCGGGCGTAGGCATCTAAAAGGATACGAAAGACGCCGACCCGGCGATCGACACGGCGACCGGGCCGCGGGCGGAGTCGGCCACGAAGCGTTCGCCGTCGACGACGAATCCGCCGTCGAAATCCAACTCGAGCGAATCGGCGCGTGCACTCGTGTAGCCATTGGCCGGCGTTGTGCCACGGCCCGGTCGCCCCCAGGCAGCGCCGGGAAGGCGGCGTAGCACACCGCGCGCGCGGCCGGCGAGGACGCTCCAGGCCAGTCGACCGTCACCGCCGCCCCAGAAGGGTCGGAAACGAAGTAGTAGCCGATCGAGTGTGGTGGCAACAAAAATCATGGCGTTGTCATCGACGGTGTGACCATGATTGTCATGTATGCGCATAGCCACCGTTTGAAAGTGGCGATAATCGGATAGCGCCAGTGCCTTGATAAAACGCGCAAAGGCGATTGCCGGCCCGGCGCTGCCGCGCAAGCCCGCGCTGTGCAATTGTGACTGGGTGTAGGTAACGGCGTGGTCGATCGCGCCAGCGCCGATGACCATGCCGCAGAATGGCGTGGCGTCGGGCGCGACTTGGATTGCCAACACCGATCGCTGCGTAAGACGCGCGTGTTTGGTCGCTGGATCTTTTGCAAATGCCACCAGCGGTTGCCAGCCCTGTCGTCGGATGTCGATCGTGCCGGTGTCGTGGCCGGTCATGTTGGTACTGCCACTGGCGATAATCGCGATTATCGGTGAGCTGGCAAATACCTCGCCGAGGAGGATGTGGGTCAACACGTTGCGGACCGTGCCATCGCCCCCGGCGATGGCCAGCAGCGTGACGCCGGCGTCGTTCAATTCGGTCAGCGCTTGCCCAACCTCATCGAAAGTTTGGGCGGTGGCCATCGGCACGTCACTGGGTGGCGGTCGGCGTCCGAGGATCTGTTCGTGTCGGCCACTGGCTGGATTGGCCAGAATGCCAAGACGATGGGGTGGCGGGCAGTCTGATGTCGCTGTCATCGACGGATTAGCTCTTGCGCGGCGTGCTCGTTCGGATTAATAACTGGGATAAGCGGTGTGGCTTGTAAAGCTAAATGGTTGGTGGGGAAGTTATGCATTTAAGCGTCTGCTTCGCGCGCGGCCAGTATCTGTTCGGCGAGTTGCAGATCGGCCGCTGTGTCGACGTCGAGCCCGGCTTCGGCGGCCTCGATTTCGGTGATACCGAAGCTTAAATCCAGCCGTTTGGCGAGGTGGCGTCGTGCGTCTTCCAGCGTCAGTCGGCCGCATAGATACGCGAGTGTGCCGGTCCATCCAAGCAGTCTTGCCATGTAGCGGGCGGGGGTTTTACGTGCGGCCTCGAATGCCCGCCAGCGATCCACCAGGGCGCGGCCGGCCGGGCCGGCAACCGTGAACAGATTCGCCGTGCAATAACCATCCCCCGGCCCGAGTCGGATGGTTGTGGGCTGTGCCTGAGGATAGGCTGCGGCCAGTGCGGCGCGTGGCACCAGCGCGACGGTACATTCGAATTGATGTGCTTTGGTCAGCACCTGTTCAACCCATTCGCTCTGAAGCAGGCCGTGGTCCACGCTGGTTAGAAGCACCGGTCGGTCGTCTGGGATTGAAGTGAGGGCGTGCGCGGCGCTCGCGGCCGGGGAAATGTCCGGTTCGATCCAGGTGGCGCCGGTGGCTTCGAGCCACGACCAGCGCTCGGGCACCATGTCGAGCACCGCACGCGATGGGCCGACCAGACGGACATCGTCGATGGCGGGTACGGCGGCTAGCGTGGTTGTTACGCGCTCGACTAGCGTGCGGCCCGCGACCGGGGCGAATGCCTTGCAGGGCGCGCCGGTCGCGGCTGCAACCGGGTCCTCGGCGCCTCGATCGCCGGCTAATACGAGCGCGGTGATGCCGCTCATGGCGTAAGTTGTTTTTCGTAGACGCGGTAAGTCTTGTAGGCGCTCGCGCCGAGCCCTTCGATAATTTCGCGCATGCCACGGTTGTCATCGAGTATCCACGACAACTCACAGCCGGTGGCGCCGTGGTCGAGCAGGCGCTGCTGCAGCTTCCCGATAACGGCATAGGCCAGCGCAGCGCCCAGGATACCGCCCTGAAATGCGCGCCGCACGCCCATGAGTGGGATACGCGATGTGCTCGGGAAGCCTATTTTGAGCCGCCAGATCAGCTTGAAGATGCCGGTGGGCAACAGGCGCCCGTCGATATCGCGAGCTGCTTCGTTGAGGTTGGGCAGGCCCACAATGAAAGCAGCTGGCTGGCCATCTAGCTCAGCGATCTGTACTAAATCGTGGGCAATCAGATGCTTGAGCGTGTTACCGAGATCTTGGAATTCGGCCTGAGTGATTGGTACAAACCCCCAGTTTTCGGCCCAGGCGTCGTTGAACAGATCGCGGATCAAATCGAATTCGTCCGCGAAGCGTTTACGGTCGATCGGCCGTACCCGGATACGCTCCGCGTAGCGTGAGACCACGCGTTGCATGGCTCGGGGATGCTCGAAGGCCATGTCGATCCAGTAGGCCAGCATGTCCTTGGTGCCATAATAGCCGAGCGCTTCCAATCGCTCGGCATAATAGGGCCGGGCGTGACCCATCATCATGGCCGGCGGTGTATCGAAACCATCGACGAGCAGCCCGCATTCATCGTTGATGGTTAAATTGAACGGGCCTTGGATCTTGTCAACGCCGCGTTCGGCCAACCAGTTTTCGGCAGTAGCAGTGAGTTGCTTGAATACCGCAGCGTCGTCGGGCGCTTCGAGCATGCCGAAATAACCCACGGAATCCGGCTGAATCTGTGCTCGAATACTGTCGATCTGAGCGGTGATACGCCCCACAGGTTGACCGTCGCGCCAGGCTAGCCAAGCAGCCAGGTCAAGGTGCTCGAACGCGGGATTCGTCTGGGCGCCGAGATGCAGGTAACGTTCGAGACGAATTGGTGGGCGCCACATCGGATCGTCGGCGTACAGCGGCCATGGCACATTGATAAACTGTTTGCGCTGGTTGCGATCGGCAAAGTCGATCGATTGCACCGTGACGCTGTTCATGAGTAGTAGGTATCCGTGTTTTGTAGCGCGCGGACTTTAGCACTATGGCCGTTAGTTGGCGGCGTAAACCTGTGTTGGTACAACGCGCGAACTTGTCTCCGGTGGTGTTTGCCCCAATACACTATTGATATGAAAAAACAGTGAATCTGCCATAGCAACATGCACGCGGTATTGGAATAAAGTAAAATCCGCGCGCAAATTGGTCGCAACCCTCGGCATAACATGAGCGCCGTTTAGAGGTGCTCGTGTTATGCCGAGGGTTTGGACAGAGGTGCGCCTACCTGATGAAAGAATCGACGCTACTATCCGTCCGGTTCGGTGTTTAATTTTGGAAACCGCGGCCAATCCATTCCTTCAAGTTCTTCGCCGAGGTTCCGGATTTTATGGGATTTTTTATGATATCATCGCGTCGAATCGGCTGGCGCATAGTATATCGGTGAAACAGGGCAGCTATATATGACGCAAACGCCCACTCAGCATCGGTTACCGCTTCGGTATGCCGATTTCGCGACGTTGGCCCAAGCACTCGACTATGCCGCCACTGGCGACACGGGTTTTAATTTCTATGGCGGCCGCGGTCAGCTTACGACCGTGCTTCCTTACGCCGAACTGCGTGATCGTGCGCTAACCGTCGCTCGACGATTTGCCGCGTTTGATCTGGAGCCGGGCTCGCGTGTTGCGCTCGTGGCGGATACGGCGGCCGGCTTCGCCGAGAGCTTTTTCGCTTGTCAGTATGCAGGGCTTGTGCCGGTGCCGTTACCGGTTACGGTCGGTCTGGGTAGTCGCGACGCCTACGTCGCCCAATTGCGCGGACTTCTGGAAAGCTGTCGTGCTTCGATCGCGCTGGCGCCGGAAGAGTTCATGCCGTTCCTCATGCAGGCGGCGGATCAGATGTCGCTGGCCCATATTGGTGCCTACGAATCGCTTGGCGAGTTAGCCGAGGCCGAATCGTTCGAGCGCCGTGACGACGTCGACAGCACGGCATATCTTCAGTACACCTCGGGCAGTACCAAGTTCCCGCGCGGCGTCGTTATTTCGCAGCGACAGGTAATGCAGAATTTGTCCAGCATCGTGACCCGCGGGGTGGAAATCCGCGAAGATGATCGACTGGCTTCTTGGTTGCCGCTGTATCACGACATGGGGCTGGTCGGTTGTATGCTGGCCGCGCTTACCTCGCAGCGGTCGGTTGATTATCTGGCAACCCGGCATTTCGCTATGCGGCCGCGGTTGTGGCTCGGCCTGATCTCGCGCAATCGCGCGACGATATCGTTTAGTCCGTCGTTTGGTTATGAGCTATGCGCGCGCCGTATACGCCATAACGCGTCTGATTTTGATCTGTCGTGCTGGCGTATCGCCGGTGCGGGCGCTGAAACCATTCGGCCGGCTTCGTTGCGGCGTTTCGCCGATACGCTGGCTTCTGCCAATTTCGATGAGTCGGCATTTCTGGCCTGTTACGGCATGGCCGAGTGTTCGTTGGCGATCAGCTTTGCGCCGGTCGGTGGCGGTTTGACCGTCGATGCGGTCGATGCCGGTAGTGTTGCCGATGAGCAACGCGCGCTTCCCGTTTCGGACGATGCCGCGGCTAAAGCTACATCCTTTGTGGATTGCGGTAGCGTGTTGCCGGAGTATGACTTCGAAATTCGTGACGACTCTGGTACGGCGCTCGGCGATCGTGAAATCGGGCATATCTTCGTGCGCGGGCCAAGCGTTATGTCGGGGTATTTTAATGACCCTGATGCCTCCGAGGCGGCGCTGTCGCCGGATGGCTGGCTCGATACCGGGGATCTTGGCTATCGCATTGATCGGCGTGTGGTCGTTACCGGGCGGGCGAAAGATCTGATTATCGTTAACGGTCGCAATATCTGGCCGCAGGATCTGGAGTGGCTCGCCGAAGCGCAGGACGAACTCCGTCCTGGTGATGCGCTGGCGTTTGCAGCCCCCTCGATGACAGGCCGTGATGCTGCCGTGCTGGTCATTCAGTGCCGGCTGCGCGAGCCCAATGCGCGTAACGAGCTGATCCGTCGCCTGGAAGGGCTTGTGCGACGCGAATACAGCATTGAATGTCTGGTCGAGGCTGTATCCCCTCATACGCTGCCGCGCACATCGTCGGGTAAGTTGTCACGCAGTGGCGCACGGCGCGACTATGTTGCACGCTTGCAACGCCAAGCGCTGGAGCGTAGCGAGGCCGATGAATCCGTGTCAGTCGGCGCTGACGAGTCGCACGGTCAGCAGGCTGGCTGAATTCAGCAGCTGCTCGCGCGTAGAGCGTCGGGCGGCTGCGTTTTGATGCTGTCGCCATGAACGTCAAACACCTCGCCGTAACCGGGGCTTCTGGTTTTATCGGTGGTGCGCTGGTTGCGGCGTTGGTGCGCAGCGGCTACGTCGTTAAAGCGCTGACGCGCCGTGACGATGCAGCGAGTAAGCTCCGCGCCCACGGTGCCGAGGTCGTGCGGGGCGGTCTGGGTGATCGTGAAGCCGTTGCCGAGCTGGTCGCTTCGGTCGATGCAGTCCTGCATTGTGCGGGCACGACTACAGGCGCCCGCTACGGCGATTTCGAGCAAACGAACGTCGCCGGGACGTGCACGCTCGTTGAAAGCCTTGCCGGCAGCTCGGTGCCGGTGCTGGCGCTATCGTCACTTGCTGCGACTCGGCCCGAGCTGTCGTACTACGCGCAAAGCAAGGCTGCCATGGAGCGCGTGCTCGAGGCCGACACGTCGCGAACATGCGTGATGTTACGGCCGCCACCGGTCTATGGCCCCGGCGATCGTCAACTCGCGCCGCTTTTCGCTGCGCTTGCGTGGGGGATTGCCCCGATGCCGGTGGCCCCCGAGTCTCGCATTTCGCTGCTTTACGTCGACGATCTGGTCAGCGCCATAGTGGCGTGGCTGGATGGCGGTGCCGAAGCCAGCGGAACCTATCCGCTGCACGACGGCACACCCAATGGCTACAGTTGGGACGAAATCGTCGATACGGTCGCCCGGGCGCGCGGTGCGCCGGTGCGGCGCTTGCGTGTGCCGCCAGGCTTGCTTTCCGGCGGTGCGAGGGTCAATCAATGGCTCGCTCGTGCACTCGGCTACAGCCCCATGCTGACGCCGGGTAAACTACGCGAGCTACGCTACCCGGACTGGGTCTGCGACAATGCTGCTTGGTGCAGCGCCGTGAACTGGCGACCGACGGTCGATCTTGCCGCCGGTTTCGGTCGACTGCGCGGACAAGATAACTATTCGGAGTCGTCAACATGAGCCGCTACGACGAGATCGCCGGGCATCTACGCGATGTGCTCAAACCTTATCTGCCGGCCGATCAAACGATCGATGATGACACGCGCTTAGTCGACGACGTCGGCCTGTCTTCGATGCAGATCATGGAAGTGATGATGGAGCTCGAAGACCAGCTCGATGCGTCAATCCCGCAGAATATATTGCCCGAAGTCGAGACATTCGCCGAGCTTGTAACGGCCATCGACGCGCATGTCTGAGGACCGCCGATGAGTCTTTTCGAAAAATTCGAATCACTGGCTGAACAGCGTCGCGAACTGGATAGCGCCGGCGTTGATCCGCTCGGCGTGCCGATGGAGCGGATGTTGTCGGCGACCGAGGCCATGATCGACGGTCGTCGAACCATCCTGGCCGGTAGCAACAACTATCTCGGGCTCACCTTTGACCCGACGTGTATCCACGCGGCTGCGATGGCGACGCGGTTCGAAGGTACCGGCACCACCGGTTCACGCATGGCCAACGGCTCCTATAACGGGCACCTCCAGCTCGAGTCCGAGCTTGCCGAGTTCTACGGTATGGCGCGAGGCATGGTGTTCTCCACCGGCTATCAGGCCAACCTTGGCACGTTGTCGGCGCTGTGCCAGCCGGGCGACGTTCTTATGCTGGATGCCGACTGTCATGCCAGTATTTTCGATGGCGCCAAACTAAGCGGCGCCGACGTAATCTGTTTCCGGCACAACGACCCGACAGATCTCGGGAAACGCTTGCGACGGCTTGGTGAGCGTGTGTCGCGAACCCTGGTTGTGGTTGAGGGCATCTACAGCATGCTGGGCGATCAAGCACCGTTGGCCGATCTGGTCTCGGTGGCCCGTGACTATGGCGCGTATATCCTGGTCGATGAAGCTCATTCGCTCGGCATCGCCGGTGTGACGGGCTGCGGCATCGCCGAAAGCCAAGGGGTGCAGCACCAGGCCGATTTCATTGTCGGGACCTTCAGTAAGAGCCTCGGTGCGACCGGTGGTTTCTGTGTGAGTCCACACGAATCGCTGGATTATCTGCGCTATACCAGCCGACCGTATATTTTCACGGCTTCGCCGCCACCGGCCGTCATCGCCTCCGTTCGTACCGCCCTGGCCGATATCCGTAGTCGACCGGATCGACGCCGCGCGTTGTGGCAATCGGCCGAACGCTTGCACGCCGCGCTCGCCTCGCAGGGCTACCAGCTCGGTGCGCCGCCGGGGCCGGTCGTAGCGGCGATGTTTGCCGATCGCGAACGCGCACTCGCTTGCTGGCAGGCGCTGCTCGACAATGGGGTCTACGTGAATCTGATGTTGCCGCCTGCGACACCTGGCGGCCATACGCTGATTCGGATCAGCTTGAGCGCGGCCCACACACGCGCCCAGATCAACCACATCATCGCGGTGTTTAGCCAACTGCAGGACGAGTTTGCCCAGCCTGGCTAAGAGCGTGCACTGGGGTCGGGGAACAGCATCACGGTGTGGATAACCGTATGAGCGAATCCGTCACCCTTATAACGGGGGCGTCCTCCGGCATCGGCCGGGCATTGTCGTTGCGTCTCGCACGACGTGGTGGGGCGCTTGCGTTGGTTGCGCGCCGTGCCGAGTCGCTCGCGGAAACCGCTGAAGCGGTTCGTGCCGCCGGTGGCGAGCCAATCACGCGCGCTGTGGATGTGACCGATGCGCGCGCGATGGCCGCTGCTGTGGCTGAAATCGAAACCGAGGTCGGCCCGGTCGACTGTCTCGTGGCCAATGCTGGCGGCGGGCAGCGCATGGGCGCATCAGAATTCGATGCCGAGGTGTTTAACGCTATCGTCGAGGTTAATCTCCTGGGAGCGGCCAATAGCGTCGCGTCTGTTCTGCCGGCGATGCGCCGGCGCGGGCGCGGCCAGATTGTCATGATTGGCAGTTTGGCAGCCCGGCTCGGCTTGCCGCGTGCGGGTGCGTATTCGGCGGCCAAGGCGGGTGTGGCCAGGCTCGCGGCCAGCCTGCGGGTTGAACTGGCGCGCGAGGCGATTGACGTAACCTTGATCGAGCCCGGTTTTGTCGATACCAAGGGGCGCAGCAAGACCGGGTCGCGCAAAAAACCCTTTCGCATGTCGCTGGAGCATGCCACGGCGCGCATCGAACGCGCTATCGACAGACGTATTGCGGTGGCCGCATTTCCTGCCGTATTGGTTGGTCTGACCGTAATTCTGCGCGTTTTGCCGCGCCCGGTTTACAATTATGTTCTACGGCGGCTCGCTGGCTAGAAGCCAGCATGTTAGCCGCTGAAAAATCAACGAGGCAGTTATGGCAACCAAGGCCGGGGATACGACGAATTTTCGACGCAAGGTCATCAAGAAAACCGGTAAGAAACTTTTCCGGGGTGGGCTTTTGCGTTTTCTGTCGCAGCAGTCGCTCATACCGGACGAACCGGTTATCGATAACAAGCATTTTGCTTGGGCTGAGGATCTGCGCGCCAAATGGCCAACGATTCAGGCCGAGCTGGATAAACTTTTGGAGCGCCGGGATGCGCTCCCCAGCTTCCAAGAGATTAGCCCCGACCAGGCCAAGATCTCGACCGATAATCGCTGGAAGACGTTCATGTTGTTCGCTTTCGGCCAGCAACTCGATTTCGGTGCCGAGATGTGCCCCGAAACCTCCAATGCATTGGCTTCTATCCCGGGCATCTCGAACGCATTTTTCTCGGTATTAGGGCCAGGTAAGCATATTCCGCGACATCGCGGTGTCACCAAAGGATTGGTGCGTTGCCATCTAGGGCTCCGGATTCCCGAGGATCGCGAGGAGCGTTGTCGGATCGAAGTCGACGGCCAGCCGTGTATCTGGCGCGAGGGCGAAATGTTTTTCTTCGACGACACGTATAAGCATGAAGTCTGGAACGAGACCGACAGCGAACGCGCGGTGTTGTTGTTCGACATTGAGCGGCCGATGCGGGCGCCCGGTCGTGCTGTGTCGCGTGCCATGATCGCCGCGCTGAAACGCACGGCTTACTACAAGGACGCGCTCGCCAACCAGGCCGAGTGGGAAAAACGCTATCGCCAGGCCACGGCAACCGACGGCGGGTGATCGACGACACAAACACGTCGTTAGCGACAGCCGATCGGATCGGCAAGGGATGATCTCGGCCACCGATGGGTGATTTCTACTTCGTGCCAGCCGGTAAATTAAACCTATCGGATAAAGTTCGGCGGTGGATATGGCGCTTCGAGGCGGCGCTGATCGGCGCTGGTCTGCGCGTGTTCCGTTGGTTGCCGTTCCGGGCGGGCCGGTGGCTGGCCGAAAAATCGTTCGCCGCGTTGGGTATGTATAACCGTCGCGCCAAAAATGCGCGTCGCAACCTGAGCGTAGCGTTTGCCGATACGTCGCCGCGCGTCATACGCGGCTACGTCCGACGCACCTTCGGCCACCTCGGTCAGGCGATGGCCGAGCTGGCCCATCTCGACAAGATTTGGGCAACGGGTCGCGTTTCTTTCGAGTTGGCGCCCGGCGCGAACCAGCCGAGTTCCGATCGGCCGACGGTGTTTGTAACCGCACACGTCGGCGCATGGGAGTTCACGCCGCTGGTCGCGCGCCATTTCAATCTGGAAATACCGGTGATTTATTCGCCGGAACGTAACCCCTATGTCGATGCTCAGTTGAACGAACTGCGCGGCGTCTACAAAAGCGAACTGGTCGCCAATCGTGGCGGTTTGCTTTCGTTTATACGCGCACTGCGCGCGGGGAAATCCGTCGGTATGACCGCCGACACACGCCTGAAGGGCGCCCCCGACGTGCCGTTTTTTGGCCACGATGCGCCGACCAACACCGGTCCCGCCTGGCTGGCTGAGCGCTACGGCGTCGATCTCGTGCCGGTGCTGGGGGAGCGGGTGTCCGGTGGATGTTACCGCGTAACCATTTTCGCGCCGATCGTGGCGTCCGATCCGGACGCGGTCCAGTCCGAGCGTGTCCACGATATGACCCACCAGATCAATCGTGTGTTCGAACACTGGATACATGAACGACCCGGCGAGTGGCTGTGTCTCAAGAGCCGCTGGAACCGGCCAGTCTATCGACAGCTCGGTATCGAAACCTGACGACGATTTTAGCGTCGCAGTCGGCGTGTCGTATCATGCGCCCTCAAATCGAGGCTCTATGAGTACGCCGGTATGGCAATTCGTTCACTGCGTGTTCTATCCACTTATCTCGGTCGGGGCGCGACCCGCCGACCAGCGGCCAATGTCAATCAAACGCTTCGGATTACGCTGGCGCCGAAATCGGATGTGACACCGAGCGATAAGCCGCCCGTGCGTATCTATCTCGGTACCGAGTCCGCTCAGTTCCGGGCCGAACGGGCGTTCGTGTGGTCGATCGAACGCGTCCGCGATCCGGCGCGCACGTACGAGATCCATTTGATGAAGGATCTGGCGGGGTTTGAGCGCCGCCTCTGGTTGACCGGTTTCACCAACTATCGCTTTGCAATTCCCGATCTGGCCGGGCGTGAAGGTCGCGCGATCTACAATGATGCCGACCAGATCTATCTGCGCGATCCGGCCGAATTGTTCGATTTGCCCATGGGCGATAAGGGCGTGCTGTCGATCAACGACCGCGATACGTCGGTCATGTTGATCGACTGCGAGCGCATGGCCGAAATGTGGAACGACGAGAGCGCGCGCAATACCAAGAACCGCGACCTCGAGAGTCGTATGCGCGCCGCTGAGCTTTGGGGGGCGATCGATGGCGGCTGGAACGCTCGTGACGCCGAATACGATCCGCATCGTTCCCATCTGATCCACTACACCACGATTCACACCCAACCGTGGCGGCCTCAGCCGCGCGACTATGTCTACGGGGCGAATCCAGCGAGCGGCATCTGGAACCGGATCGAAGGAGAAGCCGATGCGGCGGGTTTCGAACTGTTCACGGCAGCGGCACCGACGTCGGGCTTTACCGATATCAAAGACGAGGAGTTGGAGACACCGAGTGCCACCGGGCGTCGCGCGGATTGGCGTCGGCTGATTGCTGACGTTGCCGCTGTGTCGGGCGAACCTGACGGCTGCTACGTGGGACTGGAGCAGCCGTCCGGGCTAGCAACTGCGCTTGGCGTCGATAGTGGCCGATTGGCCCAGATGCGTCCGACCGACCTTGCGGATCGGTCTGCCACGACGGCCGCCGATGTGGTGTTGGTCGACGGTCTGGCTGCGTTCCCCGATCTCGATATGCCGTGGCTTCTCGATGCCTTGTTGGCACGTGCGCGGCGTGCGGTGGCCGTGACGGTGCATCTCGATGAACGAGCTGAACGCAGCGCGCCGGCCGACCCGGACTGGTGGTATCAGCAATTGGCCGCCGCTGGCCGGCGCTTCCCGGATCGCCATTGGCGCCTGATTGTGGTCCAAGCCAACCGGTTGCGGCCGGACACAGTGTTTCGCTGGAGCGGCGGTCGACTGCTTCGCGAACAGCCGCGCACCTGGGTGCTACAGCATTTCAAGACGGGGCATCGCAGTCAGGCAGAAGGACTGGCGGATGCACTCGATTGGCCGCACGACGCAAAACAGATCAAGGGGGCAACCCCGGGGCTGTTGGCTGCGTTGGCCGCGGCGCGCGTCGGCTTGGGCACATTCGGTGCACTGCGCGATCTCAAATCTCCATGGCCGGAAGTCGTTATTGCGTCCGGTTGGGCGCCGACGCTCGTGGCGCGCTGGATACAGCGCCACAGCCGGGCGGCGACACGGCTGATTCTGCTGGGGCGGCGTGGCGGCCGCGTCGGCGAAGCTGAGGATGTGGCCGTGGTATGCCAGCATTTCAATTTGCCGCCCCATCCGCGCCAGATCGAGACCGTGCTGCCGCCGTGCAAGGCACAGGCCGACCGGCTAGCCAGCGCGCGCCAGCGCTGGCCCGATCTTTACCCCGATGCCAGTGGCCCGAAAGTCGCATTCCTGGTCGGCGGTGATAGCGCGATACATGCGCTCGATGCCGAGACTGCGGCGTCGTTTGGCGCCGACATCCAGTCGCAGGTCGATACCGCAGGGGGTGGTTTGGCGGTGCTGACCAGTCGACGCACACGCAGTGCGGCCGCTGACGCGCTGCGCAACAGCCTTGGCCGTGAGGCCTGCTTTGTGCCGTGGGGCAACTATACCGACGCCGACAATCCATATCTCGGCTATCTGGCAAGTGCTGATATCGTCGTGGTCACTGGTGAAAGTGAGTCCATGCTCGCCGAAGCCGTGGCTACGGAGAAGCCGGTGTATATCGCGCCGTTGCCGCCGCAGGGCCGGGTTGGCTTGCGGCGGCGGCTGGCGGACTGGGTCGTGCGCCAAGCCAATACCGACCGCTATAACGCGCGCGGCTCGAAACGCCCCCAACAAGGCCTGCAATATCTTTGTGCACGCATCGTTGACCGCCGGTGGTTGTTGCCGCGCCGCGACACGTACGCACTGCACAACGCTTTAATCGAGGCTGGCGTAGCTCGTATGATCGATACCGAGCTTGTGGCTTGGCAACCGCCGCCGTGGCAGGAGACCGAGCGACTTGCCGGCCGTATACGCGCACTTCTGGTCAACGCTGAAACGGCGCCAGAGGCAGGGTCGGATGCCGATTCGACGACGCGACTGGCCACGAATGGCTAGCGATACGGCGGCGGTTTCGGACTCGGATTTCGACACGCCGCGCGTCTGGGTTCTGCTTGGCTATGGCGCGGGTGGGAACGCTCAGATGCATGCGCTGGCGCGGGCTGTGGGTTGGCCTTATGTGGCCAAAACCATCGTCTATAACGCGCTCAATCGGCTGCCCAACCCGCTTCTCGGCGCCTCGCTAGTGTCGGTCGACAAGCAGGGATCCGACCCGATCGAGCCACCGTGGCCCGACCTCGTGATCGCCGCTTCGAGGCGCTCGGCGCCGGTGGCACGCTGGATCAAGCGCGCCTCCGGGGGGCGCACCCGCTTGGTACATCTGCTACACACTCAGGCGCCGTTCGAGTATTTTGATCTCGTCGTCACGCTGCCGCAGTACCAGCTACCGTCGGCACCGAATGTTGTGACCAATACATTGCCGCTCAATCATGTCGATCCAGAAGCGCTGGCAGCCGCGGCGCAACAATGGGCGCCAGCGTTCACCGAATTGCCGCGCCCACAGATCGGCGTGTTGGTTGGCGGCGATAGTTCCAGTTATCGTTTCGACGCGGATACCGCGGCGCGTCTCGGCCAGGATATCAATGCCCAGGCGCAAAAAGAGGGCGGGAGCGTCCTGATCACGACCAGCCGGCGAACGCCGCCCAAAGCCGCGCGCGCACTCTGGCAGGAGATAACGGTGCCGGCCTACTGCTACAATTGGCAGTCAAACGATGCGGATAACCCGTATCTGGGAATACTGGCGCACGCCGACAAATTCGTAGTTACACCTGATAGTGCATCGATGCCTGCTGAAGCATGTCAAATGGGGCGGCCGGTTCGCATATTCGATCGCTCGTTGACCGGCGCCCGGCATAAATCGCAAGTGCGGACTTGGCTTGGTCGGTGGCTAGTGGCCAATGGCTGGTATAAGCCAAAACGCGATTTCGATGCCTTTCACGCCGGTTTGTACGCGCGTGGTTTGGTCAATCATGACCCGATGTTGGCCGTTCCGCCGGACGACCTTGGTCGCACTGCAGCCCGCGCCCGCGCGCTGGTTGAGGGTCGCCAATCCGGGCAGCACGCGGTAACCTCCGGCCAGGACAAATAGTAGAGCCGTTTATGCAATATCTCGATCTTGATCGTCTCGCTGCACTGAATGAAGGTGAGTTTCAGAATACGCATCCGTTTCCGTGGATGAACCCGGCCGGCCTTTTGACCGATGCCGGCTATGAGCGGTTGATGAACAACCTTCCGACAACGGATCAGATGACGCCGAGTTTCGGCAAGCAACGCTCGCATGGCCAACGACCCCATGACCGTTACGCGCTGGAATACAGCGAAGACATCGACGTTGCACAGCCATGGCACGATTTTGTGGCTGAACTCAAAGGCGGCGCCTACTACGACTTCATCAAGCGCATGTTCGGCCGGGGGCGTTTCAAGTTCAATTTTCATTGGCATTACGCGCCCAACGGCGCATCTGTGTCACCGCACTGTGATGCCACGCGCAAGCTCGGCTCGCATATCTTCTATCTGAGCTCGCCTGAAGTTTGGAATCCGGACTGGGGCGGCGACACGGTCATTCTCGACGATAACGGCCGTTTCTCGCGCAAGTCGGCGCCCGAGTTCGAAGATTTCGATCGCGCCTATGCCGGTGAGAGTATCGGCAACTATAGTCTTTTGTTCCAGCGCCAGGAGCGTTCCTGGCACGGCGTACGCGAAGTCAATTGCCCCGAAGGGTATTACCGTAAGGTTTTTATCGTGGTCATCAATGATCGGCTGCGCGCCGGTATCCGGACCGCCGCCGGCAAGCTGAAAGGCGAAGCTCGGCGTGACACCTGACGCAGGTTCTGCGCACGCTTCAACCGATGCCGACCGCGCGACCGCGGTTGTCGTCCTAGGCGCAGGGCGTAGTGGTACCAGTGCGCTGACACGAGGGCTGACCGCACTCGGCGTCGACCTGGGCAACAAGCAGCGCGCGGCCGGCGGCAAGAATCCGACCGGTTTTTTCGAGGACCGCGATGTGTTGGCCATCGCCCAGCGCTTGAAAAAGACACTGGGTATCCGTGGCCACAATCTCGCGTTGCTGGGCGACGATGTTTGGCGTGAGCCCGCCGTCGAATCGTTGGCCGCCAATGGGGCGCAAACGTTGGCCCGGCGCTTCGCCAATTCGGAGCTGTGGGGGTTCAAATACGGGCGTACCCTGCGCACGTTGCCGTTTTGGCAGGACCTTTTAGACCGCATGCAGGTCGAGGCGCGCTATGTCGTGGCGCTCCGCAACCCACTGAGCGTAGCCCGTTCACGGGCACGGCTGAATCCGATGCGTGGCCATCAGGCATGGAGCGATCTTGAATGGCTGGTCAATGTCGTGCCGTATTTCGATCGCATCGCCGGTGCGCCGGTTTCGGTGGTCGATTTTGACCGCCTGATCGCCGACCCCGAGGCTCAGCTCCGGCGCGTGGCGCGTGATCTATCGTTGCCGATCGGTGCTGCCGAGGCGTCGGCTATTGATGACTATGCGGAGGCGTTTGTACAGGCTGATCGACCGCGCTCGCGCTACACGCGCGACGATCTGGCCGCCGATCCGGGGGTCAACCGCTGGGTCACCGAAGGCTATGCCATGCTCGATGCTGTGGCCGGCGACGAACGCGCGCTGGATGCGGCGTTCTGGCGTGATTGGTCGGCGTTGAACGCGGCAGTACACGATCTGGCGCCGGTGCTCACCGAACTCGATGCCGTGAATCGGCAGCGCCTACGCGCACGTTGGAATCCAGTTTCACCCGTGGCCAGCGCGCGTCAGGCGTTTCGCGACTGGCGCAGCCGTTAGCCGTGTTGCCTGACCGTTACCGGCGCGCTGCGATCGTGGCTGCAACCGGGGTTTTACCCGCGCGCGCTCGGACGGGCCTGCGTCGCCGCTGGTTGGCTCACCACTACTCGGAGCTGACAAAGCGTGCCGATGTGGTCACCGCGGTTCATCCGAAGTGTGGCGGCACTTGGCTGCGGGCCATGATCTTTCGCGTCTATCAGCAGCATTATGGGCTCGAAACGCGTCGTGTGGTTAAGTCCGATGAATTCGCGCGCCTCGATTCGCGCCTGCCGCGCTTCGTGTTCTCCAATGGGCACTACAGCTATGAGTCGGCGGTGGCCGAAACACTCGACACACTGGCTGTGTCTGACCAGCCGCGCGCGCTGATGCTAATGGCCCGTCACCCGGGCGATATTGCGGTCTCGTGGTATCACCAATTCACGCGTCGGATTACCGCGCGCAAGCGCGAGTTGATCGCAGCCGAGATGGCCGCACCGATTGATCCGCGTTCGATCACGCGAGCCGCTTTCATCGCCAACGAAGAAATCGGCTTGCCGGCGCTTATCCGGTATCACAACCAGTGGGCGGCGCGCATGCGCGAGCATCCGCATGGCCTGATTGTGCGTTACGAAGATTTACATACCGCGCCGGCCGAAACGTTGGCGCGGGTCATGGCACACCTCGGCGAGCACGTCGACGACACGCTGATCGACGAAGCCGTCGATTTCGCCGGAGCTGACAACCTGCGGCGCTTGGAATCTGAGCGCTATTTCAAGAATTCGGGGCTGCGGCAGAAAAAATCTGGTGATCCGGATACGGTTAAAGTCCGCCGCGCCCGTGTTGGCAGCTTCCGCGACGATCTGGAGCCGGCCGAAGCCGATTGGGTCGACGACATGATCCGCGCGCGCCTGGATCCGGTTTTTGGTTATGACACATCGCTTGACGGATCGTGAGCGCTCGCGTTGCCGCACGGACCGAGCGGATCATCCGTAGCCACAAAGGAGAATGTAATGTCCAATGCGCCTGTAATGATAGTAACCGGCGGCAGCCGAGGTATCGGCGCTGCCATCAGCGAACGAGCCGCGGCGCGTGGCTTCGATGTCGCCGTCAACTACCGGCATGATCGCGAGGCCGCTGATCAGGTTGTCGCGGCAGTCGAGGCTCACGGCCGGCATGCACTGGCGGTTCAGGCCGACGTATCAACCGAGTCGGCGGTAACCCAGCTTTTTAATAGCGTGGTCGACCATTTCGGTCGCCTGGATGCACTGGTCAATAATGCCGGGATCGTTGACGTTCCCTCGAGATTGGTCGCGATGTCGGCTGAGCGTATCGAGCGCATGATGTCGGTCAACGTCGTGGGCCCGATGTTGTGCGCGCGTGAAGCGATCAATCATATGAGTGCTGATGCCCGCGCCGGTGGCAGTATCGTTAACATCGGCTCGGCCTCCAGCCATGCCGCTGGTTCGGGGGGCGCCCATACGTATGTCGACTATGGCGCGTCGAAGGGCGCTATCGATACGCTGACCGAAGGACTGGCGTGTGAGCTCGCTGAATCCGGTGTGCGTGTGAACGCCGTGCGCCCGGGTGTGGTCGATACCGAGATCCACGCTAGCGGTGGCCAACCCGATAAGCCGACAACAGCCGCAGCCCGTGTGCCGCTTGGCCGTGTCGGTCGACCGTCCGATATCGCCGATGCCGTGCTCTATCTGACCGAGGCCGCATTCACGACTGGCGCACTGTTGGATGTCGACGGCGGTGTGTAACTAGGGCCGCGACCGGCGAGCAGTTACAGGCGGTGCCCGACGCCGATGATGATCGCGCCGGCGAGCGCGGCCAGCGCGGCGATCAACCAGGCCAGCGGGTAGCCACCGTGGGTGGCGGCGACGCCGAACACGAATGGCCCAACCACACCGCCGGTGCGGCCGCCGACCGACGTCACACCGGTCGCGCGTGCGGCCTGGTCGGGATAGGTGGTGGCGATAGCCAGGCTAAACAGGCCGTTCCAACCCCAGCCAGCAGCGAACGCGATCGCCAGCGCTGGCAGTAACAAGGCCGTCAGACCGGCGCTTGCTAGCGCGACGGCGCCAAACGCCGTGCCGCCGATCAGTAGCATGACGATCACGCGGCTCATATGTGTGTGGCGGCTGCGGTCGGCGCCGAAGCCGACCGCCACACGAGTCGCACCGGCGATTACACCGCCCAAGGCAGCCAATATGCCGGCGTTGGCCTGGCTAAGGCCGGTCGCCGCGAGAGCGGTCACCGTAAACGACGACAATGCGGACACCGCGGAAATGCCGATTGCGAAACCGATCGTCGTCACGAGGAGCCGCCGCATCTGTTGCCGATCGAGGCGTGGAATAGGCGCGCTGCGGCGATATGCCGACAATGACGTCTGTGCGCGTGGCAGCGCCACGGCTGTGGCGATGGCGGCTGCACCGGTAATGACGAATGCCCATCGCCAGCCAATGGTCAGCGCCACGGCCGGCACTGAAAACCCGGACAGTGCCACGGCCACGGGGACCGCCGCCTGTTTGAGTCCGAAGGCCATGCCGCGCCGTCGATCCGGTATGCGTCGAATGAGGAACAGATTGGTAGCCGGCTGCAGGGAGGCGCTGACCGCTCCGGTAAGCACCATCAGAACGATTAAGCCGTAATAGTCGGTTACAGCTGCGGCGAACGCCAGTAGCAGGACGCCCGTTGCAAGCGAGCCGAGGCGCATCGAACGCAGCCCACCGATGGCCTCGACCGCGCGGCTGGCCGGGACAGAAGTCAGCGCCGCACTAAGATAATAAATCGAGAACGACACGCCTAGCGCGGTAACACCGAAATCCAGTGCGGCGCGGATCTGCTCGGCCAACGCTGCAACAAGGAATATGGGCAGTGCTGACAACACTGAGGCATTAACTGCGGCCACAACATCAGCGGCGCGCATGGTGTCCTCGTCTGGCAATCGCTTGGACTTGTGTTCGCTCATAGCCGCTATATTGTGTAGCGGCGCGCTTTTGATGATGGCGTCATGTCAGCAAATCTTTCGTTGGCCCGGTCGCGCTGCGACTCCGTAGCGTGGTGCTAGCGTTACCGGCTGGCCTTGGACGTTATTCTAAACCGATGGATATTGCGAACTCTCTGGAGATTTACCGTAATCTGGCGGTGGCTTTCGCCATCGGCTTGTTGATTGGGCTAGAGCGCGGCTGGCAGCAGCGTGAAGCGGAAGCCGGTGAGCGTGTGGCCGGGCTGCGAACGTTTGCGGTCATCGGTCTGGCTGGTGGTGTATTGGGGTTGTTGTCGGCGCGCACCGATTCGATCGTGCTCGGGTTCGGCTTCGTGGCGCTGGCTGTAATCCTGGTTGCGGCGCATTTTCTCGCCGCACAGAGTGATAATCGTTACGGCATCACCAGCGAGCTGGCTGCGTTTGCCACATTTGGGTTGGCGGCGTTAGCGGCCACCGGGGCGCCTTACGTCGCGGCCGCGGGTGGTGTGGTGATGGCCATGTTGCTGGGGTTGAAACCCGAGCTGCACCGCTGGCTCCAGCGGCTCGATCGCGACGAGTTGATCGCCGGGCTGCAGCTTTTGATGATATCGGTCGTGGTGTTGCCTGTGCTGCCGGATCGCGCGCTCGGCCCGTGGCAGGCACTCAATCCGTATCGCATCTGGTTGCTGGTCGTGGTGGTGGGCGCGATCTCGTTTGCAGGGCATTTCGCGGTGCGCGTTCTCGGCCATCGGCGTGGCATTCTGTTGACCGGCATATTTGGCGGTCTGGCTTCATCAACCGCGCTGACCCTGCATTTCGCGCGGCTTTCCAAACGTACGGTCGGACTCGACGGCGTGTTGGGAGCGGGTATCGTCATCGCACAGGCGGTGAGTATTCCGCGCATTGTCGTTATCACGCTTTTCGTGACGCCGGCGCTGGTGCGCGCGGCCAGTGTGCCACTCGGCGTTATGACTGCCGTCGCAATCATGATCGCGTTGCTGGTGCAGTGGCGGTCTGCGCATAAATCCGTGCGCGCGCCCCGACGCATGGGCCCACCGTTTCAGCTTAGCGAGACACTCAAGTTCGCACTGCTGGTCGTTGTTATCACGCTAGCCAGTGCAGCCGCCGAACATCTGCTGGGTGTCTGGAGTATCAATCTGGTCGCGATAGTGGCGGGGGCTGCCAACCTCACCGCGGCGACGTTATCCATCGCCGGGCTGGCGCAGAACACACTGCCGACCGAAGTGGCGGTTCGAGCGTTGGTGATCGCCGCGGCCTCGGGCGTTATGTTCAAGGGGCTGGTCGCGTACAGCCTCGGCGGGCGACGACTCGGTATTATCGTGGTGCTGTCGGCGGCTGGCGTCGCCGCGACCGGGGTGCTCATCGCATGCGCGATGCTGATTTTTGCCGGCTAATGCCAATGAATAGGCTGCGCACACTCCATGCTCGTTAGATAATACGCAGATGGCGCGTTTGCAGTGGTTGCTAGCCCCTAGCTCGGAGAATCTATCGTTCGCCGTTCGCACCTGCGTATCGGTGGCGCTCGTTCTCTATTTGGCATTCTGGCTGCAGCTGGATAATGCCTACTGGGCGTTTATCAATATCGCGATCCTGATCCAGCCCCTGCCCGGATATCTGGTGGTGCGTGGCTTCGCGCGCCTGGTCGGGACGGTCGTTGCCGGCATCGTGTCGATCATGCTGATCGCGTTTTTCGCTCAGAGTTATACGCTGTTCTCATTCGCGCTGATCGGTTGGGTCAGCGCCATGGTGTTTCTAGCCAGTCTGTTCCGGAACAATCTGTCCTACGGTTTCGTTCTGGCCGGGTATGTCACCGCAATCATCGGCGTGCGTGCGATGGGGGATCCGACAACCGTATTCTCGGTGGCGATGGCGCGCACTGCGGAAACCGCGCTGGCGACCGTGGTCGCGGCCGCAGTCAGTGTATTGCTGGCGCCGGGCACGACGGCGCGCAAATATCTGCACGGCCGTGTCGAGGCGATGCGCGCACTCGGTGGGTTTTTGGCCGAACGTGCACGCTCGGCGTCGGAGGCGACCGACGCCGATAATGATGATGCTGAGCAAGGCGAGCACAGCCACTCGCCCAGTGCGAGTTGGTTCGGTCTGATCGCCAAGACGATCAACTTGGAACAGACGCGGCTTTATGCACGTTTCGACGCACCTGGCTTCGATCAACACGAACGTATGGCGCGTCGGTTGAACTACGAGTTGTTGTCGCTTGTCAGCGAGATGGCCTCGCTGCATACATATCTCCGGCGGTCGCGTGGTCCGGTCGACCGGCGGCCGTTGGCAGAGCTGACCGAGGCAGCGGACCAGCTAAACCAGGACCCAAACGACACCAATGCCTTGAAAGCGGCCTTTGGAAGCGCTTATGAACGCATACAGCGGTGGGCATGGCATACGCCCTCGCGGCCGCGATCGATCGGCGACTGGGTGGTTATTAGCCGCGCTCTCGATCTGGCCAACCAGATGCGGGCAGCCGTGGTCAAACACGAAATGCTGTTGTACGAACGCGTGGGGCGGACTGACACGCACGGCACGTCGGAGTTCGATGCACCGACCCATATTCGCGGTAGTTTGCGGACCACCTTTCGGGCCGGCATCGCGATGGCGGCCGGGGCCGCGATCTGGGCCACGCACGCCGATCCCGCACTAGCCGGAACCATGGTTTTATTATCGGTTTTAACCACGCTGTTCGCGCTTGGCGATAATCCGGAGGCTGGCGCGCGCGGTTTTGGCGTCGCCGTGTGCATCGCCGGTGCGGTGGCATTCATAGTGAACTTCTGGCTACTGCCGCTGGCGAATAGCTATGCGAGCCTGATGCTCGTCATTCTGCCTGTGGTTTTTGTTGCTGCGCTGGCGATGGCGACACCGGCTTATGCGCTGATTGGCCGGGTGGGGTTGGTCATCTTTGCGCTCCTGGTCCATCCGGCCAACGGCGCTCGGCAGACGTTTGTCAGCTTTGCCGAAACGTTCATGGGCATCTGTCTGGCCGTATTGGTGGCGCTTGTCGCGTTTAAGCTGGTGTTGCCAATCTCGCCGCGCGCATTGCTGCGTGAGCGCACAGCCCACATCCTGCGCGAACTGGCACGCGGATTTGGCGAACGGCGCGAACATTTCGAGACGCGCGTTTACGAACGCATTCAGCAACTACCCGTCAACGCGGATCAAGGGGCAATTCACTCGGATGCCCGGCAGGCCGCGTTTTCGGCCGCCAATATTGGGCTTGAAGCACGTACTTTAATGCTTTTCGCAGGACGTGCCGCGTTCACCCGCCAGGCGCAAGACTCGATGCATTCGACCTTGGATGAATTGCAGCAACTCTTTGCCCACAGCTACCCCTCGCCGGCACGTGTGGCCAAGGTGCGAAACGATATCGACGCGTTGGCCGACAATTTGTTGGCGGAAGCGCTCGCGTTTAAGCGTCGTCGCCGTCGCCGCTATGGTGTTCGGGCGGCCGTCGGTGCGGCACTGTTGGCTTCGGCACTTGCAGATTACGCTGCGACACGCGACGATCCAGAATTAACGGGCTCGGCCGAGGAGGACCTCGCCCATGCAACTTGAGCAGATCGAGATCGGTGGGGTTTATCTGCCTGTTCTTCTAATCTGTCTCGCCGGCGCCGCAGTCGTCTATTTTTGTCTACGCGGACTGTTGTCGAGGATCTGGGTCTATCGTGCTTTCTGGCACCCGGCACTGGCAGGCGCGGCTGTCTACGCTGTGATCGCGGCGGCGCTTATTTTATGGTTGGTACCTTAACCGTGTGGCGTGGCAGTTCGGCAAAAAGTATCGCTGGTTCGGCCGGGCGGACTCTATGCCGACGGCGCTGGCTTTCGCGGCAAGTGCCGTCTCGGTCCATAATGATTGGAAACCCTGACTTATCTGCAATAACAGCTGATTCATGGCTTCGAAAATAAAAAGCGGCCTGGTGACTGCCAGCCGTGTGACCGCCACGCTTGCCATCGTCGCGATTGCCGGCGTGGCTGCTTGGTTCGCCTGGCAACATTACATCTATGCGCCGTGGACGCGCGATGGACGTGTGCAGGCGAACGTCATCAACATTGCACCGAATGTCGCCGGCACCGTGGCGGATGTGGCCGTCGATGATGATAGTTATGTCCACAAGGGCGATCTGCTGTTTCGGATCGACCCGACCCGTTTCAAGCACGCGGTGTCGCGCCGCCAAGCACAACTCTCGAAGGCCAAGGCACAGGCGGTCTACGATCGTAAAAATGCGGCGCGACTTGCGAATTTGCCCAAGGGAGCGGTATCCAAGCAAAAAATCCAGCTCGCACGTTCGAAAGCGCGTACGGCCGAAGCGTCGATCAAGACAGTCAAAGCGCAACTGGCACAGGCCAAACAAAATCTTGAATGGGCTACCGTACGTTCGCCAGTGGACGGCTACGTGACCCATCTTCAGTTGAATGGCGGTGATTACGTCCAACAAGGTGGTAAGTCGATAACGCTGGTGCAGGCGGATTCTTTCCATGTCACCGCGTACTTCGAGGAAACCAAACTGGCCAACATTCAGATCGGCGATTCGGCTCGGGTGACACTCATGTCGCGCGACGAAGCGTTACCTGCACACGTCGCGAATATCGCCTACGGCATCGCGGTGGCGAATAACGCCCAAGGCGAGCGCAATCTACCCAACGTGCAGCCGAAGTTCCAATGGGTTCGGTTGGCGCAACGCGTCCCCGTCAAGATCAAGTTCGACCATCCGGACAAAGTGGGCCGTCTAAGCATCGGTATGACCGCGACCGTACGCGTCAAATCGGGCGATGACAGCAATCAAAACGACAATGAGACTGCGGGCGGCGGCCCGACGAGTCACGATGCTTCGGTATCGTCGTAGCTAATGGACTCGATCGATAGATACCGCCGCTGACCGGGGGTTTCGACCACGACCTCGTCACCGACTTGGCAGCCGAGCAGTGCGCGTGCGACGGGGGAGTGCATGCTGATGGCACCTGTGGCCGCATTCGTTTCGTCAGCGCCCACGATGCGGTATCGCTGGTGTGTGTCGGCATCGTCGAGGATTTCCACGCTGGCGCCGAAGTAGACACGGTCGCTGCTAGTGCCTTGCGGTTCGACTACGGTGAGCGCGTCTAGCCGCCGGCGTAGATAGCGGATGCGACTGTCGATCTCGCGCAGTTCTTTCTTGCGGTAGATGTATTCGGCGTTTTCCGAGCGATCGCCTTCGGCGGCCGCGGCCGCGAGCTCACGCACAACGTGCGGGCGTCGCTCACGCCATAGGTTATCCAGTTCGGCGGCCAGTGTCTGCCAGCCGGCACGGGTTATGTAGTCGCGCTGGGCCAATTCGTGTCAGAGCAGGCTGGTGGTTTGATCTTGCGTCGGAGCGATATGTCGCATTACTTGACGCCCAATTCGTCGGCGACGAACGCGTCGAATTGACGCCGGTTGCCGAGGAATCGAATCATCAAGTGGGCGTGGTCGCCCATATATTGCGTGAATTGGTCGCGATCTACGAGCGCGTCGCGCGGGACCTCGACATCGGCGGGGCCATCCAGCTCATCCAACCACATCGATGTCACGTGCAGGCCGATGTGGTCGTCGTCCTCGACTGAGCGTGGCGCGACGATCGCCTCCATGACGAGCTTGTCGTAGCCGTCGGCCCGGAAAAATGTCTTGCCGTCCTGGTGGAAAAAACGTGTTGTTACCGTGCTCATCCTGTCCGAGTGATGTGCGTGAAACTTTCGGCCGCCCAGTATAGGCTCCGCTTTAGCCTTTGTCGGACGGCGGCTTATCGTCGTCCGGCACAAACATATCGCGCCAGAGTGTGGCGCCGGGTGTCACCGCGTAGCTATCGAAATCGCGCACGCCTGCCTCGAACAGAACGTTATCGTCGAGACAGAACTGGCCGCTGAACTCGCGGCTGTCGCGCGTCAGGATTGCGTGGGCCGCGTCGGCGACGATCGTGGGCTTGCGACAAGCATGGCGCATTTCGGCGCCGCCGATCAGATCGATTGCGGCGGTGGCGATCCCGGTACGTGGCCAGAGCGCGTTGAATGCGATGCCGTCGTCGGCGAATTCGGCCGCCATGCCGAGGACGCAGAGACTCATGCCGTACTTGGCCATGCTGTAGGCCACATGCGGTTCGAACCATTTGGACTGGATGTCGAGTGGCGGTGCGAGGGTGAGGACATGCGGATTGTCCGCGTGTTTTAGGTGTTCGACGCATTTCTGGCTGACCAGAAACGTACCGCGCTGGTTGATCTGGTGCATCAGATCGAAGCGTTTGATCGGCGTATTTTGTGTGTCGGTCAGTGAGATGGCGCTGGCGTTATTGACCAGCACATCGATACCGCCGAAGTGGTCGACCACGTGTGCCACGGCGTCGTCGACTTGTTGTTCGTCGCGAATGTCACAGACAACGGCCAACCCATGGCCCCCGGCTGCTTCGACGGCTTCGACCGCGGTATGCACGGTACCGGGAAGCTGGGGATGCGGTTCATCGGTCTTGGCCAGAACCGCGACGTTGGCGCCATCGGCGGCGACGCGTTCGGCGATGGCTAATCCGATGCCGCGGGATGCACCGGTTATGACGACCGTTTTGTTGCTCAATGTGCTCATAAGCATCTGCCAGTTTTAAGAATGTCGAGCTTGCATGACCTTGCGCATGGCGCGATCGGTCAGGCGGCCGATAAAGTGCGCCGGAACCAATCGCAGCAGTGCGACGATGAGTTTGTTGGACAGGCCGGGGATCACAACCGTGGTGCGCCCGAGTCCGGCCAGTGCGGCGTGGGCAACGTCCGATGGCTGTGTCATCTGCCAGCGTATGATGCGTGACCCTTTACTGGGGTGGGATTCGCCGTCGTTGAAGAATTCGGTATCCGTTGGGCCAGGGCAGGCCGAGAGCACATCGACGCCATCGTGGCGTAGTTCGGCGTGCAGCGTCTGTGCCATGAAATGGCCCCAGGATTTAGTCGCGCTGTAATGTGCCAGACGCGCGGTGGGTATAAGACCGGCGGTCGAGCTCGTGAATATGATGCCGCCGTGCCTGCGTTCGGCCATTGGTGAAGCAAAGCGGTGTGTGAGAAGTAGCGGTGCGCGACAGTGCAAATCCAGCATGCGGTCGTAGTTGTGTTCGCGCTGCTCGATAAAACGTTCCGAACGGCCGAAGCCAGCATTGTTCACGAGCAAGCCGATGGCACGCGTACCGATGCGCTCGGCCACGGTATCCACGGCGTTATCCTGTGTCAGATCCGCGGCCACGACCAATGTCTGCACGCCGTCGCGTCCTTCGATTTCGTGGGCGAGTGCCGCCAAGCGTTCGGCGCGGCGCGCGACCAGCACGACGTGGACGCCGCGGCTGGCGATCTGGCGTGCGAACTCGGCGCCGATGCCCGACGACGCGCCCGTAACGAGCGCCCACGGCCCGTAGCGTGCGGCGAATGCACTCAATTTAAAAGCGCCAGGCCGATAGCCAGGTATCCAACGTAGGTGATCCACGCGAGACATGGCCAGAGTAAGATACTGGCGGCGCGGTTGGCGAACCAGCATTCGATGATGGTTGCTGCCAATGTCAGCCAGAGGGCGATGATCACCACCACCGAGCCCTCCAGTAGATGAGCGCCAAAGGCGGTTGGCATCCACGCCGCGTTCAACACCAGTTGCAGCGTGAATAACGCCAAGGCGCGGCCGAAGCCGGCACTTTGCCAGACCAGCCAAGCGGCGACGGCCATGGCGACATACATTAATGTCCGGATAATTGGGAAGGCGGTAGCTGGTGGCGTGCCCAACGGGTGTGTCAGCCCGGCGTACCAGGGTCCGGGCGGGAACAGCGAACCGGTGCTCGATGCCAGACCAACAGCAAGTGTGATGATCACGGCCGCGCGCAGGCAGGATAAGCCCGGGCGTGGATTGGTTTCGATATGGGTGCTCACGAAGTAGCGGGCGGTGTATCCGAGGCCGGGATCATGTCGGCCAAAAGTTGTGGCATCGCCTCGGCGGTGCCAATATACGGTAAAAGCTCGATAGCAATCGCCGGGTGCTCGGCGCTCTTTGCGCTGACCTCAGCCGGGATGTCCTCGGTGACATGGCGGCCGGCGGCGAGGAAGTAGGGCAGCACAGCGATTTGTTCGGCGCCGTGCGCGATCAGTCGTTCGATGCCATCACCGATGGTGGGGTCGGCGAGCTCCAGAAATGCACAGTCGACCATGGCATATGCGTCGGTGGTGAGCGCGCGGACGCGCGCGGTCAAGGCGCGGACTTCATCGTTGGATGAGTCCATGCGGCTGCCATGAGCGATCAGTAACAGGGCACGCGCCATTTTCGAGACCCTTGTAAAACGGTGCGGTTGTTAAAATAAACCCTATAAAGCGCGACAGGTCAATGCGATGGAAACGCCGTCCAATGAAGCCGTAACATTTTCCCGCGACTGCGAAGCCGTGTTGATACCGGCTGGTGACACGGTGGAGATCCCCGTGGGTACGCAGGGCAATATCACTCAGGCACTCGGTGGATCGTTCACGATCTATATTGCCGGCAACCTCATCCGCGTTGCGGGTCACAATGCCGACGCCATCGGTCAGCCCGAGCCGGAGCCCCTGTCCTTACCGGACGGTGCGGGCAATAGCGACGTCGAGTCACTGGCCTGGGAACAGATGCGGACCGTGTTCGACCCGGAGATTCCCATCAACGTAGTTGACCTAGGGTTGATCTACCGCTGTGAATTCGACCACAGCGACCCGAGCGCGCGTTCAGTCGCCATCGACATGACGTTGACTGCGCCCGGTTGTGGCATGGGCGATATCCTGGTCGACGACGTCCGCAGCAAGATCGCAATGATTCCGACGATCGAGACGATCAACGTGGAGTTTGTCTTCGATCCGCCCTGGAACATGGAAATGATGTCCGATGCCGCCAAACTTCAGGTCGGCATGTTGTAACGCATTGTCCGCGCTACGCCGTGTTCGCGCGTAGCGCCTGGCGACAAGCGTAAAAAAGCCGGGCGCGGTATTGCTGCCCGGCCCGGCTGCGATCGTCAAATGCTGGTGTTGGGTTAGTGGTTCGAATGGTCGTGTGAATCGGACGAGTCATCACTCGTTTGGCTGCTGTCGTCGGCATCCGTCGAGCTGGCGTCATCCGCCATCTGATCTTTTGAGTCGTCGCCGGTGTTATCGGACGACTGGTTGTCCATTTCGCTGTTCGAGTTGTCGCTCGAGTCACTTTCCATAGAGCTGCTCGAGTTTGGCTCGCTGCTGTCGGTATTGTTGTCATCCGACATGTTGGAGGATTGGTTCGAGGTTGCGTTTTCGCTGTTCGAGGATTGGTTGGAATTGTTGTCGTCACCGCTGCCACAGGCCGCCAAGCCTAGCGACAGAACGACCGTGGCCGTGGTGGTAGCCAAAATCCTGCTGAAATTGCGCATCATAAATCCCTGTTTAACGCTTATACGTTATAAGTGGACAATTAAAAAGCCGGGTTTGTTCCAATTGTCTGAGCATGAATTACGGCGACAAGACACGTACGCCCGATGCGCATTGCATTGATCGCCGATACCCATGGCTGGCTTGATCCACGGATCGAGTCGGCTCTGGTTGATGCCGATTACGTGGTACACGCCGGCGATATCGGGAGCAATGTTAGCGAAGCACTGGATGCGCTCGGCGTGCCCACCATCCTTGTGGCTGGCAATGCGGATGCCGCGTCATCGCAACTGGCATTGACTGCTCGGCTTGATTTACCGGGCGGCACCCTCGGCGTTGTCCATGGCCATCGATGGCGTGCGCAGAATCGACACGCGATGATCCGGGCCGAGTTCGCCGATGCCCGGGCTGTTGTCTATGGCCACAGCCATCGTCGCACCGACGATGGCCAGACGTGGCCGTGGATCATCAACCCGGGCGCGGCTGGCAAGACGCGCGCTTACGGTGGCCCGAGTGCTGCGCTACTGACTGTTGAGCCGAGCGAGTGGCGGTTGGACTGGCGCATTTTCGAGCCGCGTGCGAAGAAGCGGTAGCGCCCCTAAGCGGTTTCGACTTCGGCGGGGATGACGCCCAGTTCGGTCAGTAGAAAGGCGTAGATCAACGCGATTTCGTCGAGCGCTGCGAAACGCCCAGGTACGCCGCCGTGGCCGGCGCCCATATGTGTTTTTAGTAGCAGCCGGTTGGTGTCGGTCTTGGTCGCACGCAGTTTGGCGACCCATTTCGCTGGTTCCCAGTACGTCACACGGGGATCGGAAACGCCGGCGATTGCCAGAATCGGCGGATACGTTTGTGCCGTAATGTTCTGGTAGGGACAGTAGCTACGGATGGTGGTGAATGCCTCGGCATCGTCGCGTGGATTGCCCCACTCCGGCCATTCCGGCGGCGTCAACGGCAGACTGGCATCCAGCATGGTGTTTAGGACATCGACAAACGGCACGTCGGCGACCGCGGCGCCGAACAAATCCGGGCGCTGGTTGAGTACTGCGCCGACGAGCATCCCGCCGGCGCTACCGCCGAGCGCGGCGATCCGCCCGCGTCGGCTAAACCCAGTGTCGGCTAGATGCTCGGCCGCGGCGATGAAGTCGCTAAAGGTGTTGGGCTTGTGGGCAAGCTTGCCGGCCTCATACCAGGCTTGGCCCCGCTCGCGCCCACCCCGTACGTGGGCTGTGGCGACCACCATGCCGCGCTCGACCAGAGATAGCCGGTGGCTGGAAAACGCCGCCGGTTCAGAGATGCCGTAGGCCCCGTAGCCTTGCAGTACACACGTAGCACTGCCGTCCAGTGGCGTGTCGGCGTGCGCAGTCACGGTGATCGGAATGCGTGCGCCATCCCTGGCTTCGGCGTGAACGCGCCACACGCGAAAACGAGTGGCATCGAAGCCGGATGGAATCTCACGGCGTTTGCGCAGCGTGCGTTGGCCCGTCGCCAGGTCGAAGTCGTAGGTCTCGGCTGGTGTGTCGGGCGCTGTATAAGTGAAGCGGAGCGTGGTCGTATCAAACTCGATCCCCGCCTGAATGGCGAGACTGTAGGCTTCGGCGTCGAAATCCACGGTGTGTTCGACGCCGGTGGCTTTATCGGTGTAGACGATGCGCGGCAGTGCGTCGACGCGTTCGAGTCGTACGCGATACTGCGCGAACTCGATGAATTCCAGAATCAGTCGGCCGGGTGCGTGATCGACCAGTGGCTGCCAGTTAACGGCGTCCGGGGCGTTGATCGGCGCGTACACCAGTTTGTAATCGTCGGCACCGTCGGCATTAGTCGCGATAATGAACGTATCGCCGGCGTGTTCGATCTCGTACTCGCGTCCAGTCTGGCGCGCCGCGATCAGGCGCGGCGCGGTTTCAGGCGCATCGGCCGGGATTACCCATGCCTCACTGGTTTCATGATCATGGGCGTTGATGACCACGAATGCGCCGCTTTGGGTTGTGTCTAACCCGACGAAAAAGCCGGGATCGGCTTCTTCGTAGATGGCGATTGCCGCTTCCGGCCCAGCATCGATTGGTTGGCGCCAGACCTTGTTCGGCCGGTGCTCTGAGTCGAGTGTGACGTAGAACACGAAGTCGCTGGCTGCCGACCAGTCGACGCCGCCTGTGGTGTTGGGGATAGGCGGCTGGATGTCGTCGCCGCTGGCAATCCGCCGGATGCGAATGTCGAACGCTTCGGCACCACGGGTGTCGACACCGAACGCAATCAGAGTGTGGTCACGACTGTGTGCGACACCACCAAGGTTGAAGTAATCGTAGTTGTTGGCCTCCGCGTCGCCGTCGAGCAGTATTTGTTCGCGCGTATTGTCATTGGTAGCCGCGTCCTCGCGCGGTGCGCGGCAGAAAATCGGGTGCTGGCCGCCGTCGCGGAAGCGGGTGTAGTAGCACCAGGGGCCGTCGGTAACCGGCACACCGCTATCACGCCCGGGAATCCGGCCGCGAAGTTCGCTGACCAATGTGTCGGTCAGTGGCCGCAGGCGTTTTTCGTGCGCGTGGGTGTGGTCGTTTTCGGCATCGAGATAGCGCCGGATTTCGGGGTGCAGTCGATCGCTGTCGTGCATCGCCTCGCGCCAGTTGGCGTCGCGCAGCCACGCGTAAGGGTCTTCAAGCGTGACACCGTGATACGTGGTGTAAGTCGGCTGGCGTGTAGCCATCGGTGACTGGGTTTGTTGTGTTGTCATTGGCGACTAGACAGTTAAACGTACAACGCTGTACATGCGGCGCCTTGGCATCGGTTCAAGGTCACGCCGCTGCCAGGATTATCGGTGGACAAGCAGTGGCGTGTGCCAGTGATAAGGAGCAGCCTCCATGCAATGTACGATCAACAATCTAACCGTCGAGTGTGTGACCGGCGATATCACCGCCCAGCCGGATATAGCGGCCATTGCCAACGCCGCCAACCGGCAGTTGAAAGGCGGTGGCGGCGTCGATGGCGCGATCAACCGCGCGGCGGGGCCCGAGTTGATCAAGGCCAGCCGGGCACTTGGGCCGATCGAACCCGGTCAGGCAGTCATTACACCTGCATTCGAATTGCCCAACGACCGGGTCATCCACTGTGTCGGGCCGGTTTATGCCGAGCGCGTGGGCGTCGCCGATGAGCTGGCGTCGTGTTATCGCAACGCGCTGGCATTAGCCGAGGCCGAAAGCATGGCCTCGATCGCCTTCCCTGCGATCTCCGCGGGGGTTTACGGCTATCCGCTGGACGCGGCTGGGGCGATCGCTATCGGCCAGGCTATGGCCCATGCTGATCATGCCGGCTCGGTTACGCACATCCGGTTTGTGTTGTTCGATGAGCGCGCGTGCCAGGCATTCGATCGCGCTCTGGCTGAGGCCACGGCGTCATAAGCCTGGCTTAAGTGCGCGGGTCGTCTGCCGTGCTCGTGGCGCTGTGTGGCGGTGTTTGCGCATCCAGCGTGGCTGGCAGGTTGATGGACATGATGTAGTCGTCCATGACGTAACCGTGGCCGATTGGTTTGTCGTCGCTATAGTCGGTGGTGAGACCAAGGCGCTCATAGGCAGCGATCGCATGTGCGTTGCCGCGGTTGACGCGCAGGGCCAGCCGTGTAGCGCCGAGTGCGATGGCATCGGCCAGCGCCTGTTCGAACAATCGGCGGCCGAGTCCGCTACCGCGCGCGTCGGCATGGACATAGAGCTTGTCGAGCCATGCCAGTTCGGGATTGGTGGGGTCGGGCGACAGGCCTGTGTAGCCAAGTGTCGCGCCGACGTCGTCGCGTGCCAACCGGAATATCGCCCCAGCGGCCTGTTCGGCCATCAGCGTAGCCGATGCATAGCCGTGCGCCAGCATATAGTCGATTTGGCCGGCCGGCAGTAGGTCGGCGTAGCACTCACGCCAGATTGTTTCGGCCAAGGCAGCGAGTTCGCGGTGGGTGGTCGGCGTGTTGGCCGGCTCGAGTTCGATCGTCATGTCTGGGATTGATCCGTATCGGCCAGCCGGTCGCGTAACCGCTCACCGTAGGCGGGATCGCGCAGCAAAGCGCGCCCGCGCGAGCTTTCGGCTAGCCGCAGTTCAAGCCAGCGCCGCCGCCGCGCCAGGTGCTCGGTATCGGAACTATCATCGGTCGCTGCGGCCAGTAGTTTGTCGATGCTGTCGAGTTCGCGACGCGTTTCGAGTTCGGGCGGTACGAAGCCGGCATTTTTGAGCAGCCGGTAACCAGCGCGCAGCTCGGCCGGCACCCCTTGGTCATCGTCCAGGTCCAAAGGTTGGCCGGCGCCGGGCAAATTGTCGAGTTCGCCGCGCTCGGCGGCGGATGCGATATTCGCCTCGGCAAGTCGATCCAACAAGTCCATATTCAAAGCTTAGCGTTTTGTAGGGCCCGGCGTCAGCCGTCGAAATCGAATGTGTATTGGTCACCCGCGGTTGGCGGTGGGCTGAAGTGATGGCAGTCAAGATCGAACGCTGTGCGGTGGCTCAATTTGTGGCGGCGACAGGCTAGTTCGAAGCGCGTCTCAAACAGGCGTGCGAATTCGCCGGTGCCGGTCATGCGTGTGCCCCAGCTCGGGTCGTAGTCTCGGCCGCCATGGAGTTGGTTAACCAGGCTCATGACGTGGTCGACGCGGTTGGGATATGCGGTGGCGAGCCATTCGCGAAATAGATGTTTGACGCCGTGCGGCAAGCGCAGCATGACGTAGCCGGCACACTCGGCGCCGGCTTCGGCCGCACGGGCGATAAGCGTTTCCAGTTCGGCGTCAGTTAGGGCGGGGATGACCGGCGCCACTAGGACGCCGACCGGAACGCCCGCGTTGGCCAATGTCTGGATGGTGGTCAGCCGCCGGGCCGGGGCGGCGGCACGTGGTTCCAGGCTACGTTTTAGCTCCCGGTCGAGGCTGGTCAGGCTGATGAACACGTTGACGAGGCCGCGGTTGGCCAGCGATGTCAGATAATCCAGGTCGCGCAGGACGAGCCCGGATTTGGTCACGATGGATACCGGCTGGTTGAAACGATCGGCGACGTCGAGCAGGTCGCGGGTTATTTCAAGCGCGTGCTCGTCGGGTTGGTAAGGGTCGGTGTTAGCGCCCAGCGTGATCGGCCGGCAGATGTAGCCCGGTGCGCGGAGTTCGGCTTCGAGGCGGGCTGCGGCGTCGTGCTTGGCATAGATCTCGGTTTCAAAATCCAAGCCGGCCGAGTGATCGAGATATTCGTGGGTCGGGCGCGCGAAGCAGTACACACAGCCGTGGCTGCAACCTTTATAAGGGTTGATCGAATAGTCAAAGCCAACATCCGGTGAACTGTTCCGGCTTATCACCCGGCGCGCCGGGTCGTTGTGCACATGCGTCGCCGGCGGCGGATCGTCGTCGGCTTCCAGCGTGCCCCAGCCGTCGTCGAACGTGGCGCTTGTATGCGTTGCAAAACGCGAATCCGGATTGGAAAGCGCGCCTCGGGTTTTACGTTTGTCGGCCCGTCGTGTCATGGCACCAAGCTAGCATGTGCCCCATGTGAACCGGCTTGCCGGCTGAAGCGCTGGCCACCGGCGTGTGCTCGCCGAGTCAGCGCGTCGACGAATCAGACGACTGTTGATCTTGGCCACCACTCGTGGCGATGTCGACTTCGACCATCATACCGGGGCTCAGTTTTTTCTTCGGCCCGTGGTCGATCGAAATCCGTACCGGGATGCGCTGGGTGATCTTGGTGAAGTTCCCCGATGGATTGGGTGGTGGCAGGAGGTTGAACTGGTTGGTCGCCGCATGACCGATCACTTGGACTGTGCCCGAGTAGTCGGTGTCGGGGCGTGCGTCGACATGAATGGTTACGGATTGTCCGACCTCGATAGAGCCCATTTTGGTTTCTTTGATCTTAGCCAGAATCCAGACCTTTTTCGGCGCGTGCATCATCACGATCGGCTGGCCGGCTGTCACGTATTCCTTCGGGTTAATAAAGCGTTTATCCACCACACCGGTAATTGGACTAACCACCGATAGGTCGTGCAGGCGGTTTTGTTGGTGTTTGACTGCGGCACGTGCCGCCGCGCGCTGGTTGCGCAGTGTCTTTAAATGTTTCTTGGTGACTTTCGGGTTGGTCAGGCGCATCGGTGGCTCGGTAAGCAGGCCGGTTTTGGCGTTGGCCAGTGCGACCTTGTCGAATTGCACCTGCTTGGCGGCTGCGTTGACTGCTTTCGTGCGGGCTTGTGCCATGTAGCGAGTGGCGTTGCGTTTGCGCTTGGAGACACTGTTGCTCTTATAGAGTCGTTGCGTGCGCTGGGCCTTATCGCGGGCGCGTTTTTGTTTGGCGCGTGCGACATTCAGCTGGGCTTTATCGGCCGCTAGCGACGCCTTGGCCTGTCTGACGCCGGACTGTGTTTGGCGGTGGGCGAGCTTGAGGCGCGCTTTCTCGGTCTGCAAACGTGTGTTTGCGGCATCCAGCTTGGATTTCAGGCGCCGCAGTTTAAGTCGGGCCGGTTCGCTGTCGAGTTTGGCCACGACCTGGTTCTTGTCGAGCCGGTCGCCGCGCCGCAGGTCAAATTGGCTGACTCGACCGGGAAGACGGCTGGATACGGTAATCTCATGTGTCGCGACATGAGCGTCCTTGCTGGATACGTGATCCAGTCGATGAGCCACCCAGTTCGCCGCCCACCATAGGGCAGCGCATACAACCACGGCTAACGCGATCAGTTTGATCACGTTCGAACGTCTTGGCCGTCGCCCGGCGGGGCGAGTCTTGTGGGGATGGGTGCTTTCGTCGTCGCTCATTTGCAGTATCGTTCCGAGGTCCAGCTCAGCCGTGCGTGGCGTCACCCCAGCGGCTGAGTAAAAAAGCGGGAATGGTCACGGCAGCAACGCCCGCGGCCACGAGCAAAAAACCGTCCTGATAGGCCATGATCGTCGCCCATGTGGCGTCGAGCCGGCCGAGTAGATAGTGCGCGACCGGGCCGCGGTAAAGCTGGCTGACACCGAGCTGGTGGGCGGTGTTCGAAAAGTGATGCACAGCTTGTTGGGTTGCGGTATCGCCGGCGGTCTGTCCATGGACGAAGGTCGCGCTATGGGAAAGCGTGCGGCGATCGAGCATCGCGACTAGAAATACGGTTCCGAAGGCGCCGCCGAGTTGTAGCGCGAAGTTACTTGTGCCCGAGCCGTAGCCGATCAGATGGGTGGGCAAGGCGCTGATCGAACGTGACAGCGTCGGTGGCGGGACAGTGGCCATGCCTACACTCAAAATGGCCATCGACAACGCGAGACTGTCGAATGAGGTATGCGGGTCGGCTCCGCTCATTCGATACACGGCAAACATCGCGAACATCAGTCCGGGGAGCGTCAGCCACGCTGACGGCAAGCGGTCGCTGAGCCGGCCGACCAGCGGTACCAATATACCCAGGACGAGTGTCGATGGCGTGAACAACATACCGGCGGTCACCGGTGAGTAGTGGAGGATTTGAGACATGAACTGCGGTAGCAGATACATGACGCCGTAGAACGCGCCGCCGAACAGAAACAACACGACCGAACCGGCTAGAAATTCCTTACTCTTGAAGATATCGAGGTCGAGAATCGGCGCCGGATGATCACGGACCCAGGCGATGAAAAAGATTGCCAATCCAGCCGCGATCAACAGTAACGCGATGATCGGCGTGCTGTGCCAACCCCAGCGTTGTCCATTGGCGATTGCAGCTAACGCCGAAAAGATCGATGCGAACAGGGCGATGGCGCCGATCCAGTCGAGTTTGGGCCGTGGCCCGGTTTGCTCGCGGTCGGGAAGGAAAAGCCAGCCCATGACAATGGCCGCGACGCAGATCGGTAATACGATGTAGAAGACGTAGCGCCAATTGTAGTGCTCGATAAGATAGCCACCGATGACGCTGGCGAGCGTGAGCGGCAGGCCGAGACTCATGCCGTACATGGCGGTTGCCATGCCGCGCGCGCCGGGCGGGAAGACTTTGAACAGAGCTTCAAGCGCGACGGGACGGATGACGCCGGTCATGGCCCCTTGGATGACGCGCGCAGTGATGATTGTGCCCATGCCGTTGGCCATGCCCCCGAGCACCGAGGCGGCAATGAAGACCAGCAACAGACCCACGAAGGTATAGCGCTGACCGAAGGCTTGGACTAACCACGGCGAAACCAGCAACGAGACCGTTGTCGCGGCCAGAAATCCGGTCGATAGCCACTGCACCTGCGATGAGCTCATGCCGAATGCGCCCTTGATGTAGGGCGTGGCGACGTTGACGATTGTGATCGACATACCGAGCGCGACCAGCCCGAGCAGTACCGTCAGCGTGACGAGCCAGCGGTATTTCGGGCCATAGCGTTCGAACAGACGTTCGACTTCGGTCATGAGGCAGGAGAGTCACGGGCAGTCCACCATGATATGTGTAATATGCAGTTATCTCAATTGGCGAACTGCGTATATCGGCAAACGTGAAACTGTTCGCGTTTAAATGCGGTTCGAGAGCCGTGCTGGGTGTTGCCGGGCTGGCGCTAGTCGGCTGTGCATCGTGGTTACCGACCGCTTCAACGCCAGCCTCTCAGGCTCAGTTCCAAAACGATCACGACGTGGTATCTGTCAGCTATTCCGCTGCCTATCGGGCAAGTCGCAAGTTTTCGAGCGGATACCTCACACCGACTCGGTGGAATCCGGCGTTGCCTGCCGATATCCCGGGTCAGGCACTGCTATCGGTCGAGTTGCCGGGGTCGAACAAGATACGGCGGGCGGTACTGCGTTTGGGGGCGAGCTCAACTGCGGGGTGGTAGCACGCGATCGCGCAGAATGCGCCGCAGTACGAAACTGGTATGCACGCCGTCAACGCCCGGGATGCGGGTAATGTGTTGCAGCAACAGACGCTGATAGTCGTTCATGTCAGCGGCCCAGATGTGCAATTGATAGTCGGCTTCCTGGCCCGTGATGAGCAGACAATCCTGCACCTCCGGTAACTCGGCGATCTGTGCCTCGAATTGCGCGAAACGTTCCGGCGTATGTTGGTCCATCGAAATATGCAGCACGACGTTCAGCCCATAGCCGATCTGATCCGGTGCGATACGGGCACGGTAACCAGTAATCAAACCAGCGGCTTCAAGTGCTCGCACACGCCGTAGACAAGGCGACGGCGATAAATTGACGCGCTCGGCCAGCGATTGGTTGCTTATACGGCCTTCGGCCTGGAGTATTTCGAGGATATGCCGGTCAAAACGGTCCAGAGAAACGCTGTTGTCGTTCATGGATATTTATAGCAATTTAATTTCAATATAAATAATTATAAAGATATAATTTGCTTTACGTGGCGCGTTAATAGAATTGATTGGCAACTTTATGCGGCGTTGGCGCGCGTATAATGTGTTTCACAGGCAGTGAATAGCCTGTTGACGCCCACAATCAGGAGTTTGGCATGGCGCGTTTCGACCATCGCAAATACAAACCGGCCGCCCGCGTGACCGGTTTCAACCGAACCTGGCCCGAGCGCGAGATCACCCGCGCGCCGATCTGGGTGAGCGAGGATCTGCGCGATGGTAATCAGGCGCTGCTCGAGCCGATGACGGTCGAGCAGAAGCAGAAAATGTGGCGATTGCTGGTCGATATCGGCGTCAAGGAAGTCATGATTGGTTTCCCCTCGGCCAGCCAGCCTGACTATGACTTCGTGCGCTGGTTGATCGAGGAGGACCAGATTCCAGCGGACGTGACCATTGCAGCGCTGACTCAATCCCGGGATGAGCTGATCGACAAAACGTTCGAGGCGTTGGCCGGTGTCGATAAGGCCATCATCCATCTCTACAACTCGACTTCGACGATCCAGCGCGAGCGTGTGTTCGAGATGGATCAGGACGGCATCATCGACATTGCCGTGGCTGGCGTGACGCGGGTCAAGGAAAATGCCGAGGCCCGCCCCGGGGTGCACTGGCGGCTGGAATACTCACCGGAAAGCTTCTCGCAGACCGAGACGGATTTCTCGGTACGTATCTGCGAAGCGGTGATGGATATCTGGCAGCCGAGCCCGGATGACCGGATCATCTTCAATTTGCCGAATACCGTTGAGCAGGTCGGGCCGCATCATCACGCCGATCAGATCGAGTATTTCTGCCAGCACATTAAAAACCGTGATTCGGCGATCGTGTCTGTGCACACGCACAACGATCGGGGCGGCGCGCTGGCCGCGGCCGAATTGGCCATGCTGGCGGGTGCCGAGCGCGTCGAGGGTTGTCTGTTGGGCAATGGCGAGCGCACGGGCAACATGGACATCGTTGTGCTGGCGATGAATCTTTACAGCATGGGGGTGGATCCCGAGCTGGATTTGTCGGATCCGGACGCAATCATCAAGGTGGTGCACGAGTGCACCGGCATTCCTTTGCACCCGCGCCACCCTTGGGTCGGCGAGCTGGTTTATACAGCCTTTTCCGGCAGTCACCAGGACGCCATCCGCAAATCGTTGCGTAAACAGGGTGACGATGAGCCGTGGCAGGTCGCGTATCTAGCGATCGATCCACGCGATATTGGCCGCGATTATCAGGCGGTCATCCGCGTGAATAGTCAGTCCGGCAAGGGCGGTATGGCGTTTCTGTTGGAGCGCGATTACGGCATCAACCTGCCGCGTTGGATGATGTTGGCGCTGGCGCCGCATGTGCAAACAGCCAGTGAAGCCTCAGCAAGCGAGTTGTCCAGTAGCCGGATCCACGATCTGTTATTTGAAAACTTCTGTCGCGCCGCGCCAATGGCGTTGGTCGATTACAACGTCACACGCAGTGTTGATGGTCAGCAGTTGTCGGTAACGCTTACCGATCGTGGAGAACGCTTAACCTTGACCGGCGTCGGCAATGGCGTGATGTCGGCATTCGTCAATGCCTGGAATACGTACACGGGTCAGAATGTGGCCGTGGCCGACTACAGTGAACATGCGCTGTCAGCCGGCTCGGATGCTGACGCGATCGCGTTTGTGCATCTTAAAAAAGATACGTTGCGGATTCCGGCGGTCGCCGAAGACAGCGATACGGTCAGCGCTTCGATCAAGGCGATCGTGGGGGCGCTCAATCTCGCGGGCGAGTTAGATGATAACGAAATGCTAGGTGGCCTCGGCGCGCTCGCCGAATAGGCATAGGTGGCTGCGGTGTGCTTAAAAGCACACCGCGGCGCGCACAGCTCGGCGATGCCAGGCATTCGGTGCGCGAGCGTCTAGCGCGCTGATATTTGGCGTTTTATGGAGCCAAAACGGTGTGCTTAGGGGTGCCGGGTGCATCACCTTTCTTACGCCGAGAAGAGCGGCACGCAGTGCCGCTCCAACATCATACCGTCGTGGTTTTACGGGGAACTTTCGTGGCCACGAAGGAGCTCCATTTGGCGTGCCAAGCGCGATGAGCGAGCGATGTCGGACATGGTGATCACGCCGAGGACGTCGCGTGGGTCGTCTATAGTGCCGTCAGTGGTAACCAGCGCGGCTTCGCACTCTGCGGCGCGGAGCCGGCCGACCACATCGAACATCAGGTCGTCGTGTGCCACGACGATGTATTCGGTGTCTCTGTGTTCGTCGGACCAGTGATGTATACCGCCGCGGCCGGTGAATCGAAAACGCCGGCGGGCGGAGAAAATCGATTGAATGTCGTGGTCTGGGCCGAGCACCAACACATACGGCATCTGACGCCCGAAGCGTTTAAACCGGCGTCGGATTTCGGCCATGCCGCGGGTGTGGCCAACGCACGCGACGTTTGGGTCGTAGAGCTCAGCTGCGGTATGCAGCATGAAGATGTTGGTATCCAGTGAGTCGGGCACCGGATGGCCGCGACGCGTGAGCTTGAAACTATAGATGGTATCTGCCAATAGCGCGTGGCGGACGCCGAAGGCGATCGAGACCACGACGATCATGGGGATGATGATGTGATAGTCGCGCGTTATCTCAAAGATGATAGCGATGGCCGTCAGTGCGGCGCCGGTCGATCCGGCGACCAGGCCGGCCATGCCGAGAACGGCGGTGCTGGCGGGATCGAGTGTCGTCGAGCCGAACAATGCGTTGACGGCTATCGCAAACACAGCACCCAACGTGGCGCCCAGATAAAGCGAGGGCGTAAAGACGCCGCCGGCACCGCCTGAGCCCAATGTCAGCGAAGTAACGAGCAGTTTCGCGGCCAGCAATAGAAGCAGCAGAGTCGGCGACGTCAGCGCGTTATCGAGAATGTCTCGAATCGTCGCGTAGCCCAGGCCCTGAACGTAATAATGGCCGGTATACGTTAGGAAAAGCCACGTTATGACGCCGACCAGTGCCATGCCGAGCGCATGGCGCACGTAATCATTGCTGGGAAGGCGATTGAATAGATCCTCGCACCAGAAGATGCTGCGCGTATACAGCCAGGCACATAGGCCGACCAGGACGCCGAAAACGACGTAAGCCGCTAAGTGCTGGGGCGTGGTAACGGTAAGCGAGCCGTTGGCGAGCGCTGGTATATCGAATAACGGTGTGTCGCCGTACAGTAATCGGCCTATGAAGGTGCCGGAACCAGTGGCAAGCGCGACTGGGATGAGCGTCCGGCTGCTGGTTTCCGGCAGGATGATCTCAATCGCGAATAAGAGACCGCCCAGCGGCGTGTTGAAGGTGGCTGCGATTGCGGCTGAAGCACCGGCCGCAATCAGCGTATCGCGCTGCCATTCGCGTATCCGGGTGAGCTGACCGATGCCGGACCCGATCGCCGAGCCAATCTGCATGATTGGCCCTTCGCGGCCGACTGAGCCGCCTGTGCCAATTTGTATCGACGAGGCGAACGTGCGGGCGAGGCCGACCTGCCATCGGATAACCCCGCCGCGATAGTAAATGGCGTCCATGGCGTCTGACACGCCGGGCCCCTTGATTTCCGGCGCGACGTGCTTGATAAGGAAGGTAACGACGAGCGAGCCCAGTATTGGCGCTGCAATGATGCCGACGCCCCAGATACTCGGGAGGGTGTGCGCGTTGGAATCGTAAAATGGCGACAACTCGCCAGCGAACGCCAGGTTGTGGACGAGGGCGATCAGTTTTCGAAAAATGCCAGCGCCATAGCCAGCCGTGATTCCCACGCCAACCGCGAGGATGGCAAGCAGTAAGTTGGAGCGTTCGATCCGGCGAGGGCGGGCCACTCGTTTCCCTGAGAAGTCGCGCTGACGTCAAATTTCCCTATAGACAGCGCATTTTGTTACAACGCTATTCTAGCGTATTCGAATCTTGTACCGGCAAGAATGCCTTGTAATTCAATCTCATTGCAATAACCAGTTGTTGTCGCCGCATATTCTGGCCTGGGCCGTTTTGTCTTAAGGGAGACCCTATGGGGCGTCGAGACAGGCTCCGAACATTGATCGCGCTTCTCAATCAGGCATTTGCTCGTTGGTTGGGAGTTGAGGTTAGAGCTCGTGGCATGCCGAGTACGGATTACGATCGTCTGCTTGAGAATTTACGGCTTGCGGACGTGGTTTTAGTGGAAGGCCGGACCCGTGCTGCCGGGGTTGTCCAGACCGTTACGTTAAGCGGTTGGAGTCATTCCTTACTCTACGTTGGACGCTTCGGTGAGTTGCCGGAAGCACTTGTCGATGACGATGTGCGCCATGCTTGCGGCAATGATCCGACGTCGGTGTTGTTAATTGAAGCCAAAGGTGGCGAAGGCGTTCGGCTGGTGCCTCTCGCGCATTATGCGGGCGAGCATATGCGGCTGTGTCGGGCGAGCCGTCTGAATGCCGGTGATGCACGGCATGTGGTCAATTATGCGTTGGCGCACATTGGCGCTCCCTACGATCTGCGGCATGCCCTCGATCTGTTGCGTTTCCTGGTGCCATACCGCGTGCTACCACGGCGTTGGCGTTCGACTTTGTTTGAAATGGGGCAAAGGGATTTGAGCGCGACTATTTGCTCGACGTTGATCGCCGACGCGTTTGCCAGCGTCCGGTATCCGGTTTTATCGACGATGCATCGCGGTCCGGGCGGCCAGCCGGTGTTCCACGCTCGCGACTCGAAGCTGATTACACCGCGCGATTTCGACTTTTCACCGTATTTCGACGTTATTAAATTCCCATTTTTTGCTGATGAGGTCGCGCGCTACCGTGAATTAGTGTGGGACTAACGCTGTTTACACTGCGCACGATAAAACATTAAAATAATTGTTCAATAATTGAATAAGAGACGCTAATGCTCTCGGCTATCGTCGATTCCGATCGCACCGAACAACTTGCGGAGATGTTCCGCCTGCTTGGTGAGCGGAACCGGCTGTTGTTGGTCTATGCCTGTCTAGAAACACCGCGCAGCGTCCAATCTCTGGCCGACGAGCTTGAGATTTCGATGTCGCTGGCCAGCCAGCATCTGCGTTTGTTGCGCTCAGCGCGTCTATTACGGGCCGAACGCCACGGTAAACAGATGTTCTACGTTGCATCCGACGACCACGTGCAACGCGTATTGAAAGACATGGCCTCTCACAGCGAAGAGGACGTCGACTAAGCCGTCTCGAGCTCCGATATCTGGCAGATTTACGCGACGATGAATATGACCAATCACGACCACCAGCACCACCACAACGAGCACGACCATGATCATGGTTTGGGCGGTTCGCACCACCATGGCAGTGGGCGGGTGCTGCTCATTTCGCTTTGTTTTACGTTGGCGTTTGCCGTCGTTGAATTGATCGCAGGTTGGTTTAGTGGCTCGTTGGCGCTATGGTCCGATGCGGGTCATATGATTACCGACACGTCGTCGCTGGGCGTCGGCGCGTTCGCCGCCTGGTTGGCGCAACGTCCCGCATCGTCGACGCATTCGTTCGGGCTTTTGCGCTCGGAAGTGCTGGGAGCAGCACTCAATACGCTTTTCATGCTGGCGATCGTCGTAGCGATCGCTGTATCCGCTGTGGCCCGGTTCCTGGATCCTGCGCCCGTTGATGGGCCGGTTGTGCTGGCCATTGGCGCACTCGGTTTTTGTGTCAACCTCGGCGTGGGCGCCATCTTGATGCGCGGTGAGCGCACCATGAATGTCCGTGGCGCGTTGCTCCACGTGTTCGGTGACCTTTTGGGGTCGGTCGCGGCGGTCGTGGCCGGCGGGGTTATTCTGGCCACCGGCTGGATGCCTATTGACCCGTTACTGTCGCTGGTTGTGTGCGTGCTTATTCTTATCTCCGCGTTGCGGCTGTTACGCGACGTGGTCCGTGTTTTGATGGAAGGGGTGCCGCGCGATCTGGATGCCAACAGTGTGGGTAGTGCGCTAACCAGCGTGGACGGCGTGCGCTCGATACACGATCTGCATATCTGGAATCTGTCCTCGACAACGCGTGCAATCGTGGCTCACATCGAGGTTTCTCGCCTGTCGGATTGGGAAACGATCCGGCCGCGACTGGAACGACTGCTCGCTAAGCGATTTTCAATCACCCACACCACGCTCCAGCCCGAAGACAGGATAACGGCCCGGGCGTGTCGCGATGGTCACCAGTGCGGCGTTACCGCCGCCGAGTAAAGCGGGACTCCAGCAGGCGCCGGCGAGTCGATGCGCGCCGGCGCCGGGTGCGTCAGGCCTGAGATTGGTTCTGGAAATAATCCATGAGGATTTCGGCGACTTCCGGCCGTGAGAATTCCTGCGGCGGTGCTTCGCCGCGACCCAGCATCTCCCGCACTTTGGTGCCGGATAGGATCACGAAGTCATCCATCGAGTGATCGGGCGCGTCGCGCATCATCACGACTTTGCCGAGCTTCTTCGAATAGGCTGTGTGGTCAGCCGCGTATATCTGTATGTCCAGCGCGTCGGATGGCACTTCGTTGATCAGGAACTCCTGCGCTTCGAATGCGCCGTAAGTATCGCCCACGCCGGCGTGATCACGTCCCACGATGAAGTGGCTGCAGCCGGCGTTCTGACGGAACACGGCGTGTAACGCAGCTTCACGCGGACCGGCGTAGAGCATGTCGAAACCGTAGCCTGCGATCATCACCGTGTTCGGCGGGAAATAAAGATCAACCATGCGCCGGATTGCGGCGTCGCGGACACGGGCCGGGACGTCGCCAGGCTTGAGCTGGCCGAGCAGCATGTGCACGAGCACCCCGTCCGCGCCGGTGGCCTCCAGCGCCATCTTGCAGAGTTCTTCGTGTGCGCGGTGCATCGGGTTGCGCGTCTGGAAAGCGACCACTTTGTCCCAGCCGCGTTCGGCAAACTCGGCCCGGATTGCCGGTGCGCTGTGGAATGTGTCGGGGAATTCCTGCTCGAAATAGCTGTAATTCAGTACCTGAATCGGCCCGTGCACAATAAATCGGCCCTGGGCCTTGAACGTTGCAACACCCGGGTGTTCATCGTCGGTGGTGCCGAAGACCTGCTCGACCATGGTCTCCATGTCGGCGTCCGATAGCTCGTCGATGCCGTCGACATCTTGAACGGCCAGCGGTGGCTGGCCGTCGACGTTCGGGTCTTTCAGCGCGATGCGTTTGGCGCCGCGGATGGCTTCGATGTCGGTGGCGATGTTGACGATCGGTATCGGCCAGAACAGGCCGTTGTGTGTGCGCATGTCGCGCGCTACCGATTGTGCCTCGGCCTTGTCCATGAAGCCGGGCAGGGGCGTAAAGTAACCGGCCCCCAGCATGACAGTGTTGGCCGCGGCGGCGGATGTCAGCGTTAAAGCCGGCAATTCAGCGGCTTCCCGGGCGAGTTGGTCGCGCGCGCTGTCATCTTCGACGAGAAGCGGGGAGAGTTCACTGTTGCCGTGGGGTCGGATCATAGATTGCTCGGTTGGTTGTTGATTGGCACGAACCTATCCATTAGGCGCCCGCAGTACCGAGGCTAGTCGGCTGCGATGATTGGCGCCGTCGAAGTCGTGCTTATTCGTTGTCGGCGCTCTTATTTTGGCAGTTGGTGGTCTGACAATCGCCGTAGAGCACCAGTGTGTGCTTGGATAAATCGAAGCCGGATTGTTCAGCGACATTCTTTTGGCGCTTTTGGATCTCATCGTCGAAGAATTCTTCGATGCGTCCACACTTCACGCAGATCAGATGATCGTGCGGGCCCTGGTCGAGCTCGAACAGAGCGTGACCGTCCTCGAAATGGTGACGCGTCACCAGTCCGGCTTCCTCGAACTGCGACAATACACGGTAGATCGTGGCTAGGCCGATGTCCTCGTTATGGTCGAGTAGTCGACGGTAGACATCTTCGGCAGAAAGATGATCAGCGCGGTTGTCCTGCAGTACTTCGAGTATCTTCAGGCGCGGCAGAGTGGCTTTAAGGCCAACTTTGCGCAATTCGTTCGATTGCATGCTCTGGCACCTCGCTCGCGATTCGTTCAGGCCGGCAATCAGCAGATGGACGTAGCAAATATCGACACGTCAACCGATGCTAGCGCGCATAGCAAAGCGCTTGGCCGGCGGCAACCGGTTGTATTGTATCGTTGCAATAGGCGATTTGGCCAGACACGACGGTCGCCTGCACCCGGGCATTGAATCGTTGGCCCGTGAATGGCGTCCAGCCGCAGTGTGCGTGCACGGGCTCAGCGTCGACGACTGTCGGTGCTGATGGGTCGACGACGACGAGATCCGCCCAGTAGCCCTCACGGAGATAGCCGCGCTCGGCGACCTGGAAGCGCTCGGCAACGTTATGTGCGGTTTTCTGTACGAGCTGTGGCAGGCTCATCCAACCCGATTCGGCCATGTCGACGAGTGCAACCAGCACATACTGGGCCAGCGGCATGCCGGCTGCCGCCTGTGTGTAAGGCCCGTCTTTTTCCTCAATCAAGTGGGGCGCGTGGTCGGTGGCCAGTATATCGATCCGGTCCTCGGCAACAGCGCGTCGGATTGCCTGTCGGTCGGCGTCGGTCTTGATCGCCGGGTTGCATTTGATGCGCGTGCCGAGCCGATCGTAATCGGCATCGCAAAACCATAAGTGATGGACGCAGGCTTCGGCCGTGATCGATTTGCCGGCCATGGGGCTCGCTGTGAATAGCGCCAATTCGTCGGCAGTCGTCAGGTGCAGTATATGCAGCTGAGTGCCGTGGCGTTGTGCCAGGTCAACCGCTTTGCGGCTGGATGCCAAACAGGCCTCGCGCGAGCGAATCGTGGGGTGCATGGCCATTGGTATGTCATCCCCGTATTCGGCGCGGGCCCGCGCGAGCGCGGCCTCAATCATGGGCGTTTCTTCGCAGTGCGTAAGCACGGTCAGTGGCGCGTGCTCAAAAATCGCCTCCAAGGCATCGTCATCGTCGACTAGCATGCGGCCGGTTGAAGCGCCCATGAAGATTTTGATGCCGGCCGCCGCACTTTGATCGGCAGCTTTGATCGAATCGATGTTGTCGTTGGTCGCGCCGAGATGGAATCCGAAATTAGCTGCGCATTTGCCCTCGGCGGACGCGATCTTAGTGTGAAGCGCTTGATTGTCGATGGTTGGCGGTTGGACGTTTGGCATGTCCATGAAGCTGGTCACACCGCCGGCCACAGCCGCGCGCGACTCAGTGGTCAGGTCTCCCTTATGGCTTAGACCTGGTGTGCGGAAATGCACTTGGTCGTCGATCATGCCCGGCATTAGATAGTTGCCGCCGGCGTCTAGCACTTCGGTGCGAGATCCGGCGTCGAGCTCGCTGGCTATAGCGTCAATTCGGCCGTCGCGAACGCGCAGGTCACCCGTTTGAATCGTGCCTTCGTTGACGATTTGTGCGTTTTTAATCAGGAGTTCAGACATGATGGATCGGGAGCCTCGCTCATGTTGCCGCTGGTTGGGTTAAACCATATTGACACCCTGCGACGTAGTTATGAAGGATGGGAGGGAGCTTGCGGCCGCGCTTATGGTGGCCTTGGCGGTGTGGGTCGGATACGATGTGGCCGTGCCAGCGCACGCTGCAACACCTAAAGCGTAACGCAGGTGGCCCGGCGCTCGAACCGTGCAAGGGCGGCTTATGCGCCGGCCAGACGCCGTCGATCTCCAGGCTGCATTGACAGCCGGATTTTTATTGCGAAATAATATCGGGCTCGATGGAGGGATACCCAAGCGGTCAACGGGAGCAGACTGTAAATCTGCCGGCTCAGCCTTCGGGGGTTCGAATCCTCCTCCCTCCACCATATTCACGTTAAACTACGTCAACAATTTGCGCGCGGGCGTAGTTCAACGGTAGAACCTCAGCCTTCCAAGCTGATGATGCCGGTTCGATTCCGGTCGCCCGCTCCAGCGATGCCCATGTAGCTCAGTGGTAGAGCACTTCCTTGGTAAGGAAGAGGCCACCGGTTCAAATCCGGTCATGGGCTCCAGGCTGTTGGTTCGCATTTGGTTGTTGCTAAATCGGTAGACTATCTGCTACTCTTAGGCGCTTAACAGCAGCGCTGTGCTCTGTCGTCAGGTCAGTAGCTCAATTGGAAGAGCAGCGGTCTCCAAAACCGCAGGTTGGGGGTTCGAGCCCCTCCTGGCCTGCCAGCGACGGCACAGTTTAAGTTCACGCGGCATCCAGAGCGACGCTAGCCGATGGCGACCCAAGATAAACAGGCAAGCTCGTGGTTGGACGCGGCCATCATGTGGGTGGCCGTCGCGATTGTTGTCGCGAGCATCGTCGGCTACTACTACTTCACCTGGTACAGCGATCTGGTCCGAGTCCTCGGTATGATCGTGGGGGTTGGTGTAGCGGTTCTGGTGGCGGTTCAGTCGCAGTTCGGCCGAATCGCGTGGGGCTATGTTCAAGGCTCGCGCACGGAAGTCCGGCGTGTGGTGTGGCCGACACGCAAGGAGACCGTTCAGACCACGGCAATGGTGGTTCTGGTGGTTCTGATCCTGGCGGTATTTATCTGGGCGCTCGACATCCTGCTGGGATGGAGTGTCTCGCTTTTGACCGGTCGGCTGTAAGCGCAATACAAGAGGAACGTATGGCCAAGAAGTGGTACGTCGTACACGCGCTGTCGCAGCATGAGAATAAAGTGCGCGATGCGCTGGCCGACCATGTGACGCGTAGCGAAGCTGGAGAGTCGTTCGGCGATATTCTGGTTCCGACCGAGGAAGTCGTCGAAGTTAAAAATGGGCAGCGGCGCACGACTGAACGCAAGTTCTTTCCGGGTTACGTGCTGGTGCAAATGGACATGACCGATGACACTTGGCACCTGGTTAAAAATGTGCCTGGTGTGCTTGGGTTTATCGGTGGCACGGCCGATCGTCCGGCGCCGATTTCGGATCGCGAGGCCGAGCAGATTCTGAATCGGGTCGAAGAATCGGTCGAAAAGCCGCGACCGAAGACGGTCTTCGAGCCCGGTCAGGAAGTGCGCGTCACCGATGGTCCGTTTTCAGAATTTAACGGTGTGGTCGAAGAAGTTAACTACGACAAGAACCGGCTTCGCGTCGCGGTCACTATTTTTGGTCGCTCGACGCCGGTTGATCTTAGTTTCGATCAGGTTGAAAAAGGCTAGCCGGACGGCTGGCTAATCGGGGAGCGTGGGCCTTAGCTCGCGTGTTCGGACCCAGCTAGAGAGGAAGCAATGGCAAAGAAAATCACGGGCTATATCAAGCTCCAGATTCCAGCCGGGCAGGCTAAGCCGAGCCCGCCGGTCGGGCCCGCGCTCGGCCAGCATGGTGTCAATATCATGGAGTTCTGTAAGGCGTTCAACGCCGAGACGCAGGACGCCGAACAAGGGTTGCCGACACCGGTGGTCATCACCGTATTCTCGGACCGCAGTTTTTCGTTTGTCACCAAGACGCCGCCGGCGTCGGTGCTGTTGAAAAAGGCGGCCAATGTGAGTGGCGGCTCGGGTGATCCGTTGCGCAATAAGGTGGGTAGTGTGACTACGGCCCAGTTGCAGGAGATCGCCGAGGCCAAGTGGCCGGATTTGAACGCCGCTAACATGGACGCAGCGATTCGGATTATTGGTGGCAGCGCCCGGAGCATGGGCCTGAACGTGGAGGGCTGATCATGGCCAGATTATCGAAAAGAAAAGCGGCCGCGCGCGATCAGATCGACCCGGTGAAGGATTACCCGGTCGACGAGGCATTGACCACGTTGAAGAAATTGGCCAATGCTCGCTTTACCGAGTCGGTCGAGGTTGCTGTTCGACTGGGCGTTAATGCCCGTAAGTCGGATCAGAACGTACGTGGCTCAACCGTGCTGCCGCACGGCACAGGTAAAAGTGTGCGCGTGGCGGTGTTCACCCAGGGCGCGAATGCCGATACGGCTCGCGCGGCGGGCGCCGATATCGTCGGTCTCGAGGATCTTGCCGAGCAAGTGCAGGATGGTCAGATGGACTTCGATATGGTCGTGGCCACGCCGGATGCCATGCCAGTAGTCGGCAAGTTAGGCCAAATTCTAGGCCCGCGCGGTCTGATGCCCAATCCGAAGACCGGCACGGTAACCACCGATGTGGAAACCGCGGTGGCTAACGCTAAGGCGGGCCAGGTTCAATACCGTATCGACAAGGCCGGCATCATTCACTGCGCGATTGGCAATGTGGATTTTGGTAACGAGGCGCTGGCTGAAAATCTAGCGGCGCTGATCGCTGATCTGCGGCGTGCTAAACCGTCCACCGCCAAGGGCGTGTATCTCAAGAAAATTTCGCTGTCGACGACCATGGGGCCGGGCTTGACGCTTGATCCCAGCTCGTTGGCGGCTTGAATCGAGGGCCGGAACTGGTCCAAACGAGGTCCTTTGCAGTGCAGCCAAAGATAGGGGTTGCCACTTCAAAGACCGCAAGGTGTTCGGTTAACCGGCGGTGCTGCCTTCATGTGGCACGGGTCGGTTACCGGGCTTAATGGCGATCCGCCAGCCTGCGTAGATGGCGTGAGTCGGCCGCAAGTAGGTCGGCGAACCGCTTCAAGGTCCCGGCGCCGTGGTGGCGTCGGTTGTTAAAGGAGAAATGACAATGGCCACAAGTTTTCAAGCCAAGCAGGCCATGGTCGCGGAAGTCGGTGACGTCGCCAAGCGCGCGCATTCGGCGGTCTTGGCCGAATACCGAGGGTTGAGCGCCGGTCAGATGGATGAGCTTCGCAAGAACGCGCGTGAAGATGGTGCGTATCTGAAGGTCATCAAGAACACGGTCGCCAAGCGAGCGGTTGCTGGCACCGACTACGAATGCCTCAGCGAGGCGTTGACGGGGCCGGTGTTGATGGGCTTTTCGCTCGAAGACCCCGGGTCTGCGGCACGCGTGCTCACAAAGTTTCGTAACGAGCATGGCGTTGTGCAGGTGACTGCCGTATCGCTCGGCGGCGAGCTGTTGCCGGCCGCGCAGGTCGAACGACTGGCTAGTCTGCCGACCTATGACGATGCGATTTCGCAGTTGATGCGGGCCATGCGTGGACCGGTCGAAGCGCTGGCACGTACCACCCGTGAGCCGGCTGCGAAACTCTCGCGCAGTGTCGCTGCAGTCCGTGATCAGAAGCAGGCCGCTTAAGCGGTTGAATCCAAAACTGGCACCAGCATTTAAGGAGTAAATAATGGCTGCTACCAAGGAAGAAGTACTCGAATCAATCAGTCAGATGTCCGTTATGGAGGTCGTGGAACTGGTTGAAATGATGGAAGAGAAATTCGGCGTGTCGGCGGCGGCCCCCGTAGCGGCGGCCCCAGCGGCTGGCGGCGATGCCCCGGCCGAAGCCGAAGAGCAAACCGAGTTCGACGTTGTGTTGTCCAGCCCGGGCGATAACAAGGTCGGTGTAATCAAGGCCGTGCGTGCCATCACTGATCAGGGCCTGAAAGAGGCCAAGGAAGTGGTCGAAAACGTACCGTCGACCTTGAAGGAAGGCGTCGAAAAAGCCGACGCTGATGAAATGAAATCGCAGCTTGAGGAAGCCGGCGCGTCGGTTGAGCTCAAGTAAGTCAGACGCTGGCCGCTCACGCGGTCGGTACCGCGCCACCTCCGCGGTGGCGTAATCCGGGAACTGGCTGGTGCCCATTGAGGGGCCGGCCTTTTCTCGTTATTGACGTGATCCGGCATCGGTGTGGCCGGGCACGTTAGTACTGCCAATACAACTGCCAAGAGTTGATGCCATGGCCTACTCGTTTACCGAGAAAAAACGTATCCGCAAGGATTTTGCCCAGCAGCCGTCGGTATTGGAAATGCCGTTCCTGCTGGAAACTCAGCTTCATTCCTATCGACAGTTTCTGCAGGCTGACAAGAACCCTGGTCAGCGCGAGGACGTAGGGCTTCAGGCCGCGTTGTCGTCCGTGTTTCCCATGGAAGCTCACTCTGGCAGTGCTGCGCTCGAGTTCGTCAGCTATCGGCTCAGCGCGCCCGAGTTCGACGAATCGGAATCACGCGTTCGGGGCATGATCTATGCCGCTCCGCTGCGTGTGACTGTGCGCCTGATTATCTACGACAAGGACAGCAAGGCGACGCCCAAGCCGGTCAAGGATATCAAGGAGCAGGAAGTCTACATGGGCGAGCTGCCGCTCATGACTGACACCGGTACGTTTATCGTCAACGGTACCGAGCGGGTAATCGTCAATCAACTGCACCGTAGCCCGGGTGTTTTCTTCGACCATGATCGGGGTAAGACGCATTCTTCGGGTAAGTATCTCTATACGGCGAGGGTGATCCCCTACCGTGGTTCGTGGCTCGATTTCGAATTCGATCCCAAGGATAATGTTTTCGTGCGCATCGACCGTCGGCGTAAACTGCCGACGACAGTGCTGCTGCGCGCGCTCGGTTTTGATACCGAGCAGATTTTGGCTCAGTTCCATGAGACCACCACGTTCCGTCTGACCGACGACGGCGTGACCATGGATCTGATCGCCGAGCGGCTGCGCGGTGAAACTGCGACCTTCGATATCTACGCGGGCGGTGAGCTGGTCGTGGCCGAAGGCAAGCGCATCACCGTGCGGCATATCCGCCAGCTTGAACAAGCCGGTGTCGAGTCGCTCGATGTGCCAACCGAATATTTGGTCGGCAAGGTCCTTGCGCGTGCGATCATCGATGAAAATACCGGTGAGGAGATTGCTGCGGCCAATGCGGAAGTCACTGAGGAAATGGTCAGCGCGTTCCGCGCCGCCGGTATCACCGAGATCCCGACGCTGTATATCAACGATCTCGATCATGGGCCGTATATCTCCAATACGCTGGCGATCGATCCGACCACCAGTGAATTAGAAGCCAAGCTCGAAATCTACCGGATGATGCGGCCCGGCGAGCCGCCGACTGAAGATGCCGCGGAAAACCTGTTTGCGAACCTGTTCTTTAATCCGGAACGCTACGATTTATCGGCGGTAGGCCGGATGAAGTTCAATCGCCGGATCGGCCGTGAGTCGGCCGAGGGCGAGCTGGTGCTGTCGACCGACGACATTGTCGCCGCGCTCGAGGAGCTGTTGGCGATCCGTAATGGCCACGGCACGACTGACGACATTGATCATCTAGGCAATCGGCGCGTTCGTAGCGTGGGCGAGATGGCCGAAAACTCGTTCCGGACCGGCTTGGTGCGTGTCGAGCGCGCGGTGCGCGAACGCTTGTCGCAGGCCGAATCCGAAGGCCTCATGCCGCAGGATCTGATCAACGCCAAGCCAGTGGCCGCAGCGGTCAAGGAGTTTTTCGGTTCATCGCAGCTCTCGCAGTTCATGGACCAGAACAACCCGTTGTCGGAAATCACGCATAAACGGCGTGTTTCGGCGCTCGGGCCAGGCGGTCTGACGCGGGAGCGGGCTGGTTTCGAGGTGCGTGACGTGCACGCGACCCACTACGGCCGTATCTGTCCGATTGAGACGCCGGAAGGTCCGAATATTGGGTTGATCAACTCATTGTCGGTCTATTCCCGTACCAATAAGTATGGCTTTCTGGAAACGCCTTACCGAAAGGTCGTGGATGGCAAGGCGACCCATGAGATCGAGTATCTGTCGGCGATCGAAGAAGGTCGCTACGTCATCGCCCAGGCCAACTCCGAACTCGATGACGACGATCAGCTCGTGAGTGATCTGGTTTCGTGCCGGCACCAGGGCGAATTCACGTTGTCGGCGCCGGATCGCGTCCAATACATGGACGTCTCGCCGAAACAGATCATGTCGGTGGCAGCATCGCTGGTGCCGTTTATCGAGCACGATGACGCCAACCGTGCGCTGATGGGCTCGAACATGCAGCGCCAAGCGGTGCCTTGCCTGCGAGCGGAAAAGCCGTTGGTGGGCACAGGTATTGAGCGCAAGGTGGCTATCGACTCTGGTAACGCCGTGGTCGCGCGTCGAGGCGGCGTGGTCGAGAAAGTCGATGCGTCGCGCGTCGTCATTCGAGTACATGACGATGAGGCCGGCGATGACGATACCGGCGTCGACATCTACAACATGGTCAAATACACCCGCTCGAACCAGAACACCTGCGTGAACCAGAAACCGCTGGTCGCACCGGGTAACGATCTGGCGCGCGGTGACGTTTTGGCTGACGGCCCGTCGACCGATATTGGCGAATTGGCGCTCGGCCAGAATCTGTTGGTGGCCTTCATGCCCTGGCATGGCTACAACTTCGAGGATGCGATCCTGATTTCGGAGCGTATCGCCGAGCAGGACCGGTTCACCTCGGTCCACATCGAAGAGCTGACCTGTACGGCGCGCGAGACCAAGCTAGGGTCCGAGGAAGTCACCGCCGATATTCCGAATGTCAACGAAGCGGCCCTTTCCAAGCTCGACGAAGCGGGCGTGGCGTATGTCGGGGCCGAGGTTTCGGCTGGCGATATCCTGGTGGGCAAGGTCACGCCTAAGGGTGAGACCCAGTTGACGCCGGAGGAGAAGCTCCTGCGTGCGATCTTCGGTGAGAAAGCTTCCGACGTTAAGGATTCGTCGCAGCGTGTGCCGCCGGGCATGGATGGCACGGTCGTGGATGTGCGGGTGTTCACCCGTGACGGTGTCGAGAAAGACGCGCGTGCATTGTCGATCGAGGAAGATGAGCTGGCTGCGGTTCGCACCGATCTCAATGACCAGCAGCGGATCTTCGAAGACGATCTGTTCGATCGCTTGCGGACTATGCTCATGGGCAAGGTCGCCGATGGCGGCCCGAATAAGCTTGAAGCTGGCTCCAAGATCAAGGCCGACTATCTAGATAGCTTTGACGACCGTGAGAAGTGGTTCGACATTCGGTTGCGCGACGAAGCTGCTCAAAATCGTCTGGAAGCCGCGTCCAAGCGTCTGGCTGATCAGAAGGCCGAGTTCGAACGCCGATTCGATTCCAAGAAGGAAAAGATCACCCAGGGCGACGAATTGGCTCCGGGCGTGCTGAAAATGGTCAAGGTCTATCTTGCGATCCGCCGACCGATCAAGTCGGGCGACAAGATGGCTGGCCGGCACGGCAACAAGGGCGTCATTTCGGAGATCGTGCCGGTCGAAGACATGCCGCACCTGGAAGACGGTACGCCGGCCGATATCGTGCTGAATCCGCTTGGTGTGCCGTCGCGTATGAACATCGGTCAGGTATTGGAAACCCATCTTGGCTGGGCGGCCCGCGGTATTGGCAGCCGAGTGCAGGACATGCTCGAGCGTGAACGGGCCGTGGGTGAAATCCGCGAGTTCCTGAATAAGGCCTACCACGTGGAAAATGGCACCCAGGAGGCCGTCGACAGCTTGACCGATGACGAGATGTTAACCATGGCTCGCAATCTGGTCGACGGTATGCCAACGGCCACGCCGGTCTTCGACGGTGCCCATGAAGATCAAATTCGCGAATTGTTGCAGCTCGCGGGACTGCCGGAATCGGGGCAGAGCACGTTGATCGACGGCCGCACGGGTGAAACCTTCCAGCGGCCGGTGACGGTCGGCTATATGTACATGCTTAAGTTGAACCATCTGGTCGACGATAAAATGCACGCCCGCTCGACCGGCCCGTACTCGCTGGTCACCCAGCAGCCATTGGGTGGTAAGGCACAGTTCGGCGGTCAGCGATTCGGTGAAATGGAGGTCTGGGCCCTGCAAGCCTATGGTGCGGCCTACACGCTGCAGGAGATGCTCACGGTCAAATCCGATGACGTCGCCGGTCGGACCCGCATGTACAAGAACATCGTCGACGGTGACCATCGCATGTACGCGGGTATGCCGGAGTCATTCAACGTGTTGACCAAGGAAATCCGCTCGCTTGGCATGAACATCGAATTGGAGCGCGACCAATAGCGGTAACGGGGCGTACCGAGCGCCCCGTCGCCGGGAATGTTCAACGCGCGCTGATTATCCGGAGAAGGGTATGCAAAACCTAGAGAATTTTTTCAAAAAAGACGAAGACGAAGACGAAGACTTCGATGCCATCAAGATCGGGTTGGCCTCGCCCGAGACTATGCGCTCGTGGTCTTACGGCGAAGTTAAAAAGCCCGAGACCATCAACTATCGCACGTTCAAGCCTGAGCGCGATGGTTTGTTCTGTGCCCGCATCTTCGGTCCTGTCAAGGATTACGAGTGTCTGTGCGGTAAATACAAGCGCATCAAGCACCACGGTGTTGTGTGTGAAAAATGCGGCGTCGAGGTCACCCAGACCAAGGTGCGTCGCGAACGTATGGGGCATATCGACCTCGCCGCGCCGGTTGCCCATATTTGGTTTCTAAAGAGTTTGCCGTCGCGCATCGGCTTGCTGCTGGACATGCCGCTGCGGGCGATTGAGCGGGTGCTCTACTTTGAAGCCTATATCGTCACCGACCCCGGCATGACACCGATGGAGCCGTTCACGCTCCTGTCGGAAGAGGAGTATCTCGACGCGGTTGAGACCCACGGCGATGAATTCTCGGCCCAAATGGGCGCCGAGGCGGTACTCGATATTCTCAAGAATATGGACTTGACCGCCGAATCAGCGCGTGTACGTGAAGAGTTAAATGCCACCGGCTCGGCGACCAAGATCAAGCGCCTCGGCAAACGGCTGAAAATTCTTGAGAGTTTCCAGGCGTCGAACAACAAGCCCGAGTGGATGATCCTGCGCACGCTGCCGGTGCTGCCGCCGGATCTCCGTCCGCTCGTGCCGCTCGATGGCGGCCGTTTCGCGACCTCGGACTTGAATGATCTCTACCGGCGCGTGATCAACCGCAACAACCGACTGGCCCGGCTGCTGGATTTGAATGCGCCGGACATCATCGTGCGCAACGAAAAGCGGATGCTGCAGGAATCAGTGGACGCGCTGATCGATAACGGCCGCCGCGGCCGCGCGATCACTGGCCAGAACCGGCGCCCATTGAAATCCCTTGCGGATATGATCAAGGGCAAGCAGGGCCGTTTCCGTCAGAACCTGCTCGGCAAGCGTGTCGATTATTCGGGTCGTTCGGTCATCGTTGTTGGTCCGACGCTGAAACTCCATCAGTGTGGCCTGCCCAAGCAGATGGCGCTGGAGCTTTTCAAGCCGTTCATCTACAGCCGCCTGCAGCGGTTGGAATATGCCTCGACCATCAAGGCCGCCAAGAAAATGGTCGAGCGCGAAGAGTCTCAAGTTTGGGACATGCTCGAGGACGTTATCCGCGAGCATCCGGTGTTGTTAAACCGTGCACCGACGCTGCACCGTCTAGGTATTCAGGCGTTCGAGCCGGTTCTGATTGAAGGCAAGGCCATCCAGCTGCATCCGCTGGTCTGCACCGCGTTCAACGCTGACTTCGATGGCGACCAGATGGCGGTTCACGTGCCACTGTCGATCGAGGCTCAGATGGAGTCGCGCGTGCTGATGATGGCCTCGAACAACATCCTGTCGCCGGCTTCGGGCGAGCCGATCATCGTGCCGACCCAGGACGTTGTTCTGGGGATTTATTGGATGACGCGCTCACGGGTCAATGCGACCGGCGAAGGTATGACGTTCGCCGACATCGCTGAAGTCCGGCGCGCATATGACGCCGGGGTTGTGCACCTGCAGGCGCACGTCAAGGTTCGGATCGACGACGTTGAACGCCATGAAGATGGTAGCTTCACGTCGATCACGCACGTTGTTGATACCACTGTTGGTCGGGCGTTGCTGGCCGAGATCTTGCCCGAACGCATCCCGTTCGAGTTGATCAACCGCGAGCTGGATAAAAAGGCCGTTGGTGAAGTCATTAACGCCAGCTATCGCGATGTCGATCAGAAAGACACCGTGGTGTTTGCGGACCAGCTGATGTATACCGGCTTCCGGATGTCGACCCAGGCGGGTATCTCGATCGCCGTTGATGACATGGTCGTTCCGGCCGAGAAAACGGAGATCCTCGACCGCGCGCAGAATGAGGTCAAGGAAATCGAGGACCAGTACACCTCGGGCCTTGTCACCGAGGGCGAGCGCTACAATAAGGTCATCGACATTTGGTCGCGTGCCAACGAGCAGAACGCCTCGGCCATGATGGACAAGCTGGGTCTGGATGAGGTGACCGATGCTGAAGGTAGCACCTTCAATCAGACCTCGTTCAACTCCATCTATATGATGGCTGACTCCGGGGCGCGTGGTAGTGCTGCCCAGATCCGTCAGCTCGCAGGTATGCGTGGCTTGATGGCCAAGCCGGACGGGTCGATTATCGAAACGCCGATTACGGCCAATTTCCGTGAAGGCCTGAATGTTCTCCAGTACTTCATCTCCACGCACGGTGCCCGTAAAGGGCTGGCCGACACGGCGTTGAAGACTGCTAACTCCGGGTACCTCACCCGGCGATTGGTCGACGTGTCGCAGGACGTGGTAGTCACCGAAGAAGATTGTGGTACCGAGGAATCCATTCCGATGTACCCGATCGTGGAAGGTGGTGATGTAGTCGAGCCACTGCGCGAACGTGTGCTCGGTCGAGTGCTGGCCGAGGACGTGGTGGATCCTGCCACTAACGAGACATTGCTTGAGCAGGGTCTGCTACTTAACGAACACGCAGTGGATCTGCTCGAATTGCATTCGGTCGATCAAGTTTCGGTCCGCAGCCCGATCACTTGTGAAGCTCGTATTGGTGTTTGTGCTAAATGCTATGGGCGCGATTTGGCCCGTGGTGAGCCGGTTGCGACTGGCGAAGCGGTTGGCGTAATCGCCGCACAGTCGATCGGCGAGCCAGGCACGCAGCTAACCATGCGTACGTTCCACGTGGGTGGTGCGGCCTCCAGGTCGGTCGCGGCCGACGGCGTCGAAGTCAAGGTTGACGGCACGGCGAAGCTGCACAACATTAAGACCGTGACGCACGCTGAACATGGCCATCTCGTGGCTGTATCGCGTTCGGGTGAGTTCGGTGTGATCGATGAAAACTTCCGGGAGGCGGAGCGCTATAAGATCCCGTACGGTGCGAAACTGAATGTCGCCGACGGTGAGGCGGTGTCCGCCGGGGATCGCGTTGCTGACTGGGATCCGCATACGCACCCGATCGTTTCCGAAGTCGCCGGTACGGTGAAATTCGAATCGTTCGTCGAGGGCGTCACAGTCCAGCGCGACATGGATGAAGTTACCGGTGTGTCGACGCTGGTGGTTACCGACACCCAGCAGCGTGGCTCCGGTAGCAAGGATCTGCGACCGGTGATCAAGCTGGTCGATGACAACGGTAACGAGCTCAACTTCCCGGGTACCGACATAACCGCGTCTTACAGTCTGCCGCCGCGAGCGATCGTGGTCGTTGAAGATGGCCAGAGCATCGTGGTGGGTGACGTCTGTGCACGTATTCCGCAGGAATCGTCCAAGACGCGCGATATCACCGGTGGTTTGCCGCGAGTGGCCGATTTGTTCGAGGCACGCAAGCCGAAGTCGCCGGCCATCTTGGCCGAGGGCGGCGGCACGATTCGCTTTGGCGAAGCGACCAAAGGCAAGCAGCGGCTAAAAATCGTCGATGGCGAAGGCCGCGAAACCGAGGTTATGGTGCCGAAATCGCGCCAGATCGATGTGTTCGAGGGCGAATACATTGAGAAAGGCGAGGTTGTCTCGGAAGGGGAGCCGCTGCCGCATGACATCTTGCGGTTGCAAGGCATTCCGAAGTTAGCTGACTATCTGGTTCGCGAGATTCAAGACGTCTATCGCCTGCAGGGCGTGCGCATCAATGACAAGCACATCGAAGTCATCGTGCGTCAGATGCTGCGGCGGGTCGAAATCCTCGACACCGGTGACACCGCGTTCCTGCAGGGTGAACAGATCGAATACCAGGCCGTGGTCGAAGCCAACAAGCGGGCCGAGGCACGCGGTGAAACGCCTGCACGTTTCGAGCGCCTGTTGTTGGGGATCACCAAGGCCAGTCTGTCGACCGAGTCGTTTATCTCGGCGGCCTCCTTCCAGGAGACAACACGGGTGCTCACCGAAGCAGCGGTGCGTGGCGGCCGCGACCGACTCAAAGGCTTGAAGGAAAACGTTATCGTCGGCCGGTTGATCCCGGCGGGAACTGGCTTGGCCTACCACGAGCAACGGCGCCGCGAGCGTGCAGGGTCGCTGGATCTCGAGGGCGCGTTGCCGCCCGATGCAGCCAACGCCGGTGGCGATACCGTAATCTCCGAGCAGGCCGACACGCAGGCAGATGGCCAGTCGGAAACCGCGGATAGTGACGTTATCTCGTCGGCTTCATCTTTGTCGCAGGACTAGGTAGAGGTACTAGAACGGCCCTCGGCTGCGGCGGTGTAGTAACCGCCGTACCGAGGGTTCCACAAGCTTGGGCTTTGATTGACATCAAGGCCAGCTTAAACTAATATGCAGCGTTTAATTTCGGCCCGTCACAACGTGCCGGGTTAGCGCCGTATCAGCGCAAGAGGACTGAACAGGTTGTCAACTGTTAACCAGCTCGTCCGCAAGGGACGCAAAGACAAGCCCAAAAAGGATCCGGTGCCAGCACTGGAAAAGTGCCCGCAGCGCCGCGGCGTGTGCACCCGGGTTTATACCACTACACCGAAAAAGCCGAACTCGGCGCTTCGTAAGGTTGCGCGTGTGCGCCTGACCAATGGCTATGAAGTCGCCAGTTATATTGGCGGTGAAGGTCATAACCTGCAGGAGCACTCAGTGGTGCTCGTGCGCGGTGGCCGTGTTAAGGACTTGCCCGGTGTTCGTTACCATACCGTACGCGGTGCGCTCGATGCTTCGGGCGTTGACGCGCGGCGACAGGGCCGTTCCAAATACGGCGCCAAGAAGCCGAAGAAATAACTGTTAACGAGTTAAGATTATGTCTCGCCGTTTTTCCGCGCCGCGCCGCGAAATCTTGCCTGACCCGCGTTTCAATAGCGAAATGCTGGCCAAATTCATGAATATGATCATGAGTCACGGCAAGAAGTCGAAGGCTGAAACCATTCTTTATGGTGCTATCGACCAAATTTCGACCCGTAAGGGCACTGATGAGCCGTTGGAAGTACTCGAGCAGGCGCTCGATAATGTGCGACCGACGGTCGAGGTCAAGTCGCGCCGTGTTGGTGGTGCGACCTATCAGGTTCCGGTCGAGGTGCGTGCGGTTCGTCGCACCACGTTAGCCATGCGCTGGGTTATCGCGGCGTCGAAAAAGCGTAGCGAGAACACGATGGCGCGCCGATTGGCTGGCGAGTTGACCGACGCTGCCGAGCATCGCGGCGCAGCCGTGAAAAAGCGTGAAGACACGCACCGTATGGCCGACGCCAACAAGGCGTTTTCGCACTTCCGCTGGTAACGGCGCCGCCTCGTAACGAAGTACAGCTTATGGCACGCAATCACCCGCTTAGTCACTATCGCAATATCGGTATTGCCGCGCATATCGATGCCGGTAAAACGACCACGACCGAGCGCGTTCTCTATTACACCGGTATTTCGCACAAGATGGGTGAAGTCCACGATGGCGCAGCCGTCATGGACTGGATGTCGCAGGAGCAAGAGCGCGGCATCACCATCACATCCGCTGCGACGACCTGTTTCTGGCAGGGCATGGAGCAGCAATACCCGGAGCAATACCGGGTCAACATCATTGATACGCCGGGTCACGTTGACTTCACGATCGAGGTCGAGCGTAGTCTCCGTGTATTGGATGGCGCGGTCTGTGTGCTGGATGCCAATGCGGGTGTCGAGCCTCAGACGGAGACAGTCTGGCGCCAGGCCGATAAGTATCGCGTGCCGCGTATAACGTTCGTCAATAAGATGGACAAGCTGGGCGCCGACTACGGTCGTTGTCTATCGATGATGCGCGAGCGGCTGTCGACCATGCCAGTCACCGTGCAGTTGCCGATCGGCGCCGAAGATGAGTTTGCCGGCGTTGTCGACCTGATGCGCATGCAGGCGATTTACTGGAATGAGCAGGATGCGGGTCGGACGTTTGAGGCGGCCGAGATTCCGGCCGATCTGCAAGCCGAGGCCGAGAAGTATCGCGCCGAGATGATAGAGGCCGCGGCAGAAGCCAGCGAGGAGCTGTTAGAGAAGTATCTGGCAGACGGGGATTTATCCAATGAGGATATCAAGGCCGGTCTGCGCGCGCGGGTTATCAATAATGAGATCTGCGTCACGCTGTGTGGTACAGCGTTCAAAAACAAGGGTGTTCAAGCAATGCTGGACGCCGTTGTCGATTATCTGCCGGCGCCAACCGAAGTGCCGTCGATCAAGGGTTACGATTCCAAAGATCCGGACGTGGCCATTGAGCGCACTGCCAGTGATGATGAGCCGTTTTCAGGGCTGGTGTTCAAAATCACCACTGATCCGTACGTTGGCACGTTATCGTTCGTGCGCGTGTATTCCGGGGTTCTGAAATCCGGTGATACAGTCTATAACCCGCTCGAGAATAAGAAAGAGCGCGTGGGTCGCATCCTTCAGATGCACTCCAATTCGCGCGAAGAGGTCAGCGAGGTTCGTGCGGGCGATATCGTTGCTCTGGTTGGTCTGAAGAATGTGACCACGGGGTATACGTTGTGCGCGGTAGACACGCCCGTGGTGCTTGAGCGCATGGAGTTCCCTGATCCGGTGATTTCGGTTGCCGTTGAGCCTAAATCCAAGGCCGATCAAGAAAAGATGGGTATGGCGCTCGGTAAGCTTGCCCAGGAAGATCCGTCTTTCCAGGTTCGTACCGATGAAGAGACCGCGCAGACGATTATTTCGGGTATGGGCGAGCTCCATCTGGAAATTATTGTCGATCGCTTAAAGCGCGAATTCAAAGTCGACGCGAATATTGGTGCCCCGCAGGTAGCCTATCGCGAGACCATTCGTGCCGAGGTCGAGCAGGAAGGCAAGTTCATCCGCCAGTCAGGCGGCCGCGGCCAATACGGTCACGTGTTTCTACGCGTGGCGCCGCAAGAAGAAGCGGGTGCTGGTTACCAGTTTGTCAACGCCAGCGTGGGTGGCGTTGTGCCGCGTGAATACATCAGCTCCGTCGATAACGGAGTGCAGGAGTCCATGGCCGAGGGCGTGATCGCTGGCTATCCAATGGTCGATGTGAAGGTCACACTCTACGATGGCTCCTATCATGACGTTGACTCGAATGAGGCGGCGTTTAAAATAGCGGGATCTATGGCGTTTCGCGAAGGCGCCAAGAAGGCCTCCCCTGTTCTGCTCGAACCCATGATGGACGTAGAAGTCGTCACGCCCGAAGAGTATATGGGCGATGTTATGGGGGATCTGAACCGGCGGCGTGGCCACGTTGAAGGTATGGATGATATTCCGGCTGGTAAGCAGTTGTCTGCGCTGGTGCCGCTGTCGGAAATGTTTGGCTACTCAACTGACCTGCGATCGATGACGCAGGGGCGTGCGACGTACACCATGCAGTTCGAGAAATATTCGCAGGCTCCGTCGAGCGTTGTCGAAGCGCTCACCCGGAATCAACCCGAAAAGGCATAAGAGGAAGGAACCGTGTCCAAGGAAAAATTTGATCGCAGCAAATCGCACGTCAACGTCGGCACTATTGGCCACGTGGACCATGGTAAGACGACGCTGACTGCGGCGATGACCGTGGTCTCGAACCAGTCGTACGGGTCCGAGGCGAGCGCGTTCGATACGATTGACAAGGCGCCGGAAGAAAAAGATCGTGGCATCACGATTTCCACGGCGCATGTTGAGTACGAGTCAAGCAGCCGGCACTACGCGCACGTCGATTGCCCCGGTCACGCTGACTACGTCAAGAATATGATTACCGGTGCCGCCCAAATGGACGGCGCTGTCCTCGTGGTTTCCGCGGCCGATGGCCCGATGCCGCAAACTCGTGAGCACATTCTGCTCGCGCGGCAAGTCGGTGTGCCGTATATCGTCGTTTACTTGAACAAGGCCGACATGGTCGACGACGAAGAGCTGCTGGAACTTGTGGAAATGGAAGTCCGGGAGCTTCTGAGCGAATACGATTTCGCGGGCGATGATACGCCGGTTATCGTTGGTAGCGCGTTGAAGGCGCTGGAAGGCGACGAAGGCGAGCATGGCAAGCAATCGATCCTTAAGCTGGTCGAGGCGATGGACGAAGCCATTCCGGAGCCGGATCGGCCGATCGACGGCCCGTTCCTGTTGCCGATTGAAGACGTCTTTTCGATTTCCGGTCGCGGTACCGTCGCAACCGGGCGTGTCGAGCGTGGTGTAATCAATCACGGCGAGGATGTTGAACTCGTTGGCCTCCACGAAACCCGTAAGACTACAGTCACGGGTGTCGAGATGTTCCGGAAGCTGCTGGACAGTGGCCGGGCTGGTGACAACATTGGCGCGCTGTTGCGCGGCGTCAAGCGCGAAGACATCGAGCGAGGCCAGGTCTTGGCCAAGCCGGGGTCGATTACTCCGCATACCAAGTTCGAATGCGAAGTCTATATTCTGAAGAAGGATGAAGGCGGTCGTCATACGCCGTTTTTCAAGGGCTACCGGCCCCAGTTCTACTTCCGGACTACGGATGTGACCGGTTCTTGCGAATTGCCAGCGGACACTGAAATGGTCATGCCGGGTGATAACGTCGCCATGACCGTCGAGCTCATTTCGCCGATTGCCATGGAAGAAGGCTTGCGCTTTGCGATCCGTGAAGGCGGTCGTACCGTGGGCGCTGGCGTCGTCAGTAAGATTACGGAATAAACGATGGCCGCTAGCCAAAATATACGGATTCGTCTCAAAGCCTTCGATCATCGTCTGATCGACAAATCGGCTGGCGAAATTGTGGACACAGCGAAGCGGACCGGTGCCCAGGTGCACGGTCCGATTCCGCTGCCCACCAAGATTGAGCGCTATACGATTCTGACGTCGCCGCACGTGGATAAACGGGCTCGGGATCAGTACGAGATCCGCACGCATAAGCGAATGATGGATATCGTTGAGCCGACGGAGAAGACGGTCGACGCGCTTATGAAGCTCGATCTCGCCGCCGGCGTCGATGTGCAGATTAAGCTGCAATAACTATCGCGAATTGGTTGGCAGGGTGTAATCAGAACTGATATACTCTGTCGACTAATCAGCCGTTAGGAAACAAGTCGACGAACTGTCATCCCCTCTAGCGAGTGATGGCAAGCGGGCTTGAAATTACCCGGCGCGATTTATCGCGCCTTGTTGAAAATCGAATTTGTGAGCATGTGCATGGCGGCTTTTGCCATGGGTGTGTTGTATCCGGGAGACGTCACATGAGCGTCGGTCTTGTAGGACGAAAAAGAGGCATGACGCGGGTTTTCGATGCCGATGGCACAGCGACGGCCGTTACCGTTGTTGAAGTAGGCGCGAACCGCGTAGTGACGCAGAAGACAGCCGAGCGAGACGGTTATCGCGCCATCCAGGTGACGGCCGGTTCGCGAGCGCGTAATCGATTGAATGCGCCGGAAACGGGGCACTTTCGTGCGGCGGGTGTCGAAGCGGGCGATATTCTTTGTGAATTTCGTCTAAGCAACGAAGAGTCGTTTGACGAGTTGGAGGCGGGTGCCGAATTGACGGTCGATCGCTTCCAGGTTGGTCAGTTCGTTGACGTGGTTGGTCGGTCCATCGGTAAGGGCTACGGCGGCGTCATCAAGCGGCACAATTTCAGGTCGCAGCGTTCGACCCACGGTAATGCGAAATCGCATCGTGCGCCTGGCTCGATTGGGCAAAACCAGTCGCCTGGCCATGTGTTCAAGGGTAAAAAGATGGCCGGCCAGCTCGGCAATGCCCGAACAACATTGCAGAATCTTCGTGTTGTGCGGGCCGATAGCGAGCGTGGTGTATTGCTTGTCGCGGGTTCGGTGCCTGGTCCGAAAAACGGCTACGTGGAACTACGGCCCGCTGTCAAGAAAGTGGCGCCGGAAGCGAGCGAGGGCTAGATCGTCATGGCAGAGCAAATGCAAGTCGGCGGCGATAGCGGCCAGATTACGCTTTCCGAGGCGGTATTCGGGCGGTCGTTTAATGAAGCCTTGGTACACCAGGTTGTTACGGCCGAGCGTGCTGCTGCGCGGGCTGGAACCAAGCAGCAAAAAGGCCGCTCAGATGTCAGTGGGGGTGGTAAAAAGCCCTGGCGGCAGAAAGGCACGGGCCGTGCCCGCGCAGGCACGATCCGCAGCCCGATTTGGGTCGGTGGTGGTGTAACATTTGCCGCGCGGCCGCGTTCTTTTGATCAAAAGGTCAACAAGAAAATGTATCGCGGCGCGGTGTGTTCGGCGCTGTCGGCGCTTGCGGGTAGCGAGCGCTTGTCGATAGTTGCTGATCTTTCGCTCGAAAATCGTAAGACGAGCGATTTTTTGGAAGCGATGACTAGTCGAGGCGTGCGCGACGTCGAGCTGCTTGTAGTGGCTTCGGTTGACGATGCCTTGCAGTATTCGGCTCGTAATGTGCGTGGTCTACGAGTCATCTCGGTAGCTGCGCTCGGGGTGGCCGATTTAGTGGCCAGTGACAAAGTTGCGGTGACCGTGTCGGCTAAAGGTGCCCTCGAGGAGTGGTTGGGATGAATACCGAACGTATGTACGAAGTTCTGCGCACGCCCGTGATTTCGGAAAAGGCGTCGACGCAGACCGAAAATGCCAATCAGGTCGCATTTGAAGTTCGTAGTGATGCCACTAAGCCGGAAATAGCGGCGGCTGTGGCCAAACTGTTCGACGTGACGGTCAAGAAGGTCAACACGGTCGCGATGCCCTCTAAAACTAAGCGTTTTCGTGGGTTTGCCGGTAAGCGTAATGGTTGGCGTAAGGCCTACGTTACGCTTGGCGATGGCGATCAGATCGACTTCCTCGGCAGCGTACAGTAAAGGTTTTCGGGAGTTTTCATGGCGATTAAACGACATAGGCCGACATCGCCGGGCACGCGCTTTATTGCTAGCGTGCGCGATAACCGGCTGTATAAAGGTGCGCCGTACAAGCCACTAACCGAGACAAAAACTCGGTCCGGTGGGCGCAACGCCGCTGGCCGCATGACGACGCGTCGTCGTGGCGGTGGTCACGAGCAGCGTTATCGCTTTATTGACTTCAAGCGCGCCAAGGATGGCATTACGGCCACGGTGGAGCGTTTGGAGTATGATCCAAACCGCAGCGCGCGTATTGCTCTGGTCTGTTACGCAGATGGTGAGCGGCGCTACGTTATTGCGCCGCGTGGCTTGGAAGTTGGTCATCAGATTGAGAATGGTGCGACCGCGGCGATTCGCCCAGGTAACGCACTGCCGCTGGCTAATATGCCGATCGGCTCGATCGTGCACTGTGTGGAGCTACGGCCGGGCAAAGGTGCGCAGCTTGGACGCACGGCTGGCACAGGTATCCGGTTCGCTGGGCGGGCAGGTGAGTTCGCTGTTCTGCGGTTGAAATCGGGCGAAACGCGACGTGTCCATATCAACTGTCGCGCGACAGTTGGTGAAGTGGGCAATTCGGAACATAGTCTTACCCAACGTGGCAAGGCAGGCGCGAGTCGGTGGCGTGGTAAGCGCCCGACGGTGCGCGGCGTGGCCATGAACCCGATCGATCACCCGCACGGCGGCGGCGAAGGTCGAACCAGTGGTGGTCGGCATCCGGTTAGCCCGTGGGGTTGGAAGACCAAGGGTTATAAGACGCGGTCCAATAAGCGGGCCGAGAATATGATCATTCGCCGGCAGTCTAAGCGCAAGCGGCGTTAACGCGAGTAATAAATGCCACGTTCAATCAAGAAAGGGCCGTTTATCGACGTTCACTTGCAGCGCAAGGTCGAGACGGCACAAAACTCTGGATCCAAAAAACCGATCGCGACCTGGTCGCGGCGTTCGATGGTGACGCCCGACATGATCGGGTTGACGATCAATGTTCATAACGGGAGGCGGCATATCCCGGTTCTTGTGTCCGAGAACATGGTCGGTCATAAGCTGGGCGAGTTCGCGCCGACGCGGACGTTCAAGGGCCATTCGGGCGACCGTAGGAGTTAAGGACGTCATGGAAACGACAGCAAAACTGCGCTTCGCACGGGTGTCGCCTCAAAAAGCACGCTTGGTCGTTGATGAAATTCGTGGCCTGTCTGCTGAAGACGCGCTGACACGGCTCGAATTCTCGACTCAGAAAGCGGCCGGCGTTGTGCGCAAGGTTGTTGAGTCGGCGGTTGCCAACGCCGAACACAATGACGGTGCGGACATCGATGAGCTGAGAGTTTCGGTCGCCATGGTCGACGAAGGGCCGATCATGAAGCGCATGAAACCTCGGGCGCGCGGCCAGGCAGACCGCATTCAGAAGCGCACAAGTCACGTCGTAATCCGCGTGGCGGACAGGTAACCCGGGTAGATAACTATGGGACATAAGGTACATCCAACCGGTTTCCGGCTCGGTGTCACTACCGAGTGGAGCTCGCGCTGGTACGCGGAAGGAACCGACTATCGCGATACGCTTCTAAGCGATATCCAAATCCGCGATTTCATCCGGCAGCGGCTGGCTAATGCATCGGTAAGCCGAATCCAAATCGATCGCCCGGCTCGCTCGGCGCGTATCACGATTCATACGGCACGCCCGGGTATTGTCATCGGCAAAAAGGGTGAGGATATCGACCGCCTGAGGGTTGAGGTATCCGAGCGGATGGGCGTGCCAGTCCATTTGTCGGTGGAAGAAATTCGGCGTCCGGAGCTCGATGCGTATCTCGTAGCGCAGAATATTGCGCAACAACTCGAGCGTCGCATCATGTTTCGGCGCGCGATGAAGCGTGCGGTTGGCAACTCGATGCGTCTTGGCGCTGGTGGTATCCGGGTCAACGTCGCCGGGCGCCTTAACGGTTCCGAAATTGCGCGAACTGAGTGGTATCGCGAAGGGCGAGTGCCGCTGCATACGCTGCGCGCCGATATAGACTATGGCTTGGCTGAAGCCATGACGATGTATGGCGTGATCGGCGTCAAGGTTTGGATCTTCAAGGGCGAAGTCTTTGATACCGACACGGCGACGGAAGCTGTGACGGCTAGCGAGACAGCAACGGGGTAAACCATGCTGCAACCGAATAACCTAAAATACCGCAAGGTCCAGAAAGGGCGTAATCGTGGTCTGGCTCGGCGGGGTAACGAAGTAAGCTTTGGCGAGTTCGGTCTAAAAGCGACCACACGCGGCAGGCTTACGGCGCGGCAACTGGAAGCCGGGCGACGTGCATTTACGCGGCATATCCGCCGTGCTGGGAAAACATGGATTCGTGTATTCCCCGATAAGCCGGTTACCGGCAAGCCTATCGAAGTTCGTATGGGCAAGGGTAAGGGTAACGTCGAATACTATGTCGCACCGGTTCAGCCGGGCGCCATGATTTTCGAGATTGAAGGTGTGAGCCGCGAGGTGGCGCGCGAAGCGTTTCGCTTGGCAGCGTCGAAACTTCCGGTCAAGACAGCGTTCGTCGAACGCACGGTGTCGTAATCATGGATGTCGAGACATTGCGTGGGAAAACAGCGCAGGAGCTGGATTCGGAGTTGGTCGCGCTCAGGCGTGAGCAGTTCAATCTGCGTATGCAGCAGGCTACCGGGCAGCTGACGCAGACGCATCAGTTCAAAACGGTTCGCCGTAACATCGCGCGCATCAAAACAGTGAAGCGCGAAGCTGCAGCTAAGGAATAACGATGGCAGAAGACGGTGATATGACGGACAACGGCGCGGCAGGTAATACCCGCTGCCAGACTGGGTTCGTGGTCAGCAATCGAATGGATAAAACAGCGGTTGTCGTGCTTGAGCGGCGTACCAAACATTCGCTGTACAAGAAATATGTGCGGCGTAGTACGCGTATCAAGGTTCACGATGAGGACAATGCTGCGCAAATCGGCGATTTCGTAGAAGTGTCCGAGTCGCGGCCGCATGCGCGGACCAAAAGTTGGGCACTAGTGCGCGTAATTGAGCGTGCCAGTCAGGTTGGAGCGTAGGTAACCAGCGATGATACAAACCGAATCAGTACTCGGCGCAGCCGATAACAGCGGCGCGCGTGCGATGCAGTGCATCAAGGTTCTGGGTGGCTCGCACCGTCGTTACGCACGCATTGGTGACATTATCAAGGTCAGCGTAAAGGATGCGATCCCGCGTGGACGTGTGCGTAAGGGTCAGGTGATGAATGCCGTCGTAGTCCGCTCGCGACGAGGTGTGCGGCGTGGTGACGGCTCGGTAATCCGGTTCGATGCCAATGCTGCCGTTTTATTGAATAACGAGAATCAGCCGATTGGCACGCGTATTTTTGGTCCGGTGACCCGTGAGCTTCGCGCACGATTCATGCGAATCATTTCGCTGGCGCCGGAGGTTTTATGAGTCTGTCGCGAATCCGTGTGGGCGACCAGGTTGTGGTTGTTGCAGGCCGGTCGCGTGGTCAGCGCGGCACTGTCTCGGCGAAACGCAACGATGGACGGTTTATTGTCGACGGTGTGAACATCGTCAAGAAAACGGTGCGCCCCGATCCCAATCAAGGGGTACAGGGCGGTATCGAAGAACAGGAAGCGCCGATCCATGCGTCCAATGTCATGATCTATAACCCGAGTACTAAGAAGCACGATCGGGTGGGATGTAAGACGGTCGAGGATGGTGGCACCAGTCGCCGGGTGCGTTATTACAAGTCGACCGGCGAAGTCATCGACGGTTAGGTAAGAATCGATGAGTGAACAGAAACAATGGAGTCCGCGTCTACAGCGGACCTATCGCGAAACGATCGTGCCGCGCCTAATCGAGCAGTTTGGATATACCAATACGATGGCCGTGCCAGCGTTATCCAAAATCACGCTGAACATGGGGCTAGGCGAGGCGGTTTCAGACCGTAAGGTCATCGACTCAGCCATGGAAGAACTTGGGTTGATCGCGGGCCAAAAGCCGGTGATGACCCGAGCGCGGAAGTCGGAGGCCGGTTTTAAAATTCGTACCGGTTGGCCGATTGGCTGCAAGGTGACACTGCGACGTGCCCGGATGTATGAGTTTCTCGATCGGCTGGTCAACGTTGCGTTGCCACGGATTCGGGATTTTCGCGGTCTCAGCCCAAAGTCGTTCGACGGGCGCGGGAATTACAGCCTCGGGGTGCGTGAGCAGATTGTCTTCCCGGAGATTGATTATGACCGCGTCGATACACTGCGCGGCATGGATATCGTTATTACGACAACAGCGCACAACAATGCCGAGGCCCGAGGGCTGCTCGATGGTTTCGAGCTGCCGTTTCGGAACAGCTAGGATAACGCTATGGCTAAGAAATGCATGATCGAGCGCGATCGCAAGCGAACCGAAACGGTCGCGCGCTATGCCGAAAAGCGGCGTGCCATCAAGGCGCGAATCGCCGATCCGAACGCAACACCCGAGGAGCGAATGGCTGCGAGCCAACAACTCCAGAAGTTGCCGCGCGACGCTAGCCCAACGAGGAAGACTCGGCGTTGTAATTTGACCGGTCGTGCTCGGGGCACGTATCGGAAATTTGGGCTGTCACGTAATCAGCTCCGGCAAGCGGCTATGCGCGGCGAAGTGCCGGGCCTGACGCTTTCTTCCTGGTGAATCGGCGAGGTTATCGATTGTCATGAGTATGACGGACCCAATCGCGGATATGCTGACGCGCATCCGTAACGGCCAGGCAGCCGAGCACCGGGCGGTGTCAATGCCATCGTCGAAGTTGAAAACCGCCGTTGCGAAGGTGTTGGCGGACGAAGGCTTCATTCGGCAGTACACGACCGAGGCTGTAGACGGTAAGTCGGTGTTACGCATCGAGTTAAAATATTTCCAGGGTGACGGCGTGATCGAACGTATCGAGCGCGTCTCGAAGCCCGGCCTCCGCGTTTATCGCGGCAAGCGTGATGTGCCGCGTGTCGTAGGTGGCCTTGGTGTTGCCGTGGTATCGACTTCGAACGGCGTTATGACTGATCGTCAGGCACGTGAAGTCGGCTGCGGTGGCGAAGTTCTTTGTTACGTCGCATAGCGACGGTTTAGTCCAGGTAGTAGATCATGTCTCGAGTAGGTGGTGCCCCGGTCAAGTTGCCCGACGGCGTTGAATGCCAAGTTGCTGCGGGTACGGTCACGGTCTCCAAGGGAGATACCGTGCTCAGTACTGAGCTTCCGAGAGGGGTTGATCTCTCGGTTGAAGCTGGTGAAGCAACCATGGTCTCAACCGCGCGACGCAAGAATGCGGCCATGATGGGTACGGCGCGCGCCAATGTGCAAAATTTGGTGACCGGCGTTACCGAAGGCTTTGTGCGGCGCTTGCAGCTCGTTGGTGTGGGCTATCGTGTGCAGGCGAGTGGTAACCGGCTTTCGCTTTCGCTTGGGCTGTCCCATCCAGCGATTTACGAAGTTCCGGACGAGATTAGCGTCGAAGTACCTTCGGCCACCGAGATTGTGCTGCGCGGTACGGACAAACAGAAGGTTGGTCATGCGGCGGCAGAAATCCGTCAATTTCGGCCCCCGGAACCGTATAAGGGCAAAGGTATTCGCTACGCCGACGAATACGTTATCCGCAAGGACCCGAAGAAGAAGTAGGCGACTCACGAACACGCGAGCAGGATACTTACAGGCCATGCAGACCAAAACAGTACAACGGAAGCGGCGCGCCCGACGTGCCCGAGGGTGGATCGAGCGCCAAGGCGCGACGCGCCTATCGGTGCACCGAACGCCGCGGCATATTTATGCCCAGATCACTCAACCCGACGGCTCGCGGACTTTGGCTTCAGCGTCGACGGTGGAATCGGTCGTGGCGAATGAATGCCAGCAGACCGGTAATGTAGCCGCCGCTGAAATAGTAGGGCGCACAATTGCCGAACGCGCTCAGGCTATCGGTGTGGATACCGTGGCTTTTGATCGTTCTGGCTTTGCGTACCACGGCCGTGTTCGCGCGCTCGCCGACGCGGCTCGCGACGGCGGCCTCAAGTTCTAGGAAACCGACTATGGCGAATCGTAACGACCAGCGCACCGAAACCGATCTGCTCGAGCGACTAATCACCGTTAACCGCGTGGCTAAGGTCGTGCAGGGTGGTCGGCAGTTCCGCTTTGCTGGACTGACTGTAGTCGGTGACGGCGAAGGCCGGGTTGGCTTCGGCTATGGCAAGGCACGTGAGGTGCCGTTGGCTATATCGAAATCAATGGATGCCGCGCGCAAGAATATGATCCGAGCGACCCTGAACGAGGATATGTCGCTGCAGCACGACCTCGTCGGCCGCCACGGTGCGACTAAAGTAATCATGCGGCCAGCGTCGGCCGGTACCGGCATTATCGCTGGTGGTGGTATGCGCGCCGTATTTGAGGTGGCTGGTGTGAACAACGTGCTGGCTAAATGCTACGGCTCGCGCAACCCACTCAACATCGTGCGCGCAACTGTTAACGGTCTGCGCAGCATGCACGATCCGGAATATATTGCCGCCAAGCGTGGTATGAGCGTGGAGCAGATCCAGGCCTAGGAGCAATGGTGATGGCGGATACACTGAAAATAACCTTGAACCGTGGTCTGTCTGGCCAGACCAAGAATCGTCGCGCCTGCGTACGTGGGCTTGGATTGAAGCGGCGTCAACATCAAGTCGTGGTGGCGGATACGCCGGAGAACCGCGGGATGATTAATAAGGTCGCCGATATGATCTCGGTGGAGCGAGCTTAAGATGTACATGAATAAACTACGGCCGGGGCCGGGCGCACGCCAGTCGCGTAAGCGAATCGCGCGTGGTCAATCCTCCGATCACGGCAAAACTGCGGGTCGTGGGCATGCCGGGCAGAAATCCCGTTCGGGTGGCTATAAAAAGGTTAACTTTGAAGGCGGCCAGATGCCCATACAGCGGCGGGTGCCCAAGCGTGGTTTCAAGGCCGCCCGGGCAACGCCGACCGAAATCCGCCTTGAGCAATTGAATCGTTTCAGCGGTGATATCGGGCTTGAGGAATTGAAAAACGCCGGTTTGATGGCGCGTGGCGCGGCCAGTGCGAAAGTCATTGGCTCTGGTGAGCTCAATTCAAAGGTTAACCTGCGCGGTGTCGCTGCGACTGGCGGTGCACGTCGTGCGATTGAAGAGTTAGGCGGCGAGGTTAGCGACTAACGTGGCGACCACTGGGTCGGCGGCTGGTAGCCGCAATAGCATGATGCCGGACGCTGGCAAACTGAGCGAAGTTCGGTCGCGACTGCTGTTCGTGATCGGCGCTATTGTCGTGTTTCGAGTGGGTACTTATATCCCGGTGCCGGGTATTGACCCGCAACAGCTTGCGCAGCTTTTTCAGCAACAGCAAGGCACGATTCTCGACGTTGGCGTAATGTTTACGGGCGGTGCGTTGAAGCGCCTGTCGATTCTTGCGCTTGGCGTCATGCCGTATATCTCGGCGTCGATCATCATGCAGCTGTTGACGGCCACGGTGCCGACGCTCAAAGAGATCAAAAAAGAAGGTGAGGCTGGTCAACGACGTATCACGCAATACACGCGTTACGGTACGGTAGGGCTGGCGACTTTCCAATCGATTGGTACTGGCATTGCGCTTTGGAATCAAGGCATTGCGCAATCGGGTATCAGCGAATTCAGCTTTGTGTTCACGACAGCCGTCTGTTTAACCACGGGCGCGTTGTTTTTGATGTGGTTGGGTGAGCAGGTCACCGAGCGCGGCATTGGAAACGGTATATCCATACTGATCTTTTCGGCGATCGTGGCTGGTTTGCCATCGGCGATTGGCGGGACGCTGAATTTAGTCCAGTCGGGCGAACTCAGCATCTTTTTCGTGATCGCGCTGCTCATTGGCGCACTCGCAGTTCTCGGATTTGTGGTTTTTGTAGAGCGCGGGCAGCGTCGCATTCCGGTGCATCACGCCCAGCGCCAGAGTGGACGGCGCATGTACGCGGAACGTACCCAGCACCTGCCGCTCAAATTGAATATGGCCGGTGTGATTCCGCCCATTTTTGCGTCGAGTATTATCCTTTTCCCGGCAACCGTTGTACGGTTTTTTGGGCAGGGTGGACCGATCGCGCAGTGGGTCTCCAACGCGATAGCGCCAGGGCAGCCGCTTTATGTGCTGTTCTACTCCGGCATGATCGTTTTCTTCTGTTTTTTCTATACGGCGTTGGTTTTCGATTCGCGTGAGACAGCCGATAATCTGAAAAAGTCCGGTGCGTTTATACCTGGCGTTCGGCCTGGCGTTCAGACTGCGAATTACATCGACACTGTTTTGACTCGGCTAACGGTCGCTGGTGCGGTTTACGTCGCACTGGTTTGTCTATTGCCTGAATTGCTGATTTTGCAATATAATGTGCCGTTTTACTTTGGCGGCACATCGATACTGATTATCGTCGTGGTCGTGATGGACTTTATGTCCCAGTTGCAGGCGCACCTGATGTCGAATCAGTACAGCGGTGTGATGCAAAAAAGTAACCTCAAAACCAAGCGACGGACTGTATCGGCACGCTAAAAATGCTGAGCGTTCGGGCTGGGACGACGTGCAATCTAGGTCATGCCGTGACCACCCTTCGAGAGTGACATCATGAAAGTACGAGCATCTGTCAAGAAAATTTGTCGGCACTGTAAAGTAATCCGACGCAACGGCGCTGTTACGGTTATCTGCGACGTTAATCCGCGACATAAGCAGCGCCAAGGTTAGCACTGCTCGGTTTTACTATTTTTAAGCTTGCGGTAGCGCTATAATACGCGTTATACTGCCGGGCTTAGTCGGCGTTTTATAAGGCCGGCAAGCACCCCTTTGAGAGAGACGATATGGCGCGAATTGCCGGCATTAACTTGCCGATCTACAAGCACACGAACATCGCGTTGACCTCTATCTATGGTATTGGGCCGACGCGTGCCGATGAGATTTGTGACGCGGCCAACGTGCCGGTTAACACTAAAGTTCGCGATTTGACTGAAGGCGAAGTCGAAACGCTCCGCGAGCAAGTCGGTAATCACACGATTGAAGGTGATTTGCGCCGTGAGATATCGATGAATATCAAACGGTTGCGTGATATGGGCTGCTACCGGGGTATCCGCCATCGGCGCGGTTTGCCGCTCCGTGGTCAGCGGACCAAGAATAACTCGCGAACCCGTAAAGGCCCGCCACGGCCGATCCGGCGCTAACGCCGCTAGTTTTAATAGGGATTATTAATGGCAGATTCATCCACGTCGCAAACGAGTCAGTCGTCGGCTACCCGTGGGCGCCGCAAGGTGACCGATGGCGTTGCGTTTGTTTACGCGACGTTCAATAACACCATCATCACGATCGCCGATCAGCAGGGTAACGTACTGAGCTGGTGTACATCGGGTACATGTGGTTTCAAGGGGTCGCGCAAATCGACGCCGTTCGCTGCCCAGGTCGCCGCTGAGCGAGCAGGCGAGGGTGCAGCGCGCTATGGCGTCAAGAATATTGAAGTCCGAGTAAAAGGGCCGGGCCCCGGCCGAGAAGCATCGGTGCGGTCTCTGAATGGCTACGGCTTCAAAGTTACGAATATCGTGGATACGACACCGATTCCGCATAACGGCTGTCGTCCGCCGAAGAAACGGCGTGTGTAACGCTTAAAGGATAGACGAGATACCATGGCGAAATACACCGGCCCCCGCTGTAAACTCTCACGACGCACCGGCACCGATCTGCTGCTGACCAGTCACGGTCGTTCGATCGAGTCCAAGTGCAAGTTCGAAACCCCACCGGGAACCCAAGGCTCTGGCCGTCGGCAGCGGTTGTCGGATTATGCGACTCAGCTGCGCGAGAAGCAAAAGCTCCGTCGTATGTACGGTCTGATGGAAAAGCAGTTCCATAAATACTACGTCAAGTCGTCACAGCGTAAAGGCGCTACCGGCGTTCTGCTTTTGCAGGCGCTCGAATCGCGGCTCGATAACGTGGTCTATCGGATGGGCTTTGCCGCTACACGTGCCGAAGCACGTCAGCTCGTCAATCATAAAGCGGTCGCGGTTAATGACCGGCTGGTCAACGTACCGTCGTATGAAGTGCAGCCGGGTGACGTTGTCGCGATACGTAATCGCGCCAAAAACCAAAACCGCATTGTGGAGGCGATGTCAGTCGCCGCGCAGCTCGGCTTTGGCGATTGGCTGTCGGTCGACGATAAGAAACTCCAGGGTACTTATACGCAGGTGCCCGACCGCGATCAGATTCTTCAGGATATCAACGAGAATCTGGTCGTCGAACTTTATTCCAAGTAATCGATCCGGGGGAACCGGAGGACGCGTTATGGAATCCAATGAACTTTTGAAGCCGCGCCTGGTTGAAGTAGACCGGCGTAGCGGCGGGCGCGCAAAAATCGAACTCGAGCCGCTCGAGCGCGGTTATGGGCATACACTAGGTAATGCGCTGCGGCGCATCTTGCTATCTTCGATTCCGGGAGCCGCGATCACTGACGTGGCAATCGAGGGTGTGCTGCATGAGTACACCACGATCGAAGGTATGCAAGAAGACGTGATCGACGTGCTTTTGAATATAAAGCAGATTTCGGTGCGCATGAATGGTCGTGATTCGGCTACCTTGCGCCTGAATAAATCGGCCGCCGGGCCGGTAACGGCTGGCGATATCGCGACCGATCACGAAGTGGAGATTGCGAACCCGGATCTGGTGATTGCGCATCTGACCAGCGGCGAGCTCAACATGGAGTTGACTGCTCGGCGTGGGCGTGGCTATGAGCCGGCCGCTCAACGCGTGGCGCAGGATGCCGACCAGGAAGGTCACGCCGTCGGCGCGCTCAAGCTCGATGCCTCGTTTAGCCCGATTCGACGGGTAAGCTATGAAGTCGACCGGGCGCGTGTCGAACAGCGCACCGACCTCGATAAGCTGATTTTGGACGTCGAAACCAACGGCAGTATCGAACCGCAGGAAGCGGTGCGAACAGCAGCGGCCACGCTCTATGACCAGCTGTCGGTTTTCGTGGATCTGGAAGCCAACACTGGCGCCGCTGCTGGCAAGCAGGGCGGTGCCGTGGAGCCGATGATGCTCAAACCGATCGAGGATCTTGAGCTCACTGTGCGCTCGACCAATTGCCTCAAAGCGGAAGATATTCACTACGTCGGTGATCTGGTTCAGCGCTCAGAAAACGAATTGATGCGCACGCCTAATCTCGGCAAAAAGTCGCTGACCGAAATCAAACAGGTGCTGTCTGAACAAGGTCTCGAGCTTGGTGTTGAGGTTGCGAACTGGCCGCCGGCCGAAATCGAGAACGCGTAACGCACTCGTCTCATAAAGGACACGAATTTAGCCATGCGTCACAGCAAGAAAGGCGGCAATCTGGGTCGTACATCGTCGCACCGCCGCGCGATGCTCTCCAACCTGACGATTTCGCTGGTCGAACACGAGTTGATCAAAACAACGCTGCCGCGCGCCAAGGAATTAAGGCGCACGGCTGAGCCGTTGATCACGCTCGCTAAGAAAGATACGACAGCGAACCGGCGGTTGGCGTTTTCACGACTGCGTAGCAAGCAGGCAGTGGCCAAGTTGTTCGGCACGCTCGGTGAGCGCTACGCTGAACGTCCGGGTGGCTATCTGCGCGTGCTCAAATGCGGCTATCGTGATGGTGACGCCGCGCCTATGGCTTACGTCGAGTTGGTTGACCGCCCGGCAACTGACGACGACGAAAGTGGAGCTGCCTAAGGCGTTTCACTTCGATTCGGGCCGGTTCTCGGTAAGTTAATCGGCCTGTATAAGTCGAGGGTGTTGGCGCAGTTCAAGTGCGCTTAACACGCCTTGCCACGATGCCCCGGTGTCAATGCACCAGGCATTGTGTTCCGGCCAAGCAATCCGCCCCAGCATCGACCAGTGCCCGAAAACAATGCGCTCGTTGTGGGTTTTGCGATTTGGTTCGGCGAACCATGGCGTTAGCGTGGCCGGAGCGTCTGAGATGCGGCCCTTCTCGCTCAAGTCAAGATCACCGCTTCCGGCATGACAAAACCGTTGCCGGGTAAGCGCGTTAGCGATATAGCGTAGGCGTCTGATCCCGGTTAGTGATTCCGCCCAAGCGGTGGGCTCGTTACCGTAGAGATCGTTTAGGGTTGTCTGCCAGTCGTCGGCCGTAAGCGCTTGTTCGAATTCGGCCGCGCAGGCCGCGGCTGTCGTTAAATCCCAGCCTTTAGGAATGCCGGCATGGACCATCGTCCAACCGGTCTCGACACTTTGGTGCAGAAGTGGTCGGGTGCGTAGCCAGTCGAGTAGCTCGGAGGCGTCATCGGCGGCCAGGAGCCTGGCGACGCCGGTGTCAGCATAAACACGCTTGCTCGCGTCGGCTGCCATCGCCAGAACGCTTAAGTCGTGGTTGCCGAGCACTGTGGTGGCGCGGGAGCCAAGTTCGCGCACACGCCGCACGACGCTAGCCGAATCGGGGCCTCGATTGACGAGATCGCCGACAAACCAAAGTTCGGCGTTCGCATCAATGGCATCGAGACGGTGCAGCAATCGGTCCAGCATCGCATACTGACCGTGCACGTCACCGATACAGAATATCCGGCGTAGTTCGGCACTCATGAGTGAATAATGGTTACCTGTGATTATTCTGAGGTCACCGCATTTGCCAGCCGCACGTAGTCATCGGGTGTGAGTTCGCCGGGGCGACGTTGTGGCTCGATACCCAGCGCGGCAATTGCGTCACCTGATAGCCACTGAGCTAACGCGTTGCGGCAGGTCTTGCGCCGTTTGCCGAATGCGTCTGCAACCAGCGCGTCGAAGATGCGCCAGTTCGTGATGTTGGCGGGCGTGGTAAACGGCGTGATACGCACAACTGACGATGTCACGTTCGGCTTGGGGCGAAACGCCTGCGGTGGCACCTCCAAGAGTGCTGTCCTATGGGCGCGTACGGCAACGCCGACACTGAGTCGGCCGTAGGCTGGGTCGCCGGGGTCCGCGACGATGCGGTCGACGACTTCTTTCTGCAGCATGAAGTGGAGATCAGTGATCGTATCCAGAGTCGCCAAGATATGGAACAACAATGGCGTACCGATGTTGTAGGCGAGGTTGCCGACCAGCCGCAGCCGGGTACCGCGTTGTCGCGCGTAGGCAGCGTAGTCAAAACGCAGCGCGTCGGTGCCGATAAGTCGGACGGCCCCGGTTTTGTCCGTGGCCTCGGATTCTATTGTTGCTGCCAGATCGCGGTCGATTTCGATGACGTCGAGCAGCCTTAGATGCGGTGTTAGCGCTCGGGTTAGGGCGCCTTGGCCCGGCCCGATCTCGATCATGCAATCGTCATTCACGGGCGTGATCGCTGTGACGATTTGATCGATGACAGCCCGGTCGGTCAGAAAATGTTGGCCGAAGCGTTTACGCACCACGTGAATTTGCGATTGCCGCCGCTGTCTCTACGGCCGTGAATAGACTGGCTGAGTCGGCATGACCGGTACCAGCGAGTTCAACTGCGGTGCCGTGGTCGACCGAGGTGCGGACAATCGGCAATCCGAGCGTGACGTTGACGACGCGTCCAAAGCCAGCGTATTTGATCGCCGGCAATCCTTGGTCGTGGAACATGGCCACGACGACATCGCCGCCCGCCCGATTATCATCGATAAAGGCCGTGTCGGCCGATAGTGGCCCAGTGATGCGCAGTCCGCTTTCTTTTTCGGCCTCGATCGCAGGGGCGATGGTTTGTATTTCCTCAGCGCCGAGCGTGCCGCTCTCGCCAGCGTGCGGATTCAGACCGGTAACCAGCAAACGCGGTGCGGCGATACCGAAATCCTGCTGGAGGCTGGCGGCGGTGGTGCGAAAGACATGACGCAACCCGTCCACAGTCAGTGCGTTGGCCACATCGCGAAGCGGCAGATGCATCGTGGCCAGAGCAACTCGGAACGAGCCATCGGCAGTCGTCAGCAACATGACCGGCGGCGGTGCATGGCAGCGTGCTGCCAAATACTGGGTGTGGCCGTTGAAAGCCTCACCGCCCCGAGTCAGTGTTGCCTTGTGTACCGGCGCGGTAACCAGTGCGTCGGCAGTGCCATTGAGGCAGCGGTCGCACCCACGGTCCAATGTCTGGCGCACGTAGGCGGCATTCGCTGTATCCAGTTGCCCTGCAGTGACCGGACGCTCGCATGCGATTGGGTCGACCGGCAGCACTCCGGCTCGATGTGCGCTCGGTGGCTGGTTGTAGTCGATGTCGGTAACGTCAATTGCATAGCCGAGCGCACGTGAGCGCTGCGCGAGCATGTCTGGATCTGCGACCGCGACAAGCTCGAACGGCCAGTCATGTTGGGCGAGCGCCAGCGTCAGGTCCGGCCCGACGCCGGCTGGTTCGCCGGGCGTGATGATGAGTCGCTTCGCCGCACTCATAAAGCCGATGTCACCAATGGACGAACGGCTCAAGTTCCCTGCTGCTGCTGATAGCCCTTGATTCGAATGTCGATGTAGGCGCGGTCGCGAAGCTTTTGTTGCCAGACCTTGCCTTGCTCGCGGGCGCGTTGTTTACCGAGGGCTTGGCGTGCTTTATTGCGCCGCCGTTGCTCGGCGCGGTCACGGGTGCGGCGATCTTGCATCTTGATGATTTCAAAACCACTGGATGCATTCAGCACCGGTGAAACGTCGCCGGGTGAAAGATCGGCTAGTGCTTGTCGCGTTTGGGGGCTGACCCTGCTCATGGTAATCCAGCCGAGCTCGCCGCCATCACTGGCGCTGGCTTTGTCATCGGAATGCTCTTTCGCGATCGAAGCGAAATCATTGCCGGCTTGGATTTGTTGCCGTAGCCGGTTGGCCAGTTTTTTGGCTTCCGTCTGCGTACGTATCGCGTTGGGCTTGACAACGATATGCTGCGCCTTGACCTGCGTGACGGTCGCGCTTTGATTGTTGCCGCCAACCGGACGACGCCCGAGCAGCTTTAGGAGCATCAGCTGCTGCCCATTTTGCACGATCGGGCTGATGTCGCCTGTGTCGAGGCCGTCGAGCGCGCTCGCTATTTTTGTGTCGAGTTTGGTTGCCGGCGTCCAGTCCACCAAGCCACCTTGATCAGCGTTTGGTCCGCTCGATTGGTTCTTGGCGAGTGTGGCGAAATCTGCGCCCGTGTTTGCACGCTTACGCAGTTGTTCTAGTTGCTTACGCGCTGTGGTCTCACTTGACGTTTTATTGATAACGATCCGGCGAAAGCGGTATGCGCTGGCGATACCCTGTTGCAGATCCTGGGTTCGCATGTACTGGCTGACATCGTCGGGCGTTATTTGAACTTTCGACATCACCGTACGCCGACGCAGCTTGGCAACCAGCATCTGCGTGCGAATGCGGTCCTCGAGTTTGCTGAAGGTAAGCCCTTGTCGTTTGACTGCCTGTTTGAATTGAGCAACCGACATATTATTGCTTTTGGCGACGCGCTTGATGCCGCGCTGAAGTTGCTGTTTAGAGATCGACAGCCCTTCTTTATGCGCCTGCTGGAGTTGCAGTTTTTTCATGATCAGCCGGTCCAGCACGCGTGAGCGAAGCGCATTCAACGGCACGTTGCGGTTTGTCTTTTGTCGTGCCTGGGCTACCGCGCGGGCGAGTCGGCTTTTCAAGATAACGTCGTTGTTAACAACGGCCGCGATACCGTCTAGCGATTGATTGGACGGGGCATTGTTGCTCGCTTGACGTGATCCAAGGGAAAAGTTCCCGAGTTCACTGCCGGAGGTAAGTGATTGTGCGCCGGCTACCGTCGTGATAGCGGCCAGGATAACTGCGGTTATTGTCTTGGCGATAAAATTCATCGGGGTTGTAACGTGTTATAGGTTTGTCGTCTGCGACCGGGACTGACGCCGCTGAAGACATCGTCCGAAACGAACGATTTCGCTGTCTTGCCCACTGAAGTCAGGCCTTGGAACAGAAGTTCGAAATAAATCGCGCTGTCATGCTGGTTGCCGTTGTTTTGGGATGGATTTTGCACGTAACGGCGCCATGAGACGCGCGCCGAGACACAACACGAGGGATTGTACTGAACGCCAACAACCGACTCGACGTTTGTCTTGGCTTTGAGCGAATAGTTCCAGCGACCCACGACGTTGAGGTGCTCGCCGAGCGGCACGTAAGCACCGAGCGCGACTTGTTTTAATGTCTGATATCTCGTTTCGTCTGATTCGGAATTGTGCACCAGTTGATAGCCGCGGTAGTAGCGGTAGCCGAGATTGATGCCATACCCTGAGTCGCTGGCGTAGAGCAGCTGGACCCGGCCGCGATCGATCTTCGAGTCACTCGCGCTGTACGCGACGGTGCCACGGGCGCGTAGTTGATGAATCGGGCTGACGGTAAGGCTTCCGACGTAGTCCGAGCCGCTGTTGGAGTAACCGGTGATACCGGTGTTGGGCAATGTCACCTTGAGGTCGCGGAAACTGGTGACGCGACCGAAACTCAACTTGGCAAGTGTACGACTGCTTGCGGTTGAATATAGCCGTGTCGTCGCGCCGAGGGTGATTTGGTTCGCATCGCCGATGCGATCGATGCCGGTAAAACGATTATCGGCAAAAAGGCGCTGGAAGTGCAGTGCTGGCACCCCGCTGTCAAAGTTGCGGATATTCTTTTGGTTTTCGTAGCCAGTGTAAAGATACTGAAACTGTGGATTGAAGGTCTGTATCCAGCCATTGTGCATATGGCGAGTGAATCGCAGCCCCGAGCGTAGTTGGAACGAGGGAATCGAGCGGTTGATTGATGTCGTTTGGTTGCCGACATTGCTGAGATCGTAATGCGTAAATTCGTACGCGGCCTGACTGGAGGCGAACCAGCCGCCGTGATCGGTGGACCAGATCAACTTGGGCTTGGCGTCGTAGCGCCGGGCTTCGGCCGCGGCAGGGTTGTCGCTGACAAAATTGGTGAAACTGCCGTCGAAGCCGAGCCGGAACGGTGCGGTGGGCGACAGTAGATGGAGTTTTACACGCGGCAGCCGCGTGTAGGGATTGTTGTTGAGAGCGTTTGAAATCGAGGCCCGGCTACTACTGGCTCGATTGAGCGTTTGCCAGTCCTGCACAAGGAAGTCGAGGCGGGCGCCAGTGGTCGCGAACGTTAGCTCGGCGCCGCGCTCAAGATTGGACGACGACGTGCCACCCGGGCCGTCGTCCAAGTCGTCGAAATAGTCATCGTCGCTGGCACGGTTGTAGTCGGCCTGAAAGCCAACGTATTGACCGAATTTGCCTTGATGCTGGTAGTGAACGAAGCTGCGGCGCTCGCCGTATTTTTGATCGTTCGGCAGGAGTTGGCCGTTGAGTTCACCCTTTTGGTGTGTGAATTGGTAGCGCGCTTGCGCCCCGAGCTGCGGACCGCGTTTGCCGTAGTAGCGCGGGATAAGGGTTAGATCGTACTGCGGCGCGATATTGATATAAAACGGCCAGGTCAGCTCGAAACCGGAATCGCCCGAAACGCCGACGACCGGCGCGAGAAAGCCAGTATGGCGTTTGTTATCGATCGGGAAGTTGAAATACGGCGTGTAGAACACCGGCAAACCATAGAGGTGCATGACGGTGTTCCAGGCGCTGCCGCGCCCCGAATCGCGATTCAGATTGACGTGGGTGGCCGATAGATACCAGCTCGGCGAGTCCAGCGGGCAGGTCGTGTAAGACGCATCGCGGAGCTGGAAATGATGCTCGGTTTTAGAGTCCACCGTGTCCGCGTGACCACGGCCGCCGGTGTTCGTCATCACGTATTTAACGTCGCTGAACACCCCTTGGTTGCTATTGACGTTGACGGCACCTTCATCGGCGGTGAGAAACATGCCGGGTTTGTAATACTGCACTCCGCCGTGTGCGTTTGCACCCTTCGACTGACGGTTGTACTCGACATACGGTGCTTCCAGTGCCTGGCCGTTGCGCGTCAACCGGGCATTGCCGCGCGCTTTGGCGACACCTTTTTTCAGGCTGACGTTATCAGCGCGCACCGACGGTGGTTTATCCTTGGCGGCCGGCGCGATGGGTATCTGCGGAATCGAGCAAACCGCTGCCGCAGCGTTGATCGTGACACCGCCAAGTCCGACCGCCGTGGCGATTTGCCAAAAACGCCGTCGCCCGAGATTGGGTTTGAACCGCAACGTTGAAAATACGGACAAATGACTGCCTTGGCATCAGTGTTGAAAATCGTGCGAAGCTCACGCGTTTGAACTCGCGGCCTGCCCGGATTATGCGCACGGGAAAACGGCCCCGCAAACTGAAACGCGTGTTTATCCCCGTTGCCTATGCTGGACGCAGACTTGTGTAAAGACATTACCCCCGATGAGCGCGCCCTCGCGCTAACGCAATGGGCGGAAGCCAGAATCGGACGTTATTGCGATTGGCGCGCGGTCAGCACGGATGCTGGCACACGGCGGTATTATCGCGCAGTGCCGCGGGCTGACCCCGATGAAGCGGCGGTCGATGCCAGTGAATCCCGGATCGCGGTCGACGCACCACCGGAGAGCCAGAATAGCATCGCATTCGTTGATGTTGCCGCACGTGCGGCGCGTGCCGGTTTGCACGTGCCGACAGTCATCGCGTTCGATGCGACGCGCGGTTTCATGCTGATCAGCGATCTGGGTGACCAACGCTATCTTGACGCTTTCGCGGATCGGGATCCCGATCCGCTTATGAATACAGCGATTGACGCGTTGATTCATTGGCAGTGCGCCATGTCGACCGACGACTTCCGCGTGATCGATCACGATATGCTGCTCGGTGAACTGCATCTTTTTAACGAGTGGTATATCAAGCGCCACCTCGGCCGGATGCTCACCACGAGCGAGGCGTCGGCGCTTGAATCCACCTACGAGCTTATTGCCGGCCGGGTGGGGCGCCAGCATCATGTACTGGTGCATCGCGACTATATCCCGCGCAATCTGATGGTCTCGGACCCGTGCCCGGGAATCATCGATTTCCAAGATGCGCGTGCAGGGCCAATCGCCTACGACGTGGCCAGTCTGTGTCGTGATGCCTTTATCGACTGGCCCGACGAGCGCGTGCGTGCTTGGCAGTACCGCTACTGGCTCGGCGCCTGCGCGGCCGGTTTGCCTGTGGCCGCTGGTTGGGCCGAGTTTCAAGAGGATCTGACCTGGGCCGGTTTGCAGCGTCACCTAAAGGTTTTGGGCGTTTTTGCACGCCTTTGCTGGCGTGACGGCAAGCCCGATTATATTGCCGACGCGCCGCGTTTTATTCGCTATCTGCAACCGGTTGTCGAAGCGGACCCGGCGCTGGCGCCGTTACGTGCATTTATGGTTGGGGCTGAATAATGCGCGCCATGATTCTGGCGGCCGGCCGCGGCGAACGGCTGCGGCCGGAAACCGATACTGTGCCGAAACCGTTACTCACGATCGGTGGCCAGTCGTTGATCGAGACCCAGATTCGCGCGTTGGTCGCCGCGGGGGTCCGGCAGCTGGTAATTAATGTGGCGTATCGCGGATCACAGATTCGTGCCGCGCTGGGTGATGGCTCGGCCTACGGCGCGGATATCGTCTACAGCGAAGAGACGCCAACAGCATTGGATACCGGTGGCGGCGTGTGTGCCGCACTGCCTTTGCTGGGTAAAGCGCCTTTTCTCGTTGTGGCCGCCGATATTTGGACCGATTTCGATTTGCGCGCACTCGCCGTCGATCATTCGGGGTCGCCCGAGTTGGTATTCGTGCCCAACCCCGACCATCGACCCGCCGGCGATTACGGTGTCGCTCACGGCCGGGTTGATCCGGCCGGGCCGCGTATGACGTATGCCGGCATCGGACGTTTCGATCCCGCGATGTTTGAAGGATTCACCGAACGGCGTTTTGGCTTATCGCAGGTCATCGACAACACGCTGGCGCACCGCACCGTATACGCTCGGATTCATCGTGGCGCATGGCAAGACCTCGGTCGGCCCCATGATCTTGAGCGAGCACGTCGACTTTGGGGCGATCGCGATGCCTGATAGAGTGGCGAGTTGAATTATCGAAGACGCACCAACGATGGCTAACTGGGTGCCCGGCACCGGGCGAAAGGGGATTGGTATAAGCGCTCTCGGCGTCGTCCTTGTGGCGGCATTTGTGTTGGTCGGCTGTGCCGATGCGCCGGGCCAAAGCGCTGCGAGTTCACCGAACGACAAAATATTGCAACCGGCCCAACAAGCATTGACGCAGGCATCAAGCCAACGCTGGTCGGATAACGCGCCGGCGATTATGGGGTCGGCGCGCAGTCGCTTGGCCACTGCGCGCTCGATCGTTTATCAGGCTGCGAGTGAAGGCCGTGACCTGACCAATGATGAGCGTGAGCGTGTCGAGGCGCTGGTTAAAGCGGTCAAACTTGATCGACGGGCAGCTAAGGCGCGTGGCAGTGCGGTTGATATCAAAAACCGTCTCGCGGAGCTCAAGGCGAACCAGCAACAAGGGGCCAATGTGCAGGACAGTGGCAGTGCCGGTCGCGAAACATTGAAGGCCGCGCAAGCTAAACGTCGACAAGCCGTCAAGCAAAAATCCAGCAACCAGCAGAGCGGATCGTCTAGAAGGCCTCAGCGCCAGCCACCCACCATGAGCACTGGACCTGGTGCGCAGCCTGGCGCCCAGCGGCCTGCGAATGCCGGCGGCATCGGACGATAAAAGATGATTATGCGCTTATTGCTCAGTTTGCTACTCGTGGCCACGCTGGCTGGCTGCGCAGCGTTCAACAACCATTACGCCACGATCGACTCCAATACCAGCGGTGTGGCGGCAGCCAACGAGGCGCTCAAGGCGCAAGTCAAAACCAGCGTCGGCGACAGTGGGCCCACATTCGAACCGCTTGAACGGGCAAAGGCGGCCGTTGCCAAGGCGGAAGACGCACGTACTGACAAACTCGGTCAAGCCAAGCAAGCACTGGATAAGGCCAGATCAGGTTGGCAAGAACTCGATGATCCTGCAGATGCATCGGCCGGGCAACTCGCGGTGATTGCCGACAACGCCCATCGGGCCGAGCGCTTGGCTCAGATTGGGCGCTACCGTGCAACGAGTGCGCGCAACCAGACGCGTCTCAAGCAATTGGTTGGCAATGCCGGTAATACGCGGCCGAATGGCGAAGCGACGGTGCTGGTGCCCGGACGTTTCGGCGTCATCAAGTTTCAGAACGGTTCGGCACGCGTGACCTCGGATAGCCACGAAGTCATCGATAGCGTTGCCAAGGCGTTGACCAAGCCGGGCATGAAGAACCGGCGGATTGGGATTGCCGGGCATACAGCGGTGATCTCGCCCAGTCAGGCCGAAGTGTCGAGTTTCATCAAGGCCAATCCGCGTGTCGCGAAGAAAACGTCTAACGCTTCCCAGGAACGGGCGGCGTATAAACAGGCGCTCGCCGTCACGCGGGCACGGGATGTGGCGAAGTTACTGGTGCGTGCGGGCGTCTCGAGCGAGCGCGTGGGACTTGGGGTTGATCGCAAATCCCAAACCGGTGCGCAAAAAGCCGTATCGATCGAGCTGGTCCCGAAAAACGACGGCAGTTAGTCGTGTGACGTGGCGTGTTGTCCGGCCTTGGGCGCACGGATGACGCCGACCACGCCTGCTTACGAGACGGGCGCCATCTTGTCGGATCGCCGCACGAGGCCGGCCAAAATATTGTAGCCGCGCCACTGTGGGTGGCGCTAAATCGCCGCTGCTCGAGTATGTGACTGGCCTGTCGTTGTTGAGTGTCCTGGTCTGGGACATGCTTTCGCCGCCACACTCGCGGCTATCGGGAATCTGACGAACGCTGGTCACTGTGCGTGGCCGGTGTTGTCGTCGCCATATTCCAGGCCTGCTCTTGTGCAGGTGCCGTGGCGCCCATACAAAAAACATATGGGCAGCAGCACATCGCGGCCAGCCGCGTTATGCTCGGGAGCTGAACGCATCCGGGCACATACTGTGATGCCAGTTGTACCCAACAACAACACGGAGCCGACAGCATGGATGTTGTACGTTTGCTAACCGATGCCGGAACACGTTTTACCCGTGTGCGCCGAACCGCTCGGAACTCGGTTCGTGTCGCGCTGGATAGCCAGCGTCAAGCGGCCGGCATTGTGCTGCACAACGGCCGCACTCTGATTAATACCGAAATCGGCGCGGCTAAGAACCTGTCCGCAGCGCTCGGTGCCAGCGTGCGGCGCGCGCGCGGTGCTGGGCTACGCCGTGTGGCAAGCCAGCCCGCGGACTATTTGCCGAATGGGCGGCGTCAGGTCATTGCTGCGGCCAAAGATTCGGCCGGCGTTATTCAACGAACCGGCGATGAACTCAACCAAACGTTCCAAAAAGCGCTGAGCGACCTGTTCGAGATAGACGACGCAGGCGAATCGGGCGACGATCAGTCGACAAGCAGCGCCAGAACCACGGCCGACCCGGACCATAAAACGTCGCCGGCTGGATCGCACCAGGGCAGAACAACGAGCGCTGACACGTCATCGACCCCGGCCGGGGCGGATGCCGAAGCGACGGAGCAAAAGGGCCAGCGTTCGAGCACGGGCGCGTCCGGCACAACCGGTAACGCGAGAACCAGTCGTTCGCGCAGTACCGGAGGCGGTGCCAAATCAGCCTCGACGGGTAGCTCGAAATCCCGAGCATCCACCGGCAGTAGCACCGGATCCGGGAACAGCAAGGCTAGCGGCACGGCGCAAAGCAAACAGTCGAACGCCAGCAAGCGCAAGGCTGGTGCCGACGCTGCGGCTGAAAAAACAAACACCGGTCAAGCGGCGCCCAAGAGCCAGTCGACGAAAGCCACTGGTGGAACGAGTGGCAACAAGACGGGCGCGCAGAAGTCGCGCGCTAGCCGTAATCGACGGACAAGTGAGCGCAGCGACAGTAGTGGTTCCGGGCAAACCGGCGCGACCGATACCACCGGTCGGTCGGAAGAAAGCGACAACGGATCAAGTTAAGCGTTGGCCGAGGTGCGTGGCGAGGCGGCCTCGCGACCCACTCGGAGTCGCACGCACCGGCCGGTTCAGCGCTTATAGCGTCGGCACCTAAGGCTTAACGTTCGGGCGCATCCTTGTTGTGCTCAATCAAGGCGTAGGCCGAATGGTTGTGGATTGACTCAAAGTTTTCCGACGCCACGCGGTATTCACGGATCCTCGAGTCGTTGTTCAATACCGTTGCAATATCGCGCACGACGTCTTCCACGAATTTGGGGTTTTCGTAGGCGTGTTCGGTAACCGCTTTCTCATCGACGCGTTTCAACACGCCGTACAATTCGCAGGAAGCCTGGGCTTCGGCGATGTCGATCAATTCCTCGAGCCAGAAGAATTCGCGGGCACGAGCACGAATTTTGATAAGGGATCGCTGGTTGTGGGCACCGTAATCGGAAATGTCCTTTGAACAAGGGCACAGCGTGGTCACGGGCACCTCGACTTCCACCGTCAGTTCGGTGCTGTCGCTGTAACGATCGCCGAAGAATGTGACCTGGTAGTCCATGACACCGGGCTCGCCCGTCACCGGCGCGCGCTTGTCGATGAAGAACGGGAACGCCATCTCGATGTGGCCGTTGTCGGCCTCCAGACGCTCAGTGACTTCGGCTAACATCTGCTTGAACGAGGCCACGGTGATTTTGTGCTCATGAGCGTTCAGAATCTGTACGAACCGCGACATGTGCGTGCCCTTGAAGCGGTGCGGGAGATTCACGTACATGGCGAAGGTGGCGACTGTCGTTTGCTTTCCGCCACTGCGTTGCGCAATCGAAACCGGGTGTCGGATATCACACACACCCACCTTATTGATCGCCAGATGACGTCGGTCATGACGGCCCTGGACATCCTCGACTGCCGGCTCCTGGATGGTTTTGCTCGGAGCGCTGGCGTCGGCCATGGTCGAATTCTGAGATTTATCGCTCATAAGAATCTTGGTGGGTGTTTACGCGCCGTTTTGTAGTTGTTTGTTGTCGTCGTTTTCGGGAATGATCAGCCCGGCGGCCAACCGAATGCGCGGCCAGCCAGTACGTGGAGGTGCAGGTGGAACACGCTCTGACCCGCGTGCTCGCCGTTATTAACCACGAGCCGAAATGCGTCGGCATAGCCTGCATCGGCAGCCACACGCCGGGCGGTCAGCATCAAATAGCCGAGCAAGTCGCCGTCGTTATTGGTTGCGTCTGCCAGACGAGGAATCGGCTGCTTCGGTATGACCAGAACGTGCAACGGTGCTTGCGGATTGAGGTCGTGAAACGCCAGGCAGTGGTCGTCTTCATAGACGATATCCGCGTCGATTTCACGGTCGATAATCTTCTGGAAAACGGTATCGGCCACAGCTATCGGCTCGTCAAGAGTGTATTGAAGTATTATCGCAGATCGTGCGAGCTCTTACTCGCCCGTCTGATGGTTCGCCTGTGCTAATTCGCGACGTTGTGCCACGGCGTCGGCCAGTTTGCCGAGCAGCGCTTCGGTGTCATCGAAGCCGAGACAGCCGTCGGTGACCGAAACGCCGTAATCCGGTGTAACGCCGGGCACCAGGTCTTGTTTGCCCGACTTGATCAACGACTCGATCATGACACCGAACAAAGCCCGGCTGCCGGCTGTGATTTGCCCGGCGATGTCATCGCCGACTTCGAGTTGTTTGTGTGGCTGCTTCCGGGAGTTGGCGTGCGAAAAATCCACCATCAACTGGCTCGGCAGATCCGCTTGCTGGAGCAAAGCGACCGCACTGGCGACCGAATCAGTGTCGAAATTCGGGCCGTTGGAACCGCCGCGCAGGATGATATGGGTGTCTTGGTTGCCCGCAGTCGAGATGATGGCTGATTGCCCGGATTTGGTCACTGACAGGAAGCGGTGTGGATGATGGGCTGCCCCGACGGCATCGGCTGCGACCTTGATGGCACCGCCGGTGCCGTTCTTGAACCCGACCGGGCAGGACAGGCCGGAGGCCAGTTCGCGGTGGCCTTGACTCTCCGTGGTGCGTGCGCCAATTGCGCCCCAGGAAACCAGGTCGGCCAGATACTGCGGTGTAATGAGATCGAGGAACTCCACGCCTGCCGGCATGCCGCGTTCGGCTAGTTCTGCCAGAAGTTGGCGCGCTTGTCGGACCCCTTTGTTGATCTTGAACGAGTCGTCGAGCTCGGGATCGTTGATCAAGCCTTTCCAACCCACAGTGGTGCGGGGTTTTTCGAAATAGACCCGCATGACGATCAGCAAATCGCGCTGATAGCGCTCGCGCAGCGAGGCTAGTTGGTCGGCGTAGTCGCGCGCAAGATCCACGTCGTGGATGGAGCAGGGCCCGACCACAACTAGCAGCCGATCGTCGTCGCCGCTTAAGATGTTGCGGATCGCTTCGCGTGTATCGGCAACGGTTTGGGCGGCGTCGGCACTGACCGGTATTTCCTGGATAACGGTTTCGGGCGCGGCTAACTCGTTAATCCCGTTTATCCGCAGGTCGTCGGTTTCTTGCATGTTATCGAGCTTGAGGTGGGCGAATTTTACGCTGAATGCTAGCAGATCGAATATGCCGGTATTGGCCGCGATGCGATAACGGCCAATAGGGCGGTGGGCAGTGTTTTCTTGGGATTTACACCCAGCATTGGATAACGGCGGTTTTAATAAATAACGTTAATTTATCTATTTATCGCTAATCCGAGTTATACAGGTCGTTGTCATATAGGATATAAGTATTTGCCGTGTCGTTATTTTTCGTCCACGGTAGTCGCCGAATGATCGCTATATTGGATTGATAAGCGACCTTACGATCCAACAAATCGCGAGAGGTGTAAAAATGAGCGATTATCTGGTCCGAGCCGCTTCGCGTCCGGTTGTCAGTGGCATTATGAGGGCACTCCGAGTGCCAACGCCCGTTAGTCTGAGGCGAGCCAACTCGCCTTTTGCGCCGGATTCGCTCAGTCATCGCCGGATTTTGGTTGGAAGCCTCGACTCAGCCCGCCTAGATCGCAAGATTGCCAATGTTCTGCAATCGGGCGATGCAGATGTAACAAAAGCGGCTGATGTCACCGATGACCAGACAGCGGTTTTTGATGGCGTTGTGTTCGATGCCACGGGCATAGCGGATGTCGCTGGACTGACCGCGCTCTACGATCTGTTCAACCCCGTAGCGCGTCGTATCGCAAGCTGCGGACGGATAGTCATCCTGACCGATACGCCCGCCAGTATGGACAGCGCCGCGGCAAGTGCCGCCGCCCAGGCCATTGAAGGGTTTGTCCGTTCGTTGGGCAAGGAAGTGGGTAAATTCGGCACCACGGTTAACGCCGTCTACGTCGAGCCGGGCGCGGACTCGCGTGTTGCCGAGCCGCTTCGTTTTCTGTTGTCCGACTACAGCGCATTCATTGATGGCCAGGCGCTGACGGTTAGCGCCGATGGCCGGGCGCCACGGTCTGTGCCGACATCCGCTACCCTGGCAGGTAAGACAGCTGTAATCACGGGGGCTGCGCACGGCATCGGCGCCACGACTGCAAAGCGTCTGGCTGCCGAAGGCGCTGATGTTCTGGCTGTTGACGTGCCGGCCAACCGTGACGCGCTCGACGCCGTAACCGACGAGATCGGCGGTGCGGCGCTGGCACTCGATATTACCGGCGCCCAGGCGCCTGCCGAGCTCGCTGATTTCTGCGCGACGCGCTACGGCGGCATCGACGTTTTCGTCCATAACGCCGGCGTTACACGCGATCGTTCGTTGGCCAACATGAGTGCCAACGAATGGCACCAAGTCCTTGCGGTTAATCTGCAAGCCGCGGTCGCTATCGATGCTGAGTTCGATACCCGCAAGCTCCTCCGTGATCATGCCCGCGTGGTATGCATGAGTTCGGTTGGCGGCATCGCCGGCAGCCGCGGCCAGACCAACTATGCTGCGACCAAGGCTGGCCTGAATGGTTTCGTGCGTGCGCGTGCCGACGCGCAGCGTAACCGCGGTGTTTGCTATAACGCGGTTGCACCAGGGGTTATCGAGACGTCGATGACGGCTGCTATGCCGCTGGCGGTACGCGAGGTCGGTCGGCGACTTAGCTCGCTCGGCCAGGGTGGCCGCCCCGAAGATGTCGCCGAGGCTGTCACGTTTCTATCGACACCGGGGGCGGGTGGCCTGAGTGGCAATGTGGTTCGCGTATGCGGCCAATCGTTGCTTGGCGCGTAACGTTTGATTGCCGCCGAGATGATCTAGCCGAATAACGCGGCGCCGCCGACGATGGCCAGGCAAACGACAACGATCGGCGTGAGTATCCGGCGCAGGGTGAGGTAGTAGATCGGCATCCAGCCCTGTCGGTGACCGTTCTCGTCGGTCAGCCAGGTGAATACGAGGGCGACCAGAATCAGCGCGAACGACCAGGGCTGCCCCAGCATGACCCCGATCCAGACAATAAGCGCTGGACACACAGCCGCGCCCATGTCGATCGCTCGCGCGTGCTGGCCTGCGGCCTGCAACCCCCACTGGACCCCGCCAATAAACGACGCGATGACGGCGGCGTAGACCACAAGCCAATCTAGTGTACGAATGGCGATGTTTGAATTCCACCCAAGCGCGACGTAGCTGCCGATCAAAAACGGGATCAGCGCCGCGAAACCCAGCGTCCAGGCTAGTGTCGGCGCATTGCGTGCACTTGTTGGTTGATTTATCGCCATATTGATTGCACCAAGTCAGGGGTTGAATCGGACGCCGTTGCATAGGCTAGACCACAAACGCTAGTCGGTGTGCTCTGTTGGCCGATACGCGGTGGTTGCCGAGTCGAAATACGCATATCAAGCGTCGCTCGAGTATCTGGGGCCGAGTTTACCCGCCTGGCGCATCGCTCGCGAACGGCACTGCAGTGAAATGGTTGACCAGTGCGCGGACCAGTGGTTTGAGGAAATAGGTGCCTTCCGGCATTAGGTCGGCGTCAACCTCGTTTGTCGCCAGTGCATCGGCAACTAGCGGGCCGACCGCAGCCACACAGGTTGCTTGCAGGGCGCTAGTAAGCGTGGCGCGTCGGTTATGACGATCCGCAACCGTGAAAAGGCGTTTTACTTGTGCAGTGCTGGTCAGCGCCACCGCATCGAGTTCGCCGGCGATGATCCGGTGGATAAACGCATCGACAGTGTCATCGTCGACTTGATCGGCATAAACATAGGGCGCGACTGGCAACACCTCGGCATCGTGCCCGCGCACGGCGTCTTGTAGTTTGTGGTTGGGCTCAGCACCGTAGAGTTGCAGCCCGACGCGTGCGCCCGCGAGATTTAGATTGCCCAGCGCCTCGATCATACCGTCGGTCGTCGGTGTCGGTGCCGCGAAGTCGGAGCCGAGCCCGATAGCGCGCAGGGCGCGGACGGGTTTGGGCCCACGCGTGATGGCGCGTGTGTCGGCAAGAACCTCATGCAGATGCTGGCGAACAGCCAAACGCTCGGCCAGCCCGTTGAGCCGTGTTACGCCTTCGCCGGTCATCCAGATCATGGTGTCGAGGCCCTGCGCACATACATCGGACAGCCAGTTTTCCACTGACGCTATATCCGGCGTATCGCGAATGGCGATCAGTGGGCAGCGTGCGACCTGACCGCCGCGCGTTTCGATCATCTGCGCGAATAGGTCGAGCGCACGCGTTTCCGGTATGCCGATCAGGCGCCCCGCGAGTGGCTGCGATGGCGTGCTGTCAGTCACGACCGAAACACTGTTGCGGATACGGCCCTGAATGTGACTCGCGTCACGCGCTACCGAAGTCGTTAGGCAGGATCGTGGTGGTGGCACCCCACGATAGACCGACACCAAAGCCGACGAGCAATACCCGGGAACCGGCGGTGATCTGTCCGTTTGAAAACGCGCGTTTGACCGCAATCGGGATGCTGCAGGAGACGGTGTTGCCGATGTCGTTCAGGCACACCACAAACCGTTCGCTTGGCAAATCAAGTTCGCGTCGAATGCCATCCAACACCATGGCGCTGGCTTGATGTGGCACGACAGCGTCGATATCGGCGAGTGTCACGCCCGCCTTGTCGCAGGCTTGATGGATAGCGGCCGGTACCTCGCGCAGTGTGAATTCCATAATCGCGCGCCCGTTCATGAAAATATTTTTATTGGTGCGCGTATTGCCATGGCGGTCGGTATATTCCTGTGGCGATGCGGGTGCGCTACGACCGCGCATGCCGCTGGTCGGCACGATCAGATCCTGCGCGCCGCTGCCATCCGTGCCGTATATGAACGGGCCTAGTTGCTCGCCGGGCTCGCTTGAATCGGACATTAGCGTGGCGGCCGCCGCGTCGCCGAATAAAGCGCGTACGCTCTTGTCGGCCGGGTGCACGAATTTCGAATAGGTATCGGCCGTAATAAGCAAGAGTCGCTGTGCCTGGCCGCTTTCAATCAATGCTTTGGCGACCCCCAGCGCGTAGATATAGCCGGAACAGCCAAGGTTGATATCCAGCGCGCCGATCGCCTTCGACAGGCCGAGCCGATCCTGAATGAGGCAAGCAGTGGAGGGTGTCAGATAATCCGGCGTCTGGGTGCAGACCAACAGAAAATCGATGTCGCCGCGCGCGGCCCCCGTGGCTTCGAACAAGCGTTCGGCTGCGGCCACGCCGAAATCCGACGAGTGTTCATCTTCGTCGGCGATGTGGCGCGCTCGGATCCCCGTTTTTTCGGCGATCTTTTCCAGTGGCCAGCTTGGAAAACGTGTCGCGATTTCCTCTATAGATTCGGTTCGGGCCGGCAGAACGTACTCAATGGCGTTGATGACTGCAGACATGACGTTGATCCCGAAACCGAAAGATTTTTGCGCGATGCGCATAGCGCCGACGTCGGCGGCTGTGCCGGGCGGCCGGCAAACCGGTGGCATCGTAGCGTTTTGGAGGCGTTATGGCCAGTGGTAGCAGCCAAAGGTTTTGGCATTGCTGCGTTTGATTTGTCACGTCAACCTTATTACACGCGTTGTACAGATGTTGCCCGGCGAAGTTCTGAAGGCGCCAGAGCCGCCGTGTAGAACGGATCGGGTTGAATCGGCTCGAGACCAGACGCCGCAGTGCTTTCTGCGCCGGGTGCGAAGCAAAGATCGCGTAGCAGTACTCAGCGGCCGAGATCCGGAGCCCGGCGGTCGACCTGTGTGAGCGTGCGCTACCGACAATTAAATGCGCAGAAGTTGGTGTAGCTGCAAACGATACGCCGCACGCCCGGACGCGTTAAAACCGAATAGTAGCGCGTCAGTTTTGCAAACCGAAATCGAACGGCACGATCACCGACATACGGGTTCGGTGCATGCTCGCCGGCATGGCGCCGAACGGTGCGGCGTTTTTGATGGCATGGAGTGCGGCGCTGTCGAGGTTGTCGTGGCCCGATGACTCAGTAATCGACAGTTTGGCTAGTTTGCCGGATTGTCGGATCACAATGCGCACTTCGACATGCCCCTGCAGGTTCTGGCGCCGTGCGGCTTTGGGATAATGTTTCTCGGCCGCAATGGCCTTGTTCAACGCGTCGGTGTACTCATGCGCAGAATGCGCATTCGAACCGGCTTGAGGCTGCGTGTTGGCCGTATGCGCGTTAGCTGCGTTCGATGGTTTGCTCGGCGCCGATGCTGATTGTGATGTGGGCGGCGCCGATTGGGTTGGTGAAGGTTCGCGCTTCGGTTTTTGGGCCTGTGTTTGGTTCGACGGCACTGATTTGTTTTCCGAGTGTTGCGCCGCCACCGGCGAGTGCGCCTTGGTTGTCGGCACGTTCGGGCTGCTGGCTTTGGCGTCTGCCGGCTTGGGCGAGCGCGCCTTTTTCGATTGGCTGTTCGCCTGCTTAGCTTGTGCCGGTTTGGCTGCTTGCGGTGCAGATGGAGCCTCAGCCGACGAAGGCACAGATGATGGCGTCTCGGTCGGCGCGGTTGTCGCTGATTGCGGCGCATCGCCAAGCTCGCTCAAGGAAACCTCGACGCTGTGCGACCCGGATTGAGTCGTTGTCTCGGGTGACCAGGCTGTTACCACGAGCGCCAGGATGGCCAGATGCAGGCCAATGGCCAGGATGAAAGCGAGCAGCCACGAGCTTGGGGATTGCACCACGAACGTTACGAATTGCGGGTAACGAGCCGAAGTTTGTCGACACCGGCGTTGTGCAGGATCTGCATCACGTGGACTACGCGTGTGGCGTTTTCACCGCCGTCAGCGCGGAGCCGCACCGGGCGATTCGGCGATTGTAGTTGTTGGCCGCGAACGGTGGGCACCAGTTGATCCAGAGAAATCTTCTGGCCGTCGACCGCGATACGCCCATTCGGTGCGATTTCGACCCGCAGCGCCTGATCCGAAACCGAAGCTTGGCTCGTGGATTGCGGTGGTTGGACATCCAAGGCGTCCGGCTGGGTAATACGCCCGATCAACAAAAAAAAGATCATCAGCAAAAAGACGATATTGGTCAGTGGCAACAACGAGATTTCGCTGTCGGTTTGGCGTTTGGGTCGCGCAAAACGCACGCTTAATCGCCACCTGGTTGGCCCATCAGGCGCAAATTGGTTACGCCCGCATCCTTTAAGGCATCCACTACATGGACGGTCTGTTGCAGACTGACGCCTGTGCTTGGATGGACCAGGACTCTGAGGTCGTCCTTTTTGCTGCGCAGTTGCTGGACACGGGCCACTAGGGCTTTTTCGGAAAGTGACTGGCCGCCTACGTGAATCCCGTTGACGCGCAGGTTGACTAGCAGGGCGCCGGTGGCCGAGGCAGCATTGCCGCCGGCAGTCGGCGCATCGAGCTTGATCGCACTGTTATGGCTGAAGTTCGATGCCAGCATGAAAAACAATAGCAATATGAAGACGACGTCGATCAGCGACGTGAGGCTGGTCGACGCGCGCGTCGAACGGCGCCCATAGCGCTCGCTAAACGAAGGGGGTCTGGCGCTCTGCGGATTCATCCCGGCCCTGTAGCGTGCTGGCGGCATCGATATCTGCCGATTGATCGGCCTGTGAGGTGAGATCGACGGTAAATATCCGTGTGGCCACGCTATCCATGTGGTGTGAAACTCGGTCAATCGCGCGTTCGAACCAGTTCACAGCAACCGTGACCGGCATGGCCACTGCCAGACCGACAGCCGTGGTCAGCAATGCTTTCCAGATGCCGCCCGAAAGGACCGACGGATCAACCTGGCTGCCTGCGGCTTGAAGCTGTTGGAATGCTTCGATCATGCCGAGTACTGTGCCGAAAAGCCCAAGCAATGGTGCGATCGCGGCGATGACCTCGAGTGGGCGCATAAAGCTGCGCAGTTGTTCGAGCATATCGCCGCCGAACTGCAACAACTCTTCGCGTACCGCTGTTTCCGAGGTATTCGACTGTGCTCGGAGTTGGATGGCGCGCGCCGCGACCCGTGAGGCTGGGTTGGGGGAGCGGTTGGCGGTCGTTATCGCGGCGTTTGGGTTGCCGGAGCGATAAATTTTCAAGGCGCTTTGCGACGTTGTCCGATCGTTGATGCGTACGCGGCGAAACTGAAACAGCTTGACCAAGATCAAGGCCAGCGCCAATACCGACATCGCGATCAATATCCAGACCACGAAACCGCCAAGGGCGGTTAGTCGCAACAGCGTGTCTACGAACTGCCCCCAGACTGCGTTCACACTCGTCAACGCTATGCTCCTTGTGATGACGCCGGGCTCAGCCGGCGGTTGGCTATTCGATAAACGATACCGATCCTCGGGCCGAGACGTTGAGTAGCGACGCGCAGTTTTTGACCGGACTGTTTTCGGTGTTGCAGGCGATCACGCCATTCATCAGAAATTGTCCCAGATCCTCGCAGTGGGTCTTGTCGATGTCGAAAACTTTGACACTGGTCTTGTTGGGCTGGAGTGGCCCGAGACCGACCGCGAGTCGTTTGGCGACAATGCCTTTTTTATTGAACATCACCACGTCGAGTTTCAATTGCTTGAAACGCTTCTCGGTCAGGTTCTGGGTGACCAAAAAGGCACGGCAGGCGTTATCGGCCGATTTTAGTTTGTTGAGCTCGATCTGCACGTTGCCGCTGTTGGCTTGGGCCGCCGCCGCGAGCAACAGCCCGGCGAGCACGCCGATCAATCCCGCGCCACATTTGGTTTTTGCCAGCTCGCGCATGTCCGTTTTCCTTGTGATCCATGTATCGATGACGATACCGATCAATCGCCAAGGGTATAACACTTAACGTTCCGAATGCAGGCCCGAGCGCGGGTGGATCGTCATCCACCCGCGCTGTCACGGTTGGTCAGAATTTCACACACGGTGTTTTGTTCACGCCGCGTTGTCCCAGTCGGGTGCAAACGATGGGTTGATCAACCGGCCGTCGGGCGTGTGCAGATCGGTGATCTGACTCATCTCAGTCTCGGACAGTTCAAAATCGAATATGTCGAAATTGTTGGCCACATGTTGAGGGTTGGAAGAGCGCGGGATCGCGATGACGTCGCCGTGCTGTAATAGCCAACGCAGCGCGACCTGGCCGCCGTTTTTGCTGTGGCGCTGGCCGATTGCGGTCAGCGTGTCGTTGCCGAACACTTTGCCTTTGGCCAGCGGACAGTAGGCGGTCAGCGCCATGTTGTGTCGACCGAGCGTATCGCGTACTGGCGTCTGGTTTAGAAACGGATGGTATTCAACCTGGTTGGTGGCCAGCGGATGTTTCGATGCGGCCACGGCCTGGTCGATGTGGCTGGTCGTGAAATTGCTGATGCCAATATAGCGGGCCATGCCTTGATCGACCGTGTCGTTCAGCGCGCGGATGGTTTCTTCCAGCTCAACGTCCGGGTTCGGCCAATGCAGCAATAGCAGGTCGACGTAATCGGTTTCGAGCTTGTTCAAGCTGTCTTTGACCGAGGCCTGAAGGTCGCCGCCATGAAAGTGATCGGTCCAGACCTTGGTGGTTAGAAAAATATCTTCGCGGGCGACGTCCGAGTCTGTGATGGCAGCCCCGACCGCGGCTTCGTTTTTATACACCTGTGCAGTATCGATGTGGCGATAACCAGTTTTAAGGGCGGTGTCGACCATGGCTTTCGCATCGTCGGATGATAATTCGAAAGTGCCGAAACCGAGTGCCGGCATCTGGGCGCCGTTGGCGTCGACGTACTGCATTGGGGATTCCTCGTATCTTGTTCGGGTATCAAAATGTGGCAGCGCATACCGCCGCAATCAAGCGGCCCCACGGTGGTGGATATGCCGTGGGGCCGTCGCCTGAAAACGCACTGCCTACGCGGCGCGCGCGAATGCCAATTCGTGCTCGCCGTCGAGGTCGACCGTCACGGTATCGCCACCGCTGAACTCGCCGGCCAGTATCTGTTTGGCCAGTGGGTTCTCGACCAGCGTCTGGATGGAGCGCTTCAGCGGTCGTGCACCGTAGACCGGGTCGAAGCCGGCTTCGGCGAGCTTGTCCAGCGCGTTATCGGTCACGTCGATTTTGATATCGCGGTCGGCCAGCCGTTCGCGCAGATCGGAGATCTGGATGTCGGCGATCTGCCGGATTTCGGCCTTGTCCAACGGATGGAAGACCACGGATTCGTCGATCCGGTTAATAAATTCCGGCCGGAACTGCTGGGCCACGACCTCCATGACGGAGTCCTGCATCGTCTGGTAATCGTTGTTGGGGCCCATCTCTTGAATGAGTTGGCTGCCGAGGTTCGAGGTCATCACGATAATCGCGTTTCGAAAGTCCACGGTCCGCCCGTGGCCATCAGTCAAACGGCCGTCGTCGAGAACCTGCAGGAGGATGTTGAACACATCGGTGTGGGCTTTTTCGACTTCGTCGAGCAGGATTACCGAGTACGGCTTTCGACGTATTGCTTCGGTGAGATAACCACCTTGCTCGTAGCCGACATAGCCCGGCGGTGCGCCGATCAGGCGTGCGACCGAGTGTTTTTCCATGAACTCCGACATGTCGATGCGTACCATCGCGTTTTCTGTGTCGAACATGAAGTTCGCGATAGCCTTGCACAGTTCGGTCTTGCCGACGCCGGTCGGGCCGAGGAACAAAAACGAGCCGATCGGCCGGTTCGGATCCGAGAGGCCGGATCGGGACCGCCGGATTGCATCGGATACGGCAGTTACGGCTTCGTGTTGACCGATGACGTGCTCGTGGAGGTCTTGCTCCATGCGCAATAACTTGTCGCGTTCGGCTTCGAGCATCCGGGCAACCGGGATGCCGGTCCAACGGGAAACCGTTTCGGCGACTTCCTCTTCGGTCACATTATTGCGTACCAGCGTGTTTTCGCTCGCACTGATTTCTGAGGCCTGGGCTTGCTCGACTTCGCGTTCGAGTTGTGGAATACGGCCGTACTGGAGCTCCGACATCCGGTCTAAATCGCGCGCACGCTGAGCGGCTTCAAGCTCCAGCCGAGCCTGTTCGAGCTCTTCTTTTTTCGCGGCTGCGCCGGTCACACTGGCTTTTTCCGCTTTCCAGGTCTCTTCCAAATCGGCGTACTCACGCTCGAGTTGGCTGATCTCGGCATCGAGATTGTTCAATCGCTGGCGCGAGTCCTCGCCGGATTCCTTTTGCAGCGCCTGCTGCTCGATCTTGAGCTGGATGAGGCGCCGGTCGAGTCGGTCGAGTTCTTCTGGTTTGGAGTCAATTTCGATGCGGATCTTCGACGCTGCTTCGTCGATCAGGTCGATCGCCTTGTCCGGTAGCTTGCGCGCGGTGATGTAGCGCGTCGATAGACGTGCGGCGGCGATGATCGCGCCGTCGGTAATATCCACGCCATGGTGGACCTCGTAACGCTCCTTCAACCCGCGCAGAATGGCGACGGTGTCGTCCATCGATGGTTCGTCGATCAGCACCTGCTGGAAGCGGCGTTCGAGTGCGGCGTCCTTTTCGATGTTTTCGCGGTATTCGTCAACTGTGGTCGCACCGATGCAATGCAGCTCACCTCGAGCCAGGGCAGGTTTGAGCATATTGCCGGCATCCATCGCGCCGTCGGCTTTGCCAGCGCCGACCAGCGTGTGGATTTCGTCGATAAACAGGATGATTCGGCCTTCCTGTTTTGACAGATCGGACAGCACGCCTTTCAAGCGGTCCTCGAATTCACCACGATATTTAGCGCCCGCAATCATCGCGCCCAGGTCGAGCGCGAGCACGCGTTTATCGGCCAGCGAGTCCGGCACTTCACCATTGACGATGCGCTGAGCCAGGCCTTCGACGATCGCGGTTTTACCAACACCCGGATCACCGACCATGGCCGGATTGTTCTTGGTCCGGCGCGATAACACCTGGATGATGCGTCGGATTTCCTCGTCGCGGCCGATCACCGGGTCGAGCTTGCCGGTCTCGGCGCGCTCGGTGTAATCGGTGGTGTATTTATCCAGCGCGTCACGTTGGTCCTCGGCACCTGGGTCGTCGACACTCTCGCCGCCGCGCAGGTCGTCGATGGCCTTGTTGAGGGCATCCGTAGTGGCGCCGGCGTTTTTCAGAATCTTGCCCGCATCGGACTTGTCGTCGGCCAGTGCCAGCGTAAACAATTCGCTGGAAATATAGCGGTCGCCACGCTTTTGCGCTTGTTTGTCGGCTAAGTTGAGCACACGGACAAGCGCCTGGCTCGGGCTGACTTCGCCAGTTGGTTCGCCGACCTTGGCAAAACCGTCTAGCGTTTTCATCAATCGATTGCGAACATCGGCGACATCCACGCCCATCTTGTCGAGCATCGGGCGTGTCGTGCCGTTGTCGGCGTCGATCAGCGCTAGCAATACATGGGCCGGCTGAATTTCGTTGTGGTCGCGGCCCACAGCCAGGCTCTGGGCTTGGGCCAGCGCTTCCTGGAATTTGCTGGTAAGTTGATCCATTTGCATGAAAGTTCTCGCGTTATTACGGGTGTGGTTGTAAGTGGCTTGCAAGCCACGTCATCACCTATAGATATAGGCGCCCGCCGCTCGGCTTTCAACTCACAACGACCTAAATTCTGTCAAGGTGCGCTGCTGCATTCGCGACGCTCGTCGGAGATTTTCGACCCATGACCAAGGCTTACAAAGATCTCGAATTCATCAACAGCCCCGCCGCACGGCCGCTTCGGATGTTGTCGGAATACATCGAACCGCGCGACCGTTTCGACCGACTCGGCATCGATCGTGCGTTAATCTTCTGGGGATCGGCGCGGCTGCGGCCACATGCTGGCGATGCGGTCGCCGAAACGGTCGATTACTACGCCGAGGCCCGCGATCTTGCGGCGCGCATGGCACGCTGGACGATGGCTGAGCATGCGCCAACCGACCGATATGTCATCTGTAGCGGCGGTGGCCCGGGCATCATGGAGGCAGCCAACTATGGCGCTGCCGACATCAACGCCGATCTATCGATGGGCTTGGGTATCGATTTGCCCGCAGAACAGGGGTTGAACGGCGGCGTTTCCGACGCGCTCCAACTCGATTTCCACTATTTCTTCATGCGCAAGTTCTGGTTCATGAACCTTGCGAAGGCGCTCATCGTCTTTCCGGGCGGTTTCGGCACGCTGGACGAATTATTCGAAATGCTCACGCTCATCCAGACGAACCGCCAGGAGGCCATTCCCGTGGTGCTTTTCGGCAGTCACTTCTGGCGGCGATTGATCAATTTCGATGTGCTTCTCGAGCTGGGGTTGATCGCGCCCGAGGATGTGGACCTGTTTCACGTGATCGACAGCGTGGACGAGGCCGAAGCGTTGCTGGTCGAGCGCCTCGACGGCCATTGACTCAGGAAGTGGCTGCTGGCTCGTTGACCCGATTCGGTGCGCTATCGCGTTGCTGCTGGTAGACGATTGCCTGACGGCTGGCCTCGGCCAGGCCGCGCCGGTCCAATCCCATGGAGGTAACCGTGTCGCAGATTTGGACACGCGCCCTCAGCGCTTTCAATCGAAACACCGCGACGAAGTTCGGCCAGAGCGGCATGTCGACCCACGGTACAGGGGCTAGATGCTGGTCCGCCGGCGTGTGGTCGTCGGTGTAGCGCACCGCGACCGGCAACACATCAAAACCTTCGTCGATGGCGGCGGCGAACAGTCGCGCATGAAAACGCGCCGGCACGGGGGAGCGCGCAGTTGTGGCCTCGGGAAACAGGACCACCGAGCGGTTCTCGGCCAGCGTGGCGCGGATCTGTTCGCCAATTGCCTGGGTTTGACCGGCGCCACGCGGCAGAAACAACGTGCCGGTGGCCCGCGCGAGCCGTCCGGCGACCGGCCAGCGTTTGACTTCTTCCTTGGAGATGAAACTTGCCCGGAAAACGTGGCCAAGCACGAGGATGTCCAGCCACGAACAATGATTGGCCACGATCACGGTCGGCTTGGCTGGTATATCGCCGTTGACCGCCAGTGAAACCCCGAGCGCGCGGAGTGCCAAGCCGAACCACCAGCGTGCTACGTCCGCGGTGCGTTGGCCGAAGATCGGCACCAGTGGCACCAGCGCAAGCGCGAACAGTACTAGTGCAGTAAACCAGATAGCGCGAATGGTCAGCGCAATCGGCCCGTGGTTCAAATGAAACGACATAGATCTGCTTGAGCCAGCGTCAACAGCCGAGCTCCCTTGTCAAAACGCCGGGATCCTACAACGTGCCCGAATCGGGCGAAAGCACGTTGTTGCCGGACCAGGCGTCGAATCGGTTGACGACGGCGCAGAACAGGCGCGCCGTTTGTTCGGTGTCATAACTGGCCGAGTGGGCGTTGTCATCGGACCAATCCAGGCCGGCAGCCAATACGGCTTTTTTTAGCACTGTCTGGCCAAAGGTGACGCCGCCGAGGGTTGCTGTGTCGAAGCAGGAAAACGGATGAAAAGGATTGCGCTTGATACCCGCACGTTCGACCGCGGCGTTCAAAAATCCAAGGTCGAAGTGTGCGTTGTGGCCGACAAGCACGGCGCGCTTGCAGCCATTCCGTTTGACGGCTGCGCGCACTTCGCGGAATACCCGTCCCAGCGCATCGTTCTCGCCCAGCGCCGGCCGCAGTGGGTGGTGTGGGTCGATGCCGTTGACCGCGAGTGAAGCCGGTTCAATGTTGGCGCCCTCGAAAGGTTTGACGTGGTAGCTAATCGACTCAGTCAGGCCAAGTTGGCCGGTGTCGTCGTATTCGACCATGGCCGCACCAATTTCCAGGAGGGCGTCGGTGCGGTCGTTGAAACCACCGGTTTCAACGTCGACGACTACCGGTAAAAAACCCCGGAATCGTCCGGCCATTTGTGGCCGCTCGTCGGTATCGTTATCGCTTGGCATGCGCCGATGCTAGCAGGGCAAACAAGCTCGGCTAAATTTTGCCGCACTCGAACCACCGTGTGCGTGTTGTGACGGCAACGGCAGCGCCCGGGCCTTGCCTTGGCCGCGATAACCCCCACGCTGCGTGATACCCGACGCACGGCTGGCTGGCCTGCGTCCTTGCATCCCAACTTTTCGCGTTGCTGCGCCTACTGTCGCAGTCGGCGTGGAGCTAGGAGTATTTATCGATGAGCGCACTATTTGAGCCCTATTCGTTGTCTGGTCACCACCTGCGCAACCGTGTGGTCATGGCGCCGATGACCCGGGTACGCGCGCCGGACGATGTGGCTACCGAAATGGGGGCACTGTATTACCGGCAGCGTGCCAGCGCCGGGTTGATCATCTCGGAAGGCACGCCCATTTCATACGAAGGTCAGGGGTATCTGTTCAATCCGGGCATCTTCGGCCCCGACCAGATCGCCGGCTGGGCCAAGGCGACCCGCGCGGTGCATGAGCGCGGCGGCAAGTTTTTTGCCCAGATTTGGCATGTCGGCCGGGTATCGCACACCTCGGTTCAAATCAATGGCGCATCGCCGGTCGGCCCGAGCGAAAGCCAGGGCGGCATGGCCTATGGCTACGACCAGCACGGGCGCGCGAATATGTTGCCAGCGAGTAAACCGCGCCGATTGGAAACCGCCGAAGTCCAGCGGATTGTGTCCGAGTTCAGCCAGGCGGCAGCCAACGCACGCGAAGCCGGTTTCGACGGTGTCGAGATCCATGCGGCCAATGGTTATCTGTTCGAGCAGTTTTTAAACCCCGGTGTTAACGACCGCACGGATCAATATGGCGGCAGTCGCGAGAACCGTTGCCGTTTGGTCATGGAAGTGATCGAAGCGTGCATCGCACGCATTGGCGCGCAACGCGTAGGTATTCGGCTGTCGCCGCATGGGACGCTGTTCAACATGCCGGAATATGAGGACAACGGCGAGACCTATCTGCATCTGGCGCGCGAGATCGAAAAACGCGGCCTTGCCTATATCCACTTGCACGATCAGGGCGGCCAGGGCATGGCGCCGCTGCCGATGGATTATCTACGGCGCTTTCGTGATACTTATGACGGCAATCTGCTGCTGGCCGGCAACTTGGAGCAGGACAGCGCCGAGCGGATGATCGCGGAAGATCTCATTGATTTGCCGGTCTTCGGGCGGCGGTATACATCCAACCCCGATCTGGTCGAGCGTATGCAAAACGGCTGGCCGCTAGCCGATTACGATCCGGATACATTCTATGGCGGCGACGCGCGTGGTTATGTCGATTTCCCGACTTATCCGGAAGAACAGGCGCGTAAGCAACGTGAATCGATGATCGCTGACAATCAGGCTTAATGGTCGAGCGGGCCGGCCGTCATTGACGGGCGGCCCGCTGCGCTTCGAAGTGCTGGTTTTAATGCCACGCCGCCTGCAAAGCGGCGGCGGGTAGCGCCTGTATAATCTTGGCCGAATCCCTTTTCGGCCAATGGGTCTATGTCAAGTATTAACAAAGTCGTTCTGGCTTATTCCGGCGGGCTCGATACGTCGGTCATCCTCAAGTGGTTGCAGGAACATTACGATTGTGAAGTTGTAACGTTCACCGCCGATATTGGTCAGGGCGAAGAACTTAACGATGTCCGGCCGAAGGCCGAGGCACTTGGCGTGCGCGAGATTTTTATCGAGGACTTGCGCGAGACGTTCGTCACCGACTACGTCTACCCGATGTTTCGTGCCAATGCCATTTATGAAGGCGAGTATCTGCTCGGCACGTCGATTGCACGTCCACTGATCTCGAAACGCTTGGTCGAAATCGCGCGCGAGACTGGCGCCGATGCCATCGCCCACGGCGCCACCGGCAAGGGTAACGACCAGGTGCGCTTCGAATTGTCGGCCTATGCGCTAGCACCGGATATCAAAGTGATCGCACCGTGGCGCGAATGGGATCTGAACTCGCGCGAGCGGCTGTTGGCTTATGCCGAAGAGAACGGAATCGATATCCGCAAGAAAGCCGATGGCGGCTCGCCGTATTCCACCGACGCCAACGCCTTGCATATTTCCTATGAAGGGGGCGTGCTCGAAGATCCGTGGACGCCAGCCGAGGAAGTCATGTGGGAGGCGACCGTGTCGCCCGAAAACGCGCCCGACACGCCGGAAGAACTGGATCTGACGTTCGAGGCCGGCGACATCAAAGCCATCAACGGCCGCGACCTGACGCCTTATCAAGTGTTGGCGATGTTGAACGAACGCGCCGGTGCCCACGGCATTGGCCGCATCGATATCGTCGAGAATCGCTATGTCGGCATGAAATCGCGTGGGTGCTATGAAACACCGGGCGGTACAGTCATGCTTAGTGCCCACCGCGCGGTTGAGTCGATTACACTCGACCGCGAAGCCGCGCATTTGAAAGATGAGCTGATGCCGCGCTACGCCAACGTCATTTATCAGGGGTACTGGTTCACGCCCGAACGTGAGATGCTCCAGGCCGCCATCGACCGTTCGCAACATCGCGTCAATGGCACCGTCCGCGTCAAACTTTACAAGGGCAACGTGTCGATCGTTGGGCGCGCTTCCGAGACCGACAGTCTATTCGATGCCGCCGTTGCGACGTTCGAGGATGATCGCGGGACCTACGATCAGGCCGACGCGGCGGGCTTTATCCGGCTCAACGCATTGCGGCTTCGGCTTGGCACCGATTAAGTGTTCGACCCTTGGCACGGCAATTTTGAAACCGACTGCTCTTGGGGCGGGAATCTGTGGCGACACGCGTGGTCGAATCCCCGGCCGATTGGTTGAGCGGTTACGCGATCGATCGACAAATTAAGTAATCGACAGGAAAACTTCTATGAAACGTTTCATCGCAATTCTGGCCTGTGGTGTCCTGCTTGCCGGGTGCGGCAGCGGCTCTGACAACAACCAAGATCAGGGCAGCTCGTCGTCACAGCAAAGCGGCCAGTCGCAAAGCGATAACAAGAACAACGGCCAAGAGTCGGGCAAAGGTGAAAACGACTCGGAATCGGCCTCCGACAGTTCCAAAAGCAATGACGCGGGCGACGAGTTCGCCAGCAAACAGGCGCGTCAGAGCTACGCGCTTGGCATGAATATCGGTAATTCTTTGAAGAAGATGCCACTGGATGTGGATACCGACAAGCTTGCCGAAGGCGTCAGCGACCGGCTTGGCGATGGCGAGACCAAGATGAACGAAAAACAGGTCCGTGACGAAATGGCCACTCTGGTCGAGAAGATGCGGGCCAGCCAGCAGAAAAAGCAGAAAAAGCTTGCGTCCGAAAACGCCGAAAAGGCCAAGCAGTTTCTAGCGAAAAACAAGCAGAAAGAAGGTGTGAAGACCACGGATGACGGCCTGCAGTACAAAGTTTTAAACAAGGGCGATGGGCCGCAACCGGATGGTAACGACAAGGTCACCGTGTCTTACGTCGGTAAGCTGCCGAACGGCAAGGTGTTTGACTCGAGCAAAAAGCAGGACAAGCCGGCCACATTCCCGGTCAATGCAGTGATTCCGGGTTGGACTGAGGGTCTGCAGATGATGCACGAGGGCGCGAAGTACCACTTCGTCATCCCGCCGAAACTGGCCTACGGCAAACGTGGCGCAGGCGAGCTCATTGGACCCAATCAGGTGCTAATCTTCGATGTCACGCTCAAAAAGGTGGCCGAGGTCGAGGGTAGCGCCAGCGATTCATCGCAAGACGGTGACTCGGGCGTGGATGCGAACAGCCCGGTTAAAAATGAATCGTCGAAGCAGTCGGGCGGTAGTACGCAAGGCGCCTCGAAGAGCGGCAGCGATAACGACCAAAGCTAGACTGGACGTTGCCCACCAGCCGCGCGACCCCGGCGATTAAGTCAGGGATCGCTAGACGCGGCGGGCAAGCGCTCTAAGCTGCCAGCCGTGTATAAATAGCCGGGCCTTGCGCCCGGCTATTGCATTATTGGTGGCGGTAAAACGCGCTACGCGACCAACCATTCGGCGCTTGGCAAGCTGCAGGCAGATAGCGTCAGATGCATGCCGGAGGTCAGCGGTCCGACACCGGCGGGTGTGCCGGTGTAGATCAGATCGCCTGGTGCCAGTGTCCAGTCGCGACTGAGCGAGGCGATCAACTCTTCGATGCCGACGAGCATGTGGTCGGTGCGACCGTGTTGGCGTATCTCGCCGTCGATTGTCAGCTGGAATTCGATAGTGCTTAGATCGAGCGTGTCGGTCAGCGGTGTCATGGGCCCGAGTGGTGCGCTGGCGTCGAAAGCCTTGGCACGCTCCCACGGCTCGCCACCACTTTTTAGCGCGGTCTGTTGATCGCGCAGGGTTAGGTCGAGACCGAGGCCGAGCGCGCGGATATGCGCCCGGCTATTGCGAGCCGGAATCTCGCACCCACCGGCACCGATCTCGACCACGAGCTCGGCCTCGTAATGCACCGCGCCGCGGTTGGCGGGCAACTCGATGGTCTCGCCTGGCGCGACCAGCGCACTCGGTGGCTTCATGAAAACGATGGCGGTATCGCCGGCCAACTGGTTGCCGAGTTCGCTGACATGGTCGGCATAGTTGCGGCCGATACAAAAAAGGCGTGGTGCATTGCGCCAGCCGAATGCGCTGGCGGGGCTTGTTTGGGTCATGTCGGTTTGGTTGCCAGTGTCTTGTCTTGATATTCGCACAGGTCGTTGATGACGCACGTCGGGCACCTCGGCGAACGTGCGACGCAGACGTAGCGTCCGTGCAGTATCAACCAATGATGGGCGCCGCGGCGGTAAGCCTTGGGCACAAGCCGCATGAGGCTGTCCTCGACCGCGCGTACTGTCTTGCCGGTACCTAGTCCGGTCCGGTTGGCCACGCGAAAAATGTGGGTATCGACGGCGATAGTTGGTTCGCCGAATGCGGTATTCAGGATCACGTTGGCGGTCTTGCGGCCGACGCCGGGCAAGCTTTCAAGCTCGGCGCGCGTGGCCGGCACCTGGCCGTCGTGGCGTTCGACCAGCGCCTGGCAAGTTTTGATGATGTTGGCGGCCTTGCTGTTATACAGCCCGATCGTCTGGATATATGTTTTCAAGCCAGCCTCGCCAAGGTCCAAAATCGCTTGCGGCGTGTTAGCGACCGGAAATAACTTTGCCGTGGCTTTGTTGACGCCGACATCGGTGGCCTGCGCCGATAGAATCACCGCGGTGAGAAGCTCGAACGGCGACTCGTAGTTCAGCTCGGTATCCGGTGCCGGGTTCGATGCAGCCAGTCGTTCAAAGATGGCTTGGCGCTTGGCGGCATTCATGGAGCACGCTTCCGTTTGGCTCGAGCGCGAGCGACCGCGTCGCCAACCACCGCCTTGCGGTGGCGCGATTCGGTTTCGGCGTCCGGCGCGTCGCGCCGGTCGACTGTCGCCTCGTGGCGATCGGCTCGCTGGCCTCGGTTTGTTGATTGGTTTAGACGTCGTAGCCGTGATTCGAAAAGCGTGCGCGCATGATCGGCGCGCTCACGATCGATGTCGCGGCTTGGCGGCCACAGTGGTTGACCGGTCTCGGGCGCCGATTCCGGCATGTCGATACAGTCGACTGGGCAGGCGGGCACGCACAGTTCGCACCCGGTGCAATCTTGTTCGATGACCGTGTGCATTTGCTTGGCAGCGCCAATGATGGCGTCGGTGGGGCAGACTTGAATACAGCGCGTACAGCCGATGCATTCGGCTTCACGGATGCGGGCCACACGTGCCACGCTGGCGTCGCCGCACTCCGGGTCCAGCGGTTTGTTCTGGCGGCCTGTTGCCGCGGCGAGTCGGTCGGCTGTTTCTTGGCCGCCGGGTGGACAGCGGTTGATATCGGCCTCGCCGGCCGCAATGGCCTCAGCGTAAGGCCGACAGCCATCGTAGCCACAGCGCCGGCATTGGGTCTGCGGTAATAGCGCGTCGATAGCGTCAACGTCGTCTTGCGTCATACCCACACTTTAGAGTATGCCCGGATCTGGCGCTTGATCCGCGGGCGCGAGACCGAGCGAGAACATCCGGGGCGACGCCAGCAAGCCGTTGTTGCTGGCGTCGGTTCGCTGTGCCGCCGAGAACCGCAGGCCCGGCGTTGGGCGTCACTTGATCGGCATGCCCGGCTCTGCGCCGCTGTCGGGGGCCAGCAGATACGGCTGGTCACCGGCGGCTAGCACCATGCCTTCCGAAGTACCGAAACGCATCTTGCGTGGGGCTAGGTTAGCGACCATTACAGTCAAACGGCCTTCCAGGTCGGCCGGGTCATAGGACGGTTTGATGCCGGCAAAGACCTGGCGCTGGCCAAGGTCGCCGACATCGAGCGTCAGTTTGAGTAGCTTATCGGCGCCCTCGACCGATTCGGCGCCCGCCACGCGTGCCACGCGCAGATCGACTTTGGCGAAATCGTCGATCTGAATCGTGTTGTTGTCGTCCGATGCCGATGCCGATGCGGTGTCGCCAACCGTCGAGCTGTGGTCCGCCGACTTGGGTGCCAAATCCTCGGCGCTTGCCGCAAGCATGCGCTCAATGGTGTCTTTTTCCACACGTTTTAGAAGCGGTTTGAACTTATTGATGGTGTGGTCGACGATCGGCGTGTCGAGATGGGACCAGTCGAGCGCCGTCACATTGAGAAACGCTTCTACGTTTGCGGCTGTCTGCGGCAGGATGGGTTTGAGATAAATCGTCAACTGCGCGAAGACGCTCAGTGCGGTCGTGCAGATTTGTTGCAACTCGGCGTCGCGCCCGTCCTCGCGCGCGATCTGCCAGGGAGCGCGCTCGGCCAGATAAGCGTTGGTTTGGTCAGCTAGATCCATGATGGCGCGCACGCCCTGGGCGAAACGGCGCTGTTCGAAGTGCTTGCGGATATTGGCGCCGGCAGCGGCAACTTCATCAAACAACGCCGGCTGATCGAGTGCGGACGCCAGCTGGCCATCGAAACGCTTGGTGATGAAGTTGGCGGTGCGACTGGCGATGTTGACGTACTTGCCGATCAGGTCCGAGTTGATGCGAGCGACAAAGTCATCGAGATTCAGGTCGATGTCCTCGACCCGCCCCGAAAGCTTGGCGGCGAAGTAGTAGCGCAGGTATTCGGCCGGCAGATGATCGAGCCAGGTCCGCGCGCGGATGAATGTGCCGCGCGACTTCGACATCTTGTCGCCGTTGACGGTTAGAAACCCGTGGGCGTGGATGCTGGTGGGCGTGCGGTAGCCGGCGCCTTCGAGCATCGCCGGCCAGAACAGCGCGTGGAAATAGACGATGTCCTTGCCGATGAAATGGTACAGCTCGGCATTGGAGTCCCGGCCCCAGAAGTCGTCAAACGATAAATCGTCGCGGCGCGCGCAGAGGTTGGCGAATGACGCCATGTAGCCGATTGGCGCGTCGAGCCAGACGTAGAAGTATTTGTTGTCGCTGCCCGGGATCTTGAAGCCGAAATAGGGCGCATCTCTGGAGATGTCCCAGTCTTTTAAGCCGGCCTCGAACCATTCGTCGAGCTTGCGCGTTATCGCGTCCTGAATTTGTTCGCCGTGGGTCCAGTTATGGAGGAACTGTTCGAACTGCGCGAGCTGGAAGAAATAGTGCTCGGACTCGCGCTCGACCGGCGTCGCGCCGGACAGCACCGACACTGGAGTGCTGAGTTCGGTCGGCTGATATGTCGCACCGCAGACTTCGCAGGCGTCGCCGTATTGCTCCGTTGCGCCACATTTCGGACATTCGCCCTGAATGAAGCGATCCGGCAGAAACATGCCGTATTCTTCGTCGAATGCCTGCGAAATCGTCCGCCTGCTGATATAACCAGCATCCGACAAGCGACCGAAGATGGTTTCCGCGAGTTCGCGGTTTTCGGTCGAGTGGGTCGTGTAGTAGTTGTCGAAGCCGATCAGGAAATCGCCGAAATCTTTCTGGTGTTCGGCGCCGAATTCAGCGATCAGATCTTCGGCTTCGATGCCCGCCGCGCGGGCTTTCAGCATGATGGGCGTGCCGTGGGCGTCGTCGGCACACACGTAGATACAGCGGTTGCCGGCCAGATTTTGAAAACGTGCCCAGATGTCGGTCTGAATATACTCGACCAGATGCCCGAGGTGAATTGAGCCGTTGGCGTAGGGCAGTGCCGAGGTAACAAGTATGTCGCGCGCCATGAACCGTTGAATCGCGGATAAAAAGCAGCGTCAGTATGCCAGACGAAACCACGCCAGCGCTTGGATAAGGGCGGTAGAATGGTGCTGTCATTCAAGCTGCCGCGACCGGCATGTCCGACAACATCAAAGCCCGCATTGAAGCCGTGCTCGGGAACTACCACGAGCCTTATTTGGATACCGATCTGGCCTCGGCGCGCGTGGTGCGCAGCCTGGAAGTCGATGGTCGTACAGCCAAGCTCGAAATCGATCTTGGCTTTGCCTGCGGCGACTACGGCCAGCAGTTGGCCGAGGCGATTCGCGGTCGCATCGAAGAACTAAACGAAATTGATCGAGCCGATGTGACAGTGGGCTACACGATCGCCCCGCGGCAGGTTCAAAATCAGCTAAAGCGCCTGGATAACATCTCCAACATCATTGCCGTCGCCTCGGCGAAAGGTGGCGTCGGCAAGTCAACGGTAGCCGCCAATCTGGCACTAGCGATGGCCGCCGATGGGGCGTCGGTCGGCTTGTTGGACGCGGACATCTACGGGCCGAGCCAGCCGCGGATGATGGGTGTGGCTGATCGCGCCAAAGCCCAGAATAACGAAACGATCATTCCCAACGTCGCCCACGGCTTGCAGACCATGTCGATCGGCTATCTGATCGACCAGGATTCGCCAGCGATCCTGCGTGGGCCAATGGTGACGTCGGCGTTGCAGCAGATGTTGTTCCAGACCGCATGGGATGGGCTGGATACTCTCATTATTGATTTGCCGCCAGGTACCGGCGACATCCAGCTCACGCTGTCACAGAAAGTACCGGTCTCGGGAGCGGTGATTGTGACCACGCCGCAGGACCTATCGCTGATCGACGCCCGCAAGGGCATCGAGATGTTCAATAAGGTTAGCGTGCCGGTGCTCGGCGTAATCGAGAACATGAGTACCCACGTGTGCTCGAACTGTGGCCACGAAGAATCCATCTTCGGTGCCGGTGGCGGCCAGCAACTTGCCGAGCAGTACGACGTTGATCTGATCGCTCAACTGCCGCTCGATGTCTCGATCCGTGAAAACGCCGATGCCGGTCAGCCTAGCGTGGCGGCCGATCCATCAGATCGTGCCAGCCAGGCCTATTTCCAGGCCGCACGCCGCACTGGCGCGCGTTTGGCGCAGCAGAAAAAGGACTATGCCGGGAAGTTTCCCGATATCAAGGTCGAGGATAGCTGAAGCGGTACCCGGCAGCACCTGACGCCGTTATGCCGTAAAGTTTTATATAACGCGTTTTTAATTATTTGAAACAATCTCCGCCGGTCATAGATCCTCGTACAGGGTTCCGTACGAGAGATTGACCTTGGCAACGACTTCTCCCGCCGATGCTGGTTTACCGCCGGCACCCCGGGTTTGGCCAGCCGCTGGTGCTGGTTTGGCCGCGGTTGTGTTCGCCGCCGTGCTGTTCGCGCTCGAAGGCGGGCAGCAGGGGGTGCTGTTCATTGTCGCGCTCGGGCTCGGCGTGGCGCTCTACCACGCGCGCTTTGGTTTTACCTCGGCGTTTCGCCAACTCATGGCGGTCGGCCATGGCGAGCGGCTGCGCGCGCATATGTTGATGCTGGCGGTGGCGACCGCGTTGTTTGCACCGCTGATGGCGGTCGGTACGACCGCGTTTGGCGGGGATCTTGGCGGCTATATATCGCCCCTCGGTGCCAGTGTCGCTTTCGGCGCGTTCATTTTTTGCGTGGGCATGCAACTCGGTGGTGCGTGTGCGTCGGGCTCGCTGTACACGGTCGGCTCGGGCCAAACCTCGATTATTCTGACGCTTCTGGGCTTTGTCGTTGGTTCTGTGTGGGGCGCACATGATTTTGGTTTCTGGCTCCAGCCTGCGTTAGTCGGGCCGACGATTTCGTTGGCCGATACGAGCTGGGGTTATGCCGGCGGTGTGCTGATTCAGTTTCTGATCATCGGCTCCATCGTGGCAGCCACGTGGTTGATCGAACGCCGGTTGGCCCCGCCGCATCGTGCCGAACCACCACACGAGCGTGGTTGGCGGCGAGCCCTTCGCGGTGCTTGGCCGCTCTGGGGCGGTGCGCTTGTGCTTGCAGTTTTGAATGCTGCGACACTCTGGTTGAGCGGCCGGCCGTGGGGCATCACGAGCGCGTTTGCGCTGTGGGGGTCGCAGGCGCTGTCGGCAGTGGGTGGTGATCCTGGTAGTTGGTACTACTGGAGTGAGCCGCACGCAGGCGGTCTAACGACTTCGATCCTGGCCGATCGCACCAGCGTCATGAACATCGGCATCATCGTTGGCGCGATGGCGGCCGCCGCTTGGGGCGGCACATTCCGGATCACGCACGATCTGCCCTGGCGCACGATCGCCGCGCGACTCATCGGCGGCGTGCTGATGGGCTACGGGGCGCGCATCGCGTTCGGCTGTAATATCGGCGCTTATTTTGGCGGTATTGCGTCGCTATCACTGCACGGCTGGTTGTGGGGCATCGTTGGCCTCGGCGGTACGATGGTTGGTTTGAAACTGCGCCCGCTTTTCGGCATGGCTGTCCCGCGCCGGAACGATACGAGTGTCTAAGCGGGGTTAAGCGCCGATATCGATTACGATTTTGCCGATGGCTTGGCCAGATGCCAGGTGGCGGTGGGCGTCGCCGACATCGGCCAGTGTGAACCGGTTCGAGTCGACTAGCGGGCGGAGTTGGCCGGCTGCCACCAGAGCGCTGACTTTGTCGAGGATGGCGCCGTGGTGGTTGGTGTCGATGCCGTGGAGCATGCGCGTGGCCATAAACACGACATGCAGCGACAGGCTTTTCAAGTGCATCGGCGTTAGATCGGCCGAATACTGTGCGGTGATTGTGCTGACTTGCCCATTGGCGCGTACGCCGGCGAATGCAGTGGCCAGATCCGAGCCGCCCGTGGTGTCGAACACGATGTCGAAGCCACGCCCCGCCGTCAGTCGGTCGACGTAATCGGTCACGGCTTCGTCGCGGTAATAGATGATCTCGTCGGCGCCGAGGTCGCGGACGATGTTGGCTTTTTGCTCGGTGGAGACCGTGGTTGCGACGCGCGCCCCTTGGGCTTTGGCTAGTTGCACGGCCACGTTGCCGACCCCGCCGGCGCCGCCGTGGATGAGCACATGGTCGCCGGATTTGACGCAGCAGCGGTCGATCAATGCTTCCCAGGCGGTAATGACCACCAGTGGCAGGGCAGCGGCCTCGCGCCACTCCAGTGAAGTCGGTGCGTGGGCCATGAGGTTAGCTTCGGCGGCAATGAACTCGGCGTAAGCACCACCGCGGCCTGCCATGCCGCCGGCGCAGCCGTAGACGGCATCGCCGATGGCGAAACGCGTTACGCCGGGGCCGACAGCTTCCACCGTCCCGGCAATGTCGCAGCCGAGCACGGCTGGCAATGCGGGGGCAATCGGTGGCCCGTTGGCGCGTATCTTGGTGTCGACCGGGTTGACGCTGGCTGCCATCTGGCGAACCAATATCTCGCCGCGCCCGGGCGTGGGCGTATCGATATCGGCTGCTTCGAATACTGATGGATCGCCGAATGTCTGGATCTGTTGAACGCGCATGCTCATTCCCGTTTAAAAAGTCAGATTGAATGCCGTACAAGCCATGCTTGCAAATTGGTCGAGGCGACACATCGCCAGTTCAACATAACCGATGCCCGAGTGGCGTCAATCTTGTTGCTTTTGCCGTCGCGCGGCTCGTAGTTCGGCGATTTGCCACGTAACCAGCATTGGCGCCCCCGTGATGACTTCCCGTATGCGTCGTATCAGCGAGATAGCGAGTGCGCTGTCGGGTTCGAGGCCGAGCATCTGGCCAAAAATCACAAACCCGGTTTCCTGGATGCCAAGCCCGGCGGGTATGAAAAAAGCGAGGTGGCGGGCAGCCAGTACGATACTCTCGAGCGCTACTGCGGCTAGCGGCCCAATGGGGTCGCCGAGCAGCCATGTAATCAACCAGATTTCCAGCCCGCCGGCGATCATGCCGGCCAACTGAAGCACAATACTACTCGCCAGCCGCCCGGCATTGTCGATCAGACGTCGGATGTCGGTATCGAGCTGGGCACCATCGGGTAATAGTTGGGCGAGGCGTGTGTCGCCGCCCAGCAGACGGCTGGCCAAGCGTTGGCCGCGTTCGAAGACGCGGAATCGACGCAGGATGAAAACCAGCACCAATGGAATCGGGCTCGCTGCCAACAAAGCCAGTGCAAACTTGTTGACCGTTGGCCCTGGATGCAGCCAGAGCAGAAATAGGGCGAGTCCCAGCCCGGTGAACATGAACTGGGCGATCAGCGTGACCACGATTTCGACCACAACACTCGCGATCGACCCCGAGGCGGGCACGCCCCGCAGATTCAAAAGTCGGATGCCGACAATGTCGCCGCCCAGGCTCGCCACGGGCAAAAGGCGGGCAACGCCTTCGCGTACCAGTGCGATCCACATCACGACGGTTAGACCGGCTCGCCGGGCGCGATCGAATGGCGTGACCAGCACGTGCCAGCCGGCAGCGTCCAGCCCGACTGCCAATAGCCGGGCCAGCACCAACCAGATGAAGCCGGTGCCCACCAGCGAGATCGCAGCGCCGATCTGGTCGGCCCCGATGTTCGCAATCAGGTACCCGGTTAGGCCGAGCCCGGCGAGAGCGAGTAGGGCGCCCAGATAGTTCATCGTGCTCGCATTATCGGCAGTAGCGTCCTGAATGCCATGATGGCAATCACTACAAGCCGCCGAAAGTTACGGGCGTGGCACCGGCGGCGGCCAGTGCGTCGCGTGTCCCGGGTGCGATCAGCGCTTCATATTCGCCGCGGTGATCGGCATCCGGCGGGCTGCCAGGCCAATCGTTGATACGTGCCGGATGCAGATAGATTTCGGTCCGGCCCGGCCCGGTTTCGCCGAGCAGTCGTGTCAGCACGTCGGTCGTCGTATGGCCGGTCGTGGCCAGGCCCAGTACGGCGTCGTTATGCACGAGTCCGGCGCGCTCGATGCGGCGGCGCATCCGGGCCAACCACGGTTGCATCAATACGGCTTCCGACAGCGGGACACGCGCGCCGATTGCCCGGCTCGATGCGGCGGGTTCGAATGGCCAGCGCAGCGCGTGCAGGCCGTAGTCGCGGCCGATTTCGACGATCAACCGGAAAATCGTTGGATGTACGTGAAAATGTTTGTGTGTGTTGACGTGGTCCAGCGTCAATCCAGTGGCTGCAAACGCTTCAAACTGGGCGCGAATTTCGGCGGCGAGCTGGCGCCGGGCGAACGGGTCGAACGCAAAGCGTGCGCCGGCACGCGCCATGTTGTTATCGAAGCGACCGTGCTTGTCGACGAGTCCAGGAATTTCGCTTGGGGGCAGGCAACTTTGGCCGTCGGTCAAAACCAGATGCAGCCCCACGCCCAGGTTTGGGTTGCGTTGCGCCATCGCGAGCGCTTGATCGGTTGCGGGCGCGCCGACCATCAGACTTGCCGTGGTCAGAACGCCGTTTTGGTGGGCGTCTTCAATGGCGGCGTTGACCTCGGCGTGCGCACCGAAATCATCAGCGGTAATCGCGACACGGTTCGTCATCAAGGATCAGGACACATTCAATCGCGTGGGTTGTGCTGGAGTGTGCCGGTCGAATCGACAGCGTATTGACGGCCGCGCCAGTCAACAGCACGTCGGCCGAATCCACACAGCCAGACGAAACCGTTCAATACGCCGCGCACCGGCAGCAACCACAGATCGCGCCACGGCGAATGGCCCAGTCTGTGTGCCTGTGTCCGATGCAGGTCGATACGGCTGACGGCGGTTAGCGTGACCAGCGCCCAGACGACCGGCGAAGTGTAGCCGAGCCCGATCGCGATGCAGGTAACCGGCAGACCGAACGATAAGATGGTTAAGCAATAACGCCGGCTGGCCAGCAGGCGGATGGTGCGCATCCAGCGTGTTTCGTGTGCCAGCATCGCGCTCAGTGTAGGCTCGTCCGCGACGGTTTCGACGACGTAATCTGATAAGACCGCCGATTCGCCCGTTTCTTGAGCTACCCGTTCGGTTAGCGCATGGTCGTCGGCCAGCTCGTCGGCCACCGCTTGGAATCCGCCGGCGCTGTCGAGCATCGAGCGGTTGAACGCGAGGGTGGATCCGAAACCGAAAGAGGTCTGGCCTAGTCGCTGGCTGATTAGAACCGATGGTAGAAACCAGCCGTTGACGAATAACGCACCCAGGCGTGACCAAATCGACGGGCCGGGAAACGCGCGATAGGCGCAGGTCACCACGGCGCGTGGATGCGTGTTCAGTGTGGCGATGATGCGCTCGAGATAATCGCTATCGACGCGGATGTCGCTGTCGGCGACGATCAGCGTGTCGTGAGCGGCGCGCGGTAGCATGTTGAGTAGGTTGCTGACTTTGCGATTGCTGCCGTGCTGCGTTGGATCGACCACGACATCGATCATTGGCGAATCGAATGTCGCCTGAAGCCGTTCAACGACAGTCAGCGCTGGGTCATTGGCGTCGGCAACGCCGAACACGATTTGATATTGCGGGTAGTCCTGCGTGCAGAAACTCCGTAGGCAATCTTCGAGCCCCTGCTCTTGGCCGCACAAGGGCTTCAAGATCGTGACCGGTGGTTGCGGCCGTGGTTTCTGGCGCGGCGCCGGCGGACCGCGCCGCACCAGGATGGCGGCGGCAGCGGTATAGACGAACGCCACGCCGGCAGCCAGACCGCCAACCAATTGCAACCAGAAAAGTCCGTCGATGACGATTTACTCGCGAATGGACAGCGCCTGTGCTTTTAAGCACTCAGCGCTGGGCCTATTAACCTGCACAGTTTACTATTGTACGGTTAGCAAAGTGGAACACGGCACACCCTCATGAGTATTAAGTCCGACCGTTGGATCCGACGGATGGCCGAAAACAACGGTTTGATCGAGCCGTTTTCGCCGTCGCAGATCAAGCACGCCGCCGGTGAACGTATCGTGTCCTACGGCGTGTCGAGCTACGGCTACGACGTGCGTTGTTCGCCGTATTTCAAGATATTTACCAACATCAACACCGCGGTGGTCGATCCCAAGTCGTTCGATTCACGGAGTTTCCAGGATTTCGAGGGCGAGACGTGCATCATCCCGCCGAATTCGTTTGCACTGGCTTCGACCATTGAGTATTTCCGTATTCCACGCAATGTGTTGACGATCTGTCTCGGTAAATCGACTTATGCCCGCTGCGGCATCATCGTCAATGTCACACCGCTCGAACCGGAGTGGGAAGGCCACGTCACGCTGGAATTCTCGAATACCACGACGTTGCCGGCCAAGATCTACGCCAATGAAGGCGTGGCCCAGATGTTGTTCCTGGAATCCGATGAGGTCTGCGAGACTTCGTATGCCGATCGCGGTGGCAAATACCAGGGCCAACAGGGAGTCACGCTGCCGCGCGCTTGAATGCAGCGTCCGCTAGAGTGGCGGCGACGCGACGCTCGGATGCTAAGCGCTGTTAACAGGCGTTGAAGCTTTGAATCAGCCGGCGTTTGCGCCGTCCACGATCAACTTGTTGATGTCCATCTGGTACGAGCTGCTGCCCGCGGATTTGTGAACGCGGACCGGGATCCAGTCGTGCTTTTTCGACAGCCAGAAGGTCAGCGGATGGTTGTCATTGGTCCGCTTGAGCTTGAGCACCTGGAACGTGCCGGCGGGCACGGAGATGTCGGGCGCAGGCGTAACCTTGAGTTGATATGGCTTGATCTTGTTTTCGTCGACGAGCGTGAACGTGCGTGTGCCGAGTTCGGATGGATCTTGGGCATTCATGAGCCAACGCCGGGCCGCGATCTGCAGCGATAGCGGATCTAGCACCTGATCGTCGAAACGCATGGTCCGGGTCTGGCCTTGCTCGTTTTCGTAGCGGACGACGTGTTTCGACCAGTCGAAATTCAGCGTGAAGCTGTCGTCTTTCGCGCCGTCGATATGGTGTTTGAAATACTGTGGCCGGATTTGGCCATCGCGCATACAGAAACGGCTTTTTTCGGTGATGCGGCCGATGAACATCTTAGCCAGTGCATTAGGGTCAGCGCGGCCGGTGTAGACGTAGCAACCAGGCTTGTCGCCGGGCCGTAGATGAAACTTCGCCGTGCCGAGACCGAGTCCGCTGCGGCTGACCTTGAAGTGGCCAATGAAGGGTGTGGTCGCGGCGGTGTTGGCAAGTGCGGCTCCGGTCGTGGTCACGAAAAGTGCCAGGCCGTAAGCGATATGTATTGTCAGGCGCCTAATCGGCGTCGTAGCAGTCATTCGGTGCTTCCTTTTGCGGCTGGCCGTCGCGGATGATGCCGCCGTCTCTATAGACCACACGCCCGCTACTCAGTTCAGCGAGCGCGGCCGGATAGATTTGCTGTTCAACGCGACTCATTACCCGCTCGCCCAGCGTTTCGGGTGTATCGTCGTCTGCGGTGTGGATATAGCCTTGCCGGATGACAGGCCCGGCGTCGAGCTCGTCGGTAACGATATGCACACTCGCACCGTGGACGGTCTCACCGGCGGCAAGCGCGCGGGCGTGCGTATCCAGCCCTTTGTAGGCTGGCAGCAGCGAAGGATGGATGTTGACCAGACGACCTGAGAACCGGTCGATGAACTTCGGCGTCAGAATCCGCATATAGCCGGCGAGGATGACCCAGTCCGGATCGACGGCCGCGACGGCTTCGGCAAGTGCCACGTCGAATGCGGCACGATCGTGAAACCGCTTCGGCTTGAGGGCGAAATGGTGAAGCCCGCGGTCAGCCGCAAACGCAAGCGCGGGCGCGCGACGGCGGTTCGAAAACACCCCGACGATCGTTGCATCGAGCCCACCTTGCTCGATCGTGTGCTGGATCGCTTGCAGGTTCCGGCCGCGGCCCGAGGCCACGACTGCTAGACGTGCGTGCCGGGTCAATGGAATCAGCCGATGGACACCGACGGTGCGTCGGCGCGTTGATGCTCGATTTCGCCGATCACCTGTGCCGTTTCGCCGGCATTGGCTAATGCTTGCAAAGCCGTGTCGCTCTGCTCGGCGGGCACGACCACGCAGAAACCGATGCCGTTGTTGAAGGTGCGCCGCATTTCATCGGCGCTGATTCCGCCGTGCTCAGCCAACCAGTCGAAAATGGCCGGTCGTTCCCAGCGATTTTCGTGAATCTGCGCCGCCGCTTCGGTCGGCAGTACGCGCGCCAGATTATCGGCCAGGCCGCCGCCGGTCACATGCGCCATGGCGTGCATGGATACAGTGGCTTGTAGCTGGCGTACCGCGTGGGCGTAGATGCGTGTCGGTGCCATCAGATGATCGACAAGCGGCCGATTGTCGAGTGTATCGGTTAGGTCAGCACCGGCCTCGTCAATGACGCGCCGGATCAGGGAATAGCCGTTGGCGTGCGGCCCACTGCTGGCCAAACCGATAACGACATCACCTGCGGTTACGTTACTGCCGTCGACGATGGCGTCACGCTCGACCGCGCCCACACAAAAACCCGCCAGGTCGAAATCGCCGGGTTGATACATTCCCGGCATCTCAGCGGTTTCGCCGCCGATTAATGCGGCTCCGGCTTGCTCACAGCCAGCGGCAATGCCGTCGATCACGGCGGCCGCCACGTCCGTGTCGAGCTGCGCCGTTGCGTAATAATCCAGGAAGAATAGAGGCTCGCCACCCGTTACGAGCACGTCGTTGGCGCACATCGCCACCAGGTCGATGCCGAGCGTGTCATACCGCTGGGCCTCGATCGCCAGCCGAAGCTTGGTGCCGACGCCGTCCGTGGCCGAGACCAGCACAGGTCGCTTGTAGCGATCGACAGGCAGCTCGAACAAGCCGCCGAAACCGCCGAGTCCGGTGAGTACTTCCGGCCGACGCGTCGCCTCGACGCGCGTGCCAATGCGGGTAACTAATTCATTACCTGCGTCGATATCAACGCCCGCTTCGGCGTAGGTCAGGCCCTGTTCGTCAGTCACGAAAAATCCCGAGAAATGCAACTTGGCGAGCGACGATTATAACTGCCAATCGGATCGTCGGCTTAGAGTCTTAGCTTTGTGTCGCCGAAATGCGGTGTTGGTGGGGAAATCGTTACGAGCGCCGAATCAGGCACAGGCAAGACGGAGAGGTTGGGCAAAAGGTCGGGGCAGCATGTTGAATTTCGTATACTGTCCCCTTATTGGGCGGGGCAGCATGTTGAACTTCGTATACTGTCCCCTTATTGGGATTTCGAATTGTCGTGGATTGTGCTGCGAACTGTCCTAATGAATGGATCGTCTCAGGCATTTGGCGGATTGATTGAGTGAAATCGTGGCGTTGTTTTAAGCGCTTTTTTCCAGCAGGCTGCGTGAGCCTGACAACCGCGTAATCACCAATTCCGGCCGTCGTATGATCAATCAGGAACCGAGCGTGGTTTCGATCCAGTCGCAGCTTGTCTTTGGCCATGCCGGCAACAGCGCTGCTATGTTACCGCTCGAGCTTGCCGGCATCCCGGTTAGCGCGGTGCCGACTGTTTTGTTTAGCAACACCCCGCGCTATGCGTCGATGGCGGGAGATGTGATCGATCCGGAGCAGATCGGCGTGCTTCTCGACGCGCTGCTCGAGCGCCAACCTCCGCGCCGCACCCGCGCTATCATCAGTGGTTATCTCGGCGCGGCTGGTCCCGTAAGCCGGATAGCGCGTTTCGTCGAGCAGGTTAAAGCCGACAATGCTGACTGCCCCTATGTGCTCGATCCGGTCATCGGTAGTTGGGAGGCTGGTGATATCGCCGATCAGGAAACCTTCGCCGGTATCCGGGATACACTCTTGCCGCTCGCGAATCTCGTCGTCCCCAACGACTACGAACTCGAGCGCCTGACCGGTCTACCAACGAGAACGCCGAATGCGGCCAAGACGGCTGCTCATCAACTCATCGAGCGCGGCGCGCGTGAGGTCGTCGTAACTGGCGTTGGCGCATCTGAGGCCGACACGCTCGATTGCATCGCGGTAACCGAGCATGGGGCGTGGCGAGTCGAAACGCCGCGTCTACCGGTCCAGCCCGTCGGAACGGGCGACGTGGTCACCGCTTTGTACACCGGCGCACGCTTGCAGCATCAACCGCCGGATCAAGCGTTATCGGCTGCGATTTCTGGCGTTTTTGCCGCCGTCCAGGAGCAGCATGCTCGTCAATTGTATGAATTGCCCTTGGTTCAATTAGGCGCTGGATTGACGCAACCGAAGCGTCGTTTCGAAGCTGTCGCGTTTGCATGACGCGATACGGACGACAGTCGCTTGGCCGTCTTCATTGCCGCTATGCGCCCATCAACAGCCAGTTAGCGCTGTCTAAGGCTAGGGCGCTGAATGCCATCCTGGTTGCGTTTACGCTCGCTTAGCAGAATAGGGCGGGGCTAATCGCGCGGCGGACTTGTGCCGCCAGATTTAGCGGGGCGCTTAGTCATTGACCCCATAATTACCGGCTGGTGCGCGTGTCGTTAGACGGCTTCGCCGGCCGCCTGGCCCGATGCCCAGGCCCACTGAAAGTTGTAGCCGCCCAGCCACCCGGTTACGTCGACTACTTCGCCGATGAAATAAAGCCCGGGCACGTGCTTGGATGCCATCGTGCGCGAGGACAGCCCATCGGTATCCACGCCGCCCAGCGTGACTTCGGCGGTGCGATAGCCTTCGGTGCCGTTGGCGGCGATGGGCCAGTCGCAAAGTTCTTGTTCGATCTCGCGTAGCCGCTCCGCACGGTATTGGCGCATGGGGTGCTCGGCGAACCGGAGTTCGCATAGACGCTGCGCCAAACGTTTGGGCAAGGTGTTTGCTAGGACAGTTTTCAGCGACACGTCAGGCCGCTCCCGCGCCTGCTCGGACAACCAGCCCGGCTCCACTGTTGGCGTGAAATTAAGCCGCAAATCGTCGCCCGGTTGCCAGTACGAGGAAATCTGCAAAATGGCCGGCCCACTCAAGCCGCCATGGGTGAATAGCATGCCGGCTTGGAAGGCGGTGCCGTTCGCCCGTGCTTCCGCATCCGGCAGGCTGATGCCGGCCAGATCCTGATAGCGCGCCAGGTGCCGGCCGTCGAGCGTCAGTGGCACTAGTGCTGCGCGCGTGGGCTGAATCGTGTGTTCGAACTGCCGCGCCAGTTGGTAACCCAGGCCGGAGGCACCCATGCGTGGAATGGACAGTCCGCCCGTGGCCACCACCAGCGATTCGCATTCCGCCGCTCCGTGTGTGGTGTCCACGGCAAAACCGTCCGCACGGCGTTCAACCTTTTCGATGCTGCAGGAAACCGTTATGTGCACGCCCGCAGCGTGGCATTCGTCCAGCAACATTCGCACGATCTGTTTGGAAGACGAATCACAGAAAAGCTGGCCTTTTTCCTTTTCATGCCAGGCGATGCCGTGTCGGTCTACCAGATCAATGAAATCCTGCGGCGTGTAGCGTGCCAATGCCGACTTGGCAAAGTGCGGATTCGCCGAGAGAAAGCTCTCCGGAGTAACGCCCAAGTTGGTGAAATTGCAGCGGCCACCGCCGGACATCAGGATCTTTTTGCCGACACGCTTGGTATGTTCGACCACGCAGACCCGTCGCCCGCGCTGGCCGGCGACAAGCGCGCACATCAGCCCGGCGGCACCACCGCCCACGACCAGCACATCCCATTTCATGTCGAACGATTCGCCTGCGCGCAAACGCACCATTATAGGCGAACACGGAGCCGGATTGACCGTACGCGGTGGCGCCGGCGGTGAAATGGGATTCGTGGTCGTTAGGTTTGTCCTATGCTTTTACGGTCGGACACCAGAGCTCGCCCGATTCGGTCATTCTGACGCGTGTTTAGCGATGCGGGATCAGGGTGTTTGGCGCACAACAAGCGTGAATTCCCTTGGCTTCGCCTGCCGGACGAGCCGACGCCGGCCAATCGCCGCGGGTGAGGCGGTTCGTGTGGCCGGCGGGCGTCACCAAGCCGGGGCGGCAAGAGTGATACCACGGATGCTGGCAAATCAGCATGGGTGGAATATACTCTGCCGACCCGTAAGGAATGCTTTAGAGCGTGATGACCTGGTCTGGCATGTTGCCGGCGAGCGCGCCGTAGAGGTCCGGGAAACAGCCAATCGGAACGCCGTCCATGAGTTGGTCGGCGATTTCACGTTCGTAGCAGCACTGGTCGCAACCCATCAGCTGGATGCCCTGGGTATCGGCGACTTTTTTTAGACGTTCGCCAATCGGGTTGCCGTCCAATAACACGTAGTTGTTGTCCTCGAAAAAGAACATCCCTACGACCTCGACACCATGACGTGCTTCTTCGAGTTGCGGCAGGATCATGCGGCCGAGCACGTATGAAACCGTGTGCTTCTGTGTGGCGAAGAGGTAGGCGACTTTCATTTAGTTTCTCCCGTTTCGGGTGGTTTATTAGTTGCCGCAAGTGCGGCTTGGAAAGCTGCCGCGGCCAATGTCGCACGATCGTGCTTAGCCATGGGTACACCCGGCAGGCGGTCAATCAGGAATCGACTTCCCGATTCACGTGCTTCGTCGCGCCTTCGTCCCTGGATCAATTCGACCAGCGCTTGGCAATACGCAATGAGCGTAGTGCAGGTGCTGGCGGTGAAGCGGATCTCACACAGGCTGTCTGCTTCCAGGCGCAGGGAGAAAGCGGCCCATAAACCATATGAGGTGGTTACGCGTTCGCCGGCAATGGCCAGCGGTGGCAATCCCCGTGTGGTTCGCCCGCGCTCGAAGCAACTGTGTACCGACAGTTGCTTTCGCTCGTGGCTCGGCGAGCAGCAGTTGCTCATCGGTATTTCCAGCGCAGCAGGCGGCGTTCCAGCCAGCCGGCGGCCGAGAACAGCAGCATCACCACAACCACGACCATGAAGATCAGCGCCATGCTCAGCGAGGCGTTGTAGGTGGTCTGAGCGAAGGACAGCAGGTAGCCCAGCCCGCGGGTGGAGGCCACGAATTCGCCCACTACGGCGCCGGTAAATGCGAAGCCGACGGCCACCTTGAGGTTGCTCATCACCCACGACACGACCGATGGGATGTAAACCTCGCGCAACACCATCCAGGAGCCGCCGCCGAGCGTACGCACACGCTCGACTAGGCGGACATCGACCTCGCGGATGCCGTTGTAGACTGAGAAGAAGGTTAGCACCACTACGAGAATAAACGAGAGCGCAATCTTGGATCCCATGCCGATGCCCAGCCAGATGATGAAAAGCGGGGCGAGGATTACGCGCGGGATTGCATTAAGCAGCACCATCACAGGTTCCAGTAACTCGGCCAAAACGGGCACGAGTGCGGCGCTGAAGCCGAACAAGGCACCGATGAACACGCCCAGTGCCAGGCCTGCCAGCGCGGCGCCGAATGTGCTTGCCAAGTGCTGGTAGATGTCGCCGCCGGCAAACAGGTCCGCCAGCGTGGCGCCGATATCGGACGGCGGTGGCAGATAAAACGGGTCGACCCAGCCTAGCGGGCCGGCGGCCAGTTCCCAAAGCACCAATACCGCGATCAATGCGACAGTCCGTCGCAGAAAAACGCCCAAGCGCGGCGTGATCATCGCGCCGCCTCCGGATCGGGTTTGTTGTCTGCGCCGTTAGGTCGCGCATGCACTTCTTCCGAAAGTGCGTCCCAAAGACGCTCGAGCAATGGTATGAATTCGGGGTGTTCGCGTGCTCGCATCGGGTCGCGTGGCCGGGCGATGGGGACCTCGAAACGGCATTTGACGTGGGCGCGCGGGCCGTTTCCGAGCAGCACCACGCGGTCGGATACGCTGACCGCTTCTTCCAGATCGTGGGTCACCATGAGTACGGTCAGGCCTTCCCCTTCCACCCATTTGAGGAGATCTTCGGTCAGGTAGTGGCGCACGATGGCGTCCAGCGATGCAAAGGGCTCGTCCATCAGTAACAGTTTGGGTCGCAGTGCGAGCACCTGGGCGATGGCAACGCGCTTGCGCTGGCCACCGGAGAGTTCGCGCGGGTAGCGGTGCGCCAGCTGGGCGAGGCCGACAGCGGCGAGCCACTCGTTCGCCTGCGCTCGCGCCGCGCGCTTATCGGTACCGTGGATGCGCAGCCCGAGGGCGACGTTTTCGCATGCGGTGCGCCAGGGAAGCAGGGCGTCGTCCTGAAACAGAATGCCCACCTCATGCGCTGGAATATCCAACTCGGCGTGCCCGCCGTGGGGTGCCTGCAGTCCCATGACGGCCCGTAGCAGTGTGCTTTTGCCACAGCCGGACGGGCCGACTAGGCTGATGAATTCGCCTTGGGGGACTTCGAGGTCGACGTTTTCGAGCACTGGTTCGGCGTTGCCGTACGCCAGCGCAAGGTTGGAAATACTCAGCATTAGGCGCCGAGCACGGACTGGTTGAGTAGTTGGTCCATATTGACGGGTTCTTTCTGGATGTCGGCGAGCAGATGCGCTTTCATCACGCTGTCGCAGGCGTCCCGAGAGATCTGTACGCTCGACGGGTACAGCGATGCGCGATATTCCGCCAGCGCCTTGGCAAGCACTTCCATATCGCCGCCCGCGACTAGTTCATCGGGCAGGGCGTCGATAATGTCCTCGATCGGCGCTTGTTGCATGTATTCCATGCCGGCGGTGAGCGCACGCCCAATTTTTTGCATCTGCTCACGGCGTTGTTCGGCCTCGTCCGGCCGTACGGCAACGCCCATGAATTCGTAAGCGCCGCCCAGATAGCGTTTAGCGTCCTCGGTGGTCATCAGGTTGACTAGGACCCGGGCACCCTCGCGTTGCAGCAGGGTCAACCCCGGCTCTTGCACCATGCCGGCATCCACTTGCCCCAGACGCAGAGCGTCATAGAGATTGGGGCCGAGAATGGCAAAGTTGACGCTGTCGGAGTCGATGCCATTTTGCTCCAGCAGATACAGCATCAAAGCGTGGTCGGAATTGCCGAGCTGGGCCACGCCGACGGTCTTGCCTTTGAGATCGTCGATGCTACGGATGCCGTCAGCGGTGTGTGGCCCGGTTGCGAGCGCGAATAACGGCAGTCGCCCGGTGGTGGCAAAGCGCATGACATTCGCGCCGTTGGCGAACGCGTTAAGGGCTGCGTCGAACGAGGTGGCAGCGTAGTCGACGCCGCCCGCATTGAGCGCCTGTACCGCTGCGCTGCCGCCGCGGCTATAGACTAACTGCACGTCGAGCCCTTCTTCGGCGAAGAAACCAGCGGCGCGAGTGGCCTCGTACGGCGCCACGCACAGCAATTGGCTGCAGAAAGCTAGCTTAACGGTTTCACCACCCCCGCTACTGCAGGCGGGAAGGCCCGCCAGCGCGGCGGCGCCGGCAACACTGCCCATGCGCTTGAGTAGCGCACGCCGACTCACGCCGCGGCTGATGAACAGTGCATCTTCCGTGCCCTGACCGACAGTCGAGTTGTTACAGCAATCGCTCACAGCCCATCTCCCCGGCTCGAATATAATTCAGTATATGCTCGTTCAAAGCCGCACATAAAGAACGATATAGCATTTCAATATTATTGCATTCCATGCCGGCGGCCTAGTGGATCCGGTCTCGTTATACGACTACTCGCCACACGATTTTCCCTCCTGTACCGGCGGGCAATCGACAGAGCTGTAAGAACAGAACACGCAACAGTCTCCCGGCTTGGGACGAAGCAGGCACTCACATGCCTCGCATTGGTAAAAATATCGGCAGGCATCCGTTGGCATAAACTCTGCTTTCGTGTGGCTGCATTCCGGGCAGGTAATCACCGATTGAGTGATGACATCCGACATTGTTCAGGCCTCGGTGGCTTTACAAAGCCAAAGATAGAAAAGGCAATAATAACGAGAAGGTGGCAAGAAAGCAGGATTCGAAGAGTCGAGCAAACAGTATGTTGATTTATCTTTCGCCACCGTTCCAGTCAGTGCTAGATGTTGAATTTAGTATGCTATCCCCGGACCCCAAAGGGTAAGCACTTTATGTATATCGTAGAACTTACCTACACCAACCCGTTCGAGAATATCGAGGCGCAGCTACAGCCCCACCGTGACTTCCTGGATGATCAGTATGGCCGAGGTGCCTTTCTGGTATCAGGGCCCAAGAATCCCAGAGACGGCGGCATCATCATTGCCAGCGGAAAACTCAGCAGAAATAAGATAGAAAGGGTCTTGAAGAAAGACCCTTTCTATCAGCATGAACTGGCGGACTATCGAGTGACCGAGTTTCTACCGAATAAATACGATGCCGTGCTCAGTACTAAATATTGAGTTTTATATACTGTCCCTCGATCCTGTCCCTCGATCCCGTCGGCTGGCAGCGTTCGCGCAGCTCCGGTGTCTCGACCACCACGACCGAGTACGGTTGCAACCCATAGGGCGAGGGAGCCAGATGCGCCGCGTCCAGGATGCGTTCGACCGTGGCCTCGGGTACACGATGGCCATTCATGCGTTTGGTGGCGTATCGCTGGTTCAGGGCAGCATGCAACATGCTCAGGGCTTCTTGGCTCGACTAACGGTAGAAGGTGACGAGGCTTGTGCAGCGCGCCAGGCCGCACGCTGGAAAACCAGGGTGCCGGCAATGACCAGACCACCGGCGATGGCCAGGTTGGGCGGTGCCGACTCCCCCAGAAAGAGTACGGCGATGGCCGTGCCCATGACGGCGGCGACGGTACCGATTTGGCTCAGGTATACCGGTCCGGCCAGTCGTTGCAGAATAAAGAAGAACAGATACAGGACGGTGAATATACCTATTTCGACCAACAGCAGCCCTACCGCGGCAGGCGCAGCGAATAGCTCACCAATCCGCCCCGTTTCGGTGCCGAACGCGACCGGTAACAGGCCGAGGGCAGCACCCGCCAGCACTAGAGCCGTGAGGAAGGCAAGCGGCACGCCATCCGGCCAGCGCCATGTCCGATAGATGTTGCCCAGAGCCAGCGTCAGGGGCAGCAGCAGAATCAACAGCGACCAGCCCAGATGGCCGCCGCCGACGCTGGCCTTGGACAGTGCCAGAACGACGCCGCCGGTAAGTCCCAGCAACACGCCGCCCAGCCGATCCCAGCGCAGCGACTCCATGCGCAGCAAAACCGCCAGCAGCCAGGTCATCAGTATCGGAAAGGCGAGGCTCAATGAGACGAACCCAGCCCCCACGTGACGTACTGCCAGAAAGCCGAGTGCATTGGGCAGAGCCAACAGGATTCCGGACACCAGCGCATACTCGATGACGCGTCGATCGAGCCGCCAGTGCGCTCTTTTCGGCAACGACAGCAGCAATTGCGCGAGGCTCGCCCCGGCCATGGTCACCATCAGGAAAGAGAGGCGTGGCAGGTCCGCCGCGTCGGCTAACTTGGCCACACTCAGTGACAGAGCCATCAGAGTGCCGGCCAGCAACAGGCAGCCCAGGGCCTTGGCGACGTCAGCCTTGTGTCCCGTGGGTACATTCGCCATTCTGTACTCCGCTATCTCATCGTCGTGTATCATGACACAAAGAATCTTGATATCAAGATAAATGGATAGCAAGGCATATGGACAGAGTCAGTGTCGCGATCGATCAGTGGCGTCGGGAGTGTCCCGATCTCGAGCTGCTTCCCATGGAGTTGACCGCCCGCCTGGGAGCCATCAGCCGCCATATCTCCCATGATTATCTGGAGCCATTCTTCAGCGAGCGCGGTCTGCAACCGAGGGAGTTCGACGTGCTGGCCACTCTGCGTCGCGCCGGCAAGCCCTACGCCCTGACGCCGACCCAGTTGTTCAAGGTGCTGATGTTTTCCTCGGGGGGCATGACCAACCAGCTCGACCGGCTGGAAAAGGCCGGCTTGATCGCGCGCCGTCCCAACCCGGCTGATCGCCGCAGCATGCTGGTCACGCTGACGGAAGAAGGACTCGACCTCGTGAACGACACCATCGCGCCACATGTGGACAACGAGGCCCGCGCGCTTTCCCCGCTAAACCAAGAGGAGCAGCGAACGCTGAATGCGCTACTGACCAAGCTGATGAGTGGCCTGGATACCGACGTCTAGCTGCGCGATCACCGCCCGGATCGAACCGGACGGTGATGGGCGACGATATCGCGACTACTCGAAAGTGTCGCAGACGGGGGCTTTGCGAATTCGGGGACAGTATACTGATTTGTATCTCCGGTGCCGTATTCAGTACTAAATATTGAATTTTATATACTGTCCCCGGATTAACGGAGCTCTCGCCGACGGACAGTAACGAGCGGGCGGGTTGATTCTGCCGTCACACCTTGGTCGCGGTGGATGCGGATCCGTGAATCGGCGGCGTTCAGGCGACGGGTATTGGCTTAGTCGGGATGAAACCGCGGAGCGGTTGTGACGTCGGCGGCAGCGCCTTGTTGGTCAATCGACGCCACGAGCGATTAAGTCGACATAGGCACCAGTGATTAAATCAGCCTGCTGGATGCCAATCTGGGCCATTAACGCCGCCGCAACAGACTCGCCGTCGTCTTCTGTTTGATCAGAGCGAAGAACCACTTCAAGCTCGATAAACCGCCCTAAATTCGATACTTCGTCCAGATGTATCCGCGTTTGATCTACTGTATAGAGCGTGCGGTTTTTCTGCACGACGGCTTGAACACCGAGCGCGGCCGATAACGATTCCTTGAGGGATTGAGGGTCGGGCGTCGGAGACCGGATGTAACTTGATAATTCAGGGCCTGCCGAATCGGCTCTTTGGTATTGAATTAACTCCCCGGATCCATCCGCAAACTCTCTGAGTTTGAGTCGTCCTTGTCTTGCATGGAAGAAGGTGTCGGTTTGTGCGATCAGCACAGGCGGGCCGTCAGCAATACGGGCGGCTACGCGAGATTGCTCAGCCCAATCGGCTGACCAAGCTTTGATTTCAATGTTTCGCGCCATAGAAACCTTGTTGATCTGTTTGCCCGAAGGTCTAGAGGCAGTGTATATCTCCTATTAGTCGATCGCGGTCTCAAATGCTCGACCCGGACGCGGCAGCCATCGCCGATGAATTGAACCAATGGCTCTGGACGCATCCGCCGTTAACGTCGCTAACACTTGCTCGGTCACCGGCTCCGCTGGTTTGTCTCTACTCGGCGCAGTTTTCGCCGACGGCTTCGGAGGTATGCCGTTTGTTTCGGCGGGGTGTCCGGCATTGGCGGGACCGGACCGTCTCGATAAAGTCGTGACAGTTGTCGCTATAGGCTAGGGCGGTCTCGAGCTGGCGCCGACGCCTCAAGCGTGGCCACCGCGGCTAAAGTCGTTACTGCGATTCGGCTCGATGCGGATGTGCTCGCGTACTTCACGGCGGAGCTATATCGGTAAACGTAATGAACGATGCTCTGTGGCGGATTCTTGGATCGTAAGTGAGCAGTCTTGGTGTTTCCGGATCGGAACCGTGGAATTAAATATACTGTCCCCGGATTTTGCCACCCGCTGCCCCGCGCGATGGACTGCTTGGGATGGCCCCGATCCATTTTATGGCTCCAGCCGGTGTGCCGGCTGGAGCTTTCGGGGCATATACGGCGCGATTTGGTTAGTAGCCGCCTTTTTTGCCCACGCCCACATACGTGAATTTCCAGGTATGGGTAATCGGGCTCCACCAGGCTGGGACCCCCGTGTCCTTGGTGGTATGACGAGAGAATCCGTTGTGCGACGGAGGCAGGATGCGGAGTTGGACCGTATATTTACCGGGGCCGTCCAGCTCAACATTGGCTCCGTAGTGCGGGCCGTCACTCGCCACCATGGGCATGAGACCACCTGCGGACGACCAGTCGGAATCTTTTTTGGTCAGTTTATAGCTGACCGTCAGGTAGGGAATCCAGGCGCCCGGGTCAAAGCCGTGTTTTTCATCCGAGTCGGCATGGATATCGGCTTCAAAGTGTATATCGGCCTCGCTGCTATTCATTCCTGATTGCTCACCCGACATATCTACAGCTTGCAGAAATACCGGGCTGATGATCAGGCCGTTGGTCACCAGGGGGTCGCCGATCGAATGTTCGGCCGCCATCGCCGGTGCCGATGCAAGCGCCGTGGCGCCGATCAGCGCTGTGCCTACAGCTAGAGGTGCTATGCGTTTCATTATATTTCTCCTTTATTGAAACTTACTTACGACTCAATGAAGCCAAAAGGCTTAGCGGACATCACATGCTGAAAAGTGCGGGACTCCAGGCAATGCCGATTAGACCAATGCCCGCAACCATGGGCACCAAGGCGAGCAGTCGCCGAAGGCCACTGAGTGCCTGTCGACCCAGCAATCGATATCCCAGTTGTAAGCTCCAAAGCACACTCAGCCCAAACAACACCAACTTGATACTGGCGACCATTGCGCCTGGAACACCGATCAGGGTGAGCGCTTCGAACAGTTTGCCGCCGAGCCCGATCACCAATGACAGCATGGCCACCGGCATATAGGCATAGGCCAGTTCAACCAGGCGCGAACGCCAATCCAGATCTCCCCCCAGGCGACCCGACACCCAACTGGATATCGCGGTGGTAAACGTTAGTGCGATTGTCAGGCCGATGGCACAGCCGCCCATGAAGCCGACGATCATGAAGAAATCCAGCCAACTGAACACTTCGTGGCCGGCCGGATGAATCGACATTAGCCAGGCTGGCCCGGACGTGCCGATCCAGAACCAGCCATGGTTGATTGCCCATTCGCCGACGCTTTGGCGCAGGGTCTGATACAGCGGCAGCACGAGCCACAGAAAACCGCCTAGCGACAGTCCTGTTGCCAGAAATAGAAACCAGATTTCGGCTGCATTAGGGTTATGTTCGCGGATCTGCTCGACTTCGGTGCCCGGGCGCCGGAACAACATCTTCAAGCCGCCACGCGCATCCGGGTTCACGCAGCGAAAGCACTCGATACAGTGGCGCGACTCAGTCTTGCGATTGATATCGATCATGGTCGGGCAAACGCCCTTCTCGGCATACGCATCGTTATCGCCGCGCGGTAGCTTGGGCGCGAGCTGAATGGCGCCGATACGTGAGAACACGCCCAGCATCAGTCCGATCGGACACATATGCCGGCACCAGGCACGTTTGCTGGCACCGCGGCCGTAGACAAGCCCCAACGCGATCGCGCACACAAAGGTCAAGCCGAAGACCTCCGCGATGCCCGTCGCATAGTCACGCGCGCTGACGGTCTGAGCCAGCACGGTGATGATGATGAAACTGATGATTGGCGTGCCTTGCCAGCGAACCCAGCGCGGCACCGGTCGCTTGAGGCCGACCCGGTTGGCCCATTCCGAACTGGCACCCAGCGGGCAGAGTACGCCGCACCAGCTGCGTCCCGAGAAAATCACCGATACGAACACCAACGGAAACCAAAGTCCCCAGATGATGAAGTTCGCAAAGACGGTGAAGTTGTTATAGAAATATTCGCCCTGATGCGGCAGCGGCAGAAACAGTGGCCCAATCATCAGGCACAGAAAGATGATGAACATGGCGACCTGAATGCCGCCCAGCAAATCGCGGTGTCGCACCACAAAAGCTTCGATACGCTTGGCCCAAGGGCTTTGCTGTCGTTGACGTTGGCTGCCGTTGGGCCCCTCGACGTGGATCCCGATCTGCTGCAGCCGATTGGACGCATTCGACATGGTTGGCAACCGCAGGCGTCGCGCCTAGGCCGTAGCCCGGCGCGTATCGGCGTTGGATGGCGTCTTACGGCGATTGATCCACAACATCATGCCGCCAATGAGTGCCAATGCCGCTATATAAAAGAGCAACTGGATGCCTGAAGGCCGCTGCGTGTAGCCAATCAGAATATGCAGGATGCGCCCGACCAACGAGTGCTCGGTTAGCAGCCAGGACGTGTCCCAGATTGAATTGCCGAGCGCGGGTAGAACGCCTGCCTGGGCCAGAAAACCGGCTGCATCGGCTGCCATACCGGCGGCCAGCAGGAGAATCATCCAACCCGTGACGGTAAACAGATAGCGAGTCGGAATACGCAACAGGCCTTTATACAGCAGCACTCCCGCCAACAAGCCGCCGCTTACGCCTAAGGCCGCACCGCCCAGCATAGTGGCCGCGCCAGCGCCGCTGGCGTAGATGCCATAGCCGAACAGAACTGTCTCCGAGCCTTCTCTAAGCACTGCCACCATGACCACGATCATGAGCACGGATAAGGGTTTGATACCGCTGGCCACGTCATGCCCCACGGCTTTCATGTCGCGTGCCAGTTCCTTGCCATGCTGGCTCATCCAGATGTTGTGCCAGCCCAGCATGGCGGCAGCGGCCAACAGAATGCCGGCATTGAGAAATTCCTGGCCACGACCTTCCACCGCGCCCGCGATAGTGCCGGCGAAGGTGGCCACCACGCAGGCCCCGGCGATCCCCAGTAGCACGCCCAGGCTGACCCAGCGACCCCGTCCGGCCACACCCTTGGCGGCAGCTAGCACGATAGAGATCACGAGTGCTGCTTCGAGCACTTCACGAAAAACAATAATAGCGGTGGCCAGCATGAGCGACTCCTGAAAACCGGGCCGTACGACCCGTAGCCCCGTATTTACCGGACCGTGATCCGGCCGCTTACGTCTGATGCGAAATCGTTAAAGAATTTGTATTCCCCAGGTTTTAGCGGGCCGATGTAAACCGGGACATGGGTTCCGCCGGGCACGACTTTCTCGGCAGTGAAATCATAGCTTTCGAACTCTGCCGGTCGTGAAGTCTTGTTGTGCACCATGATCTTGACCCGCTTGTCGGCCGCAATCGTTAGATGGGCGGGGCTGAATCCATCGGCGGTAATCTTGAGCTGTGCGGCCGCCGTGTCTGCAGCGATCGCCGGGGTGACACAGCTAATAAGCCACACAAGCAACAAGCCTGCGAATACGCGGCGAACAGGTAGCCTTGCGGCACATCGTTGGCGGGGCATAGGATTAATGATAATTATTCTTATTTGCTGGCGAAAATTAGCATACCGGGTATCGCTCGGCCAACCAGTCTCGGCGATAAGCGGGTTCAATACGGTTCACCAAACGCCATAGCGTTCCGAGCGGCCGGGAAGTCGTGCTGCGACCAATGGCAGCGGAATCGCAGTTTGCGACGCAAGATTCAATGAATAAAACGTTGCCGATTCGCGCTCAGTTGGCTGTGTACTTGGTAGCCATAGTGAGAGGCCGAGGGGGTATCCTGCCCCCGGATTAACATCAATAGGTGGCCACCATGATGAACGCTCCGTTGTCGGTTTTTGATGCCACGCTGCCGGATAATCTCGAAGGCCGTATTGTCGAACTCAAGCGCGAACTTCGCGCACGGATTGGCGACGTCGACGATGCCTTCGCGCGTGTCTCCGATTTTGTGGCGGAAGAGGTTGAAAATATCGAGGCAACACGTGCTCGCGGCGAGGAAGTTTGGCCGATCGTCGACTACGCGGATCTCGCCGCAGGCCGTGTGGATTCGGAGCAGATCGATTATATCCGGCGCCGTGGCTGCGCAGTCATACGTGGCCACTTTGAGCATGAACAGGCGCGTGAATGGGATCGACAACTCGTCGAATACGTCGATACCAATGGCTTTGACAGCCAGTATCAGGGCCCGGCCGACGATTTTTTTGGCGGGCTGGATGCCACACGTCCGCAGATCTTCCCCGTTTTTTGGTCACGCCCACAGATGGAAGCGCGCCAGGACCCGCGCATGGCGACGGTACAGTCGTTCATGAACCAGCTATGGAAATATAGATCCGAAGAAGGGCGGGACTGGTTTGATCCCCATCAGGACAGTCTCTATCCGGACCGCGTGCGGCGCCGACCACCAGGAACCAATTCCGGTGGGCTGGGCGCGCACACTGACGGCGGTGCCATCGAGCGCTGGTTGCACCCCGGCTACCAAAAGGTATTTCGCCACATTTTCAATGGCGATTTCGATCAATACGACCCGTGGGACGGTGCTTGGCGCACAGATGTCCACGAATACGAAAGTTCCACGATGTGTTCGGCCTTTCGCACATTCCAGGGTTGGACTGCGCTGTCGGATATGCAGCGCGATCAAGGCGTGTTGCACACCGTGCCAATCCCATCAGCGATGGCTTATGTGCTGCTTCGGCCGCTGCTTGACGATGTGCCCGAAAACTCTTTGTGCGGTGCCACACCTCGGCGTGCGCTCCCCATTAACGACACTTGGCACCCACTGTTAACGCGGGCTTTGTCGAGCATTCCCGACTTGTCGGCCGGCGACTCGGTGTGGTGGCACTGTGACATGATCCACTCGGTCGCGCCGGTCGAAAACCAGCAGGGGTGGGGCAACGTCATGTACATCCCTTGCGCGCCGATGTGCGACAAGAACGCTGCCTACGCTACACGTATCGCCAAAGCTTTCCGCGAGGGCAACTCGCCCGATGACTTTCCGGCGGAGCACTATGAGGCGAACTGGTCGAACCGCTTCACCGAAGACGAGCTAAACGATATCGGCCGGCAAGGTTTGTGCCTTGGAGGTGCCGGGAATAGGTCCGGAGATGCGATATATAACTCGGGTTAGCCAGACATTTGTACAATTGCCGGCCCGGATTGCGCCGATCACGTCGTGGCAGTTATCGCCGTAGGCTAGGATGGTTTTGAGTTAGCGTAGACCGTGCTATACGATCGCGCTCGATCGGGATTTATTAATAAAAAGTCAGGGAGCCCCGCCATGTTGATTAACCCAGTCCGATGGTTTGCGACCGCCATGCTGGTGATTCTGGTTGCCATACCTGCTGCCGGTGGCGCCAGTCCCGCGGCCGACCTATCCACGTTCGCGAATATCGCGCACCGTGGCGCTAGTGGTCATGCACCGGAGGAGACCATGCAGGCGTTCGAACAGGCTGTGCAGGCCGGGGCGGACTACCTGGAGCTTGACGTCCAAATGACGAGCGATGGGCATCTCGTCGCCACCCACGATACGACTATCGACAGAACAACTGATGGTGAGGGCAAACTCGGCGAGCACACACTGGCCCAGCTCAAGGAGCTTGATGCTGGCTCGTGGTTCAATCGCAAGCATCCGGATCGGGCCGATGACGCCTACGCGGGGGCGAAGCTCCTTACGCTCGACGAGATCATCGAGCACTTCGGCGCGGATGAAAAATACTACATCGAAACGAAGTCGCCGCAGCTATACCCGGGCGTCGAGAAAAAGCTCGTCGAGATCCTCGAGTCGCACGATTTGATTGCTCAAAATCGGGTCGTGCTGCAGTCCTTCCGGTCGGATAGTTTGAAGCGGCTGCACGCACTCAATTCGGATATCCCGCTCGTTCGGCTTGTGTGGTACTCGTCCGAGACAGAGGGCGGCGACTTTGAGGCCATCGGCGAGTATGCCGACGGTATCGGCACGAATTATGTCAACAAAAGTGGCCGCGAGGTAATCTCGTCAACATTCGTGCACAAAGCGCACGAGGCGGATCTGTTCGTGCACGTCTATACCATCAACGACGAGACTGTAATGAATCGCCTCATGGACTGGGGCGTGGACGGCATCTTCACGAATTTCCCCGACCGGCTCGCGACGGTGAGGGACAACCGGAGCGATTAGCGCCGGGGCGTCGCAGCAGGGCTGTCCCGGTACTTTGTTTCCGGGGCCCCGCTGATATCGTCTGGCGAGACAGGTTAGTTGCCGCGGTTATTTTCAGATAACCAGTCCAGATACCGCGGCACGCCCTGTTCCACCGGCAGGAACGGCTGGCTATATCCGGCGGCACGCAAAGCGCTTATATCGGCCTGGGTGTAACTTTGGTATCGTCCGATAAGTGATTCCGGGAAATTGATATAGCTCTTGTCGCCCTGTCCGTGCCAGGCGATTACGGCATTGGCGACGTCGTTAAACGACTGAGCTGTCCCGGTGCCGCAGTTGAAGATACCCCGGGATGGTCGAGAAGCCACAGATTGACGGCGACCACATCGTCGACATGGACGAAGTCGCGCCGCTGTTCGCCGGCGTTATAGCCATCGGAGCTCTCGAATAGCTGACAAAAGCCGGAGTTATCTATCTGGCGTGAGAAATGTCGGGCGACGCTGGCCATCTTGCCTTTGTGAGCCTCGCGCGGGCCGTAGACATTGAAATAGCGCAATCCCGCAACTTGGTTGGTTGCGGTCGGTGTCTCGGTACGCACGTACTGGTCAAATGCAAACTTGGAAAATGCATAGGCATTGAGCGGCCGTTCGGCACTGCGCTGCTCGACAAAATTCGGGCCCATGCCATAGACCGCGGCTGATGACGCATAGATGAAGGCAATGCCGTGGCATTGGCACCAGCGATACAGACTCTTGGAATATCGGAAATTGCGATCCATGACGTAGCGGCCATCCTGCTCAGTGGTGTCCGAGCAAGCGCCCTGGTGGAAACCGCTGTAATCTCGCGGTCGGCGACCGTTGGTTCGGTTTCCACCCGCGTCAGTAGATCGTCGTATGCCAGATAATCGGCGAAATCCAGATCGGCCAGATTCAGACATTTGCGGCCATCGCTCAAATCATCGACAACTAGAATATCGCGTACACCCCGGGCGTTAAGGCCGGCAATGATGTTGCTGCCGATAAACCCGGCTCCACCGGTTACGATGATCATCGTTTAATTTCCATCGTTTGTATTGGCTGCCTGGTACTGTTGGCTGAGCGTAGATCAGGCTCTCTAGCGTGGCATATAGATAAGGAGGCAGTGATCGCTCATAGCGGCGACCGTATAGGCCTGCCGCTGGGTATGCCCGTTGGCGCCGAGCAATGCAGCCAGGTGCGGATTAGTCCGTAATACCCACAAACGGTGGGGCATCCATTAAGGTTTTGCTGTGTTTTCAGCGATGTTTTCGGCGTTAAATGCCGAATTCGGTATACTGTCCCCGGAAACTCGGGAAACCTGAAACCCTGGGTGTTGCTCTCGGGTGCGACGACTAGTCCCCCGGAGCGCGAGATGCCCCGGAGGAGGAGGCGAAACGACGGGACCCGGCCTTGTGGCCGGGTCCCGTATCTTTATGGCTCGGATCGCAAATTGGCATCCTCAATCGGAGGGATTGGTTGTGATTCGAGCGGTTTAATCGGATGCTCATCGAGCTGTTTTTGCAGATAGTCGATAGCTTTATTCAGTTGGGCATCCTGGCCTTCGAAACTGGCATGTGGCTTGTTTTCTACGGCAATATCCGGGGTCACGCCACGCCCTTCGATTAGCCAGCGGCCATCGTCAGCTGCGAACTGGGGAAACTCGGCGATCGAGGCATGGCCACCGTCAGCCAGGGTATGACTACTGCTTAGCCAGACACCAGCTCCCGCCGTGCGCTGACCAATTACAGGGGCGATGCCCAGTTCCTTGATGCCAGCTGCGAAGGTCTCACCGTCGGAATACGTCATAGGATCGGTAAGCACGACCATATGGCCGCGGAACGATTGCTGCATATTCACCTCCGGTTTTTGGCCGGGTGAATCCCAAAACGCCCAGCTGCGCCGCATTAGTTGGTTGATAACCCAACTGTCGATGCTGCCACCGCGGTTACGTCGAACATCAATGATCAGCCCGTCTTTGTGGTATTGGGCTTGGAAGTCGCGCACAAACTGGGCGATATCGTCAGCGCCCATGGCATATAGGTGCAGGTAACCGATTTGCCCGTGGCTGCGTTTGTCCACGTGCGCTTCATTACTGCTCACCCAATCACGATAACGCAGCTTAGAATCGGTACCCAGATCGACAGGCGTTGCCACTGTTTTATGGACGTCGCCATCACGTGAGAGCTTTAATAACACCTGCTCCCCGACCTGATTGCGTAGCGCCTGATATAGATCTTCCAGGTTGGAGAGAGGCTGGCCATTGAGAGCCAGGAGTAGGTCGCCGTTGCGGGCATCGACGCCGGGGCGGGCAAGTGGCGCGGCCCGGCTCGGCAATTCCGGGTCGGTGCGATAGATATGCGATATGCGAATGCCGTCCTGGGTTTTTGTAAGTCGTGCCCCTAGTGAGGCGCCCTCGACGTTGTCGCGATCATTGGTATCGCCACCATAGACAAAAGAGTGCATCGCTGATAATTCAGCTTTCATCTGGCCGATCAGGTCGCTGAGATCGCGACGATCGGCCAAGCGCGGCAGTAATTGGCGATAAGTTTGGCGTACTTCTTCCCAGTTGGCGCCGCGCATGTCGGGGTCGAAGAAGGCGCTACGATGCATTAGCCACGTATCATTGAACATTGAGCGCCATTCATTCATGGGGTCAATCTGAAACGCCCAATCCGCCGTACGCACTTTGCTATCAGGTATTTCTTTGGCGCCCGTCTTATCGGCTGGGACGATGCGAAGGTCTTGGCCATCGCCACGTGCCAACAGTAGGTGCTGACGGTCGTAGGACAGCCGGTAGCCGGCAATATCGTCGGCGAAGTTCGTGACCTCGGGTTGAGGCGATAAATCGATCATGGTCAGTTCATTATTATCTGACTTTGATCGAAGGACGAACAGTCGCTCTTCGGTCGCACTGAGCGCCTTATAATCGCTAGGTGGTACTGGCACTCGCCACAGGCGTGAGGCGAGATTGGACCAGTCAACCGGGTTCGATTTGTCGGCGGATTTTTTCGTCTTTTCATCATCGCCGGATGAGGAGCCATCGTCCGTTTTATCGTTTGAGGCCGCCGCATCGGTGGGCGTCTCCAATTCGGTTGGTGGCGCAAAAGGGAAATGCGCCTGATTGGTCAACGCCAGGGCATAGATATTGCTGCGGTTCTTGAAATCCGGGCCTAGATTGCGGTCACCCCAGGGTGACTCGGGATCAGGAGAAAAGTGCCGATCGGACAAGAAATACAGCCAATCACCGCTGGGGGAGAAGGCCGGTGAATAGCTGTTGTAACGATCGCTAGTCACCGTCTCCAATCGGTCTTCGGTAACGTCATAGAGCACTATGCGGCGGCGGTCATCGCTACGTGCCTGGGGGGCGAATGCCAGATAGCGACTGTCTGTTGACCAAGTAATGTCTTGCCCATTCTTGGTGAGTGACTTGCGGCCGATTCCTTGCTTATAGATGACTCGGTTTTTGCCACTTTGGGTATTGAGTAGCCACAACTGGCCTTGGTTATCATCATGTGCCAACCATTGGCCGTCTGGCGATAGGGAGATGCTCCAGCGCATGCTCTGGCCATCACTTGTGAGGGCTTTTGCTTCCTTCGAGCCATCGGTCGGGTAGCGCCAGATCTCCTGCTCGCCGGTGGCATCGCTGATGGCATAGATCCATTGGCCCTTGGGGCCTGCAACGGCGCTACGCAGGCGATTCCCTTTGTGTTGCGGGGCGATGTTGATCAGCCGAGCGGCGTCAGTACCGAGTGTCGCGACATGGCCCCTGGCCGTGACGACTGCACGTTGGCCGTTGCCCGAGGGCGCCCAGTACTGGAGATAGTCCATCGGCTGATCAATCCAGCGCGGTTGGCGTCGCCGAAAATCAGACGATAGCTGGGGTTTGAGCGTACGTAGCTGGCCACTTTCCAGATTGAGCAAGCCGATATCGGCGCCGTGTTGAAACACGATCCGACCGTCATTTTCCGTGGGTTGCTGAACCGGGAAGTCCGTAAAATGAGTGAGTTGTTTGCGTTGGCTACCGTCTGTTGACGCCTGCCATAGGTTGGGGTGCCCATCGGCATCGCTTAAAAATATTAGCTGGTCCTGATAAGCCATCGGTGCACTCACCGATCCGGAGGTTTTGATGCGCCTCGCCTCCTGCTGGGACCCCATGTCATAGGCCCAGAGCTGTCCCATGGCACCGCCGCGATAGAGTCGCATGTGGTCACCGCTCGTACCCAGTCCGAAGCGGGTGAAATACAAGCGACTCGCATCTTCATTGAAGGCACCCGACAAAGCGTCCTGCAGCGGGATATCTTGGGTGGCGCGAGTTTCGGGATTTATTGTGCGTAGCTGCCATTGTCCATCGGGACCAACGCCACCGGTCGTGGCATACAGCAGGTTGCCATCCGGGGTCCAGCCCCGCAGCCGTACTCTGGCTTGTTCAAAGGTAAGACGTTGTGGCACCCCGCCCGAGGCAGGCATGACATAGACTTCTTCTGGCCCATCGGCTTGGGCCACGAAGGCGACCTGTTGGCCGTCGGGGGAGACGAAGGGAGTTTGCTCTTCGCCGTCGGTACTGGTCAGACGCCGCGCTTGTAGATCATCCAGGTGGGCCAGCCAGATATCGCTTTCAGCCACAAAGGCCAGGGTCTGGCCCGAGAGGCTGGGTGAGCGGTAATAGGCGGTCGCGGCTTCAGCTGTTAACCAAGGGGTGGCCATCACCAGCAAGGTGAATAGGATCAAGCTGGCACGCCATGTGGTGGCGGCCAATGTGAGTGGCGGCATAGTATCGACCTTATTATTCGGGTGCTCTGAGGCACCCTGGTTTTTTCGCTTGGCCTCTGAAACTTTACCTCAAATTTCTACAGGAATGTAGAGTTAAGTTTTCGTTTTGGCTGTGTGCTCTGCGCAACTTAATCGAAACTAAGCCGCCTGGAGCATCCGCTGGGAAAGGCTTTCGCATCACTGGCTGGCAGGCTTGGTAAGTTTAGCGAAGTTTAGGGGACAGTATATTTATCTATTTGTCGCTGCCATTTCCAGTGTCGAACATTGAATTAGATATACTGTCCCCGGAACTAGAGCTATACGGAGCTATAGCTAGCAGGTGCACGATTTAGATTCGGTGCTCGTGCACTGTCATGGCACCGAGATTTGGCCGCAGGCCAGATTGGCCGGCACCGCGACGTCCATCATCTTCGGATTCGCCAGATTCAGATTGTTCATGATCTCGATATATTGCTGGCGACTTGTGCCCGCCAGCCGCGGATTGTGGTGCTTTTCCTCGCCGATAGATGATGCCGTCCAACCCTTGTAGTCGTGGGCTGGGTAGACCATGGTCTCCTCCGGTAGCGTGAACAGACGCTCGTTGATGGAATCCCAGGACAGCCCGGGATCACCGTTTTGGAAATCCGTCCGGCCGCTGCTTCGAATCAACAATACGTCGCCGGTAAACACGGCCTGTGGTGCCGATGGACGCAGCACGAAGCTGAACGATTCGTCGGTGTGGCCCGGCGTATATAACGCCTGCAGTTGTACGCCGTCGGTGTCGACTATCTCTCCGTCCCGAACATGTGTGGATACGCACTCGGCTTGGGTGTATTCGCCCATCATCGACATGCAGCCGGTGGTGTCACGCAGATCGCCGAGTGCTGTTACGTGGTCGGCGTGGATGTGTGTATCTATGGCCTTGACCAGCGACAGATCGAGTTGGTTGATGGCGGTCAGATACTGTTCAGCCTGGGTTTTGACCGGATCGATGATTACTGCCTCGCGCCCCGGCGCGCTGGCGAATAGATAAGTGTAGGTGCTGGAGTCCGGGTCGAAGAACTGACGAAATAACACGTATTTCTCCGATGTTTATGAAGTTTTATTATATGCTTCAGCTCCGGTGACAGTATATTGAGCTATTTATCTCTGCTGTTTTTAGTGTCAAACGTTTAATTCGATATACTGTCCCTGGAAATAAATGCCTGGAAATGCGCTGGCATCGGGCCTTCATCCCCAGTGGGTCAGCACCACACCGGCCAATATCAACCCGCCGGCCAGCAGGCGTTCCCGACGCAATGGCTCCTTGAGCCAGATCATTCCGATGGCAATGGCGAACAGGACACTGGTCTCGCGCAGTGCGGCCACCAGTGCGATCGGCGCCTGGGTCATGGCCCAGATGGTGACGCCATAGGCGCCGAGGGAAAGGGCGCCTCCGATCAGCCCGACCTGCCAGTGGCGACCGAGCTGTGGCAGCGTTCGAGTGCCGTGCAGGGCGATCAGGATCAGCAGCATGCCGAAACCGTCGAGCAGGAACAGCCAGATGACGTAGCCGGTGGCATCTCCATTGGCACGTGCACCACTGCCATCGGCCAGAGTATAGCCGGCAATGAATGCAGATGTGACCAATGCATTAATCAGTGAGGCGAGTTCGAGCCGGTGGCGGCGCCCTCCGGGGAATGCCATGCACAGGATGCCGAGCACCAGCAGGCCGATACCGGCATAGCCCAGTAAAGAGGGATTGTCGCTGAGCAATCCGATGCCGATCAGCGTGACCAGCAGTGGCGCACAGCCGCGCGCGATAGGGTAAATCTGACTTAGGTTGCCGACCCGGTAGGAACGGGCGAGGAAGATGTTGTAGCCGATATGCAGGATCACCGAGGCCAGCAGCCAGGGCCAGGCGGCGGGGGCGGGCAGCGGCACGAAGGCCACGCTGAGCAGTGCGATGATACCGCAGCTGACCTGAATCAACGAGATGCTCAGCAGGCGGTCGAGTCCGACCTTGACCAGCGCATTCCAGCTGGCATGCATCAAGGCGCTGGCCAGCACGGCGAGAAAGACGGGCGTCGTCAATGCATGTCCCTTGCTGGAGTCTGGGTCGAAGAATTGACGAAATAATACGTATGTCTCCGATGTTTATGAAGTTTTATTATCCGCTTCAAACCCGGTGTCCGTATATTGATCTATTTGTCGCCGCCATTTCCAGTGTCAAGCGTCAAGTTTAATATACTGTCCCCGGAAATCCCCCCCCGGAAATTCCTGTCCCCGGAACTTCCGCACCCTAGATCGGCCCGGCTATTTCCGATGCCTTGCTATTTGCATTAATAAACGTTTTGCTACGCCTATGGGAGGGATAAAGGGGCCTCCCTGCGCCAATAATTTAAGAAAAACATTGCAAGGTACTGCGCGATGAAAAAAATGACCTTCCTGGCCGCGGCCGCTGTGCTGGTGGCCTGCTCCGGGGGCAGTCTGGGCGGCGCGTCCGCAGCCGAGCCACAGTCTGTCGATATCCAGTATCCGGAAACCCACAAGGGCGATGTGGTGGATACTTACTTTGGCACGGAAGTGGCGGATCCTTACCGCTGGCTGGAGGACAACCGCAGCGAGGAGACCGAGGAATGGGTTGAGGCCCAGAACAAGGTTACTTTTAGCTATCTGAAAGCGATTCCCTATCGCGATAAGGTCAAGGAACGTCTGCAGGCGCGCTGGAACTACGAAAGGGTCAAGCAGCCTTTCCACGAGGGCGATTACATCTACTTCTATCGCAACGATGGCTTGCAGAACCAGGATGTGGTTTGGCGCAAGAAGAGCGATGGCGAGGCGGAGGTCTTCCTGAACCCGAACAAATTCAGTGAAGACGGCGCCACTTCCCTGGACTCACTGGAGTTTTCCCAGGATGGTTCCACCGCCGCCTACTCTATCTCCGAGGGCGGTAGTGACTGGCGTAAGATCATCGTGATCGACGCCGAAACCGGTGAGAAACTGGAAGAGCCACTGGTGGATGTGAAGTTCTCCGGTATTGCCTGGAAGGGCAACGAAGGTTTCTATTACTCCAGTTACGATAAGCCGGAAGGCAGCAGGCTGTCCGCGAAAACGGATCAGCACAAGCTCTACTACCACAAGCTGGGCCAACCCCAGTCCAAGGACCGACTGGTATTCGGCGGTACCGAAGAGCAAAAGCGCCGTTATGTACAGGGTTATGTGACCGAGGACGATCATTATCTGGTGATCGCCGGCGCTAACTCCACCTCCGGCAAAGATCTGTTTATCCGCGACCTGACAAAAGAGAAGGCAGCGCTGGTACCGGTAGTGACGGATTTCGACTCGGAGACCCGGGTTATCGCCAATGTCGGCAGCAAGCTGTACCTGGTGACCAACCGCAATGCCCCCAACAAGAAAGTCGTAACCGTGGATGCGGCCGCGCCGGGGCCGGAAAACTGGGATACCTTTATTCCAGAAACGGAAAATGTGCTGACCGTTTCCACCGGCGGCGGCTATTTCTTTGCCGAGTATATGGTGGACGCCCTGTCGAAGGTCTACCAGTACGACTACAGCGGTGAGCGGGTGCGGGAGATCGAGCTGCCCGGGCTGGGCAGTACCACTTTCATCAGCGGCAAGCGGGAGGAGGACACTCTTTATTATTCCTTCACCAACTACATAACACCCCCCACGCTGTTTTCTCTTGATGTGGACAGCGGTGAGTCCAGTGTCTACCACAAGTCCGGTGCGGACTTTGACAGCGACCGCTACGAGTCCAAACAGGTTTTCTACAAGTCCAAGGACGGCACCCAGGTGCCGATGATGATTACCTATAAGAAAGGCACCGAGCTGAACGGCAAAAACCCGACCATCCTCTACGGCTATGGCGGTTTCAATATCAGCCTGAGCCCATCCTTTAGTATCGCTAATGCGGTGTGGCTGGAGCTGGGTGGGGTCTACGCAGTGCCCAACCTACGCGGTGGTGGTGAGTACGGCGAAAGTTGGCACAAGGCGGGCACCAAGCTGCAGAAACAGAATGTGTTCGATGACTTTATCGCCGCGGCCGAATACCTGATCGACAACAAATATACTTCCAGCGATTACCTGGCGGTGCGCGGCGGCTCCAACGGCGGCCTGCTGGTGGGGGCGGTAATGACCCAGCGGCCGGACCTGTTCGGGGTGGCGTTACCGGCAGTTGGCGTAATGGATATGCTGCGTTACCACACCTTTACCGCCGGTGCTGGCTGGGCCGACGACTACGGCACCGCTGAGGACAGCAAGGAGATGTTCGAGTACCTGAAGAGTTATTCGCCGGTGCACAATGTGCAGGCGGGTGTGGAATATCCGGCAACGCTGGTCATGACCGCCGACCACGACGATCGTGTGGTGCCGGCGCACTCCTTCAAGTTTGCCGCCGAATTGCAGTCCAAACAGGCGGGCACGGCGCCCATGCTGATCCGTATCGAGACCAGGGCCGGTCACGGCGCTGGTACGCCGGTGTCCAAGAAGGTTGAGAAGAACGCGGATATCTTCAGTTTCGCGCTCTACAACATGGGCGTGGAAAGCCTGAGTTTCTGAGGTTGCGAAGGGCGATGTAGGAGCCTCGCTTGCAAGCGAAGCCAGCGTGGCCCGTGGGCCATTTACCGGCAGGCAGGCTCCTACAGATCCGGTGACCAGATCCGGTGACAATATATTGAACTCTTATTAGCCAATCGCACGCTTACTTATTAACGCAATGCGTAGGGCTTGGCTATATCACGCCTGGTTGCCCCATACTGGATTGCAAAACCCGACCCAGGCTCAGCTCGTTATTCTTGTTGGATAAACCGGTAGCGTCGCTCCGGACGCCCCACGGTGCCGTAGCTCACTTCCGCCGTTAGCTCCTCGGCTGTCACTAGGTATTCCAGATATCGGCGGGTCGTTGTCCGAGAGGCGCCCAGCTGTGCTCCCACCTCTTCGGCGCTCCATCCGCCGTTCGCCCGAACCACGTCGCGCACTCGTCCCAGGGTGATGCCATCGATGCCTTTCGGTAGTCGACAGGATGTGGTCCGGGCCGGCTCGGGGTGATTGCGTGGCAATAGGGTGTCTACTTCCGCCTGGGCAACATCGTCTAGATTATCGAGTTTCTCGCGATGGATGCGATAACGCTCCAGAGCGGCGTCGAGGCGGTCAAAGACCAATGGTTTGAGGATGTAATCGAACACACCGCCCCGCAAGGCACTGCGTAGTGCCTCGACCTCCCGAGCTGCTGTTATCAGGATGACGTCACAGGGACTGTCACCCGCTCGGAGTTCTTTCAGTAGATCCAGGCCGTTGCCATCGGGGAAATAGACATCCAGCAGCACCAGGTCCGGCTGGAGCATGTCCAGCTGATCCCGGGCGTCAGCCAGCGAATGCGCGATACCGCATAGCTCCACACCCTCAATACGCGCCAGAAACCGACGCTGGATTTCCGCAATCCGCGCGTCGTCCTCGGCGATCAGCACACGAATCGGTCTCAACCTCGTTCTCCCTCCGTCTGGGCAGGCGTTTTCGTGAGGTACAACGTGAACCGACTGCCCATCGGTTGTCGTTCGTCCACCGTAACGCTGCCGCCCCATTGGTTGACGAACTGCCAGACCCGATAAAGGCCAATGCCGTGATCCCCGGTACCCTTCTCGCTGACTTCCCATTCAAAGATGCGCTCACGTTGCGCCTCAGAAATGCCGGGCCCCTGGTCCTCGATTTCAAACACGAGGTCATGACCGAGATCCGTCATGCTGATGTGTACCGTGCCACCGTCGCCCATGTTTCGGGCTGTCGCCTCCAGGGCATTGTCGATAAGATTGCCCACGACGCTCACCAGTTGATCTCGGGGCAGGGCATCCGGCAGGTCCTGCATCCGGCTGTCCGGGTCAATTACCAGCTGTTGCCCCATTTCCCGGGCCCGGTTGTACTTGCCCAGCAGACAGCCCGACAGGATGGGATCCGGCACTGCTTCAAGAAGCAGGTGAATCACCGATTGGTGGTCGCTGACCTCGTCGCCAATCAGGGCGAGTGCCTGTTCATTAGCGCCGATCTGGATCAGGCCAGCAATGGTATGGAGTTTGTTGGCGTATTCGTGGGTTTGGCTGCGTAGCGTATCGGCGTACTGCTGGATGCGGGTGAGCTGGCGACTCACTTGATCCAGTTCATCACGCAGCCGGAAGCTGGCAACCACGCCGATGATGACGCCGTCTTGTTTGACCGGTATCCGGTTGACGATCATCTGGCGATCCCGGAACCAGACTTCCCGGTCGAATGCGGGGTCCCCCGTTTCGAGTACGGATGTCAGGTTATTGCCGGGCAGGATGTCGTCGACGGGGCGACCTGTCAGCTGGGTGTCCGGATCCAGCCCGAGTGTCTCAATCGCGGTTCGGTTGAAGGTGGTGACAATGCTCGCTCGGTCGATGGCGATGATGCCCTCGCGAACCGATTGCAGTGTGGCGTTTCGTTCTTCAAAGAGGGCTGCGATGGTCTCGGGTTCCAGGTCGAAGATGGCGCGTTTGAAACGCCGGGCCATCCAGATCGCCACGACGATGCTGGCCGCCAGCATCACCGCCATCAGAGCGTAAAGCACTCGATTGTGGCGCGCTATCGTGGCCTCAACCTGATCCAGTCCATAACCGACGGAGACAATACCAATGATGTCCCCGGTCGCCGGGTTGATCACGGGAGCTTTGCCTCGCATCGATGGCCCGAGACTGCCGATGGCACTATCGACATAGGCACGACCCTGCTGAAGCGCGCGCGTGGCCTGATCACCTTCATCCTCTGCCATGGGGTCGCCGATCTGGTCGGGAGTGGGGTGGGCCAGGCGTATCCCTTCCTGATCGCCAATCACGATGAATAGCGCCTCGTTGGTCTCGGCCAGGCGTTGGCTGAGCTTTGTCAGGCCGTCGGTATCCCGTGCCTGAATGCCGTCGATAACCGACGGCATAGCCGCAACCGTCCGCGCCACCATCAGGGCTCGCTGCCTGGTCTGGTCATAAAGCGAATCGCTGAGGTAATAGCCAGCCACGGCGACGATCAATGCGGCCTGGATTGCGGTAACCAGGACTAGCACCAATGTCATCCGTGTTTTCAGGGCCAGGCGGTTGAAGGCGAGTCGCATGGCGTGGGGAAACCTTCTGAAACATCGTCGGTCAGCGTAATGTACAGCGATGGCACTTGTCCGTGACCAAAATGTATAAAACGCCCGGAATGATGTTTAAAGGCATTACGCGCAGAATGCTTACATCACCGCATCATGATTTATAGCCTTAACATAAGGGCTATCCGGCTGCTCATACGGTAGTCCGGGGAGAGCAACACTCTGATACGGCGATAACAGCATAATGAGGTGATCATCATGATATTCAAACGAAGCCTGTTGCTCATGGCACTAGCCATGTTCAGCCTGTCCGCCTTTGCCTGGGAGCCCGCCGGCAAGGTTGAATGCATTGCCCCGTCCGACCCCGGCGGCGGCTGGGACTTTACCTGCCGTAGCGCGGGCCGGGTTCTCAAATCGCTCGATCTCGTTCCCTCCAGTGTGCAAACCACCAACATGGCTGGTGCCGGCGGTGGTGTTGCCTTCTCGCATACCGTCAGCAAACGGGGTGACGACAACAACCTGCTTGTCGCCGCCTCGACCGCTACCACTACGCGACTAGCCCAGAAGCAGTTCCCCGGCATGAAAGTCGGTATGGTCGAGTGGATCGGCGCGGTTGGCTCGGATTTCGGCGTGATCGCCGTGCGCCAAGAATCCCAATACGACAATCTCAACCAGCTTGTAAACGCGCTGAAAGACGATCCGCGCTCGGTTAAATTTGCCGGAGCGAGTGCCCGCGGTGGCTGGGATCACCTCAAGGTCCTGCTCGTCGCTCAAAAAGCGGGTATCAAGAAACTGGCGAGTATCCCCTATTTGTCCTACAACAATGGGGGCGAGGCGCTGACGCAAGTGGTTGGTGGCCAGGTCGATGCTTTTACCGGCGACATTTCCGAGACTACGGGCTTTATGGAGTCTGGTGATGTGCGCGTCCTGGCCGTGCTGTCGAAGGAGCGCCTGCCCAAGCCATTCGACAATATTCCCACCGCTCGTGAGCAAGGCATTGATGTCCTCGGGCCGAACTGGCGCGGCTTTTACATGCCCAAAGGCGCTTCCGATGCTGCCAAGCAGTACTGGACGCAGGCCATCGACGAGCTCTACAGGAGTGATGCCTGGAAAGAGGTCATGAAAAAGAATGGCTTGATGCCTTTCCACCCCGGGTCCAAGAAGTTTGACGACTATGTCCGCCAGCAGGTGAAAGACATCGAACAGCTGTCCCGTGACATCGGGCTCATGCAATGACAGCCCGGGGGGATCGCATCCTAGGAATCGGGCTGTTCGTTCTTGCCATCGTCTATGGTTGGACCGCGCAACAATGGCCCGAGCCTTTCGGCGCCGCCGAAGGTATCGGTCCGGAAACCTTCCCGACTCTGCTCGCCGTTGTGCTGGCTCTGTCCAGCGGTTATCTGATAGTCAGGCCGGACCCGGACGCCCAATGGCCCCGGGGCCGGACGGCCGTCGAGATCCTGCTGTCGATCGCAATCCTTGTCGTTTACAGCTTGCTTCTGGAGCCGCTCGGATTCGTGATTGCCACCACTTTGGCGGTCGGCACGCTGTGCTGGCTCATGGGCGCGCGGCCGGTGCCGGCCTTTTTGACCGGCCTGATCGGGGCGGTCGTGGTGTTTTTCTTGTTCAATAACCTGCTGGCACTGAGCTTGCCCGCCGGGCTTTTGGGGATGGTCTGATGGAAACGATCCAGCTCCTGATGCACGGTTTCGCCGTTGCTATGACGCCCACTAACCTGATGTTCGCGTTGTTTGGCGCTTTCATCGGCACGCTGATCGGTGCGTTACCCGGCCTCGGTCCCGCCAACGGTGTGGCGATCCTGATCCCGCTTGCCTTTACGCTCGGGTTGTCCCCGGAAACCGCCATGATCCTTCTGACGTCGGTGTATGCCGGCGCGATGTATGGCGGTCGGATCTCTTCCATTCTGCTGAATATTCCGGGCGATGAACCGGCCATGATGACGTGCCTCGATGGTTATCCCATGGCGCAGAACGGCAAGGCCGCCGAGGCGCTGGGGATGTCTGCCATCGCCTGCTTTGCGGGCACGCTCATTGGTACCGTTGGTTTGATCATGCTGGCGCCAGTGTTGGCCCGTTTTGCTCTTACCTTCGGTCCGGCTGAGTATTTTGCGCTCTTCGTGCTGGCATTCGCGACACTGGGTGGTATTGCCGGCAAGAATCCGGTGAAGACGGTGGTGGCCGCCGCATTGGGATTGATGATCTCCACGGTTGGTATCGACATTGCCACCGGCACTGAGCGCTACACCTTCGGCCTCCTGAAACTCCACGAGGGTGTGGATTTCATCCTGGCAATCGTCGGGTTATTCGCGATCTCCGAGCTGCTGTTCTTTATTGAGCAGCGGGCCGGCGCCGGTCGCAAGATGGTGCGGCTCGGCAAATTGATGCTCCGACCTCGGGATGTTTTCTCGGCGCTGCCAACGTTGTTTCGTGGCGGCATTCTGGGGTTTTTTGCCGGCGTTCTGCCCGGTGCGGGTGCATCTCTAGGGAGTTTTATCAGTTACACACTGGAAAAGAAGTACCTGGGCAAGCGGGCCAGCTTCGGTGAGGGAGACCTGCGAGGTGTGGCGGCCCCGGAGGCCGGCAACAACGGTGCCTCATCCGGCGCTCTTGTGCCCATGCTGACGCTCGGGGTGCCGGGCAGTGGCACCACAGCCGTGCTGTTGGCGATGCTGATTTCGCTCGACATCACGCCCGGACCGCTCATGTTCACCCAAAATGCGGAGATCGTCTGGGGGGTCATCGCCGCGTTGCTGATTGGCAATGCGCTGCTATTGTTGCTGAATATTCCGCTGGTGGGGTTGTTTGTGAAGCTGCTGTCGGTGCCGCCAATGTATTTGTTGCCAGTGGTGACCATGGTGGCTTTCGTCGGCATTTACTCGATCAGCCACAGTCCATTCGACCTGTACATGATGGTGGCATTCGGCGTTGCCGGCTTCGTGCTGCGCAAGCTGGAAATACCGCTGGTGCCGATCATTCTCGGCCTGTTACTCGGGCCGGAAATGGAGAAGAACTTAAGCCATGCCCTTGTGCTGTCGGATGGTGATTGGAGCATTCTCTGGAGCAGCCCTCTGGCCATAGGTTTTTGGGTTGTTGCCGGGTTGGGCTTGGTGTTGCCCTACGTGATCGGCCCGGTGCTGCGGCGACGAGTGCGGAAAACTATGGAAGAGACATCCGCGTCAACCAACTAGCTAGCATTAGCTAGGAGAGCAGCCAGGACGGAAACTGGCGCCCTGTTCGAAACTGGCGGGCCAGACTGCGTCGATCACGGTGCGGCAGTTATCGCCGTAGGCTAGGGCGGTCTCGAGCTGGCACCTTGCACCGACGCATCTGGCCCGCGACCACCGAGGGCTTGTTGCGAGATCGGTTTGGATCGGAACTTCCGAAGTTAAATATACTGTCCCCGGAAATTCCCGCGGAAATCTGCCCGGCAATCCGAGATAGGTCAGGTCGCTATGTATTGGGGCGGGGTTAGGGCAATCGAGCCCCGGGAACATGTAGTCGGCGGTCAGCAACAGAACTGTTGCTGACCGCCGAGCTTTGTCTTTTGCCCGTCCCGTGCCGCTAGGCCGGTGCTGACAGTAGCACCGGCCTAGGCGCTTAGCATCGAGAGCACGATGCTGCCTCGGGGCATGCTTTTCCCAATCAGCTAATGGATGAGGTGTCGTTGTCGGGCATGGAAACGTGGCCCGGCGCCTCGCGGCAGAGCTGTAGGAAATCCAGGTGGCGTTCGTATTGGTCGAGGATGTCCTCAATGACCTGTTGCCGGGTGTAATCCATCAAATCGTAGCCCTCGCCGCCTTCCTGCAGGTGGACTTCGAGACGGAAGTACCAGGTGTTCTGCATATGCGGGCGGATGGCGAAGGCGGGTGTGACGGCTTCACGCAACCGGACTTCGTAGAGGAAATCCTGCTCTTCGCCCAAGGCAACGGACAGGCCGAGCCCGCCGTCATTGTCGACAGTCGTGCTGACTTCCGATCGCAGATCTTGTTGTTGCAGTGCGTCACGGACCTCTTCCATGGCCGGCTGAACAATATCCGTGATGTAACGTCGTGCCTGCTCGTGGCCGGGGAAACTCATGGCGCGACGCAGCCGCTGCTGCCAATGAGCGCCGCTTTCGGGGGATGCGGCGCCGCGAGGCTGGATGGGGCCGCGGCTGTCCTTTTTGAGTGTCTCCGCCCGCAGCGCCATGAGTAGGCCCGCCATGATGAAGAAGAGCACCACCGAAAACGGTAGCCCCATGATGACGGTCGTACTTTGCAGGGCCGTTAGTCCGCCGGCCGTTAGTAGCGCCAGGGTCACGATGCCGATTACTGCCGCCCACAGAATGCGCATCCAGGTGGGCGCGTCGTGATTGACGTCGCTCAGGATCGCGGTGAAGTTGGACAGCACCAGCGCCCCCGAGTCCCCCGAGGTGACGAAGAACACGATCGCCAGGATCGTGGTCACGATCGTGGTAATGCCCGTCCACGGCAATTCAGTGAGGAACAGATAGATCGAGGAAGCGGGGTGGTTCATGGTCTGCTGCGCAAAATCGTTGGCGCCGCTCATAACCATGTCGATGCCGCTGTTCCCGATGATCGACATCCAGGCCATCATGAAAGTCATCGGCAGAAGCAGGGTGCCAGCGGTGAACTGCCGGATGGAGCGCCCGCGTGAGATGCGTGCCAGGAACAGGCCCACGAACGGCCCCCATGCGATCCACCAGGCCCAGAAGAACAAGGTCCAGGCATTGAGCCATTCCGTGGGCCGGTCGAAGGCATAGGTGGTCAGCGACAGGTCAACGAAATGGGTGACGTAATCACCTACGTTGGTGATGAGCGCGTTGAGCAGAAATACGGTGTTGCCGGCTAAGAGCACGAATAGCAAGAGTAGGAGCGTCAACAGCATGTTGAACTCGGACAACCGTCGGATGCCCTTCTCCACACCGGTCACCGCAGAAATGGTGGCAAACACGATGATCATGACCACCAGCGCTGCCTGGACCAGGGTGCTCTCCGGCACGTTGAATATAAGGTTCAGCCCCGCATTGAGCTGAATCACGCCAATGCCTAAGCTGGTCGCGATACCGAACACCGTGCCCAGAACCGCGGCGATATCGACAGTGTGGCCGATGGGCCCGTAAATGCCTTTGCCGAAGATCGGATAAAGGGCGGAGCGGATGGTCAGCGGCAAATTGTGTCGATAGCTGAAATACGCCAGGGACATGCCCACAAGCGTGTAGATACCCCAGCCGGAAACCCCCCAATGCAGGAAGGTCAGCTCCATGGAGTGGCGAGCCGCTTGGGCGTCGCTCATGCCCTCGACGCCCGGCGCTGACAGGAATTGGGTCACTGGCTCGGCGAGACAGAAGAATAGTAGATCGATACCGATGCCGGCGGCGAACAGCATTGCTGCCCAGGACAGGATATTGAACTCGGGCTTGGAGTGCGCCGGTCCTAGTTTGATATCGCCGAAGCGCGAGAGCGCCACGCCAATGACGAATACCAGATATATGACCACGGTCAGGAAGTAGTACCAGCCAAAGGTGTGGGATACCCAGCTGAGTACCGTATTAATCCACGTCTCGGCCGCTCCGGTAAACAGGATGGTCCAGAGGGCAAAGATCAGGATGGCTAGCGAAGAACCAAAGAAGACGACCGGGTTGACTCGGTCACCTCCGCGCCCCGCTGTTTCTTGTTTGCTCATTCTGCTCTTCCTAATAGTCGCTTATTGTCGTTGATTGGCACTGAGTCGGGTGAATACTCGAATCAGCACTGTGCGATCTGTTAATCAGCGGGCTCGAGCCAGCTATGGTCCTTGGGCGGCCGCCTCGTGGTCGCGCATGCCGCCTCCGGGGCCTCGGCCAGACGGAGGGCGAGTACCGGACCTGTGGAGTCGGCCCCGGCGAATGGCCATGTCTGTCTTTGCTGCGGTCAATAGACAGGCGACATCTGTTAGTGCCACGTAGACGCTCTTCAGTCGTGTGTAATACACCGGCCGCTTGCCGGAATGGCAAGTTATATTCTTTTTTATATAAAAGCACGTATGCAGCATGCGTGCCAAACGTTGACCTGTAGCACGTCACGGCGATCGGCTTTGCTGCGTCTATGCTAAGGCAGGTTTGATTTATCCTCTTTTTATACCTGCGAATTTGACTCTAATGTCTCTCATTGGGTGATGCAAACGCGAGATTCGGTGCTAGAGGCATCCGTTGTTAATGGTGTGAACGTTTGCTCGATCGCCGGTTCTGCGGTTTGCCGCCACTTGGCGCAGCTCTTGTGCGCGGCCTCGGCCGGCGTGCCCTTTATCCCGCGATACTTGATGGCGGTCGTAGGTGAGCAGCCTTGTTGCCCATGGATCGGAACTTCTGGGGTTTAATATGCTGCCCTGGAAAAATCGACTTGCAAAACAGGGAGGAAAGCCATGGGCCCGAGCCAGGATAGTGTGTCGACAAATCAGCAAAGTGCTCGTTCGAAGAGCACGGCGGTCCGTGTCGGACTTGTGCTTGGGCCGGCTTTTCTGATCGCTACGCTTGTCCTGCCGGTGCCCGCCGGTATGGATGCAGCGGCCTGGCACTGTGCTGGACTGGCCTTATTCATGGCCACGTGGTGGGCGACCGAGGCGATCCCGATTCCGGCGACCGCTCTTTTGCCGCTCGCGCTCGGTCCGGCGATCGGCATCGGTTCGTTCCAGGATTTAGCCCACAGCTATGCCGACGACATCATCTTTTTGTTCTTGGGTGGCTTTCTCATTGGCTTGTCCATGCAACGCTGGAACCTGCATCGGCGGATCGCACTGACGACGCTGCTAGCGGTGGGCACGCGTCCGGCCCGCCAGATCGCCGGATTCATGATCGCCACCGGTTTCATTAGCATGTGGGTTTCCAACACCGCGACCTCGATCATGATGCTGCCGATCGGTATGTCGGTGGTTAACCTCATGGCTGACAGCGATTCGCCCGAAGTTGAACGCTACGCCACGCGGCTGCTGCTGGCGATCGCGTACTCGGCGTCGATTGGTGGTGTGGCCACTTTGATCGGCACGCCGCCCAACGCGCTGTTGGCCGGCTATCTCTCCTCGAATCAGAATATTGATATCGGTTTTGTCCAGTGGATGATTGTTGGTGTGCCGGTGTCGATCACGATGATGGCCGCAGCCTGGATGTGGTTGGTTCGGGGCGGCTTTGAGCTGGATACCGGCGCTGCCGGTCGCGATATGTTGCGTAACGAGTTGCACAAACTCGGTCCCTTGTCGAGCGCGGAAAAACGCGTCGGCGGCATGTTTTTGCTGGCGGCCGTGCTTTGGATCTGCCGGCCGCTGCTGTCCAGTGTCGGGGTTTCATGGCTGTCGGACGCCATGATTGCCATGTTCATCGGCGTGGCGCTGTTCATAATCCCCGCTAGTGACGGCCAGAATTCGCGGTTGATGGGTTGGGAGAACGAAGCCAATGTGCCCTGGGGGGTATTGCTGTTGTTCGGCGGCGGTTTGGCGCTTGCTTCAGCGATCAAAGCCACTGGGCTGGCTGAGTGGATCGCGACACAGATGGAAGTGTTTTATGCCTTGCCGCTGGTGCTAATGGTCGGGGCAGTGGTTGTAGTCATCATTTCGCTGACCGAAGTCTCGTCGAACACGGCCACCGCGGCCGTGTTCATGCCGCTACTAGGCGCGCTTGCGATGTCGATGGATATCGAGGTGCTGCTACTCACCGTGCCGGCGGCAATTGCGGCGAGCTGCGCATTCATGATGCCGGTGGCCACGCCGCCGAACGCCATTATATTTGCGACCGGGCGCATGCGAATCCAGTCCATGATACGAGCCGGGCTGGCGCTCAATATATTCTGTGTGGTGTTGGCCACTCTGGTGCCTTACCTGATCATCGGTTGGCTGTGGTAGGCGAATGCATGGTCCGTTTCTCGCTAGAGGCACCTTGGTATTAGCGATCCGGCGGCAGTGGTTATAACTTTGGTTAGCCGATCAAGTCGCGCGCTCGCCAGCCCCACGGTTTGCCTCTACTCGACGTAGCGCTCGTTGGTGGCCTTACGCGGCATGCCGGTTGTGTCGATAATCGTCGCGAAATTGGCGAGGCCGGATGGTCTGATCACGTCGTGACCGTTAACGCCTAGGCTAGGGGGTTGAACTGGCGTCGACGCTATCTGATTCGCGGCCACCGCGGGCTAAGCGGGTTCGGCTTGATATGTACGTGCTCGCTGTACGTCGGCGAGGGTGGATGCCGTTGACAGATGCGGATCAATGACACTCTGAAGCGGGGTGTTCGTTCCTAGGTGAGCAGCTTTGTTGCCCATGGGCTGGTCCCGTTGACAGGAACGTTGGGAGGGGGTTAAGTGTGCCGAAAAAAGGTCAATACTATGTCCGGTTCTTCGGCGTTCTGTTTTTCAGGTTTTCGACGAGAGCTTCTGACGCTAGCCGTGGCGGGCTTGGTCGCCTGTGCTTCCGGCTCCGCCCAGTCGTCCGGCGATCGTTCGGCGGCTTCCTCTTCCGATACGGTGTCTTGGCCCACGCTGGAAAGTCCGATCCCGCGGGATCCGGAGCTGGAGGCACGCATCGACGATTTGCTGGCGCAAATGACGCTGGAGGAAAAAATCGGGCAGATGATTCAGCCGGAAATCAAAACGGCAACTCCGTCGGATGTGCGTGAGTACCACCTCGGTTCCGTGCTCAATGGCGGCGGTACTACCCCGGGCAACAACAAGCATGCCTCGGTTCAGGACTGGGTGGACCTGGCAGATGCCTATTACCGGGCTTCGGTGGATAAAAGCGATGGTCGCACCGGGGTTCCCATCATGTGGGGGACCGATGCGGTGCATGGTTTGGGCAATGTTGTAGGCGCGACGCTCTTCCCCCACAACATTGGTCTGGGAGCCACCCGCAACTCTAAGCTGCTGAAGAAAATCGGTGAGGTTACCGCCCGGGAAATCGCAGTGACTGGCCTGGATTGGGATTTCTCTCCCACTGTGGCCGTGGCGCGCGATGACCGCTGGGGACGTGCCTATGAATCCTGGTCGGAGAATCCCGAGGTCGTGAAAGGCTACGCTGGGCCCATGATCGAGGGTTTGCAGGGTGACCCCGGCGCGGAGGACTTTTTGTCCGAGCACCACGTCATCGCCACTGCCAAACACTATATCGGCGACGGTGGTACTGACCGGGGGGTCGACCGGGGTGACACTCTGAGCGATGAAAAGGCCTTGCGAGATATTCACGGGGCGGGCTACTTCAGTGCGATTGAATCCGGTGTGCAGGTGGTCATGGCTTCCTACAGCAGCTGGCAGGGCCAGCGTATGCACGGGCACGAATACCTGCTGACCGATGTGCTCAAACAGCAAATGGGCTTCGATGGTTTTGTGGTGGGCGATTGGAACGGCCACGGTTATGTGCAGGGATGTTCGTCCGCCAGCTGCCCCAAGGCTGTCAATGCCGGGCTGGATATGTTCATGGCGCCGGGGCCGGAATGGAAAGAACTGTATCGCAACACCCTTAAGCAGGTGCGCGACGGCACGATCAGTCGGGCTCGTATTGACGACGCCGTGCGCCGGATTCTGCGCGTAAAGCTGCGCGCGGGCCTGTTTGAAAAAGGCGTTCCTTCTGAACGGGAGCTGGCCGGTGACACTGCCGTGTTGGGCTCTGCCGAGCACCGGGCCGTGGCCCGGCAGGCGGTGCGCGAATCGCTGGTTATGCTGAAGAACCAAAACCAGTTACTGCCCCTAAACCGGAACCAGCGTGTGCTAGTCGCTGGCGACGGTGCCGATAGCATCGCTAAGCAGTCCGGCGGCTGGTCGGTGACCTGGCAGGGCACCGGTAACGTCAACAGCGACTTCCCCGGCGCCACCTCTATTTTCGCTGGTGTTGACGCGGCGGTGACCGCCGGTGGCGGCGAGGCGGTGCTCAGGGTCGATGGTGAATACGAACAGAAGCCGGACGTGGCCATCGTGGTCTTTGGCGAGTCCCCTTATGCCGAAGTGCAAGGGGACCGGAGCAATCTGGCCTACTCTCCCAAAGACACGAGCGACCTGGAGTTGCTCAAACGGCTGCAGAGCGAGGGCATCCCCGTGGTGTCCCTGTTTATTACTGGCCGCCCACTCTGGGTGAACCGTGAGCTTAACGCCTCCGATGCCTTTGTGGTCACCTGGCTGCCGGGTTCCGAGGGCGGCGGCATCGCTGATGTGATCTTCCGGGACAACGACGGCGATGTGCACTATCCCATGACCGGCGAACTGCCCTTTAGCTGGCCCGAGCGTCCGGACCAGACGCCGCTGAATGTTGGCGAAGAGGGCTATGACCCGCTGTTTCCTTTTGGCTACGGGCTCGCCTACGGCGAGGAAGACCCGCTGGCCGAGTCGTTGCCCGAAACGGGGCTTCAGGTGGCCGAAACCGAGGACAAACTGGAGCTATTCAAGCGTCGCCCGCTGGGCATCTGGGGATTGGAAATCATCGGTGCGCAAAATGATCGTAAGACCATGACCAGCAACACCGTCGCTGTATCCACCGTGCAGATCAAGGCGGTGGATCGGAACGAGCAGTGGGACGCCCGGCAGGTCACCTGGAACGGTGAAGGGGCGGGGCAAGTAGCGCTATTTGCGCCGAAACGTCAGGACTGGACCGACTACCTGGCGGACGATGCCGCTTTGATCGTTGATCTGAAAGTGGACCGGGCGCCCACTGATACCGCCTGGCTGCGTTTCGGCTGCGGCTCCTACTGTGCCTCCGACATCGATCTAACTCAGCAACTGCGCGAGGCCGAGGGCCAGGGGTGGCAAACTCTGAGCGTAGATCTGAGCTGCTTCCCGACAGCCGGTGCCAACTTCGGGGTCAGTCAGCCCATCGGCGAATTCATTACCCAGGTGCTTCAGCCGTTTTCGGTGCTGACGGAAGGTGAACTCACACTGGCCTTTACGGAAGTTAGCTTGGAAAAGCATCGAGCCGCTGACGCGACGCTGAGCTGCCATTAGTCCGAAAGTGGGTCCGGGGCAGAAGAATAAGGAAAATAATGCATGACAAAATCTGATTTGCGCCGCCCGCGGCCCTTGTTATTAGCCATCCAGCTGATGCTGGGCAGTGCCGTTATCTCTTTGGTGCCTCAGGCCATTGCCGCCGAAGAGGCCGTGTCGGCCGGGCCAGCGCCGCAGTCACCGGACGCGCTGCTGGGCCCGCTATTCACAGCCGTACAGAGCGCGGAAATCTTTCCCGATCAGAAGACCTTCGTCGACGCGGTACCGCGCAGCAATCCATCTAAGATCCTCGCGGACTACCATAGGCAGCGTAATCAGTCCGGTTTTGATCTACGCCACTTCGTGGAAGTGCACTTTATCCTGCCTAAAGAAGGCGAAAAATATGTGCCTTCTGCTGGCCAGAGTCTGCGCGAACATATCGACAGCTTGTGGCCATTTCTGACCCGTACCGGGAAAAGCTCCGGCGAGTGGGACTCCCTGCTGACGCTGCCTGAGCCTTACGTGGTGCCTGGCGGTCGTTTTCGCGAAGTCTATTACTGGGACAGCTACTTCACGATGCTGGGGCTGGCCGAAAGCGGCCACTGGGGGAAAGTCCAGGATATGGTGGCTAACTTCGCTTATGAGATCGATACCTGGGGCCACATTCCCAACGGCAACCGCAGCTACTATCTGAGCCGTTCCCAGCCTCCCTTCTTTGCCATGATGGTGGAGCTTTTGGCCAGCCATGATAATGGCGAGGCGCTAACTCAATACCTGCCCCAGTTGAAGAAGGAATATCAGTACTGGATGGCGGGCAGTGAAAAGCTCGCCAGGGGCGATGCCAACGGGCGGGTGGTGAAGCTGCACGATGGCACGCTGCTGAACCGCTACTGGGACGATAAAGATACACCGCGGCCTGAATCGTGGCTGGCTGATGTCACCACCGCCAAGAACAATCCGGAGCGGAAAGCGGCGCAGATTTATCGCGATCTGCGGGCCACCGCCGCCTCCGGCTGGGACTTCAGCTCGCGTTGGATGGACGATCCCCAAAAGCTCTCCACCATCCGCACTACCAGCATCGTCCCGGTGGATCTTAATGCGCTGATGTATCACCTTGAGAAGACACTGGCCCGCGCCAGTCAGGCAGCCGGTGATGCCGAAGGCGCGAAGCGCTACGCGGATCTGGCCAGCCAGCGCCAGCGCGGCATTGAGAAGCACATGTGGAATAACAAGAATGGCTGGTACGCCGACTACGATCTGCAACACCACCGAGTGCGCAGTCAGCTAACCGCCGCTGCATTGTTCCCTCTCTACGTACAGGCCGCCAGCCAGGAGCGGGCCGCGGAGGCGGGTGACGCTGTGCGCAGCCACCTACTGAAAGAGGGCGGTCTGCTGACCACCGAGGTCAACTCCGGGCAGCAGTGGGACGCGCCAAACGGTTGGGCGCCGTTGCAGTGGGTGGCCGTCGAAGGGCTGAAGCACTACGGTCAGGATGACCTGGCGGGGGAGATCCGCTGGCGTTTCCTGAGCAACGTGCAGAACACCTACAACGCTAAGCAGAAGTTGGTGGAGAAATATGACGTAACGGGCCAGGGGGCCGGCGGCGGCGGTGAGTATCCGTCGCAGGATGGCTTCGGCTGGACCAATGGCGTCACGCTGAGGATGCTGGATGAGCTGTGCGGTACGGAAAAACCCTGTGACGATGTTCCGTCCCAGCGTCCGAACTAGCTAAGCCGCTGTGTGATTAACCGGCCAGTCAACAGATAGTTACGGCCGGCCAGCGTACCGGCGAGTGGGGTCTAGGAGGGGCGAGGTGGACCGATGACAGTGCACCGACTTATTTGTCGCCATCGTTTCCCATAGCCAACGTTGAATCTACCCAGGAACTCGCGGGCCACGATCAGCAGATCATCGAGGCCGAGCCGAAGAAACTCGCGAACGGCGATCAGCACTTCCTCCTGCTCGGGGGGGAGCGTGGTCAGCAGGTTGTGGCGCGTGTGGGGTCGATCATGGACATCGCCTCGGAGCGTCAACGGCGGATGGTCGAGCCGGACACGCCATACTGACGGGCCAATTCACTATCACTGACACTGGCGGGCGCTGCCTGGATCTCGGCACGAATCTTCGGTGTCGTCGTCGCTTGCTTATGCAGCTTGATGTCTATGAACCTGCTCCCGGATGAATTGCTGTAGAAGCTCCCTTGCTGCCAGCAGAGGATAACTCCTGTAGCTTATTTGATTATCCGGGGATATGAATATAACTATTTGAAAATAATTATTTTTATAGAGAAATTGGCAAGGTGGTTAGACATAGGTGGTATTTAGGAACTGACCACAATGGGGATATTCTTAATTGATTAATATCGGTGTGCCGCTGATGCGTCTTCCCTGGCATGGGGTGCGCGACAGGCTCGCCGGCGGATCTCTTCCCGTGACAACAATAACAACAAAGGCTTTGAATGAGATGAGATTGGCGACCCAACGCCTGCGTAAGTCCCCTTTTGTCCTGGCGGTTGCCGCCGCTGCCATGGCGGCCAGCTCGCTGGCGAACGCTCAAGTGGACAGTGAGCTCGAGGCGCGTCTGGCCGAACTGGAGCAACGGATCGAGGCCGCCGAGCAGCGTGCCGCCGCCGCGGAAAGGCGCGCCGAAAAGGCTGAACGGGAAATGGCCCGGGAACAGGCCGACGACTCTCGGCCTGTCGGTCAGGACATCGAGTCGCGCCTTGCCAAGGTGGAGCGCCATGCCAATGGTGAAGAAGGCTTTTCCGTCAACGCCTATGCACGCTCAGGCTTGCTGATCGGTGAGGATGGCAAGAGCACCGAGGGAAGCCCCTACCTGACGCCGGCTGGCTCGCAAGGCGGTGCCGTGGGGCGTCTCGGCAACGAGCCGGATACCTACGCCGAGGCGGCTTTCAGCTACAAGATGCGCTTCGATAATGGTGCCAAGGCGAAGTACACCACCATGATCGCCGATGGCGTCACCACCAGTAATGACTGGACATCTGATGAATCGAATCTCAATGTGCGCCAGGTCTATGCCGAGTTCAGTGACCTGCCGAGCTTTACCGGTGCCTTCGAAAACGCCTCCATCTGGGCGGGGAAGCGCTTCGACCGTGACAACTTCGATATTCACTGGCTCGATAGCGACTTCATTTTCCTGACCGGTACTGGCGGCGGCATCTATGACATGCAGTTTGCCGACAACTGGAAATCGAACCTTTCCGTCTATGGTCGCAGCTTCAGCGATTTCCCGGTCGATAGCCATAATCCGGCCGAGGATTCCGGCAGTACCGACAATCTGATTCTCACCTCCAATAACTACTTCGGTAACTGGCAGTGGATGCTCAGCGGCATGAATGCCACCGACAACGATGAGCGTCGGACCGAAGGCAACATCAGCGCCGCGGATAACGGCGTACACACGATGGTGGCTTACCATGGCGACAGCTTCTTCGGCCTGAATGACGGCAGCTTCAAGGTGGCGGTGATGCATGGTCGGGGGCTGGGTGCCGAGATCAAGAGCATTGGTTCCAATGGCGACTTGAGCGAGGATGCCACCGCGACACGCCTGGGCCTTTATGGCACCACCTACATGGCGCCCAGGTGGCGTGTGGCGCCGGCGATTCTGGCCGAAACCAGCGAAGACCGTTACGTCGAGGGCGACCAGTACGACTGGGCAACGTTCAATGTTCGACTGGCCAACGAACTGACCGAAAACTTCGAGATGCAGTATGAAGGCAGCTACCAGTGGATGGACATCTCTCCGGAAGGCTATGGTGGCAATAACGCCGTGGAAGGGGGTTACACCAAGCTGGCCATTGCGCCGACCTTCAAGCCCGAGGTGGGAGGCTTCTGGAAGCGTCCGGAGATCCGGCTGTTCGCCTCCTGGAGTGATTGGGACGAAGAGCTCAACGACTACTCGGCGGACGACGCCTTCGGTAGTACCGGCTTCACCGGCGGCGAGTGGGCCTTCGGGGTGCAGAGCGAGATCTGGTTCTGACCCCACTTCGCCTGACCGAGCCCTGTTTCGATATTTGCCCGCGGCTCGAGAGTCGCGGGCGTTTTTCGTCCTGGTCTCCGATCGCTGCCGCTGGGAAAGCCCGGCCTACAGCGTCAGCAGGAAGAGGATCAGCGGCGGGATCGAGGGCCAGTATCTAATGTTGAATTGAGTATACTGTTCCCGGGTTTCGAAGCGACAGGAGACGACGATGTACCATCCCGCCCGGCAAACAATGCGGCTGGCTTGTTTGTCGCTCCTCCTATGCGGATCGCTCGTCGCCTGTGCCACTGGGCCGATAACGTCGGAGCGACAGCCGGAAGAAACCGCCGCGAGCGGTGGCCGTGCCGACAACACGGCACATGACCCGGTGTCGGTCGCCCAACGTTACTTCCGTCGGCTCGAGGCTGGAGATTTCGATCGGGCTTATGAGATGTGGGCGCCGACGAGTTCGACTCGCGAGGGCGGGCGCGACCTCTTCGAGAAATCCATGCTCGCCTATCAGGCATTCGATGGAGAGACGACGGGCGATGCCCGTACGGAAGGCGCCGCAGGAACGCTGTACGCCGAGGTCCCGATCCAGGTGTCGGGCAAGCGTCGGGGCGAATCGTTCTCGCACCCTGGAACGATGACGTTGAAGCGCTGCAACGATGTGCCGGGATGTAGCGAGCAGGCGCGGCATTGGCGCATCCACGCGATTGACCGCGATCTCGAATGAGGCGGCCGCCGAGTCGGTTGATGCGGTTATTAGAGCCAGCACCGCAACCGAGAATCCGTCAGGGTACCGGGACAGTATACTGATCTACTTATCGCCATCATCCCCCGTATCCATTTTGAATTGAATATACTGTCCCCGGATTTATCCGGTTGGTCATACAACCTCATAATGCAATCACATAACATCGGGGCGGGCATCTAAGGTTCATAGTGCCAATCTACTAGGAGGAAAGATGATGGCTCAGGAAAAGTGTGCTTGCCCCGCCTGCAAATGCTCCGTCGATAGCCAATCCCTTGAGAAGGACGGAAAACTGTACTGTTCTGAAGTCTGTGTTACAGGCCATGCCGACGGCTCGAAGGATTGTGGTCACGACTGCGCATGCGGCTAAATTGCTGAGGAGGCCTGCAAAGGCCTCCGTGCTTGTTTTCGAGCTCCCGCATTAATAGAGTGCCTCGCTCAGAGCTGTATTGAGACTGTGTGGGTAAATCCGGGGGCGGGTAAATCTGGGACGGTATATTGATCTATTTATCCGATTTCTCCCGAGCATAGGGTTGCGAGACTGTTCAGCCCGCGTTTAGAAACGCCGCAACCGGGTCGATGTGGGATTGAAGGTGCAGGCCGGGCGCATGGCCGCATTCATTAAAGGTCAGGGCATGCATCTGCGGCTTACGTTTGCGCATCTGCTCGACGATGTCGGCGGTCAATACATCCGATTGGGCTCCGTGCAACAGCATCAATGGACAGTCGATGGCGTCAAACAGGCTCCAAAGGTCCAATGGCGGCACCGATTCGCTGAATTGGCCGACGATTTCCGGATCGTAGTGCGTTACGAACCGCCCGTCCGGTAAGCGTCGGCTGCACGCCATCGCCATGGCATGCCAACCGGCGTCGTCACGTTCGCCGAGCGGCGCATAGAGGGTTCGGATGCGCTCTTCGAATGCGGACAAGGTGTCGAAGGCCGGCGTTTTGCGCACATAGTTGGTAATGCGGCGCAACGCGGCAGTCGGTATGGCCGGGCCGATGTCGTTGAGGATCAAGCGTTCAATCCGGCCGGCAAGCGGACCGCTGGTCAGCATCATGCCTAGCAAGCCACCCATGCTGGTGCCTAGCCAATGCAGACGATCGACCCGGTAGTGTTCCAACAGCCCCAGTGCCAGCGCGCTATACGTTTCGAATTGATACTCTTCACGTGGTCGCTCCGCCCACTGGGACCAGCCCCGACCGATGGTGTCCGGCGCCAGGACCCGCCATCCCTGCTTTGCCAGGGCATCCGCGAGCGGTTCGAAATCGGCGCCGTTACGCGCCAAGCCGTGCCAACAGACCAGCGTCTTGTCGGCGGACCGGTTCCAGACCCGCACATGGAGTTCGCGGTCACTTAGGGTGATGAAATCGTGTTCCATCATGATGTGTGGCCTCCTCGGAGTGGGTCAGTATACTGATCTGTTTGTCGCCGCCGTTTCCAGTGCCACACGTTGAATCTAGTATATTGTCCCTAGGTCTTGAAGATCGGCGTGTGATTGCAGCCGGCCAACGAAGAGATAGCGCCCATCTATCTGCGCAACATTGATATTCAGGTGCTGAGCCTGATGAAAAGCATCGTGCGTCAGCTGGACCTGGCTGCTTGATGCGCTACGCCGTTCCCGATCTCGCCAAGGGCGCTTGGCGCGAAACCGAGCTGGAGATCGAGCGCAGCCGTTTTATCACCTGGATTGCACATACGCCGGACGCAACCGCCTTCGACATGCTGCTGGCCGAAGCGCGTCGCGCCCACGGCGGCGCCAGCCATCACTGTAGCGCCTTCATCGCCGGCCCGCCCGGCGAACAGAACGCCATTGGCTTCTCCGACGATGGTGAGCCAGGCGGCACTGCCGGCCGGCCCATGTTTCAAGTTCTGGAGGGCGCTGGGCTAGGGCGGGTCGGCTGCGTGGTCATCCGCTATTTCGGCGGCATCAAGCTCGGCACGGGCGGCCTGGCACGCGCCTACGCCCAAGCAGTTAGTGAGGCCCTCGACACTCTGCCCAGACGCGAAGTCGTCGAACGTTTGCCCTTGAACCTGAAGGTCGACTTCGCCGGCGAGGCCGAGGCCCGAGCCTGGTGCGGAGAACACGACATCCCGGTCGAGCACGCCGACTACCAGACCGATGGTGTGACACTGACCCTCGGCTGGCCGAGCGACGTCGAGCGTGACTTCGGTTCCCTCAATGCTCGGCTCAAGGGGCGTATGACGCTGATTGAGCCTTCCTAGGCGCTTGCCTAGTGTTAGGTGCCGCCGTTTCCAGTTCCGAACGTTGAATTTAGCATGCTGTTCCCGGATCCCCGATAATGAAAAGCCACGCCGGCAGCGCTGACGTCGGCGTGTCCTCAGGCGCCGCGAGTGGCGGTGTAGAGGGTGTAGATCGACTGGCTCGCGGTCATCAGCAAGCGATTGCGATCTTCTCCCGTGAAGCAGACATTGGCGCAGACCTCGGGAAGCAGGATGCGTCCGATCAAGGTGCCATCCGGAGTGAAGACACTGACGCCGTCGATGCCTTCACCGCCGGAGGTCCCCACCCAGAGATTGCCATCCGCGTCGCAGGTCAGGCCGTCGTGCCCTTCTTCCCGGCTTTCGACGAGTCGCTGCGCGTCCTGCAAGGCCTTGCCGTCCTCGTCCAGGGTGAAACGCGTGATGGTGCCCGGCTGGTCCGGGTAGTGGGAGGGTGCGGTATCGGTGATGTACAGGCTGCGACCGTCCGGCCCGAGGGCGACGCCGTTGGGCTTGTAGAGCTCTGTGGTCAACACCTTGGGCTCCTCCATGCCGCCTTCCCAGTAATAGACCGCTGTGTCTAGTTGTAGCTCGCGACGTTGCCCCTCATAGTCAACATGGGCGCCGTAGCCCGGGTCGGTGAAGATCAGGCCCCCGTTGTCCAGGGCGACGACATCGTTGGGGGCATTGAGCGGCTTGCCGTCATAGTGTGCCGCCAGCACGCTCATGCCCCCATCCCAGTCGTAGCGGACCACGCGGGCGGGGGAATGCTCGCAGGCGATCAGGCGCCCCCGATTATCGAAGGTGTGACCGTTCGAATAGCCGACCTTGTGTCGCAGTACCGAGACCTCGCCGGTCGTTTCGTCCCAGCACATCTGCCGGGCTCGGGGGATGTCGCTGAAAACGGCATAGCGACCCACGGCGTTCCAGGCCGGCCCCTCGAGCCACAGGCCGCCGGTCCATTGGCGCTCCAGAGGCGTGTTGAACAGCATGTAGCGCTCGAAGCGCTCGTCGATGACCTGCCAGGCGTCGTCCGGGTAACGCGATGGCGCCGCGTTGCTGGCCAGCAGCTTCGGCGCGGCCACGGCCGCCCCGAGCGCTATGGAAGCGGTGAGAAATTGGCGTCGTTCCAGTGTCATGCGTGAGTCCCTTAGTCATTGTTGTGAGGACCGGGGACAGTATATTGACTTAGTTTCACTGCCGTTCCCAATGTCGAACGTTGAATTTAATATACTGTCCCCGGATTTATCGACGATTATTCCAACATCGTGATTCAAAGGATTTCGATATACTGTCCCAGGATCTTCCACCGAACAGCCCGTCATGTTGCGTACCTTCTGCCTGCTGCTTGTCATGCTGATCACGGCCGGTACGGCCATCGCTGAGGAAACGCCCGCGCTGGGGCCGGATCTGCAGCGGTTCGAGTATCCCTTCGAGGTTGAAAGAACCTCACTGGAGACGCCCAGGGGGTCGGTTTCCATGGCTTACATGGACGTCCGACCCGAGAATGCCAACGGCCGCACCGTCGTGCTGCTGCACGGCAAGAACTTCTGCGGCGCCTACTGGAAAGCCACCATCGACGCGCTCACCGAGGCCGGCTACCGCGTGATCGCGCCGGACCAGATCGGCTTCTGCAAGTCCGACAAGCCGGCGGCCTACAGCTACAGCTTCCACCAACTCGCCGCCAACACCCGGGCGTTGCTTAGCCGCCTGGACGTGGCGCAGCCGGTAGTTCTCGGCCACTCCATGGGTGGCATGCTGGCGGTGCGCTTCGCACTCATGTATCCGGATTTCATCCACCGCCTGGTGCTGGTCAATCCCATCGGGCTGGAGGACTGGAAGGCCAAGGGCGTGCCCTATCGCGGCGTGCCGGCCTGGTACCAGCGCGAGTTGAACAAGGACTACGAAGCCATCAAGGCCTACCAGAAGGAAAGCTACTACTTCGGCGACTGGAACCCCGCCTACGCACGCTGGGCGAAGATGCTGGCCGGCATGTACGCGGGCGAGGACGTCGAGCGGGTGGCCTGGGCCCAGGCCATGACCTACGACATGGTCTACACCCAGCCCGTCGTGCACGAATTCGACAAGGTCGAGGTGCCCACCACCTTGATGATCGGCCAGCGCGATCGCACCGCACTCGGCAAGGATCTGGTCTCCGACGAGCTGCGCGCCACGCTCGGCCGTTACCCCGAGCTGAGCCGCCGCGCGGCCGAGCGCATCCCCGATGCCGGGCTAATCGAGTTCGACGGCCTCGGCCACCTGCCGCACATCGAAGCGCCCGAACGCTTCCAGCAGAAGCTGCTGGAGGCACTGAAACCCCGGGAATAACGTGTCAGGCCGTGGCCCGTCGTTTGGGATCGAAGGACAGTATATTGATTTATTTTTCGCCGCCGTTTCCAGTGCCGAACGTTGAATTTAGTATACTGTCCCCGGATCCTAATTTATCCGCGTGCAGCAACTTGTTATGCCTAATCACGTCTCTGCCGGCCAATGAGTTGGCTTGATACCCATGGTTCCAATTTTTCCCATAGGAGGCCCACCAGACGGTTACTTTGCTCTTCGGTTGTTGTTTCACCCTCTTTTGCTCCGCAGTTGGTTAATGCATACCGAACCGCCTCCTCTATAACTCTCTCTCTTTCTTCTTTATATTGAATTTCCAGTGTAGGACCTATAACTGCCCCCATAGCCTCCTGTACGGCGTTGCCATCCCACTTCTCATAGTCATATGCCTTCCGTATGTCAGTCAACGTCAGATCTAGGTCAACATCGAGATCCAGCTCCTCACCTTTGGTTGGATCAATCGAATACGTTGCCGAGAATCCACTCCCTGAATAGCTGCTCGACAAACACATGACAACCCGCATTACACCGAAGTATTCGACGTAGCCACGAATGAGGTTGCTATCCGGATCGCCATTGACATGGACAATATGAATCGGAACTCCAGCGGGCCTTCCAAGCACTAAATCCTTTTCGTAGTAATACCCAAAACACGGCTCAGATTCTTCTTCCTTAAGAAATTTAATAGCATGCTCACAGTCTCTCAAGCTCACATCAGTTGTAGAGAGCAATGCAAGCGCTGTTTTGACAATTGAGCGCCCTGCGCATAAACCACCGAAGGATAAGTCGAATTTAATTGGATCCTGAGAATATCTGGTTTTCGCCTGAACTTTCTCAAGCAGCTGATCGACATCGAGTTGAGGATATCTCTTGCTAGCGACACCTTTCAGCATTTGTTTTGCTTCAGTCATATTTCTGGCAGAAATTTTTATCTCTACGCTGCTTCCATTCTTCTGCTCGTTTAAAATAGGATCTGGCAATTCCAACGATCCATCAGCATTGAGTTTCAACTTATCTCCGCTGGAGGTTTGAAACGTCTGAGGGGGTGCATTACCGCGCTCCCTGTTAATGCGAAAAAACAGACTCAACGGATTCATTTGCCGCGCAAGTGCGGACTCCCAGTTGTCGCCAGATTTTGAGTTGCAGTCCGCACACAGGAAGCCTGAGACTTTCTTTCTCCCACCAATAGAGTTGGGGATCAGGTGCTCACGAGAATCTGTTTCTGTGGAAATCACTTTTTCACACAGCAAACATTGGGATAATAGATCACTGCTCACAAGGTGAACTCCATTTTGGATGATCGGGGGCAGTATACTGATCTATTTGTCCCGCTGTTTCCAGCGCCAGACGTTAAATTTAGTATACTGTCCCGGATACCTGTCCCATCAAAAGCGAATGATGCATTGAGCTCAAGCTTCCGCGTTCTCCCGCGCATTAATTTATTGAGTGCGCGAGGGATCTCTGCTACGTGGGGCTTTCGCCAGTATAAATAGTGGAACATACTGACGCATCTATCTACTGGTTCGCGCGAAAACGCAAACGAATAGATGTTGTCCCAATTATGCGGGTAGAGGTATTTCTTCGCGAATAAGCATCTTTTGAACTGGTGGTCACCTAGAACCACACGGTAATTGTTGAGGATATCATTGTACTGCTCGGGGTTTGCCTGGATGAATGTTATAGGCTTTTGGGCGCGATCAACTTCCACATAGTGGGGTTGTAATAAAGTCCGTATCCTTGAGCCTGCCGATTTTTTAATATGAAGCCAAAAAAATGGATCGTTAGGCATCACTAATGCTCCGGCCGTTTTTGGTTATATAGTAATTACGGTAATTCTGAAATGGCGCTTGTGACTGCGTATGGCTTCAAGGCCTTGCGGTCATACGGGCAGCGACGTAAAGGCCTCTACTGCTGGTCCAGTTGAGGTACGTTTCGCGAAGTGGATATTCTCGTTATATATCCTCGCGTCCAAGGATAAGCGCTTCGTATGCGTCCGTGCTAGCCGCCACCGAAAATTGTGCCGCGTGGTGCTCCAGTGATTCGGTTTCTGGTGAAGTGCGTAGCGTTTGAATAATGGACTCGGCAAGCTTTTGTGTGTCGCCGACGGGTGTAAGGAGGCCGAGCCGCCCGTCTTCCAGAATTTCACGCGGTCCACTTGGGCAATCGGTAGCGACGACGGGGCATTGACAGGCCATAGCCTCGATTAGGACAGCGGGGAGGCCTTCGTAAAGGGACGACAGCGCGAATACCGAGCTTCGCGCCATAAAAGCAAAAGGATTGCGCGCGCGGCCGGGCAAATCAACGCTGGATTGCAGGTTGAGGCGCTGGACGTGGTCTTCGAGTGTGCTGCGTTCGCTGCCTTCACCTAAGATGATCAGTTTCGCGTCGATCGTTTGCCGAACGAGCGCGAAAGCGCTGATCAAAGTCGTGTAACCCTTTACAGGGTTCAGTCGCCCGACGGCGAGCACTATGGGGGGTTCGCCCGGCGCCAGCCACGGGTGCTCAACCCCCTCGGCTCGCCGCGCATGCAACCGCTCTGACACAACTGGGTTGTATATTGTCGTTATGGTTTGCCGTTCGAGGCCCAGTACCTGTGCCAGGTCATCGCCGACGCCGCTCGAAACCGAAACGATGGCATCCATTTTCGGGTAAAGCCTTGATTTGAGTTGTAAAAGTTGGCGGCGGCGGCGGCGCCGTAGCCATGGCAGGTGTTCTTCCGCTAGTTGTTCCGAAAACGTGTTTGCTTCTCGGGCGATAACGCGTATACCGGAGCTCGTGTCGCGTGCTGCCCATACACTCAAAAACGGTGTGTAACCAAGGCTGCAAATAATCGCGATGGGCGCTTCACGTTTGACATAGTCACGCAACGCCGGGAAGACACGAGATTTTTGCAAGCCCTTGAGAGAAGTCGACAGGTGCCGGAGCATCGGGATTCGATCACCACGACAGGCGCGGATTAGCGTAAACGTGCCGTGTATCCAGGTTGCCTTCGGTAGTTCGTATACATTGACGCCGTCGGGGATTTGGCTCGTGTAATCCCCTTTGTTGTAATCAACCAGCAAGTCAACGTGATAGCCGCGGTCGGCCAGCGCCCCAGCGAGTACGAGCAGGCACCATTCGGCGCCACCGCCCTTAAGGTTTGTTGTATAAAGCGCAATGCGCGTTTTGGGTGCGACAGTTTCGGTCATTGACTGATCTTAATTAATGGGAGACGTCGAGTTCATGACGCGTATTGGTATTGTAATCAATTCATTCGAAGTTCTGCGTTTATGGTCGGGGAGCAGTATGCTGATCTATTTATCCCGCCGTTTCCAGCGCCAGACGTTAAATTTAGTATACTGTCCCCGAATCCCTGTCCCCGAATCCTGCATTCACGGCAGGAGCGCTAGTTATCTACAGCAGCTGTAATTATAGAGGTCTATTTAGTCTATATGCTGCATTTTATAGATTTAGTAAGAAATCAGAATTTATAATCAAACCGCTTTATAATGTCTGCGAATCGATTTGCGACAATATCGCGCCCGGATTGTGAATAATAGTCACGATAAGCCGAACGCGCTGTGCTGTTTTCTTGCTTGATTGGTAATTTCCCATGCTCGACGCCGAGTCGGTCGAGAATATGGCGCATGTCTGATTCGTAAGTTTCGAAACGCCCGATATAATCGACCAGGTCACGCGCGCCATCGCTATACCACGCCGAGAGGGATGGTCCGTGGATTTCATTAAGATAAAAGCGACCGTAATCGGAATGTATGAAGTGATCGAAACTCTTTTTTCTTATTTGTAGCGCAGCACGTCTTCTGCTTTTGAACTTGGTTGCGTGTTGACACCACCAGAGATAACTCGAAACCATAAGGTCCCACGGGTTTCGGACAAAACAGAAAGAGAATAAGCTCTGCCAGGCTTCTTCGCCTAATGCTCGTTGCCAGTCCAATGCTGTCGCATGTTTATTAGGTGTTTTTGTGCCTGCATCTGGCAAGCGTGATTTAGCTGATGCGTGCTCGGCTTCAGATAGGAGTGAATGCGTTGTTGTACCGGCGGTTTTGGGTATGTGCACAAAGACAGCGTTGATTCCAGGAAACCAGTTTTCTTGTATTTGCTTTGATTTATTTTTATTTTTTTGAACAATAGTCGGTGCAGCTCGGATTGTTTCAATAGTAAAGTCGAACGCTAGTCGGTGTTCGTCGAATGCGGCTTTTGTCTCTTTGAGTACTTTTTTCATACCTAATGTGTGCGTCGAAACTTACATATTTCGATTCGTAATAAAAAACATTTAATCGGGGTAGTGACGATTTTTGATTTTGATATGTATCACGACGTCAAACGAAGTCTCGTTCGGATTTCAGCTGCTAGACCGCGTGGTGCGTGCGTAATAACCGGTAAGCTGAAAAGCTGGGTCAATACGTATGGTCCGGCGCTGGTTAATCCGCGCGCGCAGGTTTTTATCCAGAACAGAGCTAGAACCCTGGAAAATTCTGGCTCGGGGTAGCGAGTGCGGTGGCAATTGGTGCGTTGTAGACGTGTGATCCAGTGCTTTGTCCAGTCGATGAATGCGCGGTCGGGCCAGAAACCAGCCTTGTGCATGCGGCGTAACAGATAATGGTTTTCGAGATCGGTGTCGCTATACTCAATTCCCATGGCATCGAGCTGTTCGGCAAATACTTGTAGCCGTCCACGCTTGATTTCGGGGTCGGCCTTACTGATCGTGGATTGCCCCGTGTGTTTGCGCCGTTCAAGCAGGATGTGCGGAAGGGTGGCAAGTTTGTAATTGGCCGCGATGCGTGACCACAGGTCATAATCTTCGCCGCGTATGAATTCTTCCCGCTGGGGATAGGCGCGAAGAATGTCGGTGCGGCCCATGGCCGCTGACACCTCAATGGGTGAGCGAAACAGCATTTCGGCTTGTATTTGTCGCCAGTTGCCGGCTTTGCGCTTGGTCTTGCCGGTGTTGTTCCCAGCTTCGTCAATCCAGCGCATCCATGCGCTGACCGCGGCGTGGTCGGGATGGGCGTCCAGAAATGCGACTTGTTTTGCCAGCCGATCATGCGTGGCTCGGTCGTCACTATCTAGAAACGCGGTGTAGTCGCCGCGTGCTTCGGCAATCCCATGGTTGCGGGAGGCTGGTAGGCCTCTATTGACCTCGTTATGGACGAGACGGATGCGGCTGTCGGTATACGAGCGCACGCGCTCACAACTATTGTCGGTGGAGGCGTCATCGACAATGACGAGTTCGAAATCGCTATACGTCTGTGCCAGGACGCTGTCGATCGCGTCGGCGATCAGCGTCTCACGATTGAACATGGGGATGACGACCGTAACTTTTGGCATAGGCGGCTAGCGTAGTGTGCTCATGTTGAGGCGTATCGGCGGCCCAAGCAGCGGCCTGGCCACTGCTATTATCCCATCATATTTCAGACTCGGAGCGCGTGAGTGGGCGTTCTCAAATCCTTTATTCGTCAGTATCCGGCGCAGTGTTTCATCGTCTGGGTGTGTGTGGTTGTCGCGGGCTTTGGCGAAGGCCTGACATTGACGACCATGTTGCCGCTGTTGTCGATGGCTCGAGGCACTTCGGGCGATATGGGCGACAGTGGGGCGGCCGATACGGTCGCGAGCGTGCTCGAATTTTTTGATTTGACCCCGACGCTTAGCGTGCTAGTGACGTTGATCGTCGTCGGGCTGTTGGTCAAAACAGTCCTATCGCTGCTCGCCTATCGTCAGGTTGGTTACACCGTGGCGATGATCGCGACCGATCTGCGTCTGCGATTTTTACGTGCGCTGTCGAATTCGCGCTGGCTGTATTTTCTACGGCAGCGTTCTGGCGGGCTGGCGAATACCGTGTCGACCGAAGCGACCCGCAGTGCGTCGGCTTTTGAGAATGGGGCGAAGGTCGCCGATATGCTGTCGCAGTCGGTGATCTTTTTGTGTGTCGCCATGCTCGTGAATTGGCGGGCCGCGATATTGGCACTCGTGGCCGGTAGCGTGATCTTTATGTCGATGCGCGTGTTCGTCAAGATTTCGCGCAAGGCCGGCTCGAAACAGCAGCGAATGTTTCAGTCGCTGCTCACATTGCTTACCGATTCGCTGGCTTCGCTCAAGCCGCTGAAGTCGATGGCGCGCGAATCTGAAATGGACGCGCTTATCCAGCGCCAGACCAACCGCTTAAATAAGGCGCTTCGCAAGCAAGTATTGAGCAAGGAAGCGCTCAGACAAATTCAGGAATTCCTGATCGGGCTGGTCATGGTGGCCGGTGTTGTTGCTGCGCTCGTTCTCTGGGATTTGAAGTTACCGGAAGTGATGGTGCTGGTCGTTGTGCTCGCACGGATGCTTACCAAACTGTCGAAGGTGCAGCAGCGTTATCAGAAAATGGCTGTTTCGGAGTCGTTCTATTGGTCCATGGAGGCGTCGATCACCGAAGCTTCCAGGGCTGAAGAAGAGGCCTTCGGGGGCACTTCGCCAACGCTTGAAACTGGTATTGAACTGTCAGGCGTATCGTTTAGTTACGAAAACCATGCAGTTTTAAGCGATATAAACCTGACGATCCCGGCTGGCGGAGCGGTTGCTGTTGTCGGCCCTTCAGGCGCGGGCAAGACGACGCTGGTGGATTTAATTATCGGCCTGCTGCGGACCGAGCGCGGCCGCATCACGATCGACGGCGTGCCGATCGACGATATGGATATCCGCGCCTGGCGATCGATGATTGGCTATGTGCCGCAAGACACCACGCTGTTGCACGACACAATTTTAGCCAATGTGACTGTCGGCAACCCCGAGATTAGTGAGATGAACGCGGTCTGGGCGCTGAAAAAATCCGGCGCTTGGGATTTCGTCTCGCGTTTGCCGGACGGGGTTTATACAGACGTCGGCGAACACGGCGGCCGATTTTCCGGCGGTCAGCGTCAGCGTATCGTCATCGCCCGGGCGCTGGCCCATGAGCCCAAGTTGCTGATTCTGGATGAGGCGACTAGCGCACTGGATCCGGAGACGGAGGCCTCGGTCAGCGCCACGCTACGCGAGTTGGGGAGTGAGTACACCATTTTGTCGATTTCGCACCAACCGACGTTCACGAAAATGGCTGACCGCATTTACTACATCGACGGCGGTCGGGCGACGTTGGCGGAAGCCGATCAATTAGTGGTCACGTGATTGCACTCGCTGGCGTGATCATCGCTAAGGCACTCCAGTCTCCACGCACATCGCAACCGGCACTGCAGCGACAATGGTATGAAGTCGTGAGCGTGTATTCGAACTGCAGGTGCAGTCGCCTTGCCGAGACTGGAGCAAACACGCACCATCAGCCAATGGTATGCGGCATCGGGGTAGCACGTAGTTACAATTAGCACCGTGGGGCTATAGCTCAGCCGGATAGAGCGACGGCCTCCTAAGCCGTAGGTCGCAGGTTCGAATCCTGCTAGCCCCGCCACACTGTTGCCGCCGAGTGCCGTCAAACGCGGTTTGCGTGCTTACGATATCGCGTGTTTACGATGTATGAACAATAATAATTGGCCTGGTTAATTGACGCGCAATACGGCAGATATGCAGGTCGCGTTGGCTCAGCAATGCCCGGTTGTCGCCGACCCGGATACCAATCTGGCAACCGTCGAAACGACGCTCGCCGAACAGACCGAAGCCGACCTGGTGGTCTGGCCGGAGCTTTTCCTCCCTGGATACACCATCGCTCGCGTCGACACGTTGGCTGAGGCGCTCGACGGTGAGCGTGTCAATCGCCTGCGTGACGTGGCAGCCAAATACGATACGGCCTTGGTGATTGGTATCGCAGAACATTGCGATAATGGACATATCGCCAATAGTGCGCTGGCGATCGATCGTGATGGACGCATTGCTGGCTGCTACCGCAAGACTCAGCTATTCGGTGATGAGGCCGACGCTTTTACGCCCGGCGAAACGCTCGAGGTGGTCGAGCTGGCCGGCGTGCGCATCGGTCTCATGATTTGTTTCGATATCGAATTTCCCGAGATAAGCCGGGCGCTCGCCGCCGAGAGCGCGGAGCTTCTGGTTAGCATTTCGGCCAATATGCGCCCGTTTGGCCCCGACCATCGTCTGTTTGCACAAGCTCGGGCGTTGGAAAATCGACGACCGCATATTTATGTCAATCAAGTGGGCCAAGGTGAGGCCTTCCTGTTTACTGGCGATAGTTGTTACGTGGACACAGCGGGGCGGGTGCGCGTGACCAGTTCGCCCCACGCCGAAGCACTCGCGCTCGCCGATGTGTCGTTAGCAGTAGAAACCGAGACTCGCCCGGACTATCTGGCGTTGCGTCGCGCTGTTCCGCCGATACATACGGATGCTTGATCGCCAAATGCGAGCGATCCTGGAACGCTGGCCGCACTGTTTGGGAACAGTTGATTTGAAGCAGGCGTTGCTCGGAAAAGGGTGAGGTGGTGATTACGGACGTATGTTGCGCGCACGGCCAGCGCCGCCCCGATCTAATACTTATTTAATAACAAGGTATTTGGTGTCGTTATGAGTGAAGGCAATAATCAGCAGGCGGCACTGCAGCGCAGTCTTGGCCTCGGATCGGTGGTTTTGACTGGTGTCGCATATATGGCGCCGATGATTGTGCTGGGCACCTACGGCGTCGTGGCGCAAGCGTCTGCGGGTACGGTGCCGTCGGCTTATGTCCTCGCGCTCGTCGCCATGCTGTTTACCGCGTACAGTTACGGCCGCATGGCGGCCGCTTACCCGGTATCGGGCTCGGCTTATACATACGTGGGCCAAGCTATTGGCCCCAAAATGGGATTCCTGGCCGGCTGGCTGATCCTGCTGGATTACTTCTTTTTGCCGCTGGTGATCTGGCTGATTGGCGCCTCGTATCTGAGCGCTGAATTCCCCGGCGTGCCGACCGGCGTCTGGGTTTTCGCTTATATCCTGGTTACGAGCGCCCTGAATATCATTGGTATCCGTGTGGCAACGACCGTGAATTTCGTGCTCATGAGTTTCGAGGTCCTGGTCTTGCTGGTGTTTATCGCGCTCAGCATGGCGCATTTTTGGATGGTGGATACCGGTGCTGGGGCACTAACGCCGTTTTTTAATGCGCATACGACACTGGCGGCAACATCCGCGGGCGCTGCATTAGCGGCTTATTCGTTCATCGGTTTCGATGCCGTCACGACCTTGACCGAGGAAACCAAACAGCCTGAACGCAATGTCCCGCGCGCGGTAATGGCGACGGCGTTGATTGGCGGCTTGATCTTCATTATCGCGAGTTACGCGGTCGGCCTGGCCCATCCGGGCACATCATTCCAAAACGTGGATTCTGCCGCCTTCGGCATTGCCACCACCATCGGCGGCGATCTGGTTGCCGCCATATTCATCGCCGGCATGATTGTGACGCAGTTCGCGTCTGGTGTCGCCGCTCAAGCCACCGCCTCTCGGCTGCTTTACGCCATGGGGCGTGATGGTGTGCTGCCACGCTCGGTCTTCGGCTATCTCGCGCCGAAATTAAACACGCCGGTATTCGGCATAGCACTGATTGGTATTGTCGGTTTTGCCGGGGTTTTTCTAAGTGTTAGCACCTCCACCTCGTTTATCAATTTCGGTGCCTTTAGCGCATTCACGTTGGTTAACCTGAGCGTGATCGTGCACTGTCTGCGGCAAAACGCTAGGCCGGGCTTGTGGCATATCATCGGTTGGATAGGCATGCCGTTGATCGGCGCGCTGATCGACGCCTACCTGCTTTACAGCTTGGATACCCCGGCGCACGTTATTGGTGGTATTTGGTTGCTCATTGGCATTGTGGCCCTGGGGTGGCTAACTCGTGGATTTAGGCAGCCACCGCCTAAAATGCGTATCGACGAGTCAGCTTCTTAGTACCTTACACTGTCGTTGTCGGTTGGATGGCCGGCTTCGGCAAGCTGTCGCAGCGCGTTGGCCAGCGGCGGGTGGTTGACGCCCCCGGCGATCGACTGCATTTGCTGGGCGACATCGGCTGGTATGTCGCGTTTCGTTCGTCGCTCGGGTGGTTGAATAAACTCATCCGGGCGGACCTTGACATCGACAGTGTCGAGTTTAAGCCGGTGTGTGCGCGCCAGGGCGCGTGCCAGCGCAGGCTGGAGATAGCGAATCCGCGTGGCCAAGGTGCCATTGGGGACATGCAAGCGCAGCCGCGCGCCGCCGAATCCGGCGGTATGGACTTGGTCGCTGAGCCCGGGCGGTAGCTGGCTCGCGACCACGCTGTGGATGCGTCGTAAATAGCTGGCACGGCGGAGCGTATGGCCGCTGGCGGCGTAGAGTACCGCTTGGAGTGACCGCGGACTGTTGGATGAAGTCGCCGACATGACGGTGTTTGAGTGTACCGACTGAAATGAGTCTCATGGCTAAGTTATCATGTAAGGTTAACGTGGCCCGGGCAATTGCCTTATTTCAACCTCGAAGGGCAGTACATGGCTAATTTTCTTACGCGTCTGTTCGGTAGCCGCAACGACCGTGTTGTTAAACGGCTCCACAAGAATGTCGATGCGGTCAATTCACGTGAGCAGGCGCTGGAGCAGCTCTCGGATACCGAGCTGGCAGCCAAAACGGACGAGTTTCGTGAGCGGCTCAACGGTAAAGCCAAACTCGACGACCTGCGTGACGAGGCATTTGCGGTGGTGCGCGAAGCCGCCAAGCGAACGCTCGGCATGCGCCATTTCGACGTTCAGATCGTCGGTGGCACGGTGCTTCATCAGGGCAAGATCGCCGAGATGAAAACCGGCGAAGGCAAAACCCTGGTCGCCACGCTTGCGGTCTATCTGAACGCGCTGGCGGGCGAGGGCACGCACATCATCACGGTCAACGACTATCTGGCCGCGCGCGACGCCGAATGGATGCGCCAACTCTACGGTTTTCTCGGGCTTACCGTGGGCGTGATCTATTCCGGTCAGGACCAGGAGGAGAAAAAAGCCGCCTACGCGTCGGATGTCACCTACGGCACGAACAACGAATTCGGCTTCGATTATCTCCGCGATAACATGGCGTTTTCGCCGGAAGACCGTGTGCAGCGTGGGCTCTCCTACGCGATTGTCGACGAAGTCGATTCGATCCTGATCGACGAAGCGCGTACGCCGCTGATCATTTCCGGTCCGACCGACGAGGACCCGGATGTCTGCCGCAAGATCGATCCGCTGGTTGGTCACCTCACGCCGCAAACCGAGGAAGACGGGCCGGGCGACTACTGGGCTGAAGAAAAAGACAAGCAGGTTTATCTAACCGAAGAAGGCCACGAGCGCGTCGAAGGGCTGCTGCGCCAGATCGGCCTGCTGGGCGAGGGCGATAGCCTCTACGATGCCAACAATATCGCGCTCATGCACCACATGAACGCGGCCTTGCGCGCCCGTTTGCTGTATCAAAACAACGTCGACTATATCGTCTCGGGTGGTGAAGTCGTCATTGTCGACGAATTCACAGGCCGAACCATGCCGGGTCGGCGTTGGTCGGATGGCCTGCACCAGGCGATGGAAGCCAAGGAAGGCGTTGGCATTCAGCAGGAAAATCAGACCCTGGCGTCGATTACCTTCCAGAACTTCTTCCGCATGTACGACAAGCTCGCGGGCATGACCGGCACGGCCGATACCGAAGCCTACGAGTTCCAGACGATCTATGGGCTGGAAGTCGTCGTCATCCCAACGAATCGGCCGCTTCGACGGACCGACCGGCCCGACCAGATCTATATGACGTCGGTCGACAAGTTCGCCGCGATCGCCGACGAAATCGAAGAAGCCAGAGGGCGGGGGCAGCCAGTACTGATCGGTACGGCCTCGATTGATTCCTCAGAGATCCTGTCGGATCTGCTCAACAAGCGCAGTATTAGCCACGAAGTGTTGAACGCCAAGCAACACGAGCGCGAAGCCGAGATCATCGCCCAGGCGGGCCAGCCGTCGGCGGTGACCATCGCGACCAACATGGCCGGCCGTGGTACTGACATCGTGCCCGGTGGCAATTCCGATTTGGCGCTGGATGCGTTGGAAGAGGGCGACGAAGCCGGCCGTCAGCGGATATTGGACGAATATCAGAAAGCCCACGATCAAGTCGTGGACGCTGGTGGGTTGCTGGTCATCGGCTCCGAGCGCCACGAATCCCGCCGCGTCGACAATCAGCTCCGTGGCCGATCCGGACGTCAGGGCGACCCCGGGGCTTCCAGGTTTTACCTGTCGTTGGAAGACAACCTGATGCGGGTATTCACCCCGCCGCGGCTTCGCACGATGCTGCAAAACATGGGGTTGGAAGAAGGCGAGGCCATTGAGCATCGCTGGGTTACGCGCGCGATCGAAAACGCGCAGCGTAAGGTTGAGTCGCATAACTTCGATATCCGTAAGCAACTGCTGGAATACGACAACGTCGCCAACGATCAGCGCCAGGTCGTCTACGAGCAGCGCAACGAGATCATGGACGCTGACGATGTCGGTGACATCATCGACAATATCTGGTCCGATGTCGTCGATGGCCTGATCAGCGAACACGTGCCGCCGGAAACGCTGGAAGAACAGTGGGATATTCCGGGCTTGGTTGAGGCGATCGAGCGCGACTTTGGCGAGAACCTTCCAATCCAGCAATGGCTCGACGAAGAAACGAGCCTGGACGAAGAAGGTCTGCGCGAGCGTATCGGCAAGCGTCTGAAAGATGCCTACGAAGCCAAGCGTGAAGCAGTCGGCCTCGAAGTCGTGCGCGATGTCGAAAAAGCCGTGTTGCTCCAGGTGCTCGATTCACTCTGGCAGGAACACTTGGCGGCCATGGATTATCTGCGCCGTGGTATCCATCTGCGTGGCTTTGCGCAGAAAGATCCCAAAAACGAATACAAGCGTGAAGCGTTCGAGATGTTCAACTCGATGCTCGAGCGTTTGAAGCACGAAACCGTGACGGTGCTTGCCCGTGGCCAGATCACCGAGGAAATATCGGATGAGGCGGAGGAGGCCAGCCGTCGCCAGCAGGCCAACCTCAACCTCCAACACGCCGAGGCGACCGCCGCGGCCGAACAGGCGATGGCCGACGACACCGGCGGTGAGCCGGTGCCGTCACGTGATACCGCAGCCACCGCCGAAGCCGAAGCCGAGGCGACGCCGGAGACCTATGTTCGCGAAGACCGCAAGATCGGTCGTAACGAGACCTGTCCCTGTGGTAAAGGCAAGAAATACAAACACTGTTGCGGACAGCGTTAACGAGTCGATCGACACGTTGACTTCTCGCCGATTGGGGATGGTCTCTTAGCCTCGCTTGTTATAGATCTCCGGACGTGAAAGCGGCTTAGCCGAACTGGTTCATGGTGTTATCAACGCCACCGGCTTTGAGTGCGTTTTCCCGGGAGAAGAATTCCTTATGGTCATCGCCGATGTTGGAACCAGCCATATCCTGATGCTTGACTGTGGCGATGCTGTCACGGATTTCTTCACGCTGAACATCCCGCACGTAGGCAAACATGGCGTCGTCGCCGAAGTAGTTTCGCGTTAGCTGATCGGTGGACAGCGCCGCCGTGTGATAGGTCGGCAACGTGATCAGATGATGGAACACCCCCGCATTGCGTGCGGCATCGCGCTGAAAATCGCGGGTCCATTCATCGGCCACCCGAGCCAGTTCGGTATCGTCGTATGCCGGGCTCATGAGATTGGCCCGCTCGTAGCCGGACACATCTGTACCTTGCTCGTGCCAGGTATCGAACACCTGTTGCCGGAAGTTTAAGGTCCAGTTGAACGACGGGCTATTGTTGTAGACCAGCTTGGCGTCGGGAATCTCCTGTCGGATACGTCCGACCATGCTGCCGATATGGCCGACATTGGGCGTGGATGTTTCGATCCAGAGCAAGTCGGCGCCGTTTTTCAGGCTAGTGATGCAGTCCAGCACCACGCGGTCTTCGCCCGTGTCTTCTTGAAACTCGAATAGACCCGAGTCCAGGCGATTAAGCCGCACGAGCTGACCGTTTTGCTTGATCACGACATCGGAGGCGTTGACCTCGGATGGATCGGTTATTTTCTCGCCAGCCAAGAAACTGTTGTACTGGTCGCCCAAATCGCCCGGCTCATGCGAGACCGCGAGCTGTTGGGTGAGACCAGCGCCGAGGGAATCGGTGCGGGCGACGATGATGCCGTCCGGCACCCCCAGTTCCAGGAAGGCGTAACGCACAGCGTTGATCTTGGCCAGGAAGTTGGCATGCGGCACCGTGACCTTGCCGGCCTGGTGGCCGCATTGTTTGACATCCGAGACCTGGTTTTCGATCTGGATTGCGCAAGCGCCGGCTTCAATCATCTTTTTGGCAAGAAGATAGGTGGCCTCTTCGTTGCCGAAACCGGCGTCGATATCGGCAATGATCGGGATGACGTGGGTTTCGAAATTGTCGATCTGGCTCTGCGCGTTTTGCGCGGCAATATCATCCTCGTTTTCACGCGCCGCTTCGAGATCCCGGAAGTAATGATTGAGCTCCCAGGCATCGGCCTGTTTGAGGAATGTGTAAAGCTCTTCGATCAAGTCCGGAACAGCCGTTTTTTCATGCATCGATTGATCCGGTAATGGGCCGAACTCACTGCGTAAAGCAGCAATCATCCACCCGGACAAATACAGATATCGGCCCTTGAGGCTGCCGAAATGCTTCTTGATCGAAATCGCTTTCTGTTGACCGAAAAAACCATGCCAGCAGCCTAGCGACTGGGTGTATTGCGACGGGTCGGTGTCATAAGCGGCCATATCCTCACGCATGATTTTCGCGGTGTGACGTGCAATGTCGAGACCGGTGTGAAAGCGGTTCTGGGCACGCATACGGGCCACGTGTTCCGGATTGATGGCACGCCAGGCGTCACCTTGGCGGTTTAATAATGTTTCTATCTCGTTAATATTGGACTTAAGATCAGACATGATCGAATTCCTTAGTAGGGAACGGTATTTAGAAAGTCGCTGTAGGATATGGATCACGGCGGTGGGCGACTGAGCTCAAAAAATAGACTTGCCGAAACAGCAAAGGCGGTGTCACCGTCACACGGCGGGGGTGGGCTAGGCGGATGACGTGTCGATAAACCCCGGTGGTCGTTGGATCTGTCGTATGGCATGGACTTTGGCCAGCTAGACGCGGCGTATTCCGGGCGGCCCCCCGGAATAATGAAAGCCACATTCTGACTATTGGTTGTGTGTTCGGTATTCATATTGCTGCGCGTGCCTTCAAATAACCAAAAAAAAGCCCCCGGACCTTGTGGTGCCGGGGGCTTTGGTTGTTGTTGTGGATGGTTGTCTTTGTTATGTCATCGTCTTATCCACGCCAACGCCCCCGGGCGGCATACGGCTACCCAGGCTACTGCTGCAAAGAGGTTGGCGCGTTTGAATGTCATGGAATCGGAGTCGTTTCCGAGTGATTAGCTTGGAATTGAAGCTAGCAATGTTGCAGTGGGATGTCAAATACGATAATGCGGTCGGAAGTCATGCACACCGAACTTGCACTGCATGCCGTGATACACGGCGTTCTGATGGCGTGACCGCCTTGGTTGCGGGCGGGTGTGCGAGAGATTGTTCGCCGCCCGGCAAGCCATAAGCGACAAGCAAGCAGGCTCTTGCATCCTCCGCAGCACTCGTGATTTTCAACTACGCGATCAATGTGAATCCCGTGTCCGGCTACGCAACAGCCAGGTCGCCCAGGCCGGGTGCTGGGCGGGCGTATACAAGCGATCGGTGCGCAACTGGTGGTTCGGGCTGAACAATACCCGGAAGGCGAGTAGCACGATCCCGAGGGTGGCTAGTGCGGTAGCTGCGGCGAGCATAAACACGAACACGATTTGATAGCGCACCGCGTCCGCTGGTGCCGCCCCGGCCAGGATCTGGCCGGTCATAATGCCCGGCAAATTGACCACGCCCATGACCATCATCGAATTGATAATAGGAATCATGCCGGTTCGAACGCTATCGTTGACCAGCGCATGAGCGGCCTCCCAGCGGCTTGCACCCAGCGCTAGATCCCCTTCAATGCGATCGCGATCAGTCACGACACCATCCATGAACCGGTCCAGCGCAAGGGATACGCCGTTGAGGATGTTGCCCAGGATCATGCCCAACAGTGGGATGGCGTATTGCGCCCGGAACCAGGGCTGGATATCGAGTATGCCGAGTATCGCCACACCGGTGATGACAAAAGAAGCGCTCAGTACCGACAACAGGCTGTTCCAGTACACACCGACGAAGCGCCGCCGGGTGCGATTGATCGCGGAGACGCTGGCAAATGTCGCCATGACCAGGCCGATGCCAATCACTGGCAGTGGTGCCTCGAGGGCGAAGATATAGTTGAGGATTAACCCCACCAGCAACAACTGAACAGTCATGCGCAGACTGGCGACTCCCAGCGTTTTGCCTAAACCCAGCCGTAGCCAGGCCGAAATTGCGAGGTTAACTACAATCAGTACGGCGGCCAGGCCGAGCTGCCAAGCATCGATTTCGACGTAGTCGGCGTTCATGTGCCCGGGGTGTGCTCGGGGTCGGCCAATGTAAACTGCCGATCGGTGACACGCTCGAGTTGATGGCGGTCGTGGCTGGTCCAGATGCAGGCGCGGCCCGGATCGCACGCGCGCCAATATTCGATTAGCGTTTCCAAGCGTCGTGCGGTAGTGACATCCATCGAGGCAGCGGGCTCGTCGAGCAGTAATACCCGGGGTTCGATGAGCAATGCCCGCAGCGCCGCGATGATTTGTGTTTCACCGCCAGATAGGCGCTCGGCGCGTTGCCGCAACAGGCCTTTATCCAGGCCCAGCGCGGCCAGATGTTTTTCGGCCGTCTCTGTCGGGGAGGCCCGTGTGCGGTGCACGCGAAAGCCGAATGGTGCCCGCAGCGCCGCCATGACAGTTCCTCCGGCGAGTGCGGGTCGCTGGGGAAGGTAGACCACCCGCGCTCGATATGCCGGCATCGACCACGCCGATATCGATTGGCCTTGGAAGTGGATGTCGCCGGCCCGCAGTGGGTCGAGCCCGGCCAGTGCCCGTAGCAATAGGCTCTTGCCGCTGCCTGACCGCCCGGTCACGGCGAGGCGCTCGCCCGCCACTAGGTCCAGGTTGAGATCGTGCCACAGCGTACGGGCCGCGATCGCATAGCTCAGTCCTCGTGCCGCCAGCAATGGCCCGTCGTGGTCGGCGTTGGCTGGTGTCAGCCTCACTGGTTTTTGCCATTTATTATGATTGTTCATGGCCTTATTGCATAAATCCAGAGTCACGCCTTAGCCCGCTCTCACGCCACATTGGACATAAAGACGAGGAAGGCCTGTCTCAGCAAAGCTGTACCAGCCACTCGGATGTGTGCGCGCCAAGCTTCCACTTTGCCATAGCCGTTGTTTGCCATAGCCGTTGGCCATGCGTCGGTCATGCGCCCATTATTATCCGGTCAATAAAATCATGGCACCATCGGTATGGATGTTGATGGGCGACATGTCACCGGGTTGTAACAAACTGTTATTAACCTTTCGTGCCGTGGCAGACGGATAAAAACGACGATGAGAAACCAACACGTGCTCGTGGTTGAGGACGAGGCGGCCGTGCGCGACATGATTCGGTTCACGGTCGATCGCGCCGGTTTCGGCGTGGAGGTCGTGTCTTGTGGCGAGGAAGCGCGGCTGGCTGTCGCCGATCGGCGGCCTGGCTTAGTGTTGCTTGACTGGATGTTGCCGGATATTTCCGGGTTGGAGCTGGCGCGTGATTGGCGGAGCCAGGACGCAACGGCCGAATTGCCAATCATCATGGTCACGGCACGGACGGAGGCCGACGATCGTGTACGCGGTCTCGAGTTGGGTGCTGATGACTACATCACCAAGCCGTTTTCGTCGGCCGAGCTCGTGGCTCGCGTGCGGGCGGTCCTGCGACGGGCGTTGCCGGGTGGCGAGGACGCTATGCTGGAATCGGCATCGCTATCGCTCGATGCTGCATCGCAGCGTGTGGCCGCCAACGGGCTGGCTATTGACCTGGGGCCGACTGAGTTTCGGCTGCTGCAGTTCTTCATGGGGCATCCCGAGCGGGTCTATACTCGGGCCCAACTACTCGACCGGGTCTGGGGTCAGAATGTGTTTGTTGAAGAGCGCACCGTGGATGTCCACATCCGCCGACTTCGCAAGGCCTTGTCAGCACACCGCTGCGACGGTGTGATCGAGACCGTGCGTGGCAGTGGCTACCGGTTTTCGGATACGGCCGGCTAGGGGCGCCGGCGCCGGATCATGACGATAAACTGCTGCTTGTGAAAGCCGCCAACCCCTGGCGACGCGAACTACTGATATTGGCCGGATGGCTTGCGCTGGCTGCGGCGATCGGCTGGCTTTCCGGCAACACCCTCGCCGGGTTCTTGCTGGCGCTGGTGCTGTATCTGATTCTGCAACTCGTCTACACCTACCAGCTTTATCAGTGGTTGGTCTCCGACCGTATCGAGCCTGCCTACGGCGTTGGCATCTGGCAGGAGGTCTACGCCGAACTGTACCGGTTGCGGCAGCGCAACCGCCGCCGCAAACAGCGTCTCGGGCGCATCGTCAGCGAATTCCAGGCGTCGACCGCGGCCCTACCGGATGCGGCCGTGGTGCTTGATGATCAATTGGCGATTGCCTGGTTCAACGATGCCGCGCGGCGACTGCTCGGCTTGCGGTTGCCGGACGACCGGGGCCAGCGTCTGACCAATCTCATCCGCGATCCTGAACTTCGGGCCTATCTGGGCGGGCAGTCGGACGATAACGCCGAAAATATCGAAATCAGCTCGCCGGTGGACGTCAATACGGTGCTGTCGATTCAGCTCGTGCCTTACGGTAATGGGCAGCGATTGCTGATCGGTCGCGACGTTAGTCAGCGCCGACGCGTTGAGGCGATGCGCCGCGATTTTGTGGCCAATGCATCGCATGAGCTGCGTACGCCGCTGACCGTGGTCCGCGGTTATCTCGAGATGATGGACAGTGGGGCGGGTGACGACGCCGCGCTGCGCGGCTGGCAGTCACCGATCGGCCAGATGCGTGCCGAGGCCGACCGCATGGATCGCATGATTGATGATTTGCTGGAATTGGCGCGGCTTGAATCCGCCCCCGAAAGCTATGCGTTCGAACGCATCGAAGTGGCCGCGTTGATCGACCGTATTGTCAGGCAGCAGCCACAGCAGGGAGCAGAGATCGACGCTGGCGACCTCGCATCGATAGAACTCTATGGTGACGCGCGTCGACTGGAAAGTATTGTGTCCAATTTGCTGGCCAACGCGCGGCGCCATACGCCGGCTGGCGGTCAGATCACGGTGTCGTGGCAGCCATTGGAAGACGGCGCCGAACTCGCTGTAACCGACACTGGCGAAGGTATTGCCGCTGAGCATATTCCGCGGCTGACCGAGCGTTTTTATCGGGCTGACACTGGGCGTAGCTCGGCGCGCGGCGGTACGGGGCTTGGTCTGGCCATCGTCAAACACGCCTTGAAATGTCATGACGCCGAGCTTTCGATCACCAGCAGCCCGGCCAAAGGTTCGCGTTTCGCGTGCCGTTTCCCGAGCGCGCGCTGCGTATCACCGGCTGCGATCGAGTCGAGTAGCGATGCCGATGCATTTTCGGACGTCAGTCACAGATCTAACCAATAAATATATTAAATATAATCTTTAACAAAAAATTCACATTTATTCGTGGTCTTTTAAAAAAAAATTAATAAAAAAAATATTTAATCCCTAGTGTCGTTCATTGGATATAAATCCATACGAACGAAATAAAAATTGGCCTTATTGAGCAGCGCCAGTTTGTTTTGTTATCAAACGCTAGGGAGATTTAAATGCCCCGGAAGAGTTATATAGCCGGCATAGCCGGTAGTGTGGTCGCATGCGCCGCGATGGTGCCATCCGCGCAGGCGCTCGACTTCAAGCTGTCCGGTCAGGTCAACCGCGCTATTATCGCTGCCGACAATGGCGAAGATGCCGACGTCGGTTTTGTCGATAACCATTCTTCGATTTCGAGGTTCGGCTTCTCGGGCAGTCAAGAAATTAATCCGAACCTGACGGTCGGGTTTCAATATGTCGAAGGGTTGGGTTCGAACCAATCGGATGACTTTGATATCAACCAGAACTCGACCGAATACGACCTCCAGAACCGACAGGCCAACGTTTATCTCAAAGGATCGCTCGGTAAGCTCACGCTGGGCAAACAAGACGGCGCGGCCAACAGCACCTCGAAAGTCGATTATTCGGGGACCACTGACCTCGGTGGCGGTACAGTCGTGGATGATTATTTCGGTGGCGTTAGTTTGATGTCCGATGATGGCAACAGCGCCGTTGCGATCGGGTCGGTCTACGATAGCTACGATGCCTTGTCCCGGGTCAATGCTGTTCGCTACGACACGCCGACTTACGGTGGTTTCAAGGTATCGGCTAGTTTTGACGAAGGTCGAGCCGTCGAGATTGCGCCGAAATTCAAGACCGAGTTTGCTAACGGCACCAAGTTCGCGTTTGCGCTGGATTATGTGAACAGCGGACAGAGGAACAAGGAGGTCGAGCCTAACGGTGACGTGGCTCAAGGCTTCAACGATAGTTCGCAGTTCAACGAATACGGTGGTTCAGCGTCGGTGCTTCTGCCCAGCGGTTTGAATTTCACGCTGCAGTACAAGCGGCGTGATTACAGCAATACCTACTATGGAAGTACCGGCGATACCGAAGCCGTGGCCGATACAAAAGACCATAGTCAGACCTTTTTCGGTGGCGTGGGCTATAGGGTTGGTAAGAATCGCATGCAGCTGTTCTACGGTCAGACCGACGGCAAATACACCGACGACAGCAAGGCACGTAATTACGGTGTGGCTTATGTCTACAATCTGAAGAAGTCGGTTAATCTTTATGCGTCTTATCACCATGTTGCGGCCGATAACCTGAATCTGGCCGGTGGCGGCGCGCAGGATGCAAACGTTGTGTTTAGCGGTCTCCGGGTCAAGTTCTTCTGATGTGCGACCAACAAGACAAGACAAACGTCATAACGCGTCGCTTGAGCTGGGGAGCGGTCGCGCTGGGTCTGGCTGGCTGTCTCGCCGGCCCGGCCCAAGCGGTCGGCTACTTGCCGGGTAGCGGCGAAATGGCCCAAGGGCCAGGCGTGCTCAGCATGGGCCATTACGATAAGGCCAATAATGGTGGCACGGTCCTGTTTTCCACTAATGATAAGCAATCGGCGCTTGTTCATCCGGGGGATATCACCGGCGATCAATCCGGCAGTGGGGCGACGCCGGGCCCAAACGTCGCTGTGAAACCGTCGGCCAGACAGGGCACGTCAGCCATTGGCTTGGGCAATAGGTCGCCATCGTCCTCTCGTTCGGACGATGAGCACCAGCAGTTCAAGTCGTTCCAGCGTTTCAAGCGTTATCAACAATACCGGCACTTTAAAAATCTGCCGGCCGATTCGTCGACGCGCAAGAAGTTTAGGCGCTGGAAGAAGTGGCAAGAACGTCATAAATGACCATCGAGGCGTCAATAAGAATAACTCCTTATTGGCGCCTTTTATATGAAAACCCTTGTATTTTATGTCTACTTTGACTTTTTGTAACTAAAATGTCATATGTACACATTAACGTCTGTGCTCGATAATACTAACCATAGAGAGAAGTTATGACGCTCACCCAAGACAAATCACGCCGTGAGGCGCTCAAATTACTTATTGGCGGTCCGATGGCGCTGCCGTTGGCGCGCTGGGCGGGTACTGGCGCGCTTGCCGCAACAGCCGGCTGCGCGGCCACCGATACCGCGCCGGCGTTGGCCGACGCCCGTTTTGTTGGTATGCCTGCGCCCGATCTCGATGCGCCGGAGACGATGGCGCGGGTTGAAGTCGGTTCTGCGTTTGACTACGCCGGCCCGAACGGCGAACGCACCCGGCAGGCGCTGACCTACGAGCCGTTTTTCAAAACGGGCACGCGGGTGCCGGCGACGGGGGGTGGTCAGCATATCGCTGGTGGTTATTTGGATATCCACGGCCAACCAATCATAGATCGCTCAGTGCCGGATGCGCCACGGCAGTTTTTCTCCGATTGCCCGGATGGTTTGTCTTTGCTGCAGCCGCCGGACAATGTGTCTAAACAAAGCCTCGGCGTGACCGGCAATGCGGTCTTTGCGGTCGTGCAATTCGAATACCTTTCGCGTGACCAGGCCGGGCAGAGTTCGTCCCTGCAGTTGCCGTCACCGATCGCGGTGCTGACGCTGGATCAGGATCCGGAGACTGGGCAACTGACACTGGTTAGCTATGCCCCCGTGCCGACGGCAGCCGCACATGGTTTGTGGATAACCTGCGGCGCGAGCCGGTCGCCCTGGAACACGCATCTGTCCAGCGAGGAATATCCGGCCGATGCGTTCCAGGTCGCCAACGATGAAAGTTTTCAGTCGTATATCGCCCGTCTTTACGCTGATCCGGCTGCGGTCGACGACCCGGCAAAAGCCAACCCCTATCTCTACAACCACATTCCGGAAATCAGCGTGGCATCGGACGGCACCGGTGTGGTGACCAAGCATTTTTGTCTCGGGCGTATCTCGCACGAGCTGGTTTGCGTTTGTCCCGACGAGCGCACGGTTCTGATGGGCGATGACTACACCAATGGCGGTGCTTTCGTGTTCGTGGCCGATCGTCCGCGCGATCTGTCGGCTGGCACGCTATATGCCGGTATCTGGCATCAGACCGACGGTCGCGGTCCAGGCGGCGCGACGCTGGATTGGATTCGGTTGGGACACGCGACCAGCGACGAAATCGAGCATCTGGCGACCACACTGGCGCCCACCGACATCATGGATGTTGCTTATAGCGCTCCAAATGAGGCGGGCTACACACGCATTGCCCATGGGGGCAGCGAGAACTGGGTGCGGCTTAAATCCGGTATGGACAAAGCCGCGGCATTTCTTGAGACCCATCGCTACGCGGCGCTGCAGGGGGCGAGCCTTGGCTTCACCAAATGGGAGGGGACTACCGTCAACGCCACTGACAAGGTGGCTTATGCCGCGATGAGTTATATCCACGACACCATGACCGACGGTAGCACCGATATCCATGTCGAGGGCCCCACGGCTGGCGCCGTTTATGCCTTAAATCTTCGGGGCGGTAAACGCGACACCAATGGCCATGCCATCGATAGCGAATGGATGCCGGTCGACATGAACGGCATAGCTGCGCTGACCGGTCAGGATCTGGCCGAACCGGATGCGCTCGGCAATCGGGCAAACCCGGATCGTGTTGCCAATCCTGACAACATCAAATTCTCGGAGCGCCACCGCGTGTTGCTGGTTAGTGAGGATAGCGCGCTCCACGTGAACAATTTTCTGTGGGCTTACAACGTCGACGATGGCCGTGTAACACGTTTGCTATCGGCACCCGCCGGCGCCGAGTCGACCGGTCTGCAGGCTGTCGACGATGTGGGCGGTTGGACCTACGTGATGAGCAATTTCCAGCATCCGGGCGACTGGAAATCACCGCTGCACGATCAGGTTAAGGACGTGTTGGCGCCGCTGATTGATGCCCGCTATGACGATCGCTACGCGGCTGAGGTCGGGTATATCGCGGGGCTGCCGGGCGACGCGGCGACTTAATAAAAACGAAAGCGTGTCGCGGTTGATGACGCCATGGAATGGCCCGCTGGAAAATTTTGTGTGCGTCATACGCTGTTAATGGTGGTCAGCGAGGCTGGGTCTGAGTGCAATCAACGAGAATTCGCCATGCGCATCATTGATCTGACCACGTTATCCGCGGTCTCGGCCGGCAACGGCATAAACACGTTTATCGCCGCCGGCGCGCCGGTCGTGATCGCCGGTTTCGACTTCGGGAGCCAAATGTCGATTGAGGGGCCGGAACCCGATCAGTTCATTGTGACCGATGAATCCATCACGCTGACGTTCAGCGTGCGTGGCCGATATCGGTTGTACATAGCCGCTGAATTGGGCGCGGTAGGCACGAGCCGCCTCTTGGCCGTTGTTTGAGCTGTGGATGACCAACCGCGAAGCGGGGGCGAACGCTCAATGTCGGATGCCTGCAATAAAAAAGGGCTGTGTGTCATCGGCATGTCACACGGCCCATCTAATCTAAGCATTGGTCGCGGATAGGTTTATACAGCGGCCGAAAGTCGGTTTATCAGAGTCGGTTTACCAAGGAGAGACCATGAAACCAAGACTGACCAACCCCACGCTGATCGCAGCGTCTGCGGCATTGCTCGCGGGTGGTGCGGTAACAGCCAATGCCAAAGTCGATGCTATCGACGGCGCGGGGGCCACTTTCCCGTATCCGGTCTATTCGAAGTGGGCTCAAGCTTATAAAGATGAAAAAGGCGTCAAGCTCAACTACCAGGCAATCGGTTCCGGCGGGGGCATCAAACAAATCAAGGCGAAAACCGTGGATTTCGGTGCGTCCGACGCGCCCTTGAAACAAAAAGAGCTCGAAAAAGCTGGGCTGATGCAATTTCCAGCGGTCATGGGCGGTGTGGTGCCCGTGGTTAATGCGCCGGGCGTTGCTAAAGGTGATCTCACACTGGACGGCAAGACTTTCGCCAAGATTTATCTCGGCAAGATCAAAAAATGGAACGCCCCGGCGATCCAGAAGTTAAACCCGGACGTTGACCTGCCGGACAAGAAAATCACGGTCGTCCACCGTTCCGACGGCTCGGGCACGACTTGGATCTTTACCAGTTATCTGTCCAAGGTCAGCGATGCCTGGAAAAATGGCCCCGGCCACGCCAAATCGGTTGCCTGGCCTGCCGGCGTAGGCGGCAAGGGCAACCAGGGCGTTGCTTCTTACGTCAATCGCATCAAGGGCTCGATCGGCTACGTCGAATACGCTTACGCCTTGCAAAACGACATGGCCTGGGTCCAGATGAAAAACAAGGCCGGCGGTACGGTACAGCCGAATATCGAGAGCTTCCAATCGGCAGCCTCGCACGCCGACTGGAAAAACGCGCCAGGTTTCTACATGGTTCTGACCAATGAACCCGGCAAGGAGAGCTGGCCGATTACGGCTGCCAGCTATATCCTGATGCACAAGGAGCAAGCTGATCCCCAAGTCGCGCAGGCCGTGCTTAAGTTTTACAACTGGAGCTACAAGCAGGGCGACGAGATGGCCAAGAATCTGGATTATGTGCCGCTACCGTCGGGACTTATCAAACAGATTCGTGCCAAATGGGAGAGTCAACTCCAGGGCGAGGATGGTTCGAGCGTCTGGCCACCCAAGTAACGTAGCCTTGGCACATAGTGAAATGACCGCCCGGCGTCTCGCCGGGCGGTCATTTTGTGGGCTTAAATTATTTCGATCTTGTGGTATGCAACAGCATGCGATCGATCACGACAGCTATGGAGCCGTAATTTCGTGAATCAGGCTGCTGAGTCCATCCCGCCGGTGCCTGGTCGATCCGCCGGGTCGCGGGCCACTCCGGTGGGGGACACATTTTTCCATGGTCTGACCGCTGTGGCTGCTGTGCTTGTTCTGGCCATCATCGCCGGCATCGCCGTGTCGCTGATACTGGGGTCGGCACCGGCGTTAGCCGAATTTGGCCCCGGATTTTTGGTCAGCGACGTCTGGAATCCGGTTACTAATAACTTCGGCGCATACGTTGCTATTTTTGGCACGCTAGTGACCTCGGCGATTGCAATGGTTATTGCGGTGCCGGTGAGCTTCGGCGTGGCTTTGTTTATTTCCGAGCTTGCGCCGGCGTGGTTGAAGCGCCCCATCAGCGTGGCGATTGAATTGCTGGCGGCCGTGCCGAGCATTATCTACGGTATGTGGGGTTTGTTCGTGCTCGCGCCGGTCATGGCCGACACCATCCAGCCATGGCTTAAGACCATTTTCGGCGATATTCCGCTGCTTGGCGTGCTGGTTCAAGGGCCGCCCATCGGCATCGGTGTATTCACTGCGGGCGTAATCCTGGCGATCATGGTGATCCCGTTCATCGCCTCGGTTATGCGGGATACGTTCGAAGTCGTCCCCAAGGTTCTCAAGGAATCGGCTTACGCCACCGGCGCCACCACTTGGGAAGTTGTCCGCCACATCGTGTTGCCCTATACACGCACCGGCGTGGTCGGCGGCATCATGTTGGGGCTGGGACGCGCCCTCGGTGAGACCATGGCGGTGACGTTCGTGATCGGTAACTCGCATAACATTCACGCGGGGCTGTTCCATCCCGGTAACAGTATTGCCGCCACGCTTGCTAACGAATTCACCGAGGCGACCGGCGAGATCTACACGTCGGCGCTGCTCGCGCTCGGGCTGATCCTGTTCGGCATCACGCTGATCGTGCTTATAGCAGCGCGGCTATTGCTGATGCGTCTGCAAGCCGGTGAAGGCCGGTAATCCCATGATTGATCTTTACACGCGACGCCGATGGACCAACCGCTTAACCATGGGCGCGGCTGCGCTGGCAACGCTGTTTGGACTGTTTTGGCTGGCATGGCTTCTATTCACGCTGTGCGTTAACGGCATCGGCCATCTGAGTTGGTCTGTGTTTTCCCAACCAACGCCGTCGCCAAAAGGCGAGGGCGGTCTCTACAACGCCATCATTGGCAGCCTCATCGTCACCGGGCTCGGTACCGCAATCGGTGCGCCGATCGGGATTCTGGCCGGGACTTATCTCGCTGAATATGGGCGGGATAGTCGCCTGGCCGCGGTTGTTCGGTTTTTCAACGATGTGTTGCTGGCCGCACCTTCGATCGTGCTTGGCCTGTTCATTTATCAATTGGTCGTGGTGCAGATTGGCCATTTCGCAGCGTTTGCTGGCGGTGTTGCGCTGGCGTTGATCGTGATTCCGGTCACGCTGCGGTTAACCGAGAACATGATGCGTCTGGTGCCGGATCGCATGCGCGAAGCGGCGGCTGCGCTCGGGGTCCCACGGTGGAAAGTCATTACGCACATCGTCTACCGCGCCGCAAAAGCGGGCATCGCGACGGGCGTGTTGCTGGGCGTCGCACGTATCGCCGGTGAGACAGCGCCGCTGTTGTTTACAGCGTTGAATAACCGCTTCACTAGCTATGATCTTTGGTCGCCCATCGCCAACCTGCCAATCATGATCTTCCGATTTGCGCTTAGTCCCTACGAAGGCTGGAACCAGCTGGCCTGGGTCGGCGCCTTCCTGATCACGTTCGCCATACTTGGCTTGAATATTTTCACGCGCGTCGTGCTACGACACAGCGCGTCGGAGTAAACCGCATGTCTACGCTATCTCAGTCTGCGATTGACACCACAGCATTTCGCGATACCGCCGTGCCGGATACGGAACCGACGGCCGATAAAGGTCAGGGCCAAACTTCGGCGCAGGTTCAAAGCGAAGGTGCGCAGTCGAAAAACAATCCGTGCAAGATCGCTGTGCGTGATGTCAATTTCCACTACGGCGACTTTCACGCGCTGAAAGACATCAACTTAGACATCGTCGAGCGTGAAGTCACGGCCTTCATTGGCCCGTCCGGCTGTGGTAAGTCGACGCTGTTGCGCACGTTGAATCGCATCTACGACCTCTATCCCGGCCACTACGCCAGCGGCGATGTGCAGATGGACGGGCTCAATCTGTTGGATCCGAAACTCAATGCCAACCAGGTTCGGGCCCGTGTCGGGATGGTTTTCCAGCAGCCGACGCCGTTCCCGATGAGTATCTATGACAACATCGCCTTCGGCGTCAGGCTTTACGAGCGGTTGCGACGACACGCCATGGACGAGCGCGTGGAGTGGGCGCTGGAATCCGCCGCACTTTTGGATGAAGTGGGCGACAAACTGGGCCAGAGCGGGGCTCGGTTGTCGGGTGGTCAGCAGCAGCGGCTTTGTATCGCGCGTGCGATCGCGATCAAGCCTGAGGTGCTGCTGCTCGATGAGCCGGCTTCGGCGCTGGATCCGATCGCCACCGCCAAAATCGAGGAGCTCATCCACGAGCTGCGTGCGAACTACACCATCGCCATGGTCACCCACAACATGCAGCAAGCCGCGCGGGTGGCTGGCTATACCGCGTTTTTTCATCTGGGTGAAGTCGTCGAATACGCGGATACCGACACTTTGTTCACCCAGCCTAAGCAAAAACGCACCGAGGACTACATCACCGGCCGTTACGGCTGAAATGGACAAGCACCATGGCAAGTAATACACGCGAATACGAAGCAATCGACCTCGAGCGCCATACCTCGGCGCAGTTTGACGCTGAGCTCGAGGATATCCGCGAACGCGTCTTATCGATGGGTGGGTTGGTTGAACAACAGGTCGCCGACAGCGCTCAGGCACTGGTTGCCGGCGACGGTGAACTTGGCGAGCGCGTTGCGCATCAGGATTACCACGTTAATTCGGCCGAGGTCGATATCGACGAACAGTGCACGCGCATTATCGCTAAACGTCAGCCGCAAGCCAGTGATCTGCGTCTGGTATTGGCAATCGCCAAGACCATCACCGATCTCGAACGCATTGGCGATGAAGCCGAGAAGATTGGTCGTTTTGCCGCTCAGGCGGCCAGCCGTGAACGACCGGCCAATGCATTTCGTCAGATCGACACGTTGGCGACCCACGTTCGTCAGATGATGCGCGATGCGCTGGATGCATTTGCGCGACTCGATGCCGAGGCGGCATTGGCCGTTGCCCAGGCTGATGAAGGCGTTGATCGTGAATACGAAAGTGCGATACGCGAGTGCATGACATTCATGATGGAAGATCCGCGCACGATCAGTCCGATGTTGGACGTGCTCTGGGCGGTCAAGGCGTTGGAGCGCATCGGTGACCACGCGACCAACATCGGCGAATATGTGGTGTATTTGGTCGGCGGTCGCAATGTCCGCCACACCAGCGTTGAGGCCATGGAGCAGGTGGTCGCTGAAACGCCGCGTGTGCCGCGTCAGGCTGGTGGCTAACGGGCGCCGTCGTCCGTGTCGCGTAGCGATGTGGCCGGGTTTCGGAAGAACTGCTGTAGATTCCCCCTGCTGCCGCCATCGGATGACACCTGCAGCTATTCGGTTAAGGGCCAATATACGAACTCGATGACTGAGTCATCGAGTTCGTTGTGGTGTGGCTTAAGTCGTGAGGTTGAGCCAGGTCGTATCAGAAACGCCAGTTAAAGCGCCCCTGCATACCATGTTTATCTGTCTCGGCGGAGAACTGCCCATGGTAGGAAATGCCCAAAGACGCTCGATTGGAAACCGGTATGCTGAGCCCGGCTTCCACGACGGTTGCGTCTTCGCCGATCCGGGAGCCGGAGACGGTGAAATCATCACCGCCGGCGAAGTGATGAGTAGCCTCGCCGGTTAGATCGCTATAGGCGTGACGCCAACCGACCATGGCGGTCGCTTTGATGGGGTTGGGGCCATGGCTAAGGGCGGTCTGGCCGCGTATACCAAGGGTGTTGAAGGTCGTGCTCATGTCGCCCGAATCAGCCGAAAGGGCGGCATCACCGCCGGACTCGCTGAAACTATCGGTGGCGACGTAAACATGCGCTAGATTCACGAAGGGTTCGATGCGGGCGACGTTAGTGCGGATTTCATAGCCGAGCTCCCCGAAGACTTGAGTGGAGCGGGCGTTGTAGTCGGCATTGAGCGAATCCGTGAAGTTGCCGACGGCGACATGTCGTGACGTGGACACATCGTGCCAGCTCTGACTGACGCCCAGGCGCAGGCCTAACGCATCCCACTGAGTGCCGCTATAGGCACCGATGGTGAAGTTGTTGCTATCACCGGAGGCGCCGCGCCCGCCGCTGAAATCATTTTGGCTGACGCCAGCTATCAAGCCGAAACGCCACCCGCGAGTTTCGCTATCGACCCCCATCACGATACCGCTGGTATCTTGCGAGAAGGAAGTGGCTTCCGCCGTGGCGGAAAAGTCAGTGCGGTTGTTGTAAATATTGAACCAAGCGCCAGAACCTTTCTTAGGTGCGGGCATGGTCAGATCGCTAACTGGTGAAACCGAAGCGTCGGGCTTGGTCTCAGTCGCGGTGCGAAGCCGCTCGTTGACGGAACTGCGAATCGGTTTGCCCGATGTGACCAGGCCGGATTGGATGGAGCCATAGATTTCACCGGAAACAGCATCAAACCCAGCCTGAATTTGTTTGGCGTTCCTGGGCATCATGACGATGCTGTCGTAGAGATCGCTGTCGGCACCAACACTATCGATTCCCTCTGCCGCGGCCTTCTGATTGTCGGTGTCCGCCATGTCCACATAGGCTGTGGCGTTGCGCTCGAGCTGTAGATCGACCGCATTGGTGTTATAGATCAGTTTTGGATCCAGGAAGGCGTAATTGGACGTAACCTTGTCGAACTCACCTTCAACGCCATCTTCGGCATTCAGAATGCGATAGGTGGATACTGGCCCATAGCTGCCATCGAAACCAATGTGTGCGACCGTGCCGCCATCGAGCACCGCCTTGCCGGACGCGTCGATCCGGTCACTCGCGTCGGTAGCGGGGTCGACTTCTACCTGAAAAAGCGAGCCGGGGCCGAAGGTGACATCGCCGTCTACGATCGTCGTGCCGATGGAATTACCCGGCGCCAGCATGCCGCCCCGAGCGACGGAGACGCTGCCCAGGTCGCCAGAGCCGCGAAGCATGCCGTCCGCGCCGATCAAAATGCGCGAGGATGAGGCGATGGAGCCATCGACTATCAGTATGCCCGCTCGGACATGGGTCTCGCCGGTATAGCGATGCTTATTTTCTAGTCTTAGCGTGCCGGCGCCGAGCTTCGCCAGGTCACCCGAGCCGGTGATCGGCTTGTCGACGACGACAGTGTGGCCGGCGTTGGCAATATCTAGGCCGCCCCCTTGGCCGTCGAGCACGATATGTCGGTTGAGCTTGGTTGTATCGGTGCCGGCAACACGGAGGTTGCCGCCATTTAATACCAGGTCGGCGTCGGGCGTGCCAAGAGCAGCATCATTCACGATGATCAAGGTGCCATCACTGACGCGAGTCTCGCCGATGAAAGAGTGGTCATCGATGCAGTAGTCAGCGACGGCCTGGGCGAATCGTGGGTCACCACCCGAACAGTCGAGCCGTTTCTTTTTCTCAGCAGTGGTTAGGTCGGTGAGGATGGGCATGCCATTCTCATCCGCAACCTGACCCAGACGGACGTCATCGCGCATATTATTGCGCGTGAGCAGAAACTCACCATCGGCATCATCAAAGATGGGAGCCTCTTCGCCCCAAACAAGGCGTGTTTTGCTGATGGACTCCCCATCTTCCTGAGCTTGGTAGGATTCCAGCGCTGGACCGGCCCAAGCCAGCCGATGTGCAACAGGCTCATGGTCCGAGAGGGACCCACCATTGGGAAGTTTGGCTTTATCGGATAAATTGCCACTCCACTCGCCGCGGTCAACTAACTGGACCCACTTGGCGAATGGCCGGGAGACCATGATGTGATCGATTTTGACACGATCCCAGCTTTTCCAGGTGTTGGTATCCTCTTCGCCATCGCTGGGCCAAGTCGCGCGATTATCGCCAACTTGGCTGGGTATAAAGCGTTCACGGTTACGCTCGAGTTGTATCAACTCATTGTGTTTTTTGAGGATATTCAACGTTACTGGCGTGTTGTGCTCGACAGGATAAGTTTCGTCTTCGAAAACTAACCCCCGCGACTGCATATCCTTGACGATAATCTCTTCCCATTGAGGCCATTCCATATTAGAAATACTGTTGGTGCCAGGGAATTCATCAGGATTTGAAGTCAAATAATCTTTTAGTACGTTGCGGTAAGTGGTGGTGCCATTGTCGGCGGTGGACTGCATTTTCGCGATGTAGTTGTTAAACGCCTCCTCATGCCCCTCGGGGATATACTCCTTGGCTAGTTTTTTCTGGAGATCGCTCATGCCAGAGTCCACGATGTAACGTGCAAAAAGAATGGCCTGCTTGGATCCATCCTCTAGCCCACGTTCGGAAAGCTCGCCAGCATTGTAGTCACCCAGCGCGATTGTCGGCAGTTTCGCTGAAGTTACGAAATCATTATGTTTTTTGGCTTCTTCAATGCGGCGGTAAGATTTGCCTGCATAATCGAAATGATGTCCTTTCACGAAGTGTGATGGGAAGCCGGATTCTGAGTCTATCTTTATAGTATTTTTACCGGCCTCATGGGCGGATTTCTTAGAAAAAACTATGCTCTTCCCGCTTTTGTCAAGCGCGCCTGGCTTTGCGTACTCGCTCTTATTTGGAAGGTCATTTAGAGCTTCCAGCGTGTTGCGCTCGAAGGCATCAGTTATATTTTTGTTATATTTATAGCTGTCATTGTTATACAGTTCTGGCATAACAAGGCTATCTGGCTTAGCACCCTTCAAAAGATTCTTCATTGTGTCATTGAATACAAAATTTCTTTCATTCAATGCGTCTTGATCCCAGATTTTAGAATACTCATCTTTATTCCAGATGTTGAACACCATGAAGGTGCGTGCGCCATTATTCGGTTTTTTGGGCGTCGCATAGGTGCTCTGAGCAAATCCGAGGGTGAGTGCTGCTGTTAGGCTAAGCGCTATCTTGAGAGAGGACGAAGTTCTGCCTGGTCCTCTCATCGGATGTATATCGATGGCCATTTCTCCCCTTAATAAAAACCTGATGTTTAGTTATGTGGCAGGTTTCTATGACAATGGTCTTGTTATGTAATTATTCTAATAGGCCGGCTGCGGCTATACCGGCTGCGGCTATAAGTGCGAAAAAATTATTGGGATGGTAGCGAAAGTTAGTGTTATTTAGCTATTAACTTGGCAGTAAGGTTATCCTTTTTAGTTGTTTTCTAGGCTGCCCGTCATCCGGCGGTGGTGTTTCTTTGTTTTGAACGTGTTGTTTTATCACAAAGGTGTGGAGTACATACCTGACTGTACAGGTTGTTGACGGCATTCCGCCAACGACCTGCGCAGTGGTTTGCTGTTTGGAAGTTGTTACTCAGAACTTGATTTCAAGCCGCGCACTAAGGCTGTGCTCGGTGGCTTCTGAAGCCAGCTGACCCCGATAGGATAGGCCGAGTGCCGCTGAGTCGGTGAAATGGACATCGAGCCCGGTCCCGACAAGCGCGGTATCGTCGGCCAGAGGCACGCCAGATACGCTGAAGGACGGCCCATGAGTAAAGGCATGGCTTGACGCTGGCGTTATGTCATGCGCGGCATGTTGCCAGCCGAGCTGGCCCCGGGCTGTCGCCTTAACGCCGCCCAGATCAAGATCCGTAGCAGCGCGCGTGCCCAATGTGCTGTAGGTCACATCCGTGTTGTCACTGTCGGCCGTCAGGCCGGCTTTGCCGCTTTCATCGAAGCCATTCGTATGGGTATGCACCTGAGCGAGGCCGACGAACGGCTCGATGCTGGCCGAGGTGTTGATGTCCAAGGTATAGCCGGCCTCACCGAAGACCTGTGCCGTTCGGGCATCGTGAGAAGCGGCCGAATGGTCTCTAAACCCGGGGGAGGTGATCGAACGCCGACGACTGTCGATCAAGTGCCACGTATGCGCGGCCCCGAAACGTAGGTGCAGGGCGTCCATATCTCGGCTGCCGTACAGGGCGAAGGAATAGCTGTCCACATCCGCGCTGGATCGGCGGCCGGATACATCATAGTCCGAACGACGATAGCCGCCAGCTAGGCCCAGACGCCAGTGGTCACCGATTTGACTATCGGCACCGATCAACAAGCCGTTAACCGAGCGGTCGACCCCGGCGGCATTGCCGTTGCCATCGAATGACCCCCAGGCGCTATACGGCTGAATCCAGGTTGTGGGTTCATCAGTCTCGCGGGTCGTTTGCTCAGTACGACTCGTGGCATCGGTTGGCACCGGCGCCGCCACCGCGGCGGATCCCGATGCACTGCGGGTGCGTGCGGTCACCGCATTGCGGACGAAATGACTCTCGTCGATCAAGGCACTTTTGATGGTCGCGTTGAGCTCGCCGGAGGCAGCATCAAAGGCATCCCGGGCCCCGGCTTCGCTTTGTCCCTCCACGGCATTATGCAGCGTGCTGTCCTGGCCACCGGCATCGATGGCATCCGCCGTTGCCGCCTGATTGGGGGTTTGGGCCACCGAGGAGAAGCCGACCTCGTCGCCGGAATCGTCGGTCTTTCGCTGGGTTACCAGATAAGCATTTTGATCGTCATATTGATCGGTTATCTCCAGAAAGGCGAGGTCCTGGCTGTCCACGTTGCTGAACTCACCCTCGACACCGCTGGCGGCACTCACCACCGTATAGCGCGTATCTTCTTGGTAGCCCTCGTAGCTGCCGTCGCCGTCTGGCTGTGCCTGGACTTGGATGTTGGCGCCGTCGATGGTCACCGTGCCGGCAGACCGGATCAGGTCACTTTGTCCGGCTGAGTTGATTTCGGCTTCGTAAGTGGCGCCTTGTTCCAGCACCAGGTCGTCGGCAAATGTCATCGTGCCGATTGAATTGCCGGGTGCGATCGCAGCGTTGCTGTGTACGGTGCCGGTGCCCAGCGTGCCCGAGCCTTCCAGGCGGGCACCTGACTGCACTTTGATCGTGCCGCCAAGTGCGCCCTGTCCATTCTTGCCGACCACCAGTGTTCCGGTTTGCACGTCGGTGGTTCCGCGAAAACCAATGTTGTCACCAGTCAACACTGTCGTGCCGTCGCCGAGTTGGGCGATGTTACCGGTGCCGGTAATCGCACCCGCGAAGTTCACATCATCCGACCGATTGAAGGCCAGTGTGCCGTTATTTTTGACGTTGCCCACGATGGAGCCTGATGTGCCGCCGTCGCCGAGCTGTAGCGTGCCATTGGCGATGGTTGTGCCGCCTTGGTAGTCGTTCTTGCCTGTTAGCACGGTTGTGCCGTCGCCGATTTGGGCGATGTTACCGGTGCCGGTAATCGCACCCGCGAAGTTCACATCATCCGACCGATTGAAGGCTAATGTGCCGTTATTTTTGACGTTGCCCACGATGGAGCCCGAAGTACCGCCATCGCCGAGCTGCAGCGTGCCATTGGCGATGGTTGTGCCGCCTTGGTAATCGTTATTGCCTGTTAGCACGGTTGTGCCGGCGCCGAGTTGAGTGATGTCGCCCTTGCCGGTAATCGCACCCGTGAGCTTCACGGTATTCGCCCGCTTGAAGGTCAATGTGCCGTTATTTTTGACGTTGCCCACGATGGAGCCTGATGTGCCGCCATCGCCGAGTTGTAGCGTGCCATCGGTGACGGTTGTGCCACCTTGGTAGCGGTTGTCGGCCGTTAGTATTGTCTTACCGGCCAGCACATTGACGTGCCCATCACCAATTATCTGGATCGCAAACTGATAGTCGGTGTCCGTATGGTTGAAATTGAGGGTGCTATCGCCATTGCCGAATACGACCTGCTGGGCTTCCAGTCTGCCGGTTGTAACGGCATCCTCACCTTTGGCCGAACCTATGTTGACTGTTCCCGAGGAGTCCGGGCCATATGCAATGGTGATGGTCTGGTCGGCTTTTATTTCGCCTTTATCTCTAACAGAGATTTCACCGGTGCCGTTATACCCGACAAATATGTGGCGGGAACTCTCCAACTGAGTCGGCTTGGGGTTCTCTGGTTTGTCGCTATCATTGCTCGCAGCTCTGTCATCTAAGTCATTGGGATTCAGCTCGAGAAATATGTGGCTAGAGCTGTCCGATGACTTGTTTGGGTCATTACCATCAATGTAGACGAGACCATTCGAGGTTGGTGAAACGCCAACCATCACATCGCATTCTGTGCTCTTCGAACAGCTTTTTGTATTAGCTTTGGCGTTGTTGGAGAGGTGGAGCACACCCTCGCCGCTCATTCCTACAATGAGATTTGTTTGGCTCGTGAGGGTCGACCCTGCGCCGTCGACGGATATCTCGCCCTTGGATTCCGGCAGCATGCCGAGCACGACACGTCCATGCTCCATACCCCCGCCGTCGTGAAGTTTGAGTTTACCGTGGCCGTTGTAGCCTACAGCGAAGTCTTTCGATGTTGTTAATTGGCTTCTGAACTTTACGGTGTTGTCGTCAGAGACGCTGCCCTCTGCTTTGAGGCCAGGCAGTCTATCGCCATTTTTATCGATGCCACGGAACGAATATTGGAGCTTTCCATTGTCGATATGCGGCGGGGCAAGGGTTCTGAGTTTGTAGAAAATCGCTTTATCGCCAAATTGGATGCGCTTTCCTTTCGGGGTTACATCATAATTGAAAGGCCCCTCATCGCCGGCCTCGGTTATTAATAATTTGTTTTGGTAAGAGTAATAGTGCTCTCCTTGGGAGGTCGAATACCAAGGCGCGGCGGTATTCAGGGTTGTATCAGTGCCTGGAATTTGGTCTATGGATTTGACACCGCCCTTATCCGCGGTCGTTGGTCCGTGGTCGCGTGGGTTTCCCCCTCTTAAGCCGTTGTTAACGTTGTCTCCTTTTTTTCTTTTTACCTTAAAAAGCGGTTTGTATTTTTGTAAGGCGCCGTCAACATTGCATTTTTCATTTTTTACACACTGCTTAATGGCATCTAAGTCCGCAATGAAAACCCGCTCGCCAGTAGTCATGTACGCCATTGACTTGCCGGCATAATCCGGCCCCAGGATGGCTTCAGGGTTGGATACTGGCCGGAAATCGTGCCCGCCATCGAAAAATGAGCCTGTCTCATCGCAGACGTTGTGCTTGGCGCAGCGCTCGTATTTTTCCGAGAAATCGAAAGATCCCAGGCGCTTTACTGCATTATTATTCTCGCTTTTAACTTCAAAAATATCTACTTTTTCGCCGCCCAATACATACAGGGTGTTTTCTTCTTTTTCCCAAATCATCTCATGGGCATGCTCATTTACAGGAAAGCGAGCTTTGTTATTAGATGGTTTGCTATCTTTTTTTAGTATTCGGACAAAGGAGTTTGTGCCGGCTGACTTGGAAAGTACGGCAGCCGATCCTGTGCCAGTCAAAGGCTCGATTCCATGGGCGCCAGGCGTTGCCCCTGGCGCTTTAAATGTCATGGTTTTCTTTTGTGGGGCGGGGGGCAGTGGCTGCAGATAAGCCTGGGGGCCGCGCTTTTTCGTCTCGCCCATAACGAGCACGGATGGCACGTTGTTATCGTCGGTTACGGGTTTAAAACTCGTCGCATAGCCATTGTCGATCTTATGCGACCAGACGGGGTTATCATAAGATTTGAGTTTGGGTTTGCCATTTTTATCGGCAAACATGGTGTAAACCTCAAGAGAGGCCTCACCATTGCTTTTGTCTCCAACCATCACATTGGTTGAAAAGCCATGGCTCGACCACGGGTTAATGTCTGAAAATCTATCGCTGATAGATGGATCGCTCGGTTCTTCTTGGGCAAATAGAGCACTGCTTACCACAGTCGATGCCAGCGCTACAGTAATTGCATGCAAGGTCGGGTGTTTGAGGATACGCTTCTGTTTTCGCTGGCTATTTCTGCCCAAGATGGCAGGAGTTTCCATGCGTGTTCTCGATCCCGACATACAAGATCTCATTATGTGTAGTTATGGAGATTATCTAGGCCTTAAGCTTGATGCCCCTCATGGTTAATCACGTGCTTCTGAAGCAATTCCGGGTTTTGCCTACCGAATGCAAAGCAGAAATGCAAAACGCTTAATGAATTGGTGGCGAGCTTGCGTAATGCTCCGTTATGAGGTTGGCAGTCAAGCTGTGGTCTTGCTCTTTTTAATTGTGTTTTGGCCACATTGCCATCCGAGGGCGGCACTCCCGGGGGCTGCGTGATCCATCCGATATAAGTGCTGGCCGTGTAGGTGACCTGGTCCGGCCATTCCCGACTAAAAACGGAGGGGGTATTTCGCGATGCCTTCCCCAAGCCGTTGCGTCCGGCACGCGCTCCAGCCTGCATCACACAGGCTGGAGCGCGTGCCAGTCGAGGGAGGATGCATAAGCGATCTTGAGCACGATCAGCAGAGCCTCCAAAGCCAAACTGAGGTCACTCGGCCTTTAGCGGTGCCTCCCAAGCGTTGAGTTCGGCGTCGCTCCAGCCGCCATAGGCGGAATTGGGGAGGACGATCCACTCGTCGCCGAACCGGTCGGTATTTTTCTCGACTAGGCGGTGTCGCTCTTCGAGATCCGCGTCGCCGAATTTGTCGGAGAAATCATGCAGGGAATCGCCGATTTGCATCACCAGAGTATGGCTGTCCACAACTTGGGCTCGGCGTTCCGTTTTGGGCGGCCCGAGCAGCATGACGCTTTCTTTTGAAACCTGAGGCAGCTCGAGGGCCTCGAGACTTGCGATGGTATCGGCCTCGTTCCCTTGAGTGCGATTGGAGATATAGAAGATGTCCACGCCTTGTGCATCGGCGAACTTCAGAAAGTCTGCGGCACCGGGGATCAAGCGCGGCTTACCGTCGCGTTCCCAGTGTGTCCAAGTATCCCAGGAGGTGTAGTCGTGACATGCCTGCATGTCGCGGGCCAGCAAGGCTGTGTTATCGATCACCGTCTCGTCCAAATCGGTGATGATCGCCAGATTCGCGTCTTCGTCATGCTCGGAAATGGCCTGCTTGAGACGCAGCGTAGCCAGGTTAAAGCTTTGACGCTGCAAGGCAGCGACCTCGGCGGAACGTTGTTGATAGCGCAGCCCCATGGTCCAGGCGGCCTGGGCACAGATGCTCTTCCCATCGGTGGCCTCATTGGAAGCGGCGCTGGCGACCGGCGCTATACCGGCACACAGGGCGGCGGCGAGCAAGGTATTGCGACTGAACCCCATCATAAGGTCTCCTATTCTTGGTGATCTTGAGCAATATAGCCCGAATATCCGGGCGCTCGATCACACTTTATTATTCAGATGATCGTTCGGTTGATCGTATGTGATTTCTATGGCGTGTGCAAACCGATTATGGGGGCTGTCGGAAGGGGTGATTGACCCCCGTTGAGTGGGTAAATCTGGCTATTAGGCCCGCGGTCCTTTTATTGCTGCAACCGGTAATTAAGAGCGGCGTCTTTTGCCGCCGGCGTAGATCATTTTTGAGCTCAACTGATGATCTTTAAGTGCTAGCGTTATTTGTTATTCGACGATTTAATGCATCACGTTGTCAGGTGGTCGAGGCCAGCGTTATAGCCGATGATTGTCCGGGCTTAGTCATGCAGCTTGTTAGTATGGCGCCATTTGGCGTTTAGTTATAATTTATTTATTAAGCCGGATAGTCGATGATGGCCGTTAACTTAAGTGAACCAGATACATTACGGCCGGTTGATGGTGCCCGGTGGGCCGTAGTCGATGCTGCCATCAAGGCGCCGGGTGATCCGGATTTGGCGCTTTTGACATTGGACGCGGGCACACGCGTTTCAGCTGTATTTACACGCAACGCTTTCGCAGCGGCGCCGGTCGTCGCCGCGCGTATGGCTATCGAAGCCGGAGATGTGCGTGCGTTGTTGGTTAACAGCGGCAACGCCAACGCCGGCGTGGGGACGCCGGGTGAGCACGACGCCGCGGATTGCTGTGCGCGTGTCGCCAAGGTTGTTGGGGTGGGTGCGCACCAGGTGGCACCGTTTTCGACCGGTGTGATTGGCCAACGGCTGCCCATGGGCCAGCTATTGCCGGCAATTGATCGGTTGGTCGACCCCGATGCAACGGCTGACTGGGTGGATGCGGCCCGCGCGATCATGACCACCGATACAGTGCCCAAAGGAGCCTCCAGGCAACTGACCACCGCCAATGGTGAGACGGTCACGCTGACTGGCATTGCCAAGGGGTCGGGCATGATTCGCCCGGACATGGCGACCATGCTGGGATTTGTGGCCACCGATGCGGCTGTACCACAAGAAGATCTGGATGCGGCACTCCGCGCGGCCAATGATCGCTCTTTTTCGTGTATATCGGTCGATGGTGATACCTCGACAAACGATGCATTTTGCGCCGCAGCTACGGGGCGCGGCGCGGGATTGTCGAGCGAAGCGCCAGATTGGCGCGCGTTTGTCGACGCACTAGTCGATTTGTCGCAGGCATTGGCTCAGGCGATCGTGCGTGACGCCGAAGGCGCGACGCGATTTATCACCCTGTCGGTCACTGGCGCACACGACCGAGACGAAGCGCGCGCTGTGGCGTTTACGATTGCCCACTCGCCACTTTTTAAAACGGCGGCGTTTGCGGGTGATCCCAACTGGGGGCGGCTTTTGGCCGCGGTCGGCCGTGCGCCGATCGATGAGCTGGCGATCGAAGGCGTGTCGATCGGGCTGGACGACATCCGCGTAGTGGCAGGCGGCGGATTGGATAGCGATTATCGCGAAGCCGATGGGGCCGCGGTCATGGCCCAGTCCGAGTATATGGTCGCGGTCGATCTTGGGCGTGGCCAAGCCGAGGCCACGGTTTGGACGAGTGATCTGTCCGAGGCGTACGTGCGCATCAACGCGGACTATCGCAGTTGAGCGTCGAGCACACTGATCAGGCCAACGACATGCAGCCACCGCTCGATATCGCCGTTGGTGTGGTGCGAGACGGCGATGGCCACGTACTCGCCGCACGTCGAACGCCCACCCAGTCCAGTGCCGGCTATTGGGAATTTCCTGGCGGTAAAGTCGAAGCCGGTGAATCGGTCGAGGCTGCTCTGGCGCGTGAATTAGCCGAAGAAGTCGGCATTGAAATCCGGGCACCGCGGCGATTGATTCGGTTCACCCACGCGCTGGGCGTCGCGCCGGTGCGCCTGCATGTGTTCACCGTTGACGACTGGAACGGCCCGGCCGAGGCGAAAGAGCGCCAGTTGATCCGGTTTGTCGAGCCGGCGACCATGCGTGACCCCGGTGCTCTCCCGGCGACCGGCGTCATCATTAACGCATTGACGTTGGCCAACCGTTATCTGATCACGCCAGAATTCGGCGATGCACCGTATGACGATTGGTTAACACGGCTCGAGGGTGCGCTCGCCGCCGGTATCAAGCTCGTGCGTCTGCGCCAACCTGAACTTGCTGATAGCGATTATGAAGCGCTGGCCGCGGAGGTGGTCGCCCGTGTCGCCCGCGCCGGGGGTGGCGTGATGCTCGACCGGGATGCAGCTATGGTGCTACGCGTGGGCGCAGCAGGACTGCACTGGCCGGCTTCATGCCTGGCTGAAGATCGGCCACCAATCGGCGATGGACGACTATTCGCGGTCTCGGCGCACAGCAGTGAGGACCTGGCCCATGCCACGGCGGCCGGTGCCGATTTCGCGACTTTATCGCCCGTTTTTGCTACATCCACCCATCCGAATATGGCGGGCATTGGCTGGTCGGCCTGGCGGCGTACACGAGCCGATCATGCATTACCCGTGTACGCGCTCGGTGGTCTTGGTGAGGCTGATTTAGATGCGGCGCTTGCGAGCAATGCGCAAGGTATTGCTGCGATCCGCGCTTTTGCGTCCCATCCTGTCGGTGGCTGACCGCCCGCGCTAAGTTTCGCCTAATCGGCGATTTAGCCGTGGCGTTACGAGGCTCGGGGAAGCTGGATCAGTGGTCGTCCGAGTCGGTTACGTCCGAGTCCGGTGGCCAGGGCGCACTCTCGTCACCTGGGATGCTGTGGCGTTCGTCGATCCAGTCACCGAGGTCGATCAGTTGGCAGCGTTGGCTGCAGAACGGCCGCGCCGGGTTATCGGTGCTCGGCGTGACGAGCGTGCCGCAAATTGGGCATTTGCTTTGCTGCTGACTCATTATTGGCTACAGCAGGCCAACTGAAAATCCAGGTTGGTTTCCAACGGTCGTACTCGGCCCGCTTGCCCGGTGCGTGTCATGAATCGGATCGTTGCACGGTGGCGCCCGGCGCTTATCTGTGGAAAGATATTCGCGTCGTTGATCAGCACGCGGATCATTTGGGTTTCGGGCGGTGTGTTATAGATGAACATGGCATTTTCAGCTGTTTCGGTGCTGGGCTGCGTGCCGTCGCGCAGTAGCTTTAGCAAAAGTCCGATCGCGGACTCGAACACTGCGAGGTGTGTGCACCAGGCATCCAGATCCGCTTCGATGCGTTCATGCGGTAGCGCCAGCCAATTCTGATAACCCGGTATGTCGAAGCCGCAACTACCGCCTGCGATGGGCCGGCGATTGTTGAGATTGTAGAGCAGCTCGTCGTCGCGCAGCAGGTAGCCGGCGAAATTGGCCGGAACGCGCTGTATGCGTCTGCCAAGGTCGTCAATCTGCGCCAGGAGCTCGTTGGCTGTATCGGGATCCGCTTGGTTACGAAACCGTAGATCGTCGATCTGAGCATAGCGTTGCCCGAGTGCCTTGCTGACTTCGCCGTTGACGTCGAAATAGGCCATGACGCTCAGCACATCGAGCAGTACGTCCAGCGTTGCGCGTCGGCCCCAGCTGCTGGTATCGGCGCGATGGTAGGTTAGTCGCTCGAACAGGTATTCGAGGCGTAAAAATCCTCGGGTTCGTTCATTGAGCGGTTGCTCGAAGGCGTGGGGGCCGTCTACCAAGCCGTGCCTCGTTGCGCGTGGGCTGTCGAGTGTAATTCGCGCGCGCTGTCTCGCCAAGTCGTTGGACTCGGCCAGCGCGGTTTATCCCGGTAAGTGCATGGGGGCGAGTTCGTTCAGTTCGCCGTGGGCCAAGCGCAGATAACCGGCGTGGAAGGCCGCGGCCAGATCGGCGATATCTTTGCGCGGGCCGGTGTTGATCAGGATGTCGTCGGCAAGCGCCAAGCGTGCGCGCCGACTGTCCTGAGCATCGATCATCTGTGCGGCCAGCTCGTCGTCGATATCGTCGCGCGCCTGCAGGCGTTCAAGTTGTACCGAGCGTGGTGCGTCGATGACTAGCACCCGATCCACGAGATCGCGCATCTGCGACTTGGTTAGTAGCGGAATCACGAGAATGCAGTAGGGCGCATCGGATTGATCCCGTGCCGCGGCCAGGCTGTTGCGGATCCGTGGATGAGTGATTGCTTCCAAGCGCGCGCGTGCATCGGCATCGGCGAAGATCGTACGGCGCATCGCGCGCCGATCGAGCTGGCCGTCGGCAAGGAAGACGTCAGCACCGAATTCGGCGTGTATTTCGTCCAGCCCCGGTGTTCCCGGTGCGACAACATCGCGCGCGACGGCGTCCGCGTCGATCACCTCGACGCCGAATTGATCGAACGCGCTAGATACGACCGATTTGCCGCTGGCAATGCCGCCGGTTAGGCCGATTGTGAGTGTTCTGGCCATTGACCTTGGTCTCTCCGTGTTTTTTGGTCGCCGTGCGACAGGTCCCGGTCTGTCGAAATGGCGACGCCACGCGCAAGAGTATATAGCCTAATGCAAGCCTATGGCGTGGCTATACGCATCGATGAACCAAGGACCGTACAGTAGATTGATCCAACCGCCGAGCGCCAGCCATGGTCCGAATGGTATTTGCCGCGCGCGATCGGGGCGGCCGGCTAGCGCTAGTGTGGCGCTGACCGCTAGTCCGAAGCAGGCGGCTAAAAAAAGCACCCATGGCAAGCTGGTCGCGCCTAGCCAGGCGCCGAGCGCGGCGGTGAGTTTGAAATCGCCATGACCCATACCGCGCTGGCCGGTAACGAGATAAAACGCGCGATCCAGGGTCCAGAGTGCGCCGTAGCCGACGCTGGCGCCGGCGATCGCGGCCGCAGGCGCGATCGATGACAAACCCACCGAGTACCCGAGACTTGCAAGCAATCCGAGCCATAGCGTGGTCAGTGTCAGGTGGTCCGGTAAAAGCCCTGTGCGGGCGTCGATTATCGCCGCCGGTAGTAGCAGCCAGCCCAGCACGGTCGCCCCAAGTGCGGCGGGTGTGGCGCCGAAATGCAGTATGGCGACAATGCCGAAAACGGCAGCCATGAGTTCGACCAGTGGATACTGCAGGCTGATTGTATGGCGGCACTGATGACAGCGCCCGCGGAGCGCGACAAAACTGATCACTGGCACGTTATGCCAAGGTTTCAAACGCGCGTCACAGTGTGGGCAGGCTGATGGCGGCCAGGTGAGCGAGAGCTCCGCGTTGGCGTTATCGGGCGATCGTTTGTCCCGTATTTTGGCTGTTGTTCGGCACCATCTGGTTTCCAGCATGCGTGGCAGGCGCAGAATCACGACGTTGATGAAACTGCCGGCTACCAGGCCGACGATGCCGGCGGCCACTATCCATAAGCCGGTGCCAATGCCGGGTGTCGTTACCGGCGTCATTTAGATGGCCGAACCAAGTTGGAAAATCGGTAGATACATGGCGACCACGATGCCGCCGACGATGACGCCGATCATTACCGTAATCAGAGGTTCGAGCAGGCTGGACAGGCTATCGACCTTGTTATCGACTTCTTCTTCGTAGAAATCGGCTACGCGCGCACACATACTGTCGAGCGAGCCGGCCTCTTCGCCAATGGCGATCATCTGAACCGCCATGTTCGGGAACATGCGGGTCTCGTTCATGGCGCGCTGCAGGCGCTGGCCGGTGGCGACCTGGCGCCGGAGTTGCTGAATGGAGGTCTCGAAGACGAGATTGCCCGCGGCGCGGGCGACCGAGTCGAGCGCATCAACCAGGGGTACACCGGCCGCGAACAGCGTTGACAGCGTGCGTGCAAAGCGCGCCACGGCGGCTTTATAGAGGATCGGGCCGATCAGCGGCGTTTTGATCAGGAGCCAGTCGGTGCGATATCGAAAGCCGTAAAAGTGCTTGTGCGCGTTGGTCACTGCCATGATGGCGGTCGCGAAACCGAGCAAGATCAAATACCAGTAATTCTGTACTGCGTGCGACAGCTCGATAACCAAGCGTGTGAACGCCGGCAGCCGAGCCCCGAACGAGTCGAACAGTGAGCGGAATTGTGGCACCACGAAGTAAAGAAGGATGCCGGTGACGACCATGGCGACGGCGATGATGGCTGACGGGTAGTACATGGTCTTGCGGACTTTGGCCTTGATGGCTTCGGTTTTTTCCCTGTAGGTCGCGATCCGGTGCAGCAGTGACTCGAGTGAGCCGGACTCTTCGCCAGCCGCGACAAGGTTTACGTACAACTCGTCGAAATGCTTGGGATGTGCGGCTAATGCGGCGGCCAATGTTTGCCCGCTCTCGATCTCACCACGGATGTTGTCCAGCAACTTGGCGAGTTTTTTCTTGTCCACGCCTCGAGCAATCACATCGAGTGCCTGAACGAGCGGAATGCCCGAGCCGAGCATGGTCGCCAGTTGGCGCGAGATGATAGCGATATCGGCCGCTTTGACCTTGCGTTCGTGTGCGGCAAAAAGCGTTATCGGTTGATGGGGGCGCACGCTGGTCGGTCGAATCCCCTGCTTGCGCAGGTGTACGCGCACACCGGCCACGGATTCACCTTCGGTGCGGCCCTTGACGCGCTCGCCGTCGCTATCGAATCCGGTGTAATCGAAAAGCAGCGGACTCGAACTCGCTGGTGCCATGGCGATTTATTGGTTTTGTTCGGGCGAGGTTAGCAAAACCGTATGCCTCCATCGCCTGCCGGACGAACGATACTGGCTGTTCTTGAGCCAGTGCCATGGAATTATTCTAGTCCAAGCTTAGCCAGCCGATAGCGCAGCGCGCGGAATGAGATACCTAACTGTTCGGCGGCACGCGTCTTGTTGTAGCGGCAGGCGATCAGTGCTTCCTCGATGCGCTGTCGCTCCAGGGCTTCGAGCTCGTCCACAAGGTTGGTGGCGTCGCCTGTGTCGTTGGCGCTCTCACTCGCACCGGTGACCCCTTCGTTTGCCGGCGCTGGCTTATCGACGGTAGGTGTGCCGGGCGCCGCCGATCCGCCACTTGATGCGAGTGGCACTGTTTCGACGCTCAGCCCTAAATCCGCGACCCCGATGGTCATGTCATCAGCCAGCGCGACGGCGCGCTCGAGCATGTTTTCCAGTTCACGCACGTTGCCGGGGAAATCGTATTGTGACAGGCGCGAGAGCGCTTCCTCGCTCAGATGATACGGACGCGGTGCGTTGTCGCGTCGCGCAAGCTGTGCGAGCACGGTGTCGGTGAGTTGCGGCAAATCTTCGCGGCGCTGTCTGAGTGGCGGCACGTTGAGCTCGATCACGTTCAGGCGATAAAACAGATCGGGGCGAAACCGGCGGGGTTGATCTCGCTGGCGAGATGCGTCTGTGTTGCGCTGATGATGCGGATGTCGACGGCCACTTCATCGTTGCTGCCGACCGGGCGTACGGCCCGTTCCTGTAGCGCGCGCAGGAGTTTGACCTGGGTCGGCAGGGGGAGCTCAGCGACTTCATCGAGAAACAATGTGCCGCCCGACGACTTGGCGAACAGGCCGTCGGTATCGCATGTGGCACCAGTGAACGCGCCTGCAACATAGCCGAATAATTCCGACTCGATCAGTGTGTCGGGGATTGCGCCGCAGTTGACCGGCACGAATGCGCCGTTGCTACGGCTGCTCTCGGCGTGGATTGCCCGGGCGACCAACTCCTTGCCGGTGCCGGATTCGCCGTGGATGTGGATTGATGCCTGGCTGCGTTGAATCTTGTCGAGCTGCGCATGCAGGCGGCGCATCGGCTCGGCGTTACCGATCAGTTGTTCGCGTTGCGTGGCGCCGCCGGCGGCGGTTGTGTGTTGCGCGACCGTGCCGAGCTGCAACGCCTGTTGTACAAGCGCTCGCAGTTGTTGGGCCTTGAGCGGTTTGGCGACGAAATCGAACGCGCCGGCCTTGAGTGTTCGGACAGCACTATCGACGTCGCCGTAGGCCGTAATGACTGCGATCGGCGGCGCTTCCGGTGTAGCGGCCAGCTCCTCGACCAACGACAGTCCATCACCGTCGGGTAGGCGCATATCGGCCAGGCACAGATCGAACGATTGATTGGCTAGCAACTGACGTGCACCGGCTAAGTCGGAGGCAGCCTCGGTTGCCAGATTCATGCGAGCAAGCGTCAATTCCACCAGCTCTTGGATGTCGGCTTCGTCGTCGACAACCAGTACGTTCGCCGATTCGGCACGTGCTGGCGTGCTGCGCTTGTTCATTGCTTTATCTCCGGGTGCTTGCCGACGATATGATATTGAAGGTTAATTGGAATGTGGCGCCCTTGTCGCTTTCGATCGCGGCCAGGCGCGCACCGTTCGAGTCGGCCAATTCCCGTGCGATATGCAGCCCCAGGCCGGTGCCGTCGCCGGCGGTTGTGAAAAATGGCTCCAGAATTTCGGCCAGCGAATCGGCTTCGATACCTGGGCCGTTGTCGGTGACCGCGAGCCACGGTCGTTGCTCGTGGTCGTAGCCGGTGGTCATGGACACGACCAAATTGCGGTCTGGCAAGCGTGCGTGGTGCGCGGCGTTGTTCCAGAGACAGGTCACGATCTGTGCCAACTGCGACGGGTCGAAGTCGACAACAGTGTTGTCGGCAACGCCGCTGCAGTCCAATTCTGGTGAATTGGCATGGGTCTGCTCGTGTTCAGCCGCGTGCGTGGTCAGCCATGAGCGTAATTCGATCGGTTGTTGCGTCTCCGTGGAATGGCGCGCCAGACCAAGCATGCGTCCGGTGATGTCGTCGATGCGTGCGACGTGGCGACCGATGATCGAGATCAGGCGTGTGTCTTCGGCGGGTCGCCCGGGGGATTCACGCAACAGATCGGTCGCTTGGCTGATGGCAGACAGCGGGTTGCGGACCTCATGCGAAACGCTTGCGGTTAGACGTCCTAGCGAGGCCAGTTTGAGGTGCTGGACGCGCTCACGCTGACAGCGACCGTTCTCGAGGGTGATCAGTAAATCCGCGTTTGGATTTTCGTTCATGAAGGTAAAGCTCGCGAAAATCGGATCGCCGTCTGAGCCGACCAATCGCTCGGGGGTGGCGCGCCCGGCCTGCCACGAGTCCAAGGCGCGGGCCAGATCGGGTACGACATCGGCCAATGTTTTTCCTTCGCACGTCTGTCGAGACAGTCCGAGAAGATGGCACCCGCTGCGGTTAATTAGCCGTATGGCGTAGACGGCGTCGACAACGATGGCGCCGGTGGCCATCTGCTCCATGATTTGGTGGTTGAGGTCGCGAAAACGCCGCGCGCGACCGGCCGAAAACCGTGCCATGGTCTCGCTGGCGTTTATTCGCAATGCGAGCCAGTGTGCGAGGCCGGCCACAATCAGGTAATTAGCGCCGGTTAATCCAGCTTCGAAAAAGGCCGGGTCGGCATTCTGGATCAACAGCGGCCGCATGGCTTCCTGGATGACAACCCCTAGTACGGCGATCGCGGCCAGCACCCCGGCCAATCGGCCGCTGAGTAAAAGACCCGCCGTGGCAATCGGCAACAACAACAGCAGTTCGAAGCCGCTGCGAACGCCCTGGCTGAGTCCGGCAAGACAGCCCAGTGCGACGATGTCCATCAGTACGGTTGCGACAATCTGGCTCTCGACACTCGAAAAACGCAGCCGACCGGCGATGATTGCGATCAGTGCGGCTATGCCGTAGGCGATCGCCCCCCACTCAAAATTCGGGCTGATGTCGGCGCCGAGTAGGATTTCATTGGTGCCGAGGATTAAGCTGGCGACCAACCCGGCAGTTATGAGAAGCCGGTAAGCGTTGACCGTTTGCAGCGAGCGCCAGTCGTTGGCCCTAGAGGCCGTGGTCTGGTTGGGAACGGTCGTGTCACTCATGGTCGTGATGCTTGGCTAGCCGGGCGCGACACTCAGGCACGTCGCATACCGCGTTGTCGGTGTGCGCTTTTTGCACGCCGGGTGCCAAATGGGTGCCGCAGCGCGCGCATCGCTGCGTGGCCAAAAACCGCGGTTTTGCGCGAGCTTTCCGGCGTCGCCGATCGCGAGCCACCAGGTTGGTTGCACGGCGTAGTCCGATCACGAGCGCGGTAACGGCGATAACCAGGAGGAGCGTGCGTGCCATGATTAGGTTCAGCGTCGATGACGTGATAATACTGAATTGTCAATTCGGTGGTTTAGTTGGCGAAGTAGTGCCGGGCAGGTTGTATCGCCCCTTGTATCATCGAAAAGACCAAGTGGCTCTTGTGCGGCGCCCGTCTAAAACACGACAGACAATAAAAAAACCATTATTGGATTGCCGCGAGCCGGCTTGAGTAGGACAATACCGCAGTTTATCGACAACGGTCAGTTAAAAGAGCCAACGCCATGAACGTTCACGAATACCAGGCCAAGGGTTTTTTCGAGCGCTACGGAGTGCCGGTCGGCGCCGGCCGTGTGGCCAGTAGTGCTGAAGATGCGGTGGCCGCAGCAAAGGCGCTTGGCGGCGAGCGCTTCGTTGTAAAAGCGCAAGTGCACACCGGTGGCCGAGGCAAGGCCGGCGGCGTCAAAGTCTGTGACGATTTCGATCAGGTCCGAGCGGCCGCTGACTCATTGATCGGCGCGACACTCGAAACCCATCAGACCGGAGCGGGCGGGTTGCCGATTCCGTCGGTCTACGTTGAAAAACCCGCCGAAGTCACGTCCGAGCTCTATCTCTCGGCGCTGGTCGATCGTGCCAGCCGCCGCGTGACTTTTATTGCATCGCCCGATGGCGGTGTGGATATCGAAGAAGTCGCTGCCAAAACGCCCGAGCGTATCCGGCAAGTGACGGTCCCGGCGGCCGCGGGCTTTTCGCCTTATCAGGCGCGCGACATTGGTTTCTTCCTTGGGCTGAATAAGAGCCAGGTCGGTGAATTCGTCAAAATCATGAAAGGGCTCTATGAGCTATTCGTGACCGAAGATGCTTCGCTGATCGAGATCAATCCATTGGTTACCACCGCTGACGGTGGTTTGTTGGCACTCGACGCCAAACTGAACTTCGACGACAACGCCATGTTTCGGCACGCTGAGACGGCCGGCATGCGCGATGTCAGCCAGGAAGATGAGCGCGAGGCCGAAGCGGCCGAACACGATCTGGCCTATATTACGTTGGACGGCAATATCGGTTGCATGGTCAACGGTGCCGGGCTGGCCATGGGCACCATGGATCTGGTCAAGCTGCATGGCGGTGAGCCGGCTAACTTCCTGGATGTCGGCGGCGCGGCGACGGCCGAACGCGTAACTGAAGCCTTCAAACTAATCACCGCCAGCGACAACGTGCGCGCCATTCTGGTCAATATCTTTGGCGGCATCGTGCGCTGCGATCTGATCGCCGACGGCATTATCCAGGCCGCGGGTGATGTTGGCATCAATGTACCGGTAGTGGTGCGCCTGGAAGGCACCAATGCCGAAGAAGGTCGCCAGCGACTGGCGGACAGTGAGTTCGAATTGATCGCTGCCGAAAACCTGACCGATGCCGCACAAAAAGTCGTGGCCGCCGCCAACGGGTAAACCCCGATAACCAACGCGTACGACCCAACAACTACGGATTGCCACCATGAGTATTCTTGTCGATAGCAGCACCCGCCTGATCGTGCAGGGTTTTACCGGCTCGCAGGGGACGTTCCACTCCGAACAGTGCATCGCCTACGGCACCAACATCGTCGGCGGCGTAACGCCGGGCCGCGGCGGGGAAACCCATCTTGACCGGCCTGTATTCAACACGGTTGCTGAAGCGGTCGCCGAAACAGGCGCCAATGCCAGCATGATTTACGTGCCGGCGCCGGCCGCGGCTGACGCTATCTTAGAGGCTGTGGGCGCGGGCATTGAGACCATCATCGCCATCACCGAGCACATCCCGGTTCTGGATATGCTGCGGGTGCGTACGGCGATCAGTGAAAGCAACAGCGTGCTGGTCGGGCCGAACTGTCCCGGCGTGATTACACCGGGGCAAGCCAAGATCGGCATCATGCCAGCCCATGTTCATCAGGCCGGCAAGATTGGCGTAGTCTCGCGTTCCGGCACGCTGACGTACGAAGCGGTTTATCAGACGACCTTGAACGGATTAGGCCAGAGCACCTGCGTAGGCATCGGCGGCGATCCGATCCACGGGTTGGGCTTTATCGATTGTCTCGAACGTTTCGAAGCCGACCCGACGACTGAAGGCGTGGTCATGGTGGGTGAGATCGGTGGTACCGCCGAAGAGGAAGCGGCGGAGTACATCCGATCGAACGTCAGCAAACCGGTCGTGGCTTATATTGCGGGCGTTACAGCACCGCCGGGCAAACGCATGGGCCATGCCGGTGCGATCATTTCAGGTGGTAAAGGCACGGCCGAGGACAAATTCAACGCGCTGTCGGCCGCGGGTGTGGCCACCGTGCGTTCGACGGCCGAAATCGGCGATACGATGCAGCAGTGCCTGGGCTAAAAGCTTGGCAAGGCGCGCCAATTTACCGACATCCAAAGGCCGGTAAGCGAGTCAGCGTATAATTAATCCGGCGGGCGTGACTGATCGGTTGCGTTTGTCTGCTAGCCGGCCGTAGGAATTTTATGACCGGATCACCGCTTCGTCTCGCTCTGGCCCAGCAAAACGTCTGGGTCGGCGACATTGAAGGCAACTGTGGCCAGATTATCGACGCCGCGGTGCATGCCCGCGACCAGCTCGGTGCGGACGTCGTCGTGTGTCCGGAAATGGCGCTGGTCGGCTATCCGCCGGACGATCTGCTGCTACGCGCGGCGATGCCGGATGCGGTCGCGCGCGCCTTGGATCGTCTGGTTGCCGAAATCCGGGGTATCACCGTCGTTTTCGGTTATCCGGAGTATATCGACGGCACCATCTACAATGCGGCCGCCGTAATCGCTGATGGCGCCGTTCAGGCCCGCTATCGCAAGCAATGTCTGCCCAATTACGGCGTTTTTGACGAGCGCCGCTACTATCGGCCCGGTGCCGGAACCTGTGTGTTCGAGATCGCCGGACGCCGGGTAGGCGTGACCATCTGCGAAGATTTATGGGAATCGCAGCCAACGGCCGATGCAGCCGAGGCCGGCGCCGAGGTTCTGGTTAACCTCAATTGTTCGCCGTTCCACGCCGATAAGCAGGTCGAACGCGAACAACTACTGGCTGAGCGTGCGCGCGCCAATGGCCTAGCGATTTGCTACATCAATTGTGTCGGCGGTCAGGATGAGTTGGTCTTCGACGGCCAGACGATGAGCGTTGCCGCTAGCGGTGAAATCGTCCAGCGTGCGCCGGCCTTCGACGATGGTGTGTTCTGCCTGGATGTGCCAGCACGAGCGGCGCCGATTCCGGTGCAGCATCGCGTAACGCCGGCTGCGCGTGATGCCCGTGTCTACGATGCCGTTGTGCGCGCGACCCGCGACTACGTCGATCGCAACGGCTTTCCCGGTGTTTTGGTGGGGTTGTCCGGTGGTATCGACTCGGCGCTCACGCTGGCGATCGCCGCGGATGCCGTCGGCGGCGATCGCGTCTGGGCCGTATCAATGCCGTCACGATTTACTGCCGAGATCAGCAATACCGATGCTGCCGATCAAGCCGAACGGCTGGGTGCGACGTTCGACGAAATCCCGATCGAATCCGGCTTTGAGTCCATGCTCGACGCGCTGGCGCCGACTTTTGGTGCGGCCGAGTCGGGTGTTGCCGAGCAGAATTTGCAATCGCGGCTGCGCGGCGTGCTATTGATGTCACTGTCGAACAAGTTCGGGCACATGGTATTGGCCACCGGTAACAAATCGGAATTGGCGGTGGGGTATGCCACGCTCTACGGCGATATGTGCGGTGGATTTTCGCCGCTCAAAGACATCTACAAGACCGAGGTCTATCGCCTGGCGGCGATGCGCAACGCCCGCGACGAAGTGATTCCCGACCGGGTTCTGGCACGTGCGCCGTCGGCTGAACTGGCCGCCGATCAGGCCGATACCGACAGTCTGCCGACCTATGACGTGCTTGATCCGATCGTCGAGGCCTATGTGGAACACGGTGAAGGCATCGATACGATCGTGGCGCGCGGTTTTGACCGTGCCGACGTGCAACTTGTGGTCGGTCTGATCCGTCGCAACGAATACAAGCGTTTTCAGGCCGCCCCCGGGCCGAAGATCAGCCACCGCGCGTTCGGCCGCGACCGGCGTTATCCGATTACCGCGGTCTACGGCGACTTGTAGGTTTCGGCCTCAGATAGCGCGTTGGTCGGACCTGGCACCGTCGACTCAAGCCCTCGGTGCCCCAAAATACTTGACTACCGGATCAACTACTGGCCTGTTCCGGCTCGCTGTTCTCGTTGTTATCGCTTGGGCTTGTTTGTTCAAACTTCGAGCCGTTTAGCAGATACTGCGGATAGGAAGCCTGCAGAATCGAACGCGCCTCGGCGGCCAGCTGGGGCATGTCCAGCTTTTGGTAACTCTGCTGCATGATTTGTAGCGCCTTGGGGGTGGCCTGGGCGCCCTGGTAGTTCTCGATGATCTTGTTCGCGCGTTGGCTGGCGCCGACGTAGGCGTCACGCGCTAGATAGTAGTTGGCGATCCGCAGATTGAACTTTGCGACGCGGTTACGGATCGCGACCATGTGCTGGCGCGCGTCGGCTGCATAATCGCTTTGTGGGTAGTTGGTCGTCACGATTTTGAAATCGGAAAAAGCCTGAATCAGGTGGTCGACGTTGCGTCGGTCGGCCGGCGCGCCCAGAAAATGGTTCTTGTTGAGCTTGTAATTCGATACGCCGCGCATGTAGTAGGCGTAGTCGATATGCGCGTGCTGCGGATGCTGTTTGATGAACTGATCCGCGGCTTTGACCGCCGCTTTGTACTCGCGGGCCCGTTGATGCGCGGTGATGGTTTCGAGGGCCGCCTGAACAGCTACTGATGAAAACGGGAAGCGGGCGCCAATGTTGGCGTACAGCCGCAGCGCTTTATCGGGTTTTTCCTCAACCAGGAACTGGTGCGCGGCGCGATAGACCTGTTTGGCATCGGCCTTGGTTAGTTTGTTGCCTTGGCTATCGACCAGCGGTTTGTCGCTGTAACCGGTTTCGTTGATGCCGCTGTTATTGGCGCAGCCGGCGAGGGTGGCGACGACGACGACGCTGAGGATAAGTAGAATAATACGCATGGATTTCGGCCCGCGGTGCTGCGAGTCGCTGTAACACCCGCCCAGTGTACCCAATGCCGGCTGATTATCGCGAGCGCTACTATCGTCGAATCCTGGATGCCACTGCCGTTGGTCAGCGGCTGGACAGGGCATTAGCCGATTGTTTGCCCGATTTTTCGCGCGAGCGCTTGAAGCGTTGGCTGGCCGATGGCGCGCTCACGGTCGATGGTGCGGCGGCGCCGGCCAAATCAAAAGTCCAGGGTGGGGAAGTCGTCGAGCTGTGTGTGCCCGACGATCCGCATGCGACCGAAGTGGGCCCCGAAGCCATACCGCTGGACGTTGTGTATGCGGACAGCTCGATTTTGGTGATTAACAAACCCGCGGGGCGCGTGATGCATCCCGGGGCGGGCAATGCCAGTGGCACGTTGCAAAACGCGCTGATTTACTACGATCAACAGCTGGCGTGTCTGCCGCGTAGCGGGATCGTTCATCGCTTAGACAAGGACACAACGGGGCTTTGCGTAGTGGCGCGAACGCACGCCGCCCATCAGGCGTTGGTCGCGGCGTTGGCCGAGCGCCGCGTTAAACGCGAGTACGAGGCAGTGGCGCGTGGCACGCCGGTTGCTGGTGGCCGTGTCGATGCACCCATCGGTCGCCACAAGACGAACCGCCAGCGCATGGCCGTGACCGACCGCGGCCGGCCCGCTGTAACGCGTTATCGCTGCCAAGCCCGGTTTCGTCGCCACACGCATCTTTGTTGCTCGCTGGAAAGCGGACGCACACACCAGATTCGCGTACATCTGGCGCATATCGGGCTACCGCTTGTCGGGGATCCAACTTACGGTCGTGGCGCGCAGCCGACGGCCGGTTATGGCGTGGATACTGCCGGGCTGTTGCGCGAATTCCCGCGTCAGGCGCTGCACGCGCGCTGGCTGGCGTTTAATCATCCGGTAAGTGGGCAGATGCTTTCATTCGAAGCGCCGCGCCCGACTGATCTGGCCGAGCTGATCAACGCGCTGACAAACGATGGTGGTAGCCAATGAATCCGAACTCATTTATCACCGCGGATTGGCCCGCCCCGACCGGTCTGGTGGCCGGTACGACTACACGTGTTGGCGGCGTCAGTCCGGCACCGCGCGATGGCTTGGATCTGGGCGCGGGCGGACCGGCTGCGGCTGGCACGGATGTGACTGCGAACCGGGCATTGCTGACTGCCGAGCTCGACTTGGTTTCGGCGCCTGTCTGGTTGTCTCAGGAGCATGGTGCGCGTGTCGCTGATGCCAACCATCCGGTCGCGCATCCGGCGGATGCTGCCGTTGCGACCGACGAACAACGCGTGTGTGCGGTACTAACGGCTGACTGTCTGCCAATTTTGTTGTGCGATCGCCACGGGCATGCCTGGGCGGCAGTGCATGGTGGTTGGCGTGGCCTGGCCGCTGGCGTGATCGCAGCTACTGTGTCGGCTATGCCGGTAGCTGCCGAGCGCCTGCTCGCTTGGCTCGGACCAGCGATTGGTCCATCGATGTTTCGGGTGGACACCGACGTACGCGACGCATTGCTGACAGACGTTCCGGAGGCCGAGCACGCATTTGACCCGGATGGCGTGCGCTATCGTGCTGATTTATACGCCGTGGCGCGTGCTCAACTGACACGTGCCGGTGTCGGTGAGATTTATGGCGGCGATCTCTGCACCTACAGTGACGCGGGCCGTTTCTTTTCTTATCGGCGTGATGGCGCCACCGGTCGCATGGCTAGTGTGATTGGTTGGGCCACGACGGTAGCGTGATAAATTACGTTGGTGCGGATAAGCCGTAAAATTCGCCCAGTGCATAAATTGTGAGCCCAAATGTCGACTCGGCGCACGGCGTTCTTGATGCTAATTTGCCTGCTTGTCGCGTTGGTTTCGGCCACGGGGCTGGCGGCCCAGTCAGATTATATTCAGTCGCAGATCGACTCGATACAGCAGACCGTCAACAAACTGGAGCAAAACCAGGACGGCGAAGATTCGACTAAGAAAAAACAGCGTCTTTCGACCTATAAAAAGGCGTTGTCGGCCTATCAAACGGCTGCGGAATTTAAAAAAAAGACCCGAGAGCTGGCGGCTAAAGCTCAAAACGCAAAACCTAAAAGTGCTAAATACCAGGCCCAGCGTAAACAGATCGCTGGAAAGAATCGCGAACAAATATCTGTGGGGTCGGCCGCCGACCTTGCGGGTCAGGCCAACGCGCTTCGAGATCAGCTAAAAACATATAAATCCGAGCTAAGCGATGCCCGCGGCAAGCTGGCCACGTTTACGCAGTTGCCCCAAAAAGCACGCGCCAAGCTGAAAGAGCTGCGGGCCAAAAAGCGCCAACAAGAAGAGGCATTGACCGCCCCGAGCACGGGCAACGGTGAACAAAAGAAGGCGGGGCAACAAACATTGGCCGAGGCCAGGCGCGCGCGGACCATGGCCCATATTGCTTACCTCAAAAAATCGTTGGCCACGCTTGGCGCCCGCAAGCAACTGGTCAATACCCGGCAATCCCTGCTTGAAGAACGTGTCAGCGTAACCAACCAGAAACTGGCAATTGTCAATAAAAGGTTGAGCGTCGAGCGCCAGGAATCGGCACAGGCACTTAGAAAGCGCGCCGAGACCCGTCTCGATAGCTTTAAAAATGGTGACTCCATTCTGGCGCAGACCGCGCAGCAAAACGTTGAAATGGCTGCTTCGCTGGTCGACCGCGCTAACCAAACCGATGGTCTCGCGAAACGACGGGCGCGTGAACGTTCACGGCTTGAGTCGCTGCAGCGTCGCTTGAACCTCGTGCATCAGCAGTTGTCGATTGGTGCTGGTTCCGCGGCGCTGGGTCAGTTGTTGCGACAGCAGCGGCGTCAGCTACCAAAACGCAGCATGGTCGGATCACCTGATGGTCCGTTTGGGCAGATTGGCGATTTGGCCAGCGTTCAACTCAATAACTTCCAGCTTAGCCAGCAGATTCACGATCTAAAGAACCTGGATCAACGCGCGCACCAGTTGACACAAAAAGCTGGCGCCAAGCTCGACGCGAATCAGCACCGTTCGCTTGTGCGTGAATTGAAATTGCGACGCGAGATTGCCGAGCGACTACAGTCTGAAACCGGCCGCTACGTTGAGATTGGTAAAGATCTGCGTCAACTTGCCAGCCAGTTCGATGAAACGCTGACCAACTTTCATCAACTTTTAAATGAACGCCTGTTCTGGTTGCCCTCGTCGAAGCCGCTTGATCTCGCCTGGGGCGGGCGATTAGCCGCGGCCGTGCCCAAATTTTTGGCGCCGTCCAAATGGGCTGGCGTGCTCGCGTCCGTATGGCGTGGTCTGAGCACTTACCCTTTCCTGACAGGGCTGGGCATCATAGTTCTTGCTGGTCTGGCTTTTGTGTGTCGACTGTTGCCGGCGCGGCTCGCGAGTTTAGCCAAGCCTGTTGGGCGTGTTGGTGATGACACGATCTGGCTGACGTTGCGCGCCGGACTGATGACGTTATTGCTCACCGTGCCAGTGCCACTTGCGCTCCTCGGCGTCTGGGCCCTGATCATTTACGGCGGCCAGCCGGATGCGTTTGCTCAGGCGGTCGGGACCGGTGTGTTCCAAGTCGCCATGCTTGTGGTGTATCTGAATTTCTTTATCCAGATAAGCCGCGACAATGGCTTGGCCGATGCCCATTTCAAATGGCCGCTCGAGGCCCGCCGTACGCTCAACCGTAGCCTGCTGATACTGTTAGGTCTGTTGCTCGTGCCGTCGTTTCTGGTCGCGGTCGTCATGTATCTGGATGACGACGTGTTCCGAGGCACGTTGGGCCGCGTTGCGTTTATCTTCAGTTCGCTCGTTATCGCGGGCTTTGCCGTTCGCTTTTTCCTGCCGACGCGTGGCGTTTTGTCGCATGTGTTCGCGCCTGATACACCGGTATGGCGGGGCGGTTATTTCTGGTTGCCGATCGCGGCGGTGATGCCTGTTGCATTGGCAGTGTTTGCCAGCATGGGTTATCTGTACACAGCGCTGCAAATCCAAACTCGATTTTTCACTTCGGCTGCCTTGATCGGCGGCGGCACGGTGATCTACGGCATTGTGTTGCGCTGGCTAACCGTAGTGGTAAGGCGCTTGGCGTTGCAGAAAGCGCGTAAACGCCGGGAAGAAGCGCGCCAGGCAAGAATGGCCCGTGACCAAGGTGGCGGCGATACGGCGGCTGATACCGGTGATGAGCCTGAAATCGATCTGCCACAGATCGGCGCACATACCCGGGGATTGATCAAACTCGTGGTCATGCTCTTGTTGGGCGCCGGGCTGTTGTTTATCTGGTCGAATACTTTGCCGGCGCTGGATGTGCTCAATCAGATCACGCTTTGGAATAACACCAGCACCATCAACGGTCACACGCAAAGCGTAAACATCACGCTTGGTGCGTTACTTTTGGCACTGATCGTGGGCGTTGCCACCTTCTTGGCCGGCCGTAACCTGCCGGGCTTTCTCGAAATCTCGATATTGCAGCGGCTATCCATGACGTCGGGTAGCCGCTATGCCGTGGCGACGCTTTTCAAATACTTCATTTTTTTCGTTGGCCTCTGGGTTGCGGTCAAGCTGATCGGGGTTAGCTGGTCTTCGATCCAGTGGCTGGTCGCAGCACTTGGCGTGGGACTCGGGTTCGGCTTGCAGGCGATTTTCGCCAACTTTATTTCCGGTCTGATTATCTTGTTCGAACGGCCGGTTCGGGTTGGCGATATCGCGACAGTCGGCACGCTAACCGGTGTGATCTCGCGTGTGCGGATCCGTGCCACCACGATCACCGACTGGGATAACAAGGAAGTGGTTATCCCCAACCAGACGTTTATCACAGAAACGATAGTCAATTGGACGTTGTCTGACGATATAGCTCGCATGGTGGTTAGCGTGCGTGTGGCCTTTAAAACCGATACCGACAAGGTCCAGCGCCTGATCTACGAGGTTATCGATGCCCAGCCGCAAGTGTTGGATAGCCCACCGCCATCGGTTTATATGGTGGGCTTTGACGATCACGGTTTGCGCTTCGACGGGCGCGTTTATTACCGCGATCCTTATAACAACTGGATGCCACTCCAGCACGCGCTCTATACGGCGATTCACGATGCCTTTGCGGGTCAGGATGTGCGTATTACCTTCGAGCAACGCGATCTACACCTACGCTCGGTCGACGATTCAGTAGCGGGTTGGTTAGCCGGTGGCGACAACGAGTCTTCAAATGCGACTGAAGTTGCATCTGAGTCCGAATCCGAGGCCGATGTCGATTCAGAAGCTTCTGAAGCTTCTGAATCGAGGACCGAGCGCCCAACCCAAACGAGACGCATGACTCGGGAACGCAGACCGAGCGGCGGCGATGGCGGCTCGGGCGACGGTGGTGGTGGCGATGGCGGTGGCTAGCCGTCGGACGTCCCACAGCGCCTGATGGTAGTCATGGCCAGCGCTCATTTCGGCGGCTGGAGCTGTTCGCACGAGAGCCTGCTCAAAGCTGGCCCGTGGTGGCTCGCGATCTGCGCGTGCGTGCTCGCCAGCGCATGGTCATACACCTGCGAAATATGTGCCTGGTATTTGGGCACGTTCCGCCTCGGGCGTGGATTGCAGGCGCACAGTCGATGGCAATTGGCCAGCTGGAGCGCATCCATGCAGATGCCGTGGTTGGATCGTGGCATAAACGCGCGATAGCAGAATCGGCGCTAGATCGGCGTCTACGCGCTAGCTGCTCGTGAATGGTTTGCTGACCGAAGTCGGCAAAACGCGCGTGCCCCAATCAACGTCGCGCCGCGTCTGGCTCGGATTAAGGGCCAGTGCGAATTAGCGGTGGCGTGACTTGGGTGGGGGCGGCGGCGCCTGTCAGCGCGGGGCAGCCGTCGTCGGCGGTGCCCCGGGCGAGCCGACGCCCGCCCAGAGGTGTTGCGTTGGCCGGTTGGTTATATCGACTGGTGTCGATGCAACGGTGGCCGAGTGGTCTCAGGCGGCCATCGCGCCGCGCAGTTTCTTAATCGCGGCCGTTTCGAGCTGGCGGATACGCTCGGCGGAAACCTGGTATTTGTCGCCGAGTTCCTGCAGACCGGTTTTGTTGTCTTCGGTCAGCCAGCGCGACTCCAGAATGTCACGACTGCGATCGTCGAGCAGTGTCATCGCTGTTGATAGGTTCGCGTGCTGGTAGGTCTGCCAGTCGTTGGTCTCAACATCCGAGGCCGGATCGTAGCCATCGTCGGCCGATAGATAGTCTTCGGGTGCGTAGCTCGATTCGTCGTCGTTGCCCGGCAGTGCGTTGAATGCGGCGTCGGTGTTGGACAACCGGCGCTCCATCTGCAACACGGTCTCGGGCTTGACGCCGAGATCGCCGGCGACGTTTTGAACCTCGTCGTTGTTCATCCAGCCGAGGCGTTTCTTCGAGCTCCGAAGATTGAAGAACAGCTTACGCTGGGCTTTGGTCGTGGCGACCTTGACGATGCGCCAGTTGCGCAGGATGTATTCGTGGATCTCGGCGCGGATCCAGTGCACCGCGAACGAGATAAGCCGCACGCCAACGTCCGGATCGAACCGTTTGACGGCTTTCATCAAACCGATGTTGCCTTCCTGAATCAGATCGGAAAGCGCGAGGCCGTAGCCGGCATAACCGCGGGCCACGTGCACCACGAACCGCAGATTGGAAAGAATGAGTTTCTGTGCCGCTGCGATGTCGTTATCATCGCGCAGTCGCTCGGCGAGTTCATATTCCTCGTCGGCTTCCAGAACCGGTATGTTGGACACGGTCTGAAGATAGGAGTCGATGCTGGCCGACGATAGCGTCGGTAGATTCATCGAACCGTCGGCGGTTGTGCTAAGAGGTTGCGCCATGGACAAAGTCTCCTGGCTTTTGCATTATGCAATATGATAACAAGGCGGGCCTAGAAATGGTCACCGTTATTTTTAAGACAACGAGAAACCTAGCAAGTTCCACTAAAGTCTTAATCAACGTGGCTCGATAGCGGCTAATCGGCGGGTCGATGCGAATACGCTGCCTACCCAGCCGAGCGCCATACCGATGGCGACCATGGTCAGTGCGCCGGTCGCACTGAGAGCGACAATCGACAGTTGGCCGTTATAGGCGGCGACCAAGTCATTCAAAGGGCTGTGCAGCGCGAGTGCTGCCGCTCCGAGTATGACTAGGCCGACTAGACCGCCGAATAGCCCATAGCATAGGCCGCCATATATAAATGGCCGGCGAATGAACGCGTCGGTCGCCCCCAGTAATTTCATTACCTCTATCTGGTCGCGACGGTTCTCGATTTCAAGGCCGATGGTGTTGCCGACGATGAACAGCACCGCGCAGCCCAGCAAAATGGCCACAACGACGGCAGCACGGGTCGCCAGGTCGACGATGGCGTTCAGTCGACGGATCCAGCCGGCATCGAGCCGGGCGCGCGCCACACCCGAACGTTGGCCCAACTGCTTGGCTAGGGACTGAACCTGTTCACTCGCGATCCCGGGTCTCGGATGAATGCGGATCACGGCCGGCAAAGGGTTGCGGCCGAGTGCATCCAGCGCTGGGCCGAGGTCGCTGTGTTTTTTCAATTCCGCTAGACCCTGTCGGGCCGAGACGAATTCCGCGCTGGCGATATTGGGTTTATCGCCTAATTGTTGTGTCAGTGTAGGGCCATCGGCGTTCGGACTCAGATACAGCGATACCGTCACGCTCTGCTGCCAGTTCGCGGTTATTTGCGCCAGGTTCTTGGCGGCTATGAATAACCCGGTCGGCAGTGCGAGTGTGATACCGATGACCACGATCGTAAGCGCGCTGGCAAGCCGCCGGCGCGCGATATGGTCGAGACTCGAGCGTAGGCAGCGGCCATGCGCTTCAAACCAGCGACCGACTGCGCCGTGGTCGCGCGTCGGGCGTGTTGGCTGGGCACGGTTGCGTTCGGCACCGGCCATCAGCGTGACGCACCTAGTTCGCCGTGGTCGAGCTGTATACGGCGTCGGCCCAGGCCTTCGATCAGCGCGATATCGTGCGTGGCGATCAACACGCTTGTGCCCGCCTGATTCAGGCGCCGGAATAGCGTCATGATGTCTGCCGACAGATCGGGGTCGAGGTTACCCGTGGGTTCGTCGGCCAGCAGCAGATGCGGTCGGCTGACAACCGCGCGGGCGATGCCGATGCGCTGTTGTTCGCCGCCGGACAGTACGGTCGGCAGGCTGTGCTCGTATTGCAGCAGTCCGACCGTGGTCAGCGCCGCGCGCACGTTACGGTTCAGCGTAGCGCGTGGTGTGCCGCGGATTTCGAGTGGGAGCGCGACGTTATCGAACACACTGCGGTCGTGGAGCAGGTTGTAGCTTTGAAAGATCAATCCGAGCCGTTGACGATAATGGGCAACATCGCGTCGTTTGACGCCCGACAGATCCATACCGTTGACGAACACACGCCCGCGGGTCGGCCGCTCGAGGAGGCCGATCAGTTTGATCAGCGTCGATTTGCCCGCCCCTGAATGGCCGGTCACGAACGCCATTTCGCCACGGCCCAACCGCAGTGTGACGTTATTCAACGCGACCTGGTTGCCGGGATAGCGTTTGACGACGTTGTCGAACGTGACGATGTCGCTCATACGTCGGTCAGGCCGATCGGTCGCTGAATACAGCGTCGACGAAACGCTCGGCATCGAATACGTCGAGGTCTTCGGTTGTTTCACCAATGCCGATAAACCGGATCGGCAGTGCCATTGTTTCCGCGATCGCGAAAATTACACCGCCTGCCGCTGTGCCATCGAGTTTGGTCACCGTCAGTCCAGTGAGACCGATGCTATCGTGGAACGAGCGTGCCTGGGCCAAGGCGTTGCCGCCGGTAGTCGCGTCGACAACCAGCATGGTCTCGTGCGGTGCGGTTGTGTCCTGCTTGCCGAGTACGCGTTTGACCTTGGCCAGCTCGCCCATGAGGTTGTCCTGGGTGTGCAGCCGGCCGGCTGTATCGGCGATTAGCACGTCGACACCTTGCGCCGCGGCCCGCGCATAGGCATCGAATGCGACCGACGCAGCATCGGCGCCTGTCCCCTGGGCGACGACCGATACGCCGTTTTGCTCACCCCATTCCTGGAGTTGTTCGACGGCGGCGGCCCGAAATGTATCGCCGGCGGCGAGCATGACGCTGTAGCCAGCATCGACGTATTTGCGAGCCAATTTGCCGATCGTTGTGGTCTTGCCGACACCGTTAACGCCCGTGACCAGCATGACGAATGGGCCGGATTCGCGCTCGACGTTCAGCGGCTGTTCCACCGGTTTCAGGACGTCACTCATCGGCTCTTTCAGAGCGCTGGCGAGTTGTTTGCGTGACGTGATGCGGCCACCGTCGTATAGGCTTTGAACGCGCTCCATGATGCGACTCGTGGCGTCTACGCCCATGTCGGCGGTCAACAGCCGGGCTTCGAGCTCATCGAGCGCGTCTTGATCGATGGTCTCGCCTGGCAAGAGATTGCGCAAATCATAAGTCAGCCACGAATTGCCGCGATTAAGGCTCGCGCGCATGCGGGTTAAAAAACCCGGCTGCTTGATTCCGCTACGTTTCGATCTGGCCAAGATGATTGCCTGTTGGTTGGTGGACTGGGACGCGTTAACGCCGGGCAGCGGCCGCGAATGCCGGCTCGGCGGCAGCCAATGTCCGGTCGATGATGGTGTTGTCGTGGGCGCGTGACATGAAGCCGGCCTCGAACGCCGAGGGCGCAAGATAGACACCCTCGGCCAGCAGCGTATGGAAGAAACGCGCGAAAGCCTCGGTATCACAGGCCGCGACCTGTTCGAAGCGGGTCACCGCATCTTCGGTGGTGAAAAACAGTCCGAACATTGCGCCCACGCGCTGGGTGGTCAATGCTACGCCAGCGTTGGCGGCACGTTGTTCCAAGCCGGCCAGCAAACGCGTGATGTTCGGCTCGATCGCGGCGTGCACGTCGTGGTCGCGGATTTGTTGCAGCGTGGCGATACCCGCGGCCATGCCCAGGGGATGCCCGGCCAGTGTGCCGGCTTGATAGACTGATCCGGCCGGCGCCAGCGATTCCATGATGGCTTTCGAGCCACCAACCGCGCCCACTGGCATGCCGCCACCAACAATCTTGCCGAGCGCTGTGATGTCGGGTGTGACGCCGAAATATGCTTGAGCGCCAGCTGGGTGCACCCGAAACCCGGTCATAACCTCGTCGAAGATGAGTGCCGCGCCGTAGCGGTCGCACAGACCGCGCAAGCCTGCCAGAAAGCCGTCGACCGGCGGCACACAGTTCATGTTGCCGGCCACTGGCTCGACGATGATGCCAGCGATGTCGTCGCCGTGTTCGGCGAAGGCGGCTTCAACCGAGGCCAGATCGTTATAAGTGGCCACCAGTGTGTCGGCGACCACGGCTTCGGGGACGCCCGGCGAGCCAGGAATGCCGAGCGTCAGTGCCCCCGAGCCGGCGCTGACCAGTAATGGGTCGACGTGGCCGTGGTAATTACCGGCGAATTTCACGATCTTGTTGCGGCCAGTCGCACCGCGCGCCAACCTGACGGCAGTGGTTGTAGCCTCGGTGCCGGAGTTGACCATGCGCACCGATTCGACCGAGTCGATCATGTCGCGGATCAGTTCGGCGAGCTCGGTTTCCAGGCCCGTCGGCGCACCGAACGACAGGCCTTTGGCGGCTTGGTTCTGTACCGCCGCGACCGTGGTTGGATCGGCGTGGCCCAGGATCATTGGCCCGAAAGAACCGACGTAGTCGATATAGGCGTTGCCGTCGACGTCAAAGATATGTGCGCCCTCGGCACGATCCATGAAAACAGGGCTGCCGCCGACGGCGTTGAACGTCCGCGCCGGAGAATTGACGCCGCCGGGCATGACTTCGCACGCGCGCTCGAATAACGCCTGTGAATGTGGGCCGGGTGGGCTGAAATCGTGGCTCATCGAGTCGAACTCCGGAACAGTATTGGGCTTGACCGCCCGATTTTAAGTCAGCGTGCCAATATCGGGCGAGGTCAGCGCGACAAGGTCGGCTGTGAGTAGCGCCACCGAGCTAGCCGGGCCGATTAATTTGGCTGAGGCGGGTCAAATAATGCGACGAGTTTGCGCGCTTCAGCCGCTGGCTCAGTGCTGCGGAAAATCGCGCCTGAGACCGCCACGGCGTCGGCGCCGGCTTCGATCAGCGTGGATGCGTTGGATGCATCGATCCCGCCGATGGTCACGATCGGGTGGCCAAGCGCGCGCGCCTGGCCGAGCACACCTGGATCGGCTGGCGGCGCGTCGGGTTTGGTTTCGGAGGTGAAAAAACGTCCGAAGCTCAAGTAGCTGGCGCCGGCTTCCAGGGCTGCGCGGCCGCGCTCGATCGAGGATTGGCAACTAGCGCCGATGACGGCATCGGGGCCGAGCGCCGCACGCGCGGTCCGGCAGTCGCCGTCGGCCGTGCCGAGATGAACGCCGTCAGCGCCGATATCCAGTGCCAGGCGCCAGTCGTCGTTGACAATAAATCCGACGCCGGCCGCGTGTGCAGTATCGGCGAGTCGGCGCGCGAGCGTGGGATCGGGAGCACCGGTGCGTTTGTCGCGATATTGCAGCCACGTCACACCCGCTTCGAGCACGGCATCCACACTTGCCAGCGCATCGTCGGCCAGTGTGGATCGATCGTAGATGGCGTAGACGCCACGCATTGCGGCTAACATGATTGTATGCGCTCCGGTAATGGTTGACCGTGACCCGGACAGTCGGCACGCGCTAGGCAGGCGTGGACATAGGCTGCTGCGCTTTCGATAGCCGCGTTTAGTGGTTGCCCGTGGGCGAGTTGGGTCGCGATCGCGCTGGCCAACGTGCAGCCAGAGCCGTGGAATGGACCACCGGCGAGCTGCTCATGGTGAAAATGTGTCACGTCCCCGGCCGGGGTGGCGAGTACGGAAACGGCGTCGTCCGTGTCACCACCGGTGACCAGCGCGCTGGTGCCGAGTTCGGCTAGCTCATGGGCACATGTTTCGGCGCCGGCATCGGCATCGGTCAGTCGCCGGGCCTCGAGGAGATTGGGCGTGACCAAATCGGCTGCGGGCATCAAGCGTCGGACTAGGGCGTAGCCAATGCTGTCGTCGGCCAGTCGTCCGCCGCCGGCCGCTGCCAGCACCGGGTCGATAACCAGCGGCGCATCGGGATGTGTGTGTTTGATAGCGCATACGCGTTCGATTTGCGCGACGCTGGCCAGTACGCCGGTTTTGATCGCGGTTGGCGGCATGTCCGCACATAGGGTGCCCACGGCCCGGGTAAAGAACGTGTCGTCGACGGTCAGCGTGGCGTGTACGTCGGACGTGTCCTGGTCGGTCAGTGTTGTGATCACTGTTGTGGCGTGACCGCCGAGAGCCGCGACGGCCTCGATATCGGCTTGGATACCGGCGCCGCCGCTTGGATCGTGCCCGGCGCAAATGAGAACGGTCGGCCTTGTCATGTCGTTAATCTAACACCGTTCGATAAGCGTCGACCGGGGCCAGGTTCGCAGCATGTAAATCGGTGAAAAAAATGCTTGACAGAACAGCTTATGCACAGGCGCCGAGTGCAGAGGTCTCGCTGGCCATCCGGATCAGGGCTGAAGCCCGGGTTGTTCGTTAAGTTATTGATTTTAAATTTTAATTTCAAACTGGTTACAAACTATCCTGTGTGCGCAAACCGCTGATTGATAACTACACAGGCGACTCATGCGGATGTTGTCCACAATGTTATCCACAGGTTTTGTGCACTAACCGCTTTTTTCGAGTGCGCTCAATTTTTTACACCTGTTTGTTAATTCGGGCGTCGAAAACAGGCGTTTAATTGGCATCCACGAATGCGGCCCAGGCTGCGGCAACACGGCGATGCGTACTGGACACGTGACCATTGCTGTCGAGGGTCAGCACGCGATATCCAGGCGCCCGAGCATGGTCCTCGGTAAACGCTGTGGCGCCTGGCTTGAATTGGCGCATGGTGGAAGCCGTCAGAAAACCGGTGGCGCCGGGCAATGATTTGGACCCGGCTTGGTGCGCGTGGCCGCAGACCAGCGCCCGCGCGTTAGGCGCGTCGGCCACGACTGCGGCCAGTGCGTCGCGATCCGCCAGACCGATGGCATCCTGCCACGCACTGCCGATCGCCCATCCCGGATGATGGACGAACAGGGCGTGCGGGCGTGGGTCGTCGGCGAGTTCGCGTGCTAGCGCGGCGATCTGTGTGGTACCGAGCCGGCCGGCCTGGGAATCGGGGCGGTGGCTGTTTAGTCCGGTGAGTACCCAGTCGCCGAGATCGATTCGTCCGTGTACGGTCGTGCTGGTCAGTTCGCGGGCCATGCCATCCGGAGACTCGTGGTTACCGGCGATCGCGAGCACTGGCATGGTAAGTGGCGCCAGCCGCTCGTTGAGCCGGCGATAACCCATCGTTGATGCGTCATCGACCAGATCGCCGCCAAGAACCAGGGCGTCGGCATTTGGTGCGAACGCCAGGGCATCGGCCAGCACGGTCTCGAATGCATCATGAACGCGCCAGCCGTGCAATGTGGCGCCGGGTTCGCCAACCAGGTGTGGATCGGTAATATGGAGGATCTGTTTCGCCATGACGTGTTTCGAACGGGTTTCGTGGCAGCGCGTCAAATAGGTTCCATTCTATGGTTAATAACAGCACAGTGGCTTATCTTAGAAGCATAGGCGTGCGTGAATCGGCAGCTGCGGCTGCCAATCGACAAACAACCGAGGCCGCGGGCCGTGCCAATCTGCAGATCGATCCCGAACAGGGCCAACAGATCTACTTTCTAGCCCGACTAATCGGTGCACGGCAGGCATTGGAGCTCGGCGTGTTCGCCGGTTACTCGGCGCTTTGGCTTGCCGACGCGCTCGGCTCGGATGGCCGGCTGCTGGCCTGCGATAGTGATCCGGCGATCACGGAGCGCGCGCGATCGTCTTGGGCAGAAGCCGGGTTGTCGGATCGGATCGAGCTCGTCATCGATAAAGCGCTGGCGATGTTGGATCGCGAACTTAATGCGGGCCACGAGAAGACCTACGATATGGCCCTGATCGACGCCGACAAGGTTGGCTATATCGACTACTACGAGCGTTGTCTGCGGCTGGTTCGGCCGGGCGGACTCATTCTGGCTGACAACACACTGTGGCATGGCCAAGCTGAGGATCCGCGCTATGATGATGCCAATACCGAAGCCATCCGGGCGTTCAACCGGCATTTGCACGCCGATGCGCGTATCGATTTGAGCGTGCTGCCGGTCGGCGACGGTTTGACGCTGGCGCGTGTGTTGTAACTAACCATGACTGAAGGCATTGGCGATTCCAGCGCGGCCGAGCGCAACAAGCGTCCGATTTTCGAGGCGTTGTTGCCTTGGTTGCATAGTGCAGCCTCGGTACTCGAGGTCGGCGCCGGTGATGCCACTCATGCCCGCTATGCCGCGCACCACTTACCCGCAACGCGCTGGCAGACCAGCGAAGCACCTGGACATGTCCGTCGACTCGCGGCCGCAATTGCCGACGACCGGAGTCTGAGTGCGCAGCATCTGCCCACGCCGTTGGCGCTTGATGTGCGACAACGGTGGCCAGACGATGTATACGACGCCGTGTTTGCGGCCAACGTCGCCCATATTATGGATTGGAACGCGGTCGAGGCTTTATTCGCGGGCGCTGGCACCCATCTGGCCGCCGCTGGTGTGTTTTGTCTTTACGGCCCGTTTTTCGATGCCGCGGAAGGCCCGCCGGCGACTGGCAACGAACGCTTCGATCGCGCGCTGCGTGCGCAGGACGCGGCCATGGGCGTGCGCGAACTCGCCGAGCTGGATGAGCTGGCCGGTCACGCTGGCTTAACATCCACTGCGCGAATCGACATGCCAGCGAATAATCGGCTGGTCATTTGGCGCCGGGATTAAAACATAGCCCCCGCGCATAAGGAGCGTAGCCGCGTTGTGGCCCCGGTGATCGCGCAGCTGGCTCACAAGCCGCGAGTGGCCGACTTCGCTTGAGATTGGTTGGCACCGTGCATGTGGTTTAGTTGACTGTCGTCAATGATTCGCCGCGGGTGAACGCCGTAATCTTGGCCGTGAGTTGATCGAGCACACGCTGGCGCGCTGTCTGACTGGCCCAGCCGACGTGCGGATTGATGGTCAGGTTCGGGATATCGCCGGCCAATAGTGGATGGGTCGCGGGCGGTGGTTCGGCGTCGAGCACGTCGATCGCCGCACTGCCAATTTCACCGGCACGCAGTGCGTTGGCCAACGCGGACGCATTGATTAGCCCGCCGCGTGCCGTATTGATGACCATGGCTGTCGACTTCATGCGTGCGAGTGCGTCGGCGTCGATCAAATCGCGGGTCGCATCGGTTAGCGGGCAGTGGAGGCTGAGCGCGTCCGCTTCGGCTAGGGCCTCGTTGAACGCCAGACGATCTGCACGCACGGTGTCCGCGCCGGGGCGCTCGGCGAATACAACCCGCATACCGAAGCCGCGTCCCGCGGCGGCCACAGCGTTGCCGATGTCGCCGCCGCCCACGATGACCAGCGTTTGATCGGCGATCTGTTCCACTGGATATGCCATCCGGCAGAAAAACTCCGATTCAGTCCAGCCACCGGTTTTGACCAGCTGGTCGTAATCGGTAACCCGCGATGCCCGCGCCAGAATGAAGGCAAAGACCTGCTGGCAGACCGATTCGGTGGCGTAATTGGTGACGTTGACGACGTCGATGCCGTGCTGTCGGGCGGCAGTCTTGTCAATATTATTGATGCCGGTAGCCGCGATGCCGACCAGTTTCAGGTGGGGGGGGGCGGCCAGCGTATTGGCATCGAGCACAATCTTGTTGGTCACGGCGACGTCGACATCGCTAAGCCGAGCGGCTAGATCGTCGGGCGCTGTGTTGTGGTGCCAGTGCCAGTTGTCGAGGCTTGCGGTCAGCCCAGCCCAGTCCAGGGCACCGGGCAGGGTGCCTGTATCCAGAAAACAGCCCGTAAGCGGCATGTCGGCTCCAATAATGTGTAAACGTGGCGTGCGCAGCTAGAACGCCCGGGCCGTCAGCGACCGTGCCGCGACGGCGCCGTGGCGAACCGGCTGTTTTTATCAGCCGATTTCACACGAACTCGTGACGTTCAATCGCTGCCACCGGTGCCTGGCGACCGAAAGCAGGGGTCAACTCGCGCGGTCGGCGGCTTTCCGCTGCAGCCGTCGCATATGTAGCGCCGGCTCGGTATAGCCGCTGGGCGAATTCAGTCCCTTGAAGATCAAATCGCGTGCGGCCTGGAAAGCGATCGAGGCCTCGAAATCATCGGCCATCGGTCGGTAAGCCGGATCATCAGCGTTCTGGCGGTCGACTACGGCGGCCATCCGCTGGAGTGTGTCCTCGATCTGTTGCCGGTCGGCAATGCCGTGATGGAGCCAGTTGGCAACATGTTGTGACGAGATACGACAGGTCGCTCGGTCTTCCATTAGCGGTGTATCGGTGATGTCGGGCACCTTGGAACAGCCGACGCCCTGGTCGATCCAGCGAACCACATAGCCGAGGATGCCTTGGCAGTTATTGTCGAGCTCTTTTTGAATCTCGTCGTCGGTCAGCTCGCGGTCCAGCAGCGGTATGGTCAGCAGGTCGTCGTGATAATGGCCGCGCCGCTCGGTGAGTTCATTTTGACGGGCGGACACATCGCAACGATGGTAGTGGATGGCGTGCAGTGTGGCCGCCGTCGGTGACGGCACCCACGCGGTGTTGGCCCCCGCTTCCGGGTGGCCGATCTTCGACGCCATCATGGCGGCCAGGTTGTCCGGGGCTGGCCACATGCCTTTGCCGATTTGGGCACGGCCTCGCAGGCCCACGGCTAGCCCGGTATCGACGTTGTTATTTTCGTAGGCCGTGAGCCACGGCGTGGATTTCATCTCGCCCTTGGGCACCATCGGTCCGGCTTGCATCGAAGTGTGTATTTCGTCGCCGGTTCGATCCAGGAAGCCCGTATTGATGAAAATCAAGCGCTCGCGTGCGGCGTGGATGCAGGCCCCTAGGTTGATCGAGGTGCGACGTTCTTCGTCCATGACGCCGACCTTGAGCGTGTTGGTCTCGAGCCCGAGATGTTGTTCCACGCGCGTAAACAAATCGCATGTGAACTCGACTTCTTCCGGGCCGTGCATTTTGGGTTTGACGATGTAGAGACTGCCGGCGCGGCTGTTGGTATGCGGGCCGTTACCGGCCAGATCGTGTATGCCGATCGCGGCCGTGCACAATGCGTCGAGTATGCCCTCATATATTTCGTTGCCATCGCTATCCAGAACCGCCGGCGTGGTCATGAGATGCCCCACGTTTCTGGCTAGCATCAAGCTCCGTCCGGGCAGTTTTAGCGTCGAGCTGTCGGGCGTTATATATGTGCGGTCAGCGGCCAGGCGGCGGGTAAACGAGTCGTCGCCTTTGCTGACGGTTTCGGTCAGATCGCCTTTCATCAGGCCCAGCCAGTTGCTGTAGACAAGTGCTTTGTCCTCAGCGTCGACCGCAGCGACCGAATCTTCGAAGTCCTCGATGGTGCTGATGGCGGCTTCTGTGACCACATCCTTGACGTTGGCTGGATGCGACTGGCCAACGGGGTGGCTGCCGTCGATCTGGATTTCAACATGTAGGCCGTGATTGACCAGTAAGACGACATCGGGCGCGCCTGGTGCCCCCTGATACCCGGCGAGCTGTGCTGGATCGGCAAGTCCCGCCTGGCCATTGTGTGTCGTTACGACCAACGCGCCGTCCGCGATCTGGTAGGCCTGTGCGTCGTGGTGTGAAACGCCGTTGAGCGGAAATGCCTCGTCGAGAAAGCCCGCGGCCCAGGCGAATACTTTCTCGCCCCGTTTCGGGTTGTAGGAAACGCTTTTCTCGGCGCCATCCGTCTCCGCGATTAAGTCGGCGCCGTACAACGCGTCGAATAAGCTACCCCAGCGTGCGTTGGCGGCGTTTAGCGCGAAACGGGCGTTGGTTACCGGCACGACCAGTTGTGGGCCCGGCAATTGGCTTATTTCGGGGTCGACGTTTGTCGTCGAGATTTCGAACTCCGGCGCACCTTCGGTGATATAGCCGAGCTCTTTAAGCAATGTTTCGTATGCCGCGCGGTTTGGTTTTCCCCCGCGGTGTTCGCGATGCCAGTCGTCTAGCGATTGTTGGATGTCGTGGCGGCGATCGATCAGCGCGGCATTGCGATCCGTGAATTGGGCGACCAAGTCAGCGAGGGTGCGCCAGAATACGTCCGAGTCGACACCCGTGCCGGGCAGGGCATGTTCCAGCAACTCGTATAGCGGCCGACCGATCTGCAGCCCGTGCTGCGCCACGTACTCAGGCATCTCGTGCTCCTCGGAAAAATTTTTCATTTCGGACAGGATACCGATCGAAGTCGCGGTGAGGCCAGTGCCATCGCCTGCGATGGTTATTATTGAGCAGCGGTTTATGGGTAATCATCCCAATTGCTGACACGTGTCGTTTTTGCCGTGGTGCCTGGTAGGTGGATGGGTTGGCAGACAGCCGTTCGTTGCCCCTCGAATCAAGGACATTACGGAATGCTGTGGAACCGGCCGTGTCAGCTTCCCGGTGTGTCCATAGTTCTGATCCGCATCGCGTGGTTGGGTCTTGGTCCATGAAACGGCGTTTATGAGCAAAAAGTATGATGGATATTGATAACAATATGTATTTATATTGTTATCAGTTTAGGTTTAGATGTGTAAACAAATTGGTCGCGCAAGCGACCCCAACACGCGGGTCGGTCTAACTATGGTGCAAGCCCACAACCGCCGTGCGATTCGCGGCATTGTCGTCCATTGTCTTCACGATCCTGGCGAAGGCGATAACGCCGACGCCGTTGAAATCGTCGAAGATGGCTTGCTTGTCATTGAGCAGGGGTTGGTCGCCTGTGTTGGCCCGGCGGCGGATCTGCTCCCCCAGCTGGAAGACTCGATCGAGATCGAGGATCAACGCGGCCGGTTCATCCTGCCCGGCTTTATCGATACGCATATCCACTATGCGCAGACCGACATGATCGCCAGCTACGGCGAACAGCTCCTGAGTTGGCTCAATCGTTATGTTTTTCCGACCGAGGGGCGTTTCGGCGATAAGGAAGTCGCCGATGAAACCGCGCGTTTTTTCATTAACGAGTTACTTCGCAATGGCACAACGTCGGCGCTCGTGATGGGGACCGTGCATCGGCAATCGGCGGAGTCCGTGTTCCAGCAAGCGTATGCCCGTGATATGCGCATGGTGGCTGGCAAGGTGCTTATGGATCGCAATGCACCCGACTATCTGCTGGATACGCCCGACAGCGGCTTCCGTGATACGCGTGATCTTATCGAGCGCTGGCATGGCACCGATCGGCTGAGCTATGCCATCACACCACGCTTTGCGCCGTCATCGAGCGATGAGCAGCTACAGCGGGCAGGTGAGCTCGCACACCAGTATCCGGATACGTATATCCATACTCATGTTGCCGAAAATCTTGATGAGGTCGAATGGGTTAAATCTCTTTTCCCGTGGAGCCGGAGTTATCTGGATGTTTATGATCGTTTCGGTCTGCTGCGCGAACGTAGTGTTTACGCTCACAGTATTCATCTAGATGACCTGGATCGGCGTCGCATGACCGAGAGTGGTGCCGTGGCCGTGTTTTGTCCCACGTCCAATATGTTTCTCGGCAGCGGTTTGTTCGATCATGACCGTACGCATCAGCAGCGAGTCGCCATGGCACTGGCTACCGACGTCGGTGCTGGCACCAGTTTCAGCATGCTGCGTACGGTGTCCGAGGCTTACAAGGTCGGTCAGCTCAATGGTTCCTCGGTGGCGCCGCTACGTCTGCTCTATCTGGCGACCCTGGCCGGCGCTGAGGCACTGGATATTGATGACCGGGTCGGTAGTTTTCGCCGTGGGCGTGAAGCAGATTTTGTGGTTCTCGATCCACAAGCAACGCCATTACTTGCTCGGCGTACGGCGTATGCCGACACGATGCAGGAAAAGCTTTTCGCACTTTTCATGCTGGGCGATGACCGACATGTGCGTGCCACGTGGCTGCGCGGTCAGCCGGCATTGCAAAAAGACGAATCATGAGTGGGGCGCTAAGCCGCCATGGCCGTCGATGGCCCCGTACGCCGGACGAATGCTCCGCGTTGGTCTTTAGGCCAGGCCGCGTCGAATACCCAGCGACGACGCGCATACACCGTCTGAAATAACTCAATAGTTTCAAGCTCAGAACTCGACACAGGAGTGCCGCCATGTCGCCAACCTCGTCCGAGACCAGCAGCCGGCGGGCCAATGCCAGGAACGATTTCATAACCCGTTTTTTCGATTTCGAGGCGATGGGGACCAACTATCGCAATGAAATTATCGGCGGCGTGACGACGTTTCTCGCCATGTCGTACATCATTTTCGTCAATCCCAACATCCTCAGTGCCGCCGGGATGCCCAAGGAGGCGTTGTTCACTGCGACCGCGCTGGCGTCAGTCATTGGTTGTCTTCTGATGGCTTTCGTGGCGCGTTATCCGGTCGCAATCGCGCCCAGCATGGGGTTGAACGCGTTTTTCTCGTTTTCGGTTGTTCAGGGCATGGGGATTCCCTGGCAAACCGCGCTTGTCAGTGTCCTGATCGCGGGTGTCGCGTTCGTGCTGCTAACCGTTATCAAACTGCGGCAGATGATCCTCGATGCCATTCCGCCCGACTTAAAGAAGGCGTCCGCGGCCGGTGTCGGTTTATTCATCGCTTTTATCGGATTCAAGAATGCCGGGTTTATCGTCCATAGTGACGCGACACTCGTGACACTCGGCAACCTGACAACACCCAGCACAGGGCTGACTGTGTTCGGGCTCGTTGTGACGGTCGCCTTGATGCTGCGTAACATCCCCGGCGCGATTTTCTTTGGCATGGTTTTGACGTCGGTACTCGGTATTGCGACGACGGTGATCCCGATGCCGGATGCGATTGTCAGTTCGATCCCCAGTGTCGAACCTCTGTTTGGCGTCGCGCTGAGCCGGATTATGACGGCGCCCGACGAAGTCTTTACCTTCAATCTGTTTATCGCCGCATTCATTTTTCTGTTCGTCGAGTTTTTCGACACCAGCGGCACGCTGATGGCGATCGCGAGCAAAGCCGGATTGATGAAAAATAACCAACTTGTCCGCGGCGGGCCCGCGCTGTTGGCCGATTCGTCATCGATTGTGGCGGGTTCGGTGGTCGGCACGTCGCCGACAACATCGTTTATCGAGTCGACAACGGGTGTGGCCTCGGGGGGACGAACTGGCTTTGTGCCGATCGTGGTCGCCGCACTGTTCGTGTTGGCGATGTTCTTCTCGCCGCTTTTGGCGGTGGTGACTTCCAACGTCACCGCTCCGGCACTGATTATCGTCGGCATGCTGATGGCGTCGTCGTTGACTGAAATCAACTGGAACCGGTTTGAAATCGCGGTGCCGGCGTTCCTGACGGTCATTACGATGCCATTGACTTACAGTATCGCCAACGGTATCGCCCTTGGATTGGTGTTTTATCCGTTCACAATGCTGATGCAGGGGCGAGTCAAGGAAGTGCACCCAATCATGGGCGCGCTGTTCGTTATCTTCCTACTGTATTTTGCGTTTCTCACGTAAGCCGCGCGGTGATGTGTAACGTGCTCGCCGGCCATGCCGGCGGGTGCCCAGCTCGGCTGAAGAAAAAGGCGCCGATTCAAGTCGGCGCCTTTTCGTGGTTAGCAGTTGTCGATATCGCTGAGCAGTTGTTGTCGGCGTTGCGGGCCCATGAAGGCAGCTCGAACCGCGTTGCGTGCAACGTCTCGGCAGGTCTCGCGTTGCCAGTCGAAGGCTTCGGCGCAAGCAGCAAGGTTGTTCAGCATGCCGCCGCCGAAATAAGCCGGGTCATCGGAATTAATCGTTACGTTCAGGCCGTGCTCGATAAGCTGGGGGAGGGGATGGTCGACTAATTGGTCGACAACGTTGAGATACACGTTGGATAGTGGGCAGACAGTCAGTGGCGTTTGGCTGCACTTGAGTCGATCAAGCAGATCAGGATCGTCGACAGCTCGGACACCGTGATCGACGCGGCAGACGTCGAGTGTGTCCAGCGCGCCGCGCACATAGTCGGCCGGACCTTCCTCACCAGCGTGTGCGACGCGTGGCAGTCCCAACTGACGCGCGCGCTCGAATACCTGGGCGAACTTGGTCGGTGGGTTGCCACTTTCGGCGCTATCGAGACCCACCGCCGCGATCCAGTCATGCCAGGGGCGCGACTGTTCCAGCACGTTCAGTGCCTCGTCGGCGTCGCGGTCGCGTAGAAAACTCATGATCAGCGCGCTCGAGATACCGTGTTGATGTTCGGCATCTGTCATGGCCCGAGTCAGCCCCGCGAGCGGCGTGCCGAGTTCGATGCCGCGTACGAGGTGGGCCTGTGGGTCGAACGATAGTTCGACGTGGACCACGCCTTCGGCGCTGGCCCGGCCGAGATAGTCCATGGTTAGCTCGTAAAAATCTGCTTCGGTTTGAAGCACTTCCATGCCTTGAAAGTAAAGGCTGAGAAAGGACGACAGATCGTCGAAATCGTAAGCGGCGCGGAGGTCGGCGACCGACTCGTACGGTAGATCGACCTCATTGCGGGCGGCCAGCTCGAACATTTTCTCGGGTTCGAGTGTGCCTTCGATATGTAGGTGAAGTTCTGCCTTGGGCAGGCTCTTCAACCAGTTGGTCATTGCTTTGCCTCCGAAAAAGCGTTCGCCGTCACACGCGCCGCTGAATGGCACGGTGTTTAGGCGATCGATTGTTGACGTTATGTGGCTGTGTCGTGCGCAGCGGCGTCATGTGGCGCTGCGCCGAGAACGGTTTGTAAGTCGGCGTTACGCGTTTGCTGCGTATAGTTCAGGCGGTTTTCGAGATAGTCGAGGTGTTCACAGGCCAGCCGTGCCGCGGTTTCATCATCGCCGTTGAATACTGCATCGGCAATACCGCGATGATCCGCGGCCCGATAGCAGGCCGCTAAGCCAGGCACCTTGTAGAGCGCCACGGCAATCGATGTTTGTAGTATCAGATCGCGCAGTATTCGTCCCAGCACTTGATTCGGGCATGCGTCGGCCAAGTGTTGATGGAAATCAAGAGACAAATGGATGCGATCGTCGTGATGCTGCGCCTCGTGAGCCGTATGCTCGTTGTCCAAGATGGTTTCGAGGTGCTGGCGCTGATGCTCTCGCAGCTGGCCGGCCGTCTCGCGCATGACCTGCGCTTCGATATGACGACGTGCGGCGAATAATTGTGCGATCTCTTCCGGCGTGGGATTGGCAACCATCGCACTTTGATTGCGTCGCATGACGATAATCCGATCGTTGTCCAGACGGACCAGTGCCCGCCGTACGATCGAACGGTTGATGCCGTAAATCTCACTCAGTGTTAGTTCCGGAAGCCGTGTGCCCGGGTGCAGTTTCTGGACGAGAACCGCGTGGCGAATCGAATCGTATATTCGATTCTCGGCATCGATGGTTTGGCTCGTTTTACGCGACTGGTGGGCTGTGTTGGTCGCCTGCGGCGTGTTGGCCATGCCGTGAACAGTGGCGTGAAAGATTGATAACTATATATTACCACCTGTTTTGCGACAGTCGCGTACCAGATCTACAACTATTTGACTATTAATTTGTTGTCAATTTGTTGGCAATATTGTCACCAACTTGGAGCGGGCGCAGTTAATACGGTCGACCTGGGTGCCGCGCTGGCCGGGCGTAAACCAATGTGTCGAGGTCTGGCGTTAGCTATCGGTCAGGACTAGTGAGCTGCGGTTTCGGTCGACCATGAGGAGTTCATGACATGACGCAGGCTGTACGGTTTCTTCTTGGCGATACGCCGCGGGAGCTTCATGCCGTTGATCCGACCCAGACGGTGTTGCAATGGCTGCGCACCGAGGCGCGCCTTTGCGGGACCAAGGAAGGGTGTGCCGAAGGCGACTGCGGGGCGTGCACGGTTGTGATTGGCCGCGTGGATGCCGCAGGCCGGATGCGCTATCGCGCCGTTAACGCTTGTATTTTGTTCATGCCCATCCTCGATGGCTGTCAATTACTGACGGTCGAGCACCTCAAAGCCGAAAATGGCGCTCTGCATCCGGCCCAGCAGGCGATGGTGGATTGTCACGGTTCGCAGTGTGGTTTCTGCACGCCAGGTTTCGTGATGTCGCTATTCGCCATGTATCTCGAAGAAAACACACCTTCCCGGCAGCGCATCAACGATGTGATTGCCGGTAATCTGTGTCGCTGCACTGGCTATCGGCCGATTGTCGATGCGGCCGAGGCGATGTACGACTACGCATGGCAGGATCCGACTCTGGCCCATGCTCCGGCGACGGCCAGTCGTCTACAGGCCATGCATCGCGCCGATACGCTCGAGCTCAGCCACGATGGTCGACGTTATTTTGCACCGGTGGATGAAGTCGGACTGGCGCGTGTGCTGGCCGACTATCCCGACGCGACGTTGCTGGCCGGGGGCACCGATGTGGGGCTGTGGGTGACCAAACAGCATCGGGTCCTGGATGTCGTGATCTACGTCGGTGACGTTGCGGCGTTGCAGGGCATCGACGAACGAGCGCAGGAGGTCGTGATTGGCGCCGCTGTCACGCATAGTGACGCCATAGCTGTTATCGGGCGTTATTTCCCGGATTTCGGGGAATTGCTGCGCCGCTTTGGATCGACGCTTATCCGTAATTCGTCGACAGTCGGTGGCAATATCGCAAACGGCTCGCCGATTGGCGACTCGATGCCAGTGATGATCGCCCTCGGCGCGCATGTCGTCCTGCGTGGTCCGGATGGGGCTAGGGAACTGGCCTTGGAGGACTACTACATCGATTATGGCCAGCAAGACCGGCGTAACGGTGAGTTTGTCGAACAGATCCGTATCCCGCGGTTGTCGTCCGACGAACAGTTTCGTTGTTACAAGCTATCCAAGCGCTTTGATCAGGACATATCGGCCGTATGCGCGGCGTTCAAGTTGCGTCAGCGCGATGGTGTGGTGGCTGAATTGCGGACCGGGTTCGGCGGCGTGGCGGCCATACCAAAGCGTGCGACACAGACCGAGGCGGCAATTGTCGGCCAGCCATGGAATGAAACGACTGTCGCCGCGGGCGAGTCGAGTCTGGCCACTGAGTTATCGCCGCTGACCGACATGCGGGCCGGCGAGGATTATCGCCAGCTAGCCACGCAACAACTGTTGCGGAAATTTTTCGTCGAGACGACGCAGCCGGAAGCGCGCACGCGCATTCTCGAGGAGGCAGCTAACGTATGAACGAGCCTACACCCAAATCCAACCCTAGCGCACGCACGCCCAGGCCCCACGACAGTGCGCACAAACACGTCGCCGGCGAAGCCCGTTACGGCGATGACCTCGCCGAGCCGCGGGGGATGTTGTCGGTGTATGTGCGAATCGCCGATCGCGCCCATGCCCGTGTCACGCGCCTTGAGCTGGATAGTGTGCGGCGTGCATCCGGGGTCGCCGCTGTTGTCTCAGCCTCGGATCTAGCTGCGACAACCAACGATATCGGACCGGTGTTTCCCGGTGACCAGGTTTTTGCCGACGATGAAGTCCTGTTCTACGGACAGCCGCTTTTTGCCGTGGCCGCGGAATCGATTGACGCCGCGCGGCGTGCAGCAATGCAAGCCGATATCGCATATGACGATCTGCCGGCGATTCTGTCGATTGACGACGCACTTGCCGCAGAAACGGAAGTGGTGCCAGCTAAGACTTGGCACCGGGGGGATCCGGCGGGCGCGATCGCCGGCGCATCGCATCGGCTCAAGGGGCGTACGGAGATGGGCGGCCAGGAGCATTTCTATCTGGAGGGTCAGGTGGCGATGGCCGTGCCGCAGGAAGACGGTGACATGCTCGTGCACAGCTCGACCCAACACCCATCGGAAGTCCAGCACGCCGTCGCGAAAGTGCTCGGCCTCGCCGACCATGCGGTCACGGTCGAAAATCGTCGCATGGGCGGTGGCTTCGGCGGCAAGGAAACCCAAGGGGCGCAGTTTGCCGTGATTGCATCCCTGCTGGCGCAATGCACGGGCCAGGCCGTCAAGCATCGTCTCGACCGTGACGATGACATGACCATCACCGGCAAGCGTCACGGTTTTATTATCGACTACGATGTTGGTTTTGACGATGCCGGCCGGATCGACGGCATTGATGTCATGCAGGCCGCCGATTGCGGTTATGCGCCGGATCTGTCTCATTCCATCGCCGACCGGGCGATGTATCACGCAGACAACGCCTACTATCTCGAAAACGTGACCATCACGTCGCGTCGGTGTCGTACCCACAAAGTCTCGAACACGGCGTTTCGTGGTTTCGGCGGTCCGCAGGGGATGGTCGGCATGGAGCACATCATCGAGGAGATCGCCCGTTATCTGGGCCGCGATCCACTCGACGTGCGCAAGGTCAATCTCTACGGGACAACCGAGCGCAACGTTACGCCTTATGGCATGACCGTGGAAGACAACATACTCCACGAACTCATACCGGCACTGGAGAACCGGATCGATTACAACGCCCGGCGCGCGGCGATTCGCGAGTACAACGCCGCCAGCCCCTATGTAAAGAAAGGCTTGGCGTTGACACCGGTCAAGTTCGGTATCTCGTTTACCACCAAGTTCTTGAATCAGGCCGGCGCACTCGTGCTCGTGTACCTCGACGGCAGCGTGCAACTCAATCATGGTGGTACCGAAATGGGGCAGGGGCTGCATATCAAGGTGGCCCAGATCGTCGCCGAGGTTTTTGGTATCAACCTCGAGCGTGTGCGCATTACCGCGACCAATACCGGCAAAGTGCCCAATACCTCGGCGACGGCGGCATCGTCGGGCACTGATCTAAACGGTGCAGCCGCCTACAACGCGGCCAATAAAATCGTCGAACGCCTGTTACCCGTCGTGCGCGATCATTATGAAGTCGGATCGGATGAAAAGATAAGCTTTGCTGATAATGCCGTTTATGCAGGTCAGCGACGTTTGGCGGACTTTGCTGAAGTCGTCAATAATGCATATCTGGATCGGATCCAATTATCGGCCGCGGGTTTTTACGCGACGCCGAAACTGGAGGTCGATAAGTTAGGGCAGGGGCGGCCGTTTTTCTATTTCGCCTATGGTGTTGCGGCGACCGAAGTTCTGGTTGATACCCTGACCGGCGAACATCGCATGACGCGTGTTGATATTCTCCACGACGTCGGCCGATCGCTGAATCCGGCCGTGGACATGGGGCAGATTGAAGGCGGATTCGTCCAGGGCGCCGGGTGGCTGACCACTGAAGAGCTCTGTTGGGACGACGCCGGACGCATTACCACCCATGCGCCATCGACCTACAAGATTCCGGTGGCAAGCGACGTGCCGCCGCATTTTTACGCTGAAATCTACCAGCGTGGCGAGAACGTGGAAGAAGCTGTTTATCGCTCCAAAGCCGTCGGCGAGCCGCCGTTGATGCTTGCCATGTCGGTGCTGCATGCGATTAAGGACGCTGTCGCCGCTGTGGGCGATGGCCACCGGGCCGCGCCCTTGCACGCGCCAGCCACGCCCGAGGCCGTGCTGAAAGCCGTGCAAGCTATGCAGACAAGCGACAACCGCATCGCATCAGTCGAGCCGGTCACCGAGGAGATTGATTAAGCCGTGCCGCGTTTATTCGGGGTCTGGCCGAATATATTGTCGGATCCAATGCGCCGTGCTGATTGCCCATGAATGTGGACGCGTTCTGGCGCGCTATCGACCAGCGTCTGGCTGGTGGCGACATGGTTTTTATTGCATTGGTTGTCGCCAACACACGTGGCTCGCCCGGCACGTTGGGGGCTCGTTTGTTGCTCGATTCGTGCGCACACGTTGAGGGCACGATCGGCGGTGGCGTAATGGAGGCGAACGTGCTCGCGACTGGGCGCGAGGCTTTGCGCGAGCGTCCGCGCGCCCCCTGGCTGCAGCGTTTCGTGCATCGCCGAAACGCGGGTGATGATGCCTCTGGACTCGTATGCGCCGGTGAACAGACCAATCTTTTCGCTGTTCTTGAGCCATCGCGCCATCACGACGCATTGGCGCAATTCATTGCAGCGCTTAATGCGAGCGGTGCTAGCGCATGTCGTTTGCGCATCGATGCGACCGGTTTGTATAGCGAGTACGCCGAGCCCGATCCGCAGCGTGCTCGGTTTGGGCTGACACAGGACGAATCCGGTTGGCACTACATTGAGGAAAGCACGAACCGGCGGCGACTGGCGATCGTGGGTGCCGGTCACTGCGGGCAGGCACTGGCGCGATTAGCCGCCTGGGTTGGATATAGCGTCGATGTTTATGACACACGCAGCGAGGTTATCGCCACTGGCGACTGGCCCGAGGGGGTTCGGTGCCACGCGCTTTCTAGTTTCGCCGAACTCGATGCAACGCCGGCTTATCCAAAATTGACCACCGTGGTGGTCATGACCACGGCCGTGACTTTAGATATCGACGCACTGGCTGCACTTGCCGATCGGCAGTGGTGTTGGCTGGGCGTCATGGGCAGCCGCAGCAAGATCCGGGTAATCTGGAAGGCTTTGGCTGAACGTGGTTTATCGCGCGCTTCATTGGATGCAATCCACGCGCCGATCGGTCTGACGATGAAAAGCGATACGCCGGAAGAAATCGCGCTCAGCATCATGGGGCAAGTGTTGGCGAATGCCGGCCATACCGGTGACGCAGGGGCGCCACCGGCAAATGTGGGTCAAATGTTTATCGACACTTGATGGTTGCGGCGATCAGAACGCGGCGCGGCGGTAGTAGCGATAACGTGGATACCAGAAGTTTTTCTCCACCGCGTTGCTGATTGTTTCGTCCGACGAGGTCAGCGCGACTTCGTCACGTTGGGCCTGTTTGGCAACCGCGAAAGCGATATTCTTGCTGAGATCGCAGACGTCGGATAATGGCGGTAGTAACGAGCCCGTCTCGGATGTCGTGAGCGGCGAACTATCGGCGAGTGCCCGCGAGGCGGCCATGAGCATCTTGTCGGTGACGCGCCAGGCGTTGGCGGCAATCACGCCCAAACCGACACCGGGGAAAATATAGGCGTTGTTGCACTGGGCGATCGGGATGTTGCGTCCGTCATATGCGACGTCTGCGAACGGACTGCCCGTTGCCACGAGCGCCTGGCCTTGGGTCCAGGTCAGTATCTCATCCGGTGTTGCTTCCACGCGCGAGGTCGGGTTCGACAACGGCATGATGAATGGATGAGCGCAGTGGCTGTACATGGTTTTGATCAACGTTTCGGAAAATAGACCACGTTGACCGGAGACGCCGATTAAAACGGTTGGCCGCGCGTTTTCGACGACATTCAAAAGTGGTTCATCCGGGTGCTCGTTTGACCAGTGATCCAACTGTGTCGTGGGTTGAGCGAGCCGTGCCTGAAATTCGTAGAGGTCTTCCAGATCGTCGGTTAAAAGCCCCGGTTTGTCGACCATGAAAATGCGTTTTCGCGCTTCGGCCTCGTCAAGGCCTTCGTCGACCATGGCGACGATGATCTGCTCGGCAATACCGCAACCGGCCGAGCCGGCGCCCACGAACACGATCGTTTGTTCGGATACCTTTTCCTGTTTGGCGTTGCAGGCCGCTAGCAGCGAGCCAACGCAGACGGCCGCCGTGCCTTGGATATCGTCGTTGAAGCAGCAGATCTGTTCGCGGTAACGATCCAGGAGATGATTGGCGTTGGGTTGGGCGAAATCCTCGAACTGCAGAAGCGTTCGCGGCCAGCGCCGTTTGACGGCTTGTACGAATAGGTCGACAAACTCCTCGTAGGCTTCTTTCGAGACCCGTGTATGGCGCCACCCCATGTACATCGGGTCGGCTAGCAGCTCCTGGTTGTCGGTGCCGGCATCGAGTATGACGGGGAGTGTGTAAGCTGGCGACACACCGCCACAGGCGGTATAAAGTGAAAGTTTGCCAATGGGAATGCCCATGCCGCCGATGCCTTGGTCGCCGAGGCCAAGGATCCGTTGACCGTCGGTAACCACGATGACGCGAACGTTGTTCTTGGTCGCCGAGTGCAAGATATCGTCTATCCGGTAGCGATTCGGGTAAGAGATGAACAGCCCGCGGTGGTTGCGATAGATCTGGGAGAATTTTTCGCAGGCGTCACCGACCGTCGGGGTGTAGATAATCGGTAACATCTCCTCGAGATGTTCCTCCAGCAGGCGATAAAAAACGGTTTCGTTGTCGTCCTGGATGCCGCGCAAGTAAACATGCTTGTCCAAATTGGAACTGCATGCTTGGTATTGTTTGTAGGCGCGCTCAACCTGCTCCTGGATGGTTTCGATGTTCTGCGGCAAAAGCCCGACGAGATTGAAACTCTCGCGTTCTTCAGCGGTGAATGCGGTGCCTTTATTCAAAAGCGGCATTTCGAGCAGTGTCGGGCCAGCGTAAGGGATATAGACTGGTCGTTTGCCCCGCTCATCGGCTACGGGTTGCACCGATGTCGATTGCTTGTCGCTAGAGGTCGTCAGCGTTGAGTCGGGCATACGATCGTTTTTTGATGGGTCCACTGGTCCTACTCGGGCGTTGAAAAGTGCAAAAATCGAAACTGGGTGCGTCGGCAGCAACGCATCAGTGCTTGCATGCACAGCAAGGCATGCGTGACGCGTCGCATCCTGAGCGCACAGCCGATGGTCGCGATGCGGTCGCAGCGATTGGTTAGCGGCATATCGGTGCGTGAGCAGCTATGGATCATGGAATACCGAGCTGGTCGCGAAGTGCGGCAACATGTCCCTCGGCGGCCACATTATAATGTGCCTGTTCGACGATGCCGGCCGAGTCTAGCACCAGTGTGCTGCGTAGGACGCCGTCGAATGTCTGATCATTTACGGTTTTCTCGCCCCAAGCGCCCCAGGATTTGGCGACGTCACTGCCGGGGTCCGAGACCAGTTTAAAGCCAAGCGTGTGGTTCTCCCGAAACGCGGCCAGCGTCTCGGGATCGTCAGGTGAAATGCCGAGCACGCTAAAGCCGGCCGTATGCAATGCCGTGAGACTGTCGCGAAAGTCACAGGCCTCGGTCGTGCAACCGGGGGTTTCGGCTTTGGGATAGAAGTAAACGATGACAGGCGTGCCGCGGTAGTCGCTCAGACGCACATGGCTGCCTTTGTCATCGATGAGTTCGAAGTCGGGGGCTGGCGCGTCGATGCTCAGTTCACTAGTCATAACCAAGGGCCTCTAATTGAAAAATACTAACCGGCCCGGCAGCGCGTTAGCACTGTCGGGCCCGGTGGCTAATTGACGGTTAGAATTCATATTGGAGCGAGAAACGGTTTTCCCAGTAATCGCGGCCTTCATGCTTTTGAGTCTGATAAGCAAAGAAGTTGCCGACACTGAATCCTTCCAAAGCTCCTTGAAAATGATAAAAGCCGAAAACGAGATACTCCGATTGGCCGATTGAATCAGCACCGGCCGCGGGTTTTAGATCCATATAGGAATAGCGGGCGCCGACAAAGGTGTTCGCTGTCGGAGCGCCTTTAACATTAACGGCATAGGCATTACCCGCACCTAGATCCTGGGTGCTGGTTAAGTACGGTTGGGCAAAAAGCGGGCCCGAAGCCTCCTGGGTCGCGTATGGGGTTACTGGCGCTCCGTTTAGAAACGCGCCCGTTTCGTGGGGCATGTAATCGTAGCTCAGGGATGCAGTCAGCGAGTTGTGCTTTAGACCGACGCGTGCGCCATATGTTTGGTTGTCGATCTCGCCGAGATAAGCATCGCCGGTATCGGTTTCGCGCATGGCTTGGATCGACGCGAACGGCTTGATTGAACCGGTGGATTGGGTAATCGTTGCGTCGCCATAGTACATGTTGGCGTAGTCCATATAATTGAAAAACCATGCACGACCCTCGAGCGTGGTCGGACCCAACTCCCCTTTGTTACCGGCACCAATGGCCCAGAAGCCATCGGTATGGTGTGACGTGTTCGCGGGAAATGGTTTAAAAGATTGGTTGTAGTTGGTCTTGCGGGCGAACTCGTCGTTGATACGTGATTTATAGCGAAACATTCGCATCACGGTCAGATAGCGTTCGGCATCGCCGTAGCGGAGTTTGACGCCTTGGTAGAGTTGCGGAATGATCCGGAAGTCGTAAGTCGATGTAAATGGTGCGTTTTTCAGTGCCTGATTGCCGGCACGAATGCGTAAATCATCCCCTTGCCATTGGATATAGGCTTCGCCGAGCGTCGAGATATCGTCCTGCAGATCACGGTTTGCCGGATTGGTGCTTGTGAAATTCCGCTGGGCGTAGGCACTCAGCCGTAATGAAAAACCGTGTAGCGATGCCGTGGTATAACCGATTTTGCCGCCAATCGTAGCGGCCTCACGGTCATCGTTGTCAAAAAAGGCATTGTGGTTATTATAATTCAAAAGTCGAAAATAACCATCGACGCTGCCTTGGGTGAACATCTGTCTTAAATTGTCGGCTTGCTTGGGTTGTTGTTGAGCAGCCGCCGATTGAGAAACAAAACTCCCTGTCAGCGTGGTTAATGTTAAGCCAGTCAGAAAAAATACGGCTCTGGCTTTGGAGTGGCTTATCGGCTCGAACATACCGTCTTCCTCCTCTGATCGCGCCCTTTCCGGGCACATTTAATGCATGGGCAAGTAACCAAGACGCGCTCAAGCCGCGAGTACACATGCAGCCTTCGGCTGGGCTCCACGAACCTAAGATAGTCGTGTTTTTGAGCGGTCTGAGCATGATGTTGAGCTGGTCAGCTTGGATGCGAGTTGTGTTGCACAACGGGCACCTCATTGCCTTTCGCATCGATTACCTGTCCGTTGATCACATGGTCGCCGTGTTTCAGTGCGGCGGACACGCCGGGGGAAAGTTGGCGCCCCGTTCCGGCGGCGGCAAACACGGATGGCTCCTCGGGGGTGCCAAGATGAATGTGATTGAACAAAATATTGAGCGAAACCGCGACGATGGCGGCTGAGCTGATTCCAGAGCTTGCGATTGTCTGAAACCAGCTTGGAAATTGAGCATAGAAATCCGGTGCCGCGGCTGGGATGATGCCCACGGAGATCGTGACCGCGACAATGATCAGGTTCATGTTGTGGCGATAATCGACGTCCGCGAGCATGCGTATGCCACTCGCCGCCACGGAACCGAAAAGTAAAAAGCCCGCGCCGCCCAGTACAGCCGACGGAATGGCAGTAACAATACGACCGAGAATTGGAAACAGGCCGAGGATCACGAGTATGCCGCCGGCCGTGGCGACCACGAAGCGTGATTTGACGCCGGTGACCGCAACTAGCCCGATGTTCTGAGCGAAAGCGCTTTGCGGGAATGAGCCAAAAAACGGCGCGATAATCCCGGAAGCCATATCCGCCCTGAGACCGGCCGTGAAACGCTTGTTGTCAACCTTCGTGCCGACGATTTCGCGGAGCGCCAGAATGTCGGCGGTGGTTTCGGTCAAGATAACGAGGATGCCGATGATCATCGACACAATGGCCGAGAGGTGAAAGGTGGGCATCCCGAAATGGAGAGGTGTGGGAAAGGCGAAAACAGTACTGGAAGCAACGCCCGAAAAATCGGCCTTGCCCAAGGGCAGTGCGATAACGGTGCCGGCGACGATCGCCAACAGGATCGCGAGCCGGGATATGACGCCGCTTTTGAATTTGCTAAGTACCAGTCCGATAGCCAGCGTTATGGCACCAAGCCCGATGTTGCTCAGGCTGCCGTAGTCGGCGGCCGTGCTGTCGCCACCCATCGTCCAGTTGATCGTGACTGGCAGTAGCGACAGTCCGATCACCGTTATCAAGCTGCCGGTCACGACAGGTGGGAAAAAGCGAAGTGCTTTGGAAATAACGGGCGCGAACAAAAATCCGAAAATCGAAGCCACGAGCACGGCGCCGAAAACGGCCTGGAGGCCGCCGGTGGCCGACACGATCGCCGTCATGATGGCAACGGTATCGAACGAAACTCCTTGCATTAATGGCAATTGACTGCCGATGAAAGGTAACCCCAGCGTTTGCAGGAGCGTGATCAGGCCACCCATGAAAAAGGCTGCCGTAATCAGGAAAGCCGTGTTGGCATCTGACAAATTGGCCGCCTGGCCGACGATCAGCGGTACCGCGACCAAGCCGGCATACATTGTCAAAACATGCTGAAAACCATAGGCGAGGGTTAGAAACGGGGGCTGACGGTGGTCCTCGGGACGAGGGGATGCGGTGCGCGCGTTTTGAGTATCAGCCTGATTGCGTTTGTTGCCACGAATCGACATAAGCACCCTCGTTGTCGTTGTTACCGACGGCTACTTGCTGGTTATCCTCGTTAGAGGTGACTGGGATTTCGTGGCCGTCGGCATCGTAAATTCGACCGTTTTCGCAGTGGTCGCCTTCTTCGAGTGCATCGGCGACGTCTTGATGAATCTCACGGTCGGTGCCGGCTGCGAATACAGATGGACTTTCCGGTGTCCCGAATCGTAGATGGTTGAATAACAGGTTGAGTACCAAGGCGACCAGTGCAGTGGCGCTGATGCCGGAGTGAAAAATCGTTTGAAACCAGTCCGGAAAATTGTCGTAGAAATGGGGCGATGCGATCGGTATTAGCCCAACGCCGACCGAAACCGCGACGATGATCAGGTTCATGTTGTCGCGATAATCGACCGAAGCCAGCGTGCGAATGCCACTCGCAGCAACGGTGCCGAACAGGATGAGGCCGGCACCGCCTAGAACAGCCAGCGGCAACGAGGTGATGACGTTGCCGATGATCGGGAAAAGACCCATCACAACGAGCAGGCCGCCACCGATGGCGACGGCATAACGGCTCTTGATGCCAGTAACTGCGACCAGGCCGATGTTCTGAGCGAACGCGCTCATCGGGAATGAACCGAAAAACGGCGATACCAGGCTGGCTGTCATATCGGCGCGCAGACCGTTAGCCACCCGCCTGCTGCTGATGTCAGTGCCGATGATCTCGCCGACGGCGATCATGTCGGCGCTGGTTTCGGTCAAAATCACCAGCATGACGATAACCATCGAAATGATGGCTGCGATGTTGAAAGTTGGTAGCCCGAAATGGAGTGGCTTGGGCAGCGAGAAAACCGAGCTTGTGGTAACCGATGAAAAATCGGCTAGACCGAATATCGTGGCGATGCCTGTGCCGGCGATAATGGCTAACAAAAATGAAAGCCGCGATATCGCGCCACTGCCGACTTTGCTGAAAAACAGCGCAATCGCCAGTGTGGCTGCGGCTAGCCCGATGTTGTGCAGACTGCCGTAATCGGCTGCGGACTCATCGCCGCCCATCGCCCAGTGTGTGGCGACCGGCAGTAAGGATATGCCGATGATCGTTATGACGCTGCCGGTAACGACCGGCGGGAAAAAACGGATGACACGGGAGAAAATCGGGGCGATACCGATGCCGACGAGCGCGGCGACCATCACCGCGCCGAAAACAGCTTGTAGGCCGCCGGCGTTGCCGGCGATCGCCACCATGGTCGCCACGGCTGCGAACGAGGTGCCCTGAACAAGGGGCAGTTGCGCGCCGAGATATGGCGCGCCAAGCGTTTGCAATAACGTGGCCAGGCCGGCCATGAAGAACGTGGCTGTGATGAGATAAGCGGCAGAAGCGTCTGATAGACCGGCCGCTTGTGCCATGATCAATGGCACGGCTAATAGGCCTGCGTACATGGTCAGTACGTGCTGGAGGCCATAAGCAATGCCCAGGCCGGGCGATAGTCGACGGTCTTCGGGCCGCGTTCCCGCGGCGTCGTTATCGGCCTCGGCCTTTGTCGTAAGCTGGTCCTGGGACGCGACCATGGGCCACCTCCTTAGTTGCGTCGTACAAAAAGCGGTGCGACTGGCGGTGAGTTCACGCGCAGCCGCACGCTGTGTCGGTCAGCAAAAACCGGCCATGTTTTCCCAGGCATTGCCGGCATCGGTGGCGTCGTCGCGGGCGACCGTGGCTTCGATCAAGCCATAGGGGCGATCCGCGGCGAAGAACACCTCGTTCGGGTTGTCTTCGCCGAACGGCGATAGATCGACGACGAAGTGGTGCTTGTTCGGCATCGAGAACTTGATTTCGTCGATCTCGGGGTGGGCCGACAATGCCTTGCTGGCCATCTCATAGAGCGTGTGCTGCAAGGCGTAGGAATATTTTTCGGCAAAGCCTTCTAGAAACAGGTGCTTGACGCTTTCGTAGACGGCGTTGAAATCGACATCCGAGGTGTTGTAGCGCCAGCGTGCCTTGACGTCGGTGGCCAGGATTCGGTCTTCGGTTTCGGGCAAGGTTGTGTAGGTGTCCTTGGGATAGCCGACAAAACCCGAGGCCGTTGTCTTTAGCACGGTCAGATTGGATAACCCGCCGAATACGTGCGTCGTGTCGCCATCGCGGACGACCACGGCGGTCCGGGTCTCCTGGCCGTCACGCACGAACGAATGGTTTTGGCCTGGCCCATCGATTGGGATGCGATTCCAGCCGAACTGCTCGGCCTCCCAGCGGCCACCGCTGACCCAGTCGAAATTCGAAGTGAAATGGTCGGCCAGCCGTAGCAGAAAGCGTTCGGGGGATTGGACGCCGTGGCGAGCAAAGCCGAATACGGTGTTTTTCTGCGTATCGGTGGCGATGACGTGCTCGTTGTTACCCGTGTAGTGAGCCGAGTCAAAATCGCCGCGCAACTCCGATGTGACGTTGAGATCTTCGATCTCATGGCGCTCGGTATCGCGCGTGACCTTTACCAAACGCACCTCGGCTTTACCGAACTGGTTGGTGCCAAGCACGAAATTGTGGTTACTCATTTCAACTGCCTCGATAGGTGGAGTAGGCGAACGGGCTGAGCAGAAGCGGCACGTGGTAGTGCTCGTCGATGTCGGCGAGCGTGAACACAAGGCTGACTTCCGGAAAAAACGTAGACACGCCCTGGCTGGCGAAATAATCGCCGGTGAAAAACGTCAGGCGATAGTCGCCGGCGGGCTGTGAGGCCGCGCCGAGGTCGCGAGCGCGGCCGTCGCTGTCGGTTTGGCCGGTCGCGATGGTTGTCCAGCCGTCGCCGCTGCGCGCAGCGAGCTCGACGGTGACGCCGGGCGCGGGCCGACCGGCGGCTGTGTCCAGAATATGCGTGGTGATGTGCGAGGCACTCATTCGGTAATGGCTCCTTCTAGTCGTGTAATGGCGATTTCGCGAAGCTGGCCGGCTATTTCGTCCAGTTCGGTGGCTTCTGAGTTGTCCATGCGGCGGCGCAGCTCGGTGAGAATCTCGGACCGGTCGCGGCCGGCGGCGCGAATCAGGAACACGCGCCCGAAACGTTGCTCGTAATCGAGGTTGCCGGCTTCCAGCGCTTGCTCGAGGTCGGTGCTCGATTCGCCGAGGTTGGCTTGTTCCGCGGCGGACATCCGCGCCTCGGCACCGCTACCGCTGGCGCGTTGGCCGATACGTGGATGGTGGACGAGGGCGCCGTCGATCTCGGCGGTGGAAAACGGGCGGGCGGCGATATATGCCTGCTCGCGTATGGCCGCTGTATTTGTGTAAGGCCGTTGATCGACGACGGCCTCGTACCAGCGTGGAATATCCAGGCAGGGGCGAGCAGCCGCGATGGCGGTATCGCGGTCGGCCACGTTGAATTCGTCGAGTGTCATCGTTTGTCTTTTGGCATGTTGAGCATATGGACGCGATATCAGGCGGCGAGATCGACAACACGCCGCGCCACGGCGAGGTCTTGCAGGCCGACCCCCGTACCGTCGAACACGGTGATGTCAGCGTCAGTGGCTCGGCCTGGGCTGTCGCCGGTAATCACGCCGCCGACGGCGGTAATGTCGTCGACCGTTAGCGCCCCGGCAGCGACCGCGTGTTGGCACTCGCCAAGTGTGGCTGCCTGGGCGGGCTCGTCGGTGAATACGCGCGCGTTGGTCAGAATCCGGTGGTCGATTTCTTGCTTGCCCGCTGTATCGGTGCCCATGCAGGCGAGATGCGTGCCGGGCCGGATTTGGGAGGCATCCAGAAGTGGTTCGTTGCAGGACGTGATAGTGATGATCACGTCGGCCGTTTGGCCGAGTTCGTCGCGCGTTACGCTTTCGAACTCGAGGCCGAGCTCATGGGCCACTGCCGCCAGGCGATCCAGCCCGTCGGGCGCGATGTTCCAGGCAACGACACGCTCGAAGTTGCGCTGGGCGGCAGCGGCGCGCAGTTGGAACGCCGACTGATGACCAGCGCCGACGATGCCGAGTGTCCGGGCATTGCTGCGAGCCAAGTGCCGGATAGAAACCGCACAGGCTCCGCCCGTGCGCATCGCCGTGAGGTGATTGCCGGAGACCAGATCGGTCGGCTGGCCCGTATCGGGGTCAAACAGAATGATTGTGGATTGGTGATTGGTCAGGCCATGATCGGCGTTGTGCGGCCAATAGCCGCCGGCCTTTACGCCCAGCGTCAGTGAGCTTTTATCGATGCCGGATTTGAAGCCATAGAGGGCATCGGCGTAGCCGATCGCTTCGCGAACCACGGGGAAATTTCGTGCGTCGCCTTTCGCCATTCCGGCGAAAACGCGTTCGATCGCTTCAAATGCCACAGCCTCGTCGACGATCGAGCGGGCTGTTGCCTCGTCGATGAATTGGATCGGTTGCGTTCCCATCGTTACAGGCACATGCCGCGTGCTGTCACGGGTAGCAAGCGTTCGACGACACCGTTGCGGACGCCGACATACCAGTCGTGGATGTTGACTGTCGGGTCGCAGTGGCCGGGTACGAGTTTGAGTTTGTCGCCGAGCGACAAATGATTCGACGGATCGCTGATCACACCGTGTTCGTCCGACGCGCCCAGATATTCAATGTCGTCACGGCTAAAGACCACAGCCGGCCCTGAGTCCACACTCTGGGCCTTCAGGCCGGCGTCGCAGATTGCTTTTTCTGTCTTGGTCTTGCTCATCACCGTGGTGTAGAGAAATAGGCTGTTTTCGAAATCGTCGATCAGGCGGCCGTCGGCCATGTGAATACGCTGATAATCGGCGTCCATGAAGATATAGGAGCCGCACTGGAGTTCGTTATAGACCTCGCTGGTGCCTTCGAACTCGTAGGTGCCCGTGCCAGCACCCCCAACGATGTCGCAGCTAAGCCCCTCAGCGGCTAGATGCCCGACGGTGTCGCGCGTCATGGCCACGGCCTCGTCGATCTTGGCCTTGCGTTCGGTGTAGTCGTGTACGTGTTGCGCTTTGCCCTGGTAGGACTGCAGGCCAGCAAAGACCAAGTGATCGGCAGCCGCGATTTTCTTGGCGATCGGCACTGCGTCGGCGCCGGGTGCCACACCACAGCGGCCGGCACCGACATCGATCTCGACAAGGACTTCCAGCGTTACGCCAAAGCGGGCCGCGCCCGCTTCGAGGTCGTCGACGTTGCCGGCGTCGTCGGTGCAGACCAGCACCCGTGCCTGGGTCGCCATGGCCGCCAAGCGATTGATCATATGTGGGCTGACTACTTCATTGGACACAAGCAAGTCGCGCACGCCGCCATGGAGCAGGGCTTCGGCCTCGCTGACTTTCTGACAGCAAACGCCGACCGCGCCGTGGGCGAACTGGTCGTGCGAGATGTCGGCCGATTTATGGGTTTTGGCGTGTGCCCGGTGGCGCAGGCCGTGGTCCGAGACGAAATCGGCCATGCGTTTTAAGTTGCGCTCGTATGCGTCGAGATCGATCAGCAGACACGGCGTATCCACGTCTTCTATACGGGTGCCGATTTCTGCCGGGATATTCAAAGCCATCGTTACTCCTAGGTTGATCAGTTACCGCTGTCGCCGGGCGCAGATTGTCAGGCCGTGTCCATCCACGGCAGCTTGGCTAGATCGACATTGCCGCCTGTGGTAATGACGCCGACGCGCTGGCCCGAGAACAGTGTTCTGTTTTTTAAAACAGCCGCCACAGCGACTGCGGATGAGGGTTCGATGACGATCTTCATCCGTTGCCAGACGAGTTTCATCGCCTCGATAATCTCCGCTTCACTGGCCAGCAGGATGTCGCTGACGTAATTGGAAACGAAGTGCCAAGTCAGTGGGCGCAGTGAAACCCTTAAACCGTCGGCGATCGTGTCCGGCGCATCGTCGGGGATGATGCGACCGGTATGAAATGAGCGGCACGCATCGTCGGCTTGATCGGGCTCGGCGGCGTAGACGCGTGTCGTCCCGGCGATCGAGCGTGTGGTCAGGCAACTGCCGCTGATCATGCCGCCGCCGCCGATGGGCGCGATAATGGCATCAAGCGAGCCAACGTCTTCGATCAGTTCGCGTGAGCAGGTCGCTTGGCCAGCCACTACGCGCGAATCGTTGTACGGATGAACGAAATGGGCGCCGGAGCGGTCAACGATGTCGTTCAAGGTACGTTCGCGATCGGCCAGACTTGGCTCGCAGGTCACGATCTCGCCGCCGTAGCCACGGACAGCGTCCATCTTGGATTTGGGCGCCGTATGTGGCATCACTACGGTGCAGGGGATGCCGCGGCAACCGGCCGCACGCGATAGCGACAGGGCGTGATTGCCGCTAGAGTGGGTGGCGACGCCGCGCGCCGCGGTCTCAGCATCCAGGCTGAATACGGCGTTGGCTGAGCCGCGAGCCTTGAATGCGCCGGCTTTCTGGAAGTTCTCACACTTAAAAAAGAGGCTGGCGCCAATCCAGCTATCGAATGTCGTGCTGGTATGGACCGGCGTGCGGTGCACCCAAGGTCTGATTCGTTCGTGTGCGATGCGCACGTCGTCGAAGTTGGGTATCGGGCGTGTCTCGCCGGTTTCTTCGGTTACCTCGTCGCGCATTCAGGCGACCTCCTGGGCGTTGTCGCCCGAATCCATGCCGTAGAAGCGCTGGGCCGCGGCCACGCCCGACCCGCGTTGGATTGGGTACCCGAGATCCGCCATCGCCATCTCTGCGGTTGCGATCCCGGTGAGTGCCATGACTTCGGTCATGTCGCCGAGATGGCCGATGCGGAACACCTTGCCGGCGACATCGCCGAGTCCACCGCCGTATGACACGCCGTAGCGGGCATAGGCGTGACTGGTGAGTTGGCTGGCGTCAAAGCCGCTCGGCACGCAGATCGCGGTGACTGTATCGGAATACAGCTCGGGCCGGTTGGCGCAGAGCCGCAGTCCCCAGGCGTCGACAGCACGCCGCACGCCCTCGGCAATGTGGTGATGGCGCGCGTAAACCTGGTCGAGACCTTCTTCGAGCAGCATCGATACACTTTCTGATAGCCCGCGAATGAGTCCTGTTGGCGGGGTGTATGGGAAGCTGCCAGCGCGGTTAGCCGCGCACATGGCCGGCACATCGAAATAGGCGCGTGTGCAGGTCGCGGTCTCGGTGGCAGCGAGCGCACGCTTGCTGAAGGCGAGAATCGCCAAACCCGGCATGAGCATGAAGCCTTTCTGGGCGCCGGTGACGGCGACATCCACACCCCAATCGTCCATCCGGAAATCCATGCTCGCGATCGAACTCACACCATCGACGAACAACATGGCTGGATGGTCGACTGAGTCGATTGCCGAGCGCACGGCACCGATGTCGCTGGTCACACCCGTCGCGGTTTCGTTATGACAGGCCAGCACCGCCTTGATGCGGTGCTCATGGTCTTCGGCCAGTGCTTCGGCGAAAGCGTTTGCGGGCACGCCGTCCCCCCAGTCGGTCTCGATCTTCTGGATATTGATGCCTTGTTGCCGACACAGCTCGATCCAGCGGTGTGAGAACATTCCATGCCGCGCGGCCAGGACCGTGTCACCGGGCGACAGCGTGTTGGTGATCGCGGTCTCCCAGCCACCGGTGCCAGTGGCTGGAAACAGCAGTACCTCGCCCGTCGCAGTTCCGAAGACCTGCTTGAGATCGTCCAGCAGAGGGAGGAATTGACGTTCAAAATCGGGGGCCCGGTGGTCAATCGTCTGCATATCCATCGCATGGCGCAGACGGTCCGGCAGGTTTGTTGGCCCGGGGATAAAAACGGGATTCTGAGTCGCCATCTATGTCTCCATTAAGTCTAGTGCCACAATAACGGGGCTACGTGCGGCGTACAATAAGTTTTTGGTATTAAAATTGGAATTTCGTGGAAAACGTAATATGCTGATTAAAAATAAAAATTCTGATCAAACAGAAGGGCTTCTAATGTGCGTAAAAAATTCTTTTTGATCTAGCATTTGGTGCGGTCGGGAAATCGATATGGAAGCGGAGACCAAATTACGCGGACGTGGTCGCCCGCGGTCGACCAAGGGGCAACCCGAACACACCCGTGCTCAGACCGTGGATCGCGCGTTGGTGGTGTTCCAGGCGGTTGCGGCGGAGGTGGCCGCGACGCTGACCGTGATTTCGTCGGTCGCGGATCTGCCGTATTCGACTACGCATCGCATACTCGAAACGTTGCGAGGCCGTGGACTGGTCCACTTCGACGAGGACAAACAAACGTGGTCGATTGGTGTCGAGGCGTTCCGGATCGGGCAGAGCTATGCGCGCCGCGTCAACTATCTGGAATTGGGGCGCGAAGCGATGCAGGCCCTGACCGACGAAATTGGCGAGACCAGCAATATCGCGGTGCGTGATGGCGCCGAAGTTGTGTTCGTATCACAAATCCAGACTCATGCGCCGATTCGGGCGTTTTTCCCACCGGGCTCGATCGGTTTATTACGCGTCTCCGGTATCGGCAAAGCGATTCTTGCGCATCTAGATGCGCAGACAAGTCGCGAACTGATAAGCGCACACGAAACGCCCGCCTACACGGACCACACCATTACCGACGACAATGCCTTGCTGGCTGAGCTCGAGGCGATCCGAGCGCGTGGCTGGGGCGTCGACGACGAAGAACGTCACCCCGGTATGCGGTGTATCGCCGCGCCGATTTTCAACGAATTTGGCGAGGCTGTGGCCGGTATTTCCGTATCTGGGCCGGTACAACGTTTGACTGCGGAGGCAATAGAAGTCGCAGGCCCCGAAGTCAAGAAAAAAGCGGACTGGATTACCGAACAAACGGGTGGGCGACCTGGGTTGGTCAAATCATAGCGGTTGACGGCGTTCCGGGGTCACAACCCATGTCCTGCGGCGCGTGTTGGATTTTGACTTATTTGATTGGTTTGCCGTCTGATTACTTCACGGACGGTGGCCAAGGGATAAGATGATTAGTCAATAATTGCGTTGATGGCGGAATTTGGTCCGTTTTTATTAAAATATGTTTTTATCGAATATTTTCTATAAATTCGGGGGATAAGCAACGATATTGGCGTCTATCGCCGATTCTTCGCAATTGGCGCCCGGGCCGGTGCGGGCGACTTCCAGAAAATCGCAGTCGCTATCCAGTGCGATCAGCGGGTGGTGCCAGATGCCACGGTGATAGTTGATGCCCTGGTCACCGGTGGCGACGAATACGCGCAGGGCGTCGGGGCCGGGCGCATCGCCCGCGGGTGCGACCACCACCAGATAGCGTTGCCCGTCGACTGGGATAAACGCCTGGGTGGAGAGTGGATGGCGTTCCATGAGTCGCAGCGGTACCGGCGAGGGTTCAGCGACCGCGTGCACCCGGTGGATGGTGGCGGCGCCGTTGTCCGCGGTCACGTCCAGGCTGGCGAGATTGGCAAAACGCTGGCCCATGCCCTGGTTGATTGTAGTCGCGTCGCCGGTCGATGCGATGACGTCACCGTAGGGTGCGAAGGCATCGGCAGTGAGTGGCTCGGCGCGCATCTCATACGTGTGCCGTGCGTTTTCGGCGCCAGAGTCGTTACGCATGGTCGAGTCTCCTAGCCTTGATAGGGGTGGGTATCGCGCCAATGGCGCGCGATCTCGTCACGGCGCGCGACCCAGACTTGCTCGTGTGTGCGCACATAGTCGAGAAAACGGGCAACCGCGGCCGCGCGGGCAGGCCGGCCTGCGACCCGGCAGTGCAGCCCCACCGAGAGCATTTTCGGGCGCTCGGTGCCTTCGGCGTAGAGCACATCGAAGGCATCCTTGAGATAGGTATAGAACTGATCGCCCGAGTTGAATCCTTGCGGGGCGACGAAGCGCATGTCGTTGGTGTCCAGGGTGTAGGGCACGATCAGTTGAGGGGAGCCGTCAACCAGCTCCCAGTAGGGCAGATCGTCGGCGTAGGAATCTGCGTCATATAAAAAGCCACCGTGTTCGGCGACCAGCCGGCGGGTATTTTCACTGGTGCGGCCGGTGTACCAGCCGACCGGGCGTTGGCCGGTCAGGCGTTCGATGGATTCGACGGCACGTGCCACATGATCTCGCTCGGTCGCCTCGTCGACGTATTGGTAATCGATCCAGCGCCAACCGTGTGCCGCGATTTCGAAATCGGCGTCGACCATGGCTTGAGCGGCTTCGGGGTTGCGCTCTAGCGCCATGCCCACGGCGAATACGGTCGCTGGTAGGCCGCGTTCGGTAAACATTCGTTGGAGTCGCCAGAAACCGGCTCGACTGCCGTATTCGTAGAGCCATTCCATGCTCATGTGGCGGACATCCGGGCGTGCGTCGGTGCCGACCATCTCGGATAGAAAACTTTCCGAAGCGGCGTCGCCGTGCAGGATGTTGTTCTCCGCGCCTTCTTCGTAGTTGATGACGAACTGAACGGCGATGCGCGCGTTGCCCGGCCACTGTGCGTGTGGTGGATTCGCCCCGTAACCGATCATGTCACGCGGGTAATCTTGCCGGGATATTTCGGCCTCGCTCATTGGCTATGTCCTGGTTTGTTGGAAAACATTGACTAAACGGCGGCGCTCAGCCGAGGATCTCGCCGAGATCGGCCTCGCCATCGGTGACGTCGAGCTTGAGTTGTTGCTCGCAGTCGTGCAGATGGGCGGTCATGATGGCGCTGGCCGATTCGCCATGACCGTTGGTCAGCGCCTCGAGAAGTTCGGCGTGTGCGTGGCAGGAGCAGGCGGCCAACCCGTGTGTTTCGTAGGCGGCAATGATCAGTGAGGTCCGGCCGATCAACTCGTCGAGAAATGTGGCAAGCACGTCGTTGCCGGCGATTGTGGCAATCGTGCGATGAAAATCCCCCGAGCGTTGAACTGCCGAGCGGCGGTCATCGGCTTGATGCGCCGCCTCATCGGCAGCCAGCGCATTATCCAGGCGTGTGCGATCCGCATCGGTCAGCCGTTCAGCGCAGGCGGTTACCGTGGCACTTTCTACGACCCGGCGCGCTGCAAACACTTCGCGAGCCTCGGTCGCGCTCGGCTTGGCGACGATGGCGCCCTGATTGGGGCGCATCTCAATCAGTTTATCGCCAGCAAGCTGATAAAGCGCCTTGCGCGCGACGGTTCGGCTGACTGCATAGAGCTCGCCGAGCCGTGCCTCCGATAACCGTGTGCCGGGCTTGAGTCGTTGATCGAATAGCGCGTTGGCGATGTCATCCCGGATGCGCTGGTCGGCACCATTGTGGCGGCTGGCTGTGTCGTTGGCTGGCCGGGCTGCCACGTTCTGACTCATAGCCGCTCGTTTGCACCACCGCCGAGCGTCATCGTCGGGTGACGATTAACATCCTTATACAGCAGATAGCGAAAGGGACCGGGCCCGGCGGCATAACAAGCCTGCGGACAGAATGCGCGCAGCCACATGAAATCGCCAGCCTCGACTTCGACCCAGTCATCGTTGAGTTGATACAAAGCCTTGCCCTCGAGCACATACAGCCCGTGTTCCATGACGTGGGTTTCGGAAAACGGGATGGTGCCCCCGGGCTGAAAGGTCACCACGGTGACGTGCATGTCGTGGCGAAGATCGTCGGGGTCGACAAATTTAGTCGTTGCCCATACGCCGTCGCAGTTGGGCATCGGGTCGGGCGTTACCGAATCATCATGGCTAATCACTGCTTCAGGCGCTTTGAGGCCATCGACCGGCTGATAGGTCTTACGGATCCACTGAAAATAGGCGGTTTCAGCGCCGCTGTTGTGCAGTTGCCAATCGCTGCCGGCGGGCACGAACACGTAACTACCCGGCGTGAGTGGGTGCGACGTACCGTCAAGCGACAACGTCGGTGTGCCTTCTAGAACGAACAGGGCGCTTTGAACAGCGGGGTCTGGTTCGGGTCGTTCGCTGCCGCCGCCCGGCGCAACCTCGACCGCGTATTGGGCGAAGGTTTCGGCAAAGCCAGTCATCGGGCGCGCCAAAATCCAAGCGCGGGTATTGCGCCAGTGCGGTAACCGGCTGGTGACTATGTCACGCATCACGCCGTGCGGGATTACAGCATAGGCCGGCGTAAACCGGGCACGGTCGGCCGTTCGCTGGGACTGCGGTGGCAAGCCGGCAGGCGGCCGGGCATAGGAGCGCGTGCTCATTTCGGTTAGGCGGTTCAATGCTGTTGGCTCAAAGTAAAGCCACTGAGAAATTGGATACAATAATACTTTAGTGTGGTATCCAATATTTCCCGGTAATCGACTTCAATCACGCTTGTCTGCTTGCGGTCGGTGAGAACAAGAAGCTCCCCACCATGGCTGCCAGCCGTACAACTGTTATCACGTGATGCCGGTTCAGCGGTGCCAACGTGATGGCCCCGATACCGCTGATCTCTCGGCGCAGCACGCCGGTCCTCAATCTCGATACCGCGCTTGATCGGATAAGCGGTCAAGCAGTCGGCTCGGACATCAGTCAGACGAGTCGCATCGCTGCTTGGCTAGCTGAGGGCGACGTTGGCCAGTATGGATTAGCCCGACCGCCGTGCTGGGTGTACGCGAGCGTGATTCAGCGGAGCAATGGATCGCCCAGCTGATCATTAATCATGGTCTGGAGCAGGTCATGCGCATGTCCTATACAGTTTGGGTTATGCGCTGCGGTAATGGCGGGCTTTTGCGTCGAAAATGTGGGGCTGGCTTGGAGTTGGCCGAAAGGAGGTGGTGATGAAGTATCTATTGGGTGTATGTGCTGTCGGCCTGGCGTTGTTCGTTGTCACAGGCCAGGCGCAGGCGAAAACCGACCAGCAACAGTTGGTGGTGATTGATCAGGATGCGTCGGGACCCGGCGGGTCCAATATCCGGTCGATGCTGGCCTTGATTCAATCGCCCCAAATCAAGGTGCTGGGTATAGGAGTCGTCACCGGCAATGCTTGGATGAAAGCCGAGACCGAGCATGCGCTGCGTATGCTGGAGCTCATTGGCCGACGCGATATACCCGTCTATAAAGGGGCCGTTCATCCGCTGGTGCGAGATCGCGAGCGAACGCGGATGGCGCAGGAATTCCATGGCCATATCGCGTGGCTGGGTGCATGGGGCGGTGACGGCTCGAACCCGGATGACTTCCCCGCCGATCCCAATGCCAAGCAGAGCATGCCGGAGGGCAGGCCCTCGATCAGTGCGCGTAGCCAGGATGCCGCGCATTTTCTGATCGATGCAGTACATGCCCATCCGGGCAAGGTCACGGTTTATGCGGCCGGGCCGCTGACCGATTTGGCGCTGGCTCAGCGTATTGATCCCAGCTTCGCTAAGACCGCGAAGCAGCTCGTGGTCATGGGTGGATCGATCTCGCCGGTAACCGAGGATCCCGAATTTACGACCAACCCGAGTCATGAATTCAATCTCTGGTTTGATCCCGAGGCTGCCCACGTCGTGTTCAATGCGCCGTGGAAGAAGATCACAGTTACGTCGGTCGATATCGCTTTACAGAGCCGCTACACAGATAAGATGCAGGCGAAGATCGCCCAATCGGATAGCCCGGTCGCACGCTATCTGTCGAAGTACGACACCGAGCGCCATTACATGTGGGACGAGGTTGCTGCGTTGGCCTGGCTGCATCCGAACCTGGTGACCCAGACCCGCAAGCTGTATCTGGATGCTGACATGAGCCATGGCTCGAGTTATGGCGATACGCTTGCATGGACGCAAGAGAACCAGCCTGATACGCACGATGGCCCGCTAGCGACGGTGCAAATGGGGCTCGATCACAAGGCCTTCGACAAAACCTTTATCAAGCTGATGACGGCGTCGACACCGAATGCTGAACGACCAGCGATTGGCGGCGATTGAAGGTCGCGGGACGTTACAGAATAGTGGCAGGAGCTTGCCAGGAGGTAATATACCGAATGGCAAGCATCCTGCCGATGCTGGGCGCTGCGTGATGGCTGATCTGCCGGTACGCGGCCGACACCCCCTGAAATCCAACCTGCGCAAGGGTGTCTGGGGTGCGGTTTGCAGATAGATTCCAATCACGATGCTCGCTTTGCCTGACTCAGGCGTGCCCGGTGGAGTCTGTAATCGCTTTAGCTGGCGTTGCCACGCCTTCTGCCAGATGAGAGGGTTGACCTGACCACCTGTCCGAAGACAAACGGTTGAGTGTTTGCCGGCCTGCGCCATATATAAGGGGCAGGATGGCCGTTAGCGAGTCTGGAATATTGCACCGCGTACACGGCGATGCGATTGGGTAACGCCAGACCGCGTTCAGCCGTGTCAAGATAGTGGTTGCCGCTTTCAGCGACAAGAACGAGGTATGGCGTCTAACCAGGCGAATCATGATAGCGCCCCGACCGTCGGTCATCATCCGTCGACCGACTGTCGGTCGGTCGAAGCACTCGAATTTGAGATGGCGTTTTTGGTGCGTCGGCTGGAAGCCGCGCGACGGCGCTATGATTTCGGGCTAGAGCGAGCCCATTATCTGCTATTGATCTTGCTCGAGCGAACGGGGCAGCAGCCAATCAGCGCTTTGGCCGAGCAGGTCAACCTGGACGCTTCGACCGTCACCCGACAGGTTGCGGCGATGGCCGATAATGGCTTGGTGGAAAAAACCGATAACCCAAAAGACCGCCGTGCTGGCTTCGTGGCGATTACCGACGCCGGGCGCACTAAGGCGGCTGAGGTGCGGTGCGCGCGTATCGAACGTGTTGAGCAGAGTTTTGGGGACTGGACAGAAGAGGAACGTCGCGAGTTCGCACGCTTGACGGCGAAATACAACGACGCCATGCGCGATATGCTCAATGAGTCATAGTGCGCTCGCGCTGGCGCGCAATGTGTGCGCCGCCCAGTTTTAAGCGCAAAAAAAGGCCGCCCGCAGGCGGCCTCTCAAATATATGGCGCAACAAACGCGTGTCAGCTTGCCGCCCGTGTTTCGCCGGTCGGTAGCTTGAGCTCGCGCCAGAGCGAGTAAGTTGGCTCGGCTTTGTTAAGCGCGTAGAAATGCAGCCCCGGTGCGCCGCCAGCCAGTAGCCGTTCACACAAGTCGCCGATCACATCCTTGCCGAAGGCTTGCACCGACGCGGTGTCGTCGCCGAATGACTCCATCTTCTGACGGATCCAGCGCGGAATGTCAGCGCCGCACATGGCGGAAAAACGCGAGACCTGTTCGAAATCGTTAATCGGCATGATGCCCGGTACAATCGGGATGTCCACGCCCTGGCTCTCGGCTTCGTCGACGAAGTTGAAGTAGGCGTCGGCGTTGAAGAAATACTGGGTCATCGCCGAGTCCGCGCCGGCTTTGACCTTGCGCGCGAAGTTCGCTACGTCGTCGGCCGGCGAAGAAGCGCCCGGATGGTATTCCGGATAGGCACCGACTTCCAGATGAAAATCGTTGCCGTGACGATCTTTAATGAACTCGACCAATTCGTTGGCGTAGTGGAATACGCCCGGCTGTTCCATACCTTCGGGTAGGTCGCCACGCAGAGCAACGATTCGGTTCACGCCTGCGGCTTTGTAGCTGTCCAGCATGTCGCCGATCGATGCTTTTGTGCCTTCGACGCAGGACAGATGGGGCGCGGCTTTGATGCCGGTTCGGTGCATGCAGCGCTCAACGGTGGCCAGTGTGCCCGAGCGGGTGGTGCCGCCGGCGCCGAATGTGACCGAGAAAAAATCCGGTCCCAGTTCGGCGAGTTGGTCGCAGGCCGCGTCCAGGCGCGCCTGGCCTTTCGGGCCTTTGGGTGGAAAGAATTCCGCGCTGTATTCGGACTTGCTCATAGGCATGCCTTATGGGATCAAATGAGAAAACGCCGGGCCGTTGTTCGCGGCCCGGCGTGGGGATCGCCGTTCCCGGCGATTAGCACTTAGTAGCGGTAGTGCTCCGGCTTGAATGGCCCTTCGACCGGCACGCCGATGTAATCGGCCTGCTCGCGCGTCAGGGTCGTCAGCCGGGCGCCGATCCTCTCCAGGTGGAGCCGGGCGACCTTTTCATCGAGGTGCTTCGGCAGGATGTAGACCTTGTTCTCGTACTGCTCGGGCCGTTGCCAGAGTTCGATTTGGGCCAGCACCTGGTTGGTGAACGAGTTCGACATCACGAAACTCGGATGCCCGGTCGCACAGCCGAGGTTAGCCAGCCGACCTTCGGCTAGCAGGATAAGCTTTTTGTTATCCGGGAAGGTGATGTGGTGTACCTGCGGCTTGATCTCTTCCCACTCATAGTTTTCCAGCGAGGCAACGTCGATCTCGTTGTCGAAGTGACCAATGTTCAGCACGATGGTGTTGTGCTTCATGCGCTGCATATGCGCATTGTTGATCACGTTGTAGTTGCCCGTTGCTGTGACGAAGATGTCGGTCTCTTCGATGATGCCCGGGTCGTCGAGGTTGACGACCTTGAAGCCTTCCATCGAGGCCTGCAGCGCGTTGATCGGGTCGGTCTCGGTGACCCAAATGTTGGCACCCAGGCCCTTGAGCGACTGCACCGAGCCTTTGCCGACGTCGCCGTAGCCGCAAACAATCGCGGTCTTGCCGGCAACCATGACGTCGGTGGCACGCTTCAAGCCGTCGACTGTCGACTCGCGACAGCCATAGAGGTTGTCGAACTTCGACTTGGTGACCGAGTCGTTGACGTTGATCGCCGGGAAGGTCAGGCCGTCGTTATTGGCCAGATGGTATAGCCGGTGGACGCCGGTCGTGGTCTCTTCTGAGACGCCACCGATGGCCTTGGCCAGCTGCGAGTAGAAGTTCGGCTGCTGGGCCAGGCGCTGCTTCATGACTTTGAAGAGAGCCTTTTCCTCGTTCGAACCGGGATTGTCCAGCAACGATGGGTCGGCTTCGGCCTTCGGCCCGAAAGTCGCCAGCGTAGTGGCGTCGCCGCCGTCATCGAGGATGAGGTTGGGCAGTCCGCCGTCGTGCCAGTCCATGGTCGCGTGGATGTATTCCCAGTATTCTTCCTGCGACTCGCCTTTGTAGGCGTAGACCGGCACGCCACGATCGGCGATCGCCGCGGCCGCGTGGTCCTGCGTCGAGAACACGTTGCATGACGCCCAGCGGATGTCGGCGCCAAGCTCAGCTAGTGTCTCGATCAGAACGGCGGTCTGGATCGTCATATGCAGCGCGCCGGCGATGCGGGCGCCTTTGAGCGGTTGCGAACTGCCGAACTCTTCGCGCAGGGCGATAAGCCCTGGCATCTCGGTTTCGGCGATAGCGATTTCGCGCCGGCCGTAAGCGGCCTGGCTTATGTCGGCGACGACATAGTCGACGTCGAGTTTTTCTGCGGTTGCACTCATGGATGGCCTCCGATTGGTAGTGCAGATATCGAATAGATAAAGATGAGCGCCGGGGCCGGAGCCCCGGCGTCGGGATGCGCGCGGTGCGCGCGCTGCGTCTTATGCGGCTTTGGTGCCGGCGTCGTCAGCCAGGGCAGCGGCCTTGTCGGTGCGCTCCCAGGGCAGATCGATGTCTTCACGGCCGAAATGACCGTAGGAAGCGGTTGGTTGATAAATCGGTTTCTGCAGATCGAGCATCTTGAGGATGCCGTAGGGGCGCAGGTCGAAGTGGTTGCGGATGAGCTGGGTCATCTTCCCGTCGTCGACCTGGCCGGTGCCGAAAGTCTCGACCCAGATCGAAGTCGGCTCGGCTACACCGATGGCGTAGGACAGAGCGACTTCGCACTTGGAGGCCAGACCAGCGGCGACCACGTTTTTGGCCACGTAACGCGCGGCATAGGCGGCGCTGCGGTCGACTTTGGACGGGTCTTTGCCCGAGAAAGCACCGCCACCGTGACGGGCCATGCCACCGTAGGTGTCGACGATGATCTTGCGGCCTGTCAGGCCGGCGTCGCCCAACGGTCCGCCAGTCGCGAAACGGCCGGTCGGGTTGATGTGGACGGCCGGGTTGTCAGTCAACCAGTCGCCGATCACCGGTTTGATGATTTCTTCGTGTACGGCGTCTTGCAGTGTCGTCATGGTGACGTTGTCGTCGTGCTGCGTCGACAGTACGACGGCGTTGATCGCCGATGGCTTACCGTGTGAGTACTCAAAGGTAACCTGTGACTTCGCATCCGGCCGTAGCCAGCCGAGCTTGCCGTTGGCTAACAGCTCTGATTGCTTGCGGACCAGTCGGTGCGCGAAGGTGATCGGCGCGGGCATCAGCACGTCTGTTTCATCACAGGCGTAGCCGAACATCAGGCCCTGGTCGCCGGCGCCCTGTTCTTCGGGGTTGGAGCGATCCACACCCTGGTTGATATCTGAGCTCTGCTGCCCGAGATTGTCAAAAACCGCGCAGGTATCGGCATCGAAGCCCATTTCCGAGCTGGTGTAGCCGATGTTGCGGATCACGTCACGCACGATATTTTCAGTGTTGACCGTGGCGTTGGATTTGATCTCACCGAAGACCAGCGCCATGCCGGTCTTGGTTGCCGTTTCACACGCGACTTTGGAATTCGGATCCTGTTCGAGGTAGGCGTCTAGCATGGCATCGGACACCTGATCGGACAGCTTGTCTGGGTGCCCCGCGGAAACCGACTCGGACGTAAACAGATGTTGGCTCATAAATTGATTATCTCCATATCCGGATGAGCGGATTGAGTGTACGCGAAATTATTTTGTGTTTCGAATGCGGTGACGTATCCATCGGGTAGGGCGTTGCGCGCGCAACGCCTTTTGTTCGATCATGCGGCGGTTGAGCAGCGTTTGCTCGTGCGATTTCGTCGCAATCTATAGGAGGCGTCACTTGTGTCATTGACCGATTCGACCATGATGCCGCTTGGTACCTTGGCACCGGCGTTCGAGTTGACAGATACGCTCAGTCAGGCTGATCTCGGTTTTGATGATGTGGCCGGCGCGCACGCGACTGTCGTCGTGTTCATCTGCAACCACTGCCCTTATGTCATCCATATTGCTGACGAGTTGGTCAGCGTCGCTGCTCACTACCGTGTGCGCGGGATTGGATTTGTGGCGATCAGCTCCAACGACGTTGCCGTGCGGCCAGAGGATGGCCCCGAGTCCATGGCCGAGTTCGCGCGCGTTCACCATTTCGATTTTCCCTATCTCTACGATGAGTCGCAGGACGTGGCAAAATCGTTCAACGCGGTTTGCACGCCCGATTTTTTCGTTTTCGATGGACACCGGCGTTGTGCTTACCGCGGTCAGTTTGACGGTGCCCGGCCGGGCAACGAAACGCCGGTGACCGGTGCGGATCTGCGCGCTGCGTTAGATAGCCTGATCGAGGGGCAGGCGCCGTCGGTTGATGAACAAGTGCCAAGCCAAGGGTGCAGTATCAAGTGGCGATCGTGAATACCTGGGTTCCCGGCCGATGCGTTGCCGTCGCGCGCCCGAGCGTGGACAATAACGCTTGCATTACAATAGATAAGGAATTGACATGACTGTATGGCGGGCTGATCGCGCCAACGCGATCCGAATTTTGGCTATGGATGCCGTTCAGGCCGCCAACTCCGGTCATCCCGGTATGCCGATGGGGATGGCCGATATCGCGGAGGTGCTGTTTAACGACCATTTGCGCCTTAACCCGAACAATCCAGACTGGCCGGATCGCGATCGGTTCATATTGTCGAACGGCCACGGTTCGATGTTGCAGTACGCGGCGCTGCATCTGGCAGGTTTCGACATTTCACTCGATGACCTCAAGAGTTTCCGCCAACTGCACTCGAAGACACCGGGGCATCCCGAGAACTTCATGACGCCGGGCGTCGAGACTACGACTGGTCCACTCGGCCAGGGTCTGGCCAATGCCGTGGGTATGGCGCTGGCCGAAGCCAATTTGGCAGCGCGTTTTAACCGCGAGGATGCCGAGATCGTGGATCACCGAACATGGTGTTTCGCCGGCGACGGTTGCCTGATGGAAGGCGTTTCGCACGAAGCTGCATCGTTAGCCGGGCATTGGGGCCTCGGCAAGTTGATCGTAATCTACGACGACAACGGCATTTCGATCGACGGCGAGACACAGGGGTGGTTCACCGACGATACACCGACCCGTTTCGAAGCCTATGGTTGGCAGGTCATTCGGAATGTGGATGGCCACAACGTCGATGAAATCGACTTCGCGATCGACACGGCCAAGAAACAGACCGAACGGCCGACCTTGATTTGTGCTCGAACCCATATCGCCATGGGGGCGCCGAATAAGGTCGATACCGCCGGCGCCCACGGTGCCGCGCTCGGCGAAGATGAAGTCGCTGCTACACGCGAGCAACTCGGTTGGACGGATACAACGCCGTTCGTCGTTCCGGACGAGATCTACCGGGGTTGGGACAAGCGTGAACAGGGCGCCGAATTGGAGCGCGCCTGGCAGTCCCGCTTTGAAACTTATGCGGCTCGATACCCAACTGAGGCGGCCGAGTTCGACCGCCTGATGCGCGGAGATTTGCCGTCGGATTGGGCGACGCGTTGCACCGATTATATCCGTGGCGTGGCCGATGCCGGTAAGCGTACGGCAACGCGCAAATCGTCAAAGGCGACGATCGCTGCCTACGCCGAGGCGTTGCCGGAACTCATCGGCGGGTCGGCCGATCTGTCGGGGTCGAATGGCACCGACTTCGATGGCCATCGCGCGATACGGGCCGGCGACTATGGGGGCAACTACGTCTACTACGGTGTGCGCGAGTTCGGCATGACCGCGATCACCAATGGTCTTAGCTTACACGGTGGCATCGTGCCGTTCGGTGCAACGTTTCTGACGTTTTCAGACTATGCGCGTAACGCGGTGCGCATGGCGGCATTGATGCGCGCGCGCAATGTGCTGGTCTATACCCACGATTCGATCGGTCTCGGTGAAGATGGTCCAACCCACCAAGCGGTCGAGCATCTGGCCAGTCTGCGCCTGATCCCCAATTTGCACGTCTGGCGTCCGGGCGACGATGTCGAAGTCGCGGTTGCTTGGCGAGCCGCGATCGAGCGCGACAGCGGGCCGACCGCGCTGGCGCTGTCGCGTCAAGACGTCGATCATCAGTCGCGCGACGACGACACGATCGCGCTGATCGAGCGGGGCGGCTACGTGTTGCGGGCCGGGGGTGACGCGCCGGATGCGCTGATCGTAGCGACTGGCTCGGAGTTGGAGTTGGCCGTGGCAGCCGCCGATCGGTTGGATCCCGACGGTGCTAGACTGCGGGTGATTTCAATGCCGTGTTTGGACGTTTTCGAGCAGCAGTCGCATGAGTACCGCGACGCGGTGTTCCCCGAAAAGACCACGGCGCGGGTTGCGGTCGAAGCAGGGTCCTCGGATCCATGGTATCGGTTGGTCGGGCGTGATGGCGTCGTTATCGGCGTCGACCACTACGGTGCATCGGCACCGGGGGCCGATGTCTATGCCGATATGGGAGTGACCGTCGATGCGATCTGCGAAGCAGTGCAGGGACAGCTAGGTAATTAGAATTCGGCGGCGCGCTGTCAGCATGGCAGTCCGCGTGCGTTTTCCAACCAAGAGGAGTTTATGGCAATAAATATCGGAATTAACGGCTATGGGCGCATCGGGCGCAACGTGTTGCGCGCTTTGTACGAAGGTGGCCGTGAGAGCGAATTCAACGTGGTCGCGATCAATGATCTCGGCGATGCCGAGATGAACGCACACCTGACCCGCTACGACACTGCGCACGGCCCGTTCCCGGGTGAAGTTGCAGTCGATGGCGACAACCTCATCGTCAACGGCGACAAGATCAAGGTGCTGGCCGAAAAGGATCCTGCCAAACTGCCGTGGGGCAGTCTCGGCGTAGATGTTGTGATCGAGTCGACGGGTTTGTTCGCCAGCAAAGACAAGGCCAGCGCGCATCTGGACGGCGGCGCTAAGAAGGTGCTGATTTCTGCGCCGGCCGGTGATGCCAAGACCGTTGTCTATGGCGTCAACCACCACACGATTACTGCCGATGACAAGATCGTGTCCAATGCCTCGTGTACTACGAATTGCCTCGCACCGCTGATTAAACCGATCAACGATGCCTTCGGTATCGAGCATGGTCTGATGAACACGATCCACTCCTATACCAACGATCAGGTGCTGTCGGACGTCTATCACAAGGATGTCCGTCGGGCGCGCAGTGCGACCCACAACCAGATCCCGACCCAGACCGGCGCGGCGTCGGCGGTGGGCAAGGTGTTGCCCGAGTTGAACGGCCGGCTGGAAGGCTTCGCGGTGCGTGTGCCGACCATCAACGTGTCGTTTATCGACTTCACCGCGACCCTGTCGCGAGAGACCAGCGCCGATGAGGTCAACGAGATCCTCAAGGATGCGGCTCAAGGCGAATTGAAAGGGGTTTTGGATTACACCGACGAAGAACTCGTCTCGAGTGATTTCAACCATCGTCGTGTGTCTTCGACAGTCGATGGTCCGCTGACCAATGTCGTTGGCGGCAAGCTGCTGAAAGCCTGCTCCTGGTACGACAACGAGTGGGGCTTTTCCTGCCGCATGTTGGATACGGCCAAGGCGCTGGCCGACGCCGGCTGAGCCAGCGCACATCGTTTAAACGTGCGATTACGGCGCCGCCATCTTGCTCGGGCGGTGTCGTAATCGCCGTATTCATTAGCAACGCGAATAGACCATCATGGAATCGATGCTCACCCTCGACGACGTCGACCTAAAAGGTAAGCGCGTATTGATCCGCGCCGATCTGAATGTGCCAGTCGAAAACGGCCAGGTCACCTCCGGACCGCGGGTTCGGGCGTTCGTGCCCACGCTTGAGAAAGCCTTGGCTGCCGGCGCGCGTGTCATGATCGTGTCGCACCTGGGCCGCCCCACCGAAGGCCAGCCGGACGACGAGAATAGTTTGGCGCCCGTAGCCCACTATCTCCGGGAACTGATTGGCCGTGATGTGGCGCTGGTCAAGGATTGGATCGACGGTGTTGATGTGAGCGAGGGCGAGGCCGTGCTGTGTGAAAACGTACGGTTCCTCGATGGCGAGAAAGCCAACGACGAGGATCTCGCGAAACGCATGGCCGCATTGTGTGACGTGTTTGTGATGGACGCGTTCGGCACAGCTCACCGTGGTCAAGCGTCGACCGAAGGCATAGCGCGGTATGCGCCGACTGCGGTTGCTGGACCGTTGCTGGTCGGCGAGGTCGAGGCCCTGCGCGCGGCGTCGGAGGATCCGGCGCGGCCATTGGTGGTGATCGTGGGCGGCTCGAAAGTCTCCAGCAAGCTCTCGCTTTTGAAAAATCTGGCGAATCGCGCCGATCAACTGATCGTGGGGGGCGGTATCGCCAACACGTTTCTGGCAGCGACTGGCGTTGATGTCGGCGCGTCGCTGTACGAAGCCGATATGGTCGATGAGGCGCGCTCGATTCTGGAGACGATCCGCGCGAGCGGTGGCAACATCCCACTGCCAAGTGATGTGATTGTCGCTGACGACGTCACGCCTGAGGCCCACGCCGCATTGAAGCCGGCCGATCAGATTGGGGCCGATGACCTGATTCTCGATGTGGGTCCGGACACCCGGGATGCACTAGCCCAGCATCTGGAAAACGCCGGTACCATCGTTTGGAATGGCCCCGTAGGCGTTTTTGAGATCGATCAGTTCGGCGGCGGCACGCAGGTGTTGGCGCGCGCCATTGCGGCTAGTAGCGCATTCTCGTTAGCTGGCGGTGGCGACACCCTGGCGGCGATCGACAAGTATCGCGTGGCTGATGACATCTCGTATATCTCCACTGGCGGTGGTGCGTTTCTCGAGTTCATGGAAGGCAAAACATTACCCGCCGTGGCCACGCTCGAAGCACGTGCCCGCGAGTCGCGCTAACGATCGACACGCGATTCTACGGCTGCATGGGGCTTCAATGGGGTGAGTCCGGGCTTCGCCGGTTGCCTTGATGAGGTGGCTAACGCGTGTCGCGCCGTCGTTGACGACGCTTGCGGGACTGATCCTGCTGGTGCCACTGGCGTTGAATGCCTGGGTTGTCGGCGCAAGCGATTCGAGTGTTTTTAATCGAGGACACGCGCTGAGTGCGGATCGTGTGGCGCTTGTGCTCGGTACCAGTCCGTATCTGCGTGACGGGCAACACAACGTGTTTTTTACGCAGCGGATCGTTGCCGCGGCGCGGCTTTATCAGCAGGGCGTTGTAGCGCATTTGCTGGTTTCGGGCGCCAACCCGAGTACGCGCTACAACGAACCGCGTCGCATGTATCAGCAACTGATCGCGCTTGGCGTGCCACCGCACGCCATAACGCTGGACTTTGCCGGTTTTCGGACACTCGATTCGGTGGTCCGTGCACGACGTATTTTTGGCGTTAACCAAGCTATTATCGTTACCCAGCGATTCCACGCGTATCGCGCCGTGTTTCTCGCCAGCCGAAATGGCGTCGACGCCATGGCGTTTGTGGCGTCGAACAGGCGGACACGGCTACCGTTCGAGGTGGCGGTGCGTGAATATTTCGCACGCGTCCAATCTGTTTTGGATGTTTATGTGTTTCACACCGACCCGCGTTACCTTGGTCCAGCTCGGCCGATCGGTGCCGATGGGGGCGATCGCTCTCGCGTTGCGATCCCGCGCGATCTGTTGCTCTAACGGCCGTTCATGCGAATCATGTGGTTGATCGCATGGTGGCAATTGAAACAAACATGTATGCGCAGACCGGGCCAGCTTGCCACGCTAGTGTGGCGACGTATGGCGGCTGACCGGCAGGTGGTCAACAGCGATATGCCACTGGGTATAGGGTTATGCAGCGTAGCCATGCATACGTGAAGGTGTTAGCGACACATATGAGGCTGGTCATGAACGAAGATGTTGATAACACCAGCGAACTGGCAGGCGTTAACGACAAGATTGTCGCCGAAGGAGAGGCGTTCGCAGCTACTCGGCTCAAAGATGGTAGTCGTGTGCAAACGGGCACAGTTGCAACCATGCTGCACAACATCGAGCTATATAATGCCGGCGAACGTGGCCAAATAGAGCGTGAGCTGGAACTGGCGATCCCGACTCTCGCCAAAATAGGTCTCTTTGATCTTTTTCCCCCTGAAGAGTGGGCAAGCGCCCATAATTCGGGTCGTGCATTTCGTGGCAAGCTTGCGCAAGAATATTTTGTTAAACAACAAGAAAGCTAACAGTGCGTTGCAGTCGGCCGTTTACCCGGTGGGGTAAAGTCACCGCCGCGAGAGTGCCTGTTTTAGCGCTGGCTGAGCTTAAGCGTCAGGATGCATTCGATGTTTGATCGGGGAACAGGCCGGCAAGTAGTGCATCGATTTTGGTTTGCGGGTGCTGCTGTACGGCTTTGTTGCAGCCATGACGCAGTACGCATTCATATAATCCGCAGAAAAAGGCGAGTATGACGTCGGCGGCGTCCTCGGCGGTCAAAACATCGGTGGTGCAGCTGCCTTGTTCGGCCCGGATGTCGCTGCAGACTTCAACCAGCGCGTCGTGCGATTCGCTGAATAGCGGCATTAAAAGCGATGACGTCGAATCCACACCTTTGGTGGCTTCGTTTCGGTGCAATAGAATCTCACAGACGCGCCGGTGCTGGGCGTCGTTCGCCAATCGGTGGAGCCCCTGCAATAACATCTCACGCAGCAGCCGTTTGGGGGCCGAGCGTGGAATATGTTGGGCCAGGTCGTCGCGCAGATCGCGCAGCGGTAGATGCGTGCGCGCGATCATGGCTTCCAGTACCGCATTCTTATCGGCGAAATGCCAGTAGACGGCACCACGTGTCAGCCCGGCACGCTTCGCGATCCGTGCCAGCGATGTTTGCGACACGCCGGTGGCTTGCATCTCGATTTCGGCCGCGTCCAGTAAGCGTTGCCGCGTGAGTATGGCCTCTTGTTTTGTCTTGCGCACCATTTATGCATCTTCCGCATGATCCCCCGATCGGCCTCCAGTATACATACATACATGTATGTATGGTAGACTCCCGGCTCCTGACGACCGCTGGGGATTGAATATGAGCAGGTATCTAGGCGCGGCGGCGGTTGCCGTGTTAGCTGCAACCATTGGTTTGGCTGGTTGTAGCGAGAGCCAAGAAAAAGGTAAGCAAAAGGGGAAGGCAAGAGCTGCAACGCCCGTTCACGTTAAGGACGTGAAGCAGCACAGCGTCGATGTCTATTCCGAGTTCCCCGGGCGCGTCGAAGGTCAGCGCACTGTGCAGATTGTTGCGCGTGTCGAAGGCATCCTGCAGTCACGCCATTATGAGGAAGGGCAGATCGTTAACAAGGGCGATTTGCTGTATCGCATTGATCCGCGGCCGTTCCAGGCAACGGTCGATCAGCGCAAGGCCGAGCTGGCCAGTGACAAGGCCGCGCTCCGTCGGGATAAGCGTTCATGGGAGCGGATTCACCGGCTTTACAAATCCAATGCGGTCAGTCAGGCCAAGCGAGATTCGGCACTTTCTAACCTGGAATCGGCACGTGCTGCGGTTAAGGAAGACAAGGCTAATCTCGAAAACGCTCAGATCAAACTTGGCTACACGACCGTCGAGGCGCCGGTAACCGGCGTAACCAGCCTGCGCGAAACAGATACCGGGTCGCTGGTGAACAATGGCACCAAGCTGACGACGATCACACAGCTCAACCCCGTGTATGTGCGTTTTGCGTTGCCCGAAGAGGATGCGATTGCACGCAAGAAAGCGTTGGCGCAGATGGGCAACGAGGCAACCGATGACAGCTCGCGCGAGGCGACCGTCATCCTCCCGAGTGGCAAGGAATATGCGCGCAAGGGCAAAGTCGACTTTACCCAGAGCACGATAGACTCGCAGACGGGTACGGTGCAGCTGCGGGCTATCGTGGACAATCCGAATAATTCGCTGATGCCGGGCCGTTACGTACGGGTGCGGGTGCGCATCGAGACCCGCGATAACGCTATCGTGGTACCAGAAAAAGCCGTTGCCACCGGTCAGGCGAGCTCACATGTGTTTGTGGCCAAGGATGGCAAGGCCAAGAAAGTCAATGTCGAGCTCGGGCCTGACGTTAAGGCGGGGCGTGTTATCACTAAAGGCCTTTCGAACGATGATCGCGTGATCGTCTCGGGGCTAGGCCAGGTCGGTGCTGGCTCGCCGATCAAGGTGGCCAATAACCGTGACGACACGGCGCAGGGCAAAAATGAGTCGACTGGCAATCAAAAAGGCGAAAAGCAACAGCGTCAGGCGCGGGCCGATAGTGCTGCCACACGTGTGGCAGCCAATCGGCAAACGCAGCACGATGATGGGCTGAAAATGGCAGGTGTAAGCGGCGTCACACGCGCCGCGACCGACGACAAGAAGGCTGGCTAGCGTCATGTTGTCACGTTTTTTCATCGACCGGCCGGTTTTTGCGTGCGTCATATCGATCGTTATCGTGATCGCCGGCATTCTCGGGGTGCGTTCGCTGCCTATATCGCAGTATCCCGATGTTGTGCCACCTGAAGTCAACGTCACGGCGAGCTATCCCGGTGCCAGCGCGGAGGAGGTTGCCGAAACGGTCGCCGCGCCGCTGGAAAAGGCCATCAACGGCACCGACGATATGCTTTACCAGAGTTCGACCTCGTCGGACTCCGGGAACGTGACGATTTCGGTAACGTTTGCGGTCGGTACCGATCCGGATCAGGCCACGATTAACGTCAACAATCGCGTGCAGTCGGCCCGCTCGAAACTGCCCGCAACTGTTCAGAAAACCGGCGTTAAGGTGCGTAAGCGGTCGACTAATGTTCTGCAGGTGGTGATGCTGTACTCACCCGAGCAGACGTTCGATACGACTTATATCAGTAACTACGCGTTGGTTAACGTTATTAACGCCCTCAAACGTGTTAAGGGCGTTGGTCAGGCGCAGCTGTTTTCGAACGAAGATTATTCCATGCGTATCTGGCTGAATCCGGCCAAGATGGCGCGTTATAACCTCACTACGACCGACGTCAAAACTGCGATCGAGGGGCAGAATTCGCAGTTTGCAGCGGGTCAATTCGGCGCCAAGCCTTATGGCAACGCCGATACTGCATTCACGTTCAAGGCTTCGGCGCAGGGGCGTTTCTCGGAGGCCAAGCAGTTCAAAGATATTATTCTGCGGGCCAAAGAGAATGGCAAGATTCTGCGTTTGAAAGATGTTGCCCGTGTCGAGCTCGGGGCTCAAACGTATAGCACCGGCCATGCTTATAACGGCCAGCCGGCTGTGCCGATGGCGATTTATCTGTCGCCCGGCTCGAACGCGCTGGCCACGGCCGACCGCGTGCGCGATCGCATGGCGGAGCTCAAGGGCAATATGCCCAATGGGCTGTCCTATAAGATCCCGTTCAATACCACGCAATTCGTGCGAGCCTCGATCGAAGAGGTGGTTTTCACCTTGGTGATTTCGCTCGCGCTGGTGATGGCGGTCATCTTTACCTTTTTGCAGAATGTGCGCGCCACGCTGATCCCGATGGCGGCTGTTCCCGTGGCTCTGCTGGGTACATTTGCCGGTATCTATGAGCTTGGGTTCTCGATCAATCTGCTGACACTTTTCGGCATGATCCTGGCGATCGGGATGGTTGTCGACGACGCGATCATCGTGATCGAGAACGTCGAACGGCACATGAGCGAAGAGGGCAGGCCGGCACGTGAAGCCGCCATTGTGGCCATGAGGGAGGTCACCGGTCCGGTCATAGCGGTGGTACTTGCACTGAACGCTGTGTTTATCCCAGTCGGATTCCTGGGCGGCTTATCCGGTGAGATGTATCGCCAGTTCGCGATCACTATTGCCATGTCGATCGCGATTTCCGGTTTCGTGGCGCTGACGCTGACCCCGGCGCTGTGCGCGCTGTTTCTCAAAAAGGGGCAGCAGCAACCCTGGTTGCCTTTCCGGCTATTCAATAAGGCTTTTTCCAAGCTGACAGGTGCGTATCTCTGGGGTGTTAACTTCCTGCTACGCCACGCACTGATCGGTATTATGCTGTTTGCCGGTGTGCTGGGGGCCACTTGGATTGCTTCGCAACAAGTGCCGCCGGGGCTGATACCACAAGAAGACCAAGGCTATGTTTTTGCCATTTATCGCTTGCCCCCGGCCAGCTCATTGCAACGCACGCAAGAAGCTAGCGCGAAACTGAGCACGCAAATCCGGAAACAAATGCCGGGTGTGAAGAGTGTGGTCCGCATTCCCGGCTTCGATTTTCTGGCCGGCTCGACGCGGACGTTTGCGGGCATCGCGTTTGTGACCTTGAAAGAATGGAGTGAGCGTGAGGCCAGTTCATTCGATCAGGTCAAGAAAATCATGGGGATCGGTGCCCATATTCCATCGGCCCAAATCGTGTCGCTGAACCCGCCGCCAATCATCGGTCTTTCGACGACCGGTGGTTTTGAGGGGTATCTGCAAGCGATTGGCGGTGCCGATTACAACACCCTGAAAAAACAGGCGGATAAATTGTCGGCTGCTGCCAATAAAAATCCGAAGTTGGCTGGCGTTAAAACGACCTTGACGACCAATGTGCCGCGGTACCATGTCGATGTCGACCGTGAAAAGGCCAAGACACTGGGTGTGCCGGTCAGTAATGTCTTCGATACCTTGCAGGCCACGTTTGGCCGGTTGTTCGTCAATCGGTTCACGATGCTTGGGCGTAACTGGCAGGTGAACCTGCAAGCGGACGCACCGTACCGCATGAAGCCCAAAGATCTGGCTGGGGTTTATGTGCAGTCCCAAACGACTGACAAGATGATCCCGGTGAGTTCGTTGGTGTCGACTGAACGTGTCACCGGTCCGGACATCGTGGAGCGCTATAACGTCTTTCCGGCGGCTAAGATTCGAGGTGGGGCAGCGCCCGGTTACAGTTCTGGCCAGGCCAACCAAGCGATCAAGCAGGTCGCGAACAATGTGATTGATAAGGGCTATCGGTTCCAGTTTACGGGCACGGCCTACCAGGCCGAGAAAAGCGGTGATTCACAGCTCATTGCGCTCAGCTTTGGCGTGGTGATGGTGTTTTTGATCCTGGCCGCGCAGTATGAGCAATGGACATTGCCACTGGCTGTGATTGTTGCAGTACCGTTCGCAGCCCTTGGAGCGTTCGTCGCGATCTGGGTCTTCGGTGTCAATAACAACGTGTATTTCACCGTCGGGATGCTGGTGTTAATTGGCTTGGCTGCCAAGAACGCCATCCTGATTGTCGAATTCGCGGTGTTAGAGCGCCGGAACGGCAAAACACCGGCTGAAGCCGCGTACGCGGCGGCCGAGTTGCGCTTCCGGCCAATTGTCATGACCTCGTTGACCTTCATTCTGGCGAGTACGCCGTTGATTACGGCGACTGGACCGTCGTCGAACAGTCGTGTCGCGATTGGCGCTACTGTGATTGGTGGCATGTTGGCGGCCACGGCCTTTGCAATTCTGTTCGTGCCGCTGGCTTACGATCTGCTCCAGCGCAGCAGTGAGGCTGTATCGCGGCGTCGGCATGACGATGGCAGCGGCGGTGGCCCGCCAGTCGCGAATGTGGATACCGACCATCGAGTGACCGATGAAACCGACTATAAACTGCCTGACCAGCGTAATAACGGAGGCAATAACCATGAATAAGCTTGCCGTACTTGGTTTGGCAGCGTTGGTAGGCCTTGCCGGTTGCACACTGGGGCCGGACTATAAGCGGCCGAGCGTTGATATGCCGTCGTCGAAATTCGCGTCGACGCATTTATCGCAGAAACAGCGCAAAGCGTTGGCTTCGTGGTGGGAGAAATTCGGCGATGCAAAGCTGAACCACATGATCAACGAAGCGCTCGACCGCAATCTGAAGATCGCTAAGCAGGTGCAGGTGGTGCGCCAAGAGCGAGCGGCACTCGGCATGGCCAATGCGGACCTGTTCCCGACCGTGTCAGGTCAGGCCGATGCGGCACGTCAGGAGGTAAGCAGAAATAGTGCTAGTGGAGCGTCATCCGCTGATCGGCGTTCTGACCAATTCTCGGTATCCGGGACGTTGGATTATGAAGTTGATTTGTTCGGGCGCCTGCGGCGTAGCAGACAGGCAGCACGTGCGCAGTTGCTGTCATCGGCCTACACCCAGGATTCGATCCGGCTGACGGTGATCGCCGATGTCGTGACGAACTATCTAACGCTGCGTTCGCTCCAGCGCCAGATTCGTGTGACACAGGACACGATCGAGACGCGGAAAAAGGGGTTGAGCCTCGACAAAAAGCGTTACAAATACGGTGCAATCAATAAATTGACACTGTTACAGACGCGCTCGTTGTTGCAGAGCGCGCGTGCCCAGTTACCACCGCTTAAAAAACAGGTTGGCAAGCAGAAAACCGCGCTTGCGATTCTGACCGGTAAGACACCGCGACAGATCATGAACCACATGGAAGTCGCGGATGGCAAGTTCTCGCAAATCAAAGTGCCAGAGTTGCCCAAGGCAATCCCATCGCTAGTCGTCGATCGCCGCCCGGACATCCGTGCTGCCGAAGCGAAATTGATCGCGGCTAATGCCGATGTCGGTGCGGCGAAGGCCAAGTTCTTCCCGACGTTTAATATCACGGCCATGATCGGGAGCAAATCGACCGACGTCAGCGACCTGTTTGATCCGCTGTCGACAGCCTCGAGCATCACCGGGTCGATTACGCAGCCGATTCTGGATTTCGGCCAGCGAAGCGCAAACTACACCAGCAAGAAAGCACGCAAACAACAGGCAGTGATCGCGTATCGGCAAACGTTGCGCCAAGCTTTCAAGGGTGTGTCGGATGCGTTGACCGAGGTCAAATATACGAAACAGCGATTGCAGTCGGTACGCAGCGAGCTGCAAAAATATCGCGATACATTGCAACTGGCACGGACTCGCTACAAAGCGGGGCAGACCAATTTCTTTAATGTGTTGGATGCCCAGCGAAACGTCTATAGCACCCAGCTCGATCTCGCGACGTCGATCCGCAACCGCTTTACGGCCATCGCCAACCTGTATAAGGCGATTGGCGGTGGTTGGACGCACTCTAGCGATTCGTTGACGCCGGCCATGGAAGACACAATGCGCGAGTACGATCAGCGTGCTCGGGATGCCTCCGATGGCAAGGCGAGTGCGGACAACGCGTCGGCCGACTAGCTGATATGCCCCAGGGGTGGGCTCGCAGCGTGGAACTTGCCAGCGTGGAAACTGCTGCCACACCCGCTATGGTGTGGCTGGGTAGTGACTGGGGACAGGCGTCACAGCTTCCGGCCAGCCGGGATGTGGCGCAACAGCTGGCAGCGAGCCGCGCGGATTCGGTGGTCATCGACGGCACGTCCCTGACGCGCGAGCATCCACGTGCAGCTGCTTTTATATGGGCTCTGGGCGCAGAGCTGGCTGCGCGCGGCGTATCCGTTTCGCATCAAAACCTGGGGGAGAACCTCGGCGCGTTAATAGGGTTGGCTGGTACATCCGTCGCCCAAACGCCGGCCAAGGCACCGTCTCCGAGGCTGTTCGAGCGTATCGGAAGTTTCGGGTGGCAACGCTATCTAGCCGCCGTCAGTGTGCTCGAATTTATCGGCTATGCCGCCGCCGCAACGCCTCGTTTCGTGCTCGGGCGCTCACAGAGCAGTTTGCGCGATTTTGTCAACTATCTGCAGGAAGCAGGCGCTGCATCGTTGCCGGTCGTGACGATCGTCAATTTGCTGGTTGGGACTGTGCTCGGTTTTGTCGGCGCCATACAGTTGAAGGCATTCGGCGCGGGTATGTATCTGGCCGATCTGGTGGGTATCGCGGTGGCCCGCGAAATGGCGGCCCTCATGACGGCGATCGTCATGTCTGGACGCATTGGCGCGGCCTTCGCGGCACATCTGGCGACCATGCAGGCCAACGAAGAAGTCGACGCGCTCCGCATGACGGGTGTTTCGCCGTTCGATTTTCTGGTTATGCCGCGGCTCGCCGCCCTGTCACTGATGATGCCGCTTATATACCTCTATGCTACGGCGGTCGGTATTATCGGCGGTTTGTTGGTCGCCGAGCTCGTCATCGGCACGCCACCGGCGGCTTTTATCCATCGGCTGCAGTCGGCCGTGGCGGCTCAACATTTTATAATCGGCTTCGCCAAATCTGTATTTTTCGGCGTTCTGATTGCGTTGGCGAGCTGCTATCTTGGTTTAAATGCCGGGCGTAATGCGGCCGAAGTCGGGCGTGCGGCCACCCGGACCGTGGTCGTGTGCATCATCGGCATCATCATCGTCGACGCTGTGTTTGCGCTCGGCACCAACGCGCTGGGCATTTGACGATGGTAGCGCTGGCCGACGCAACCGGCGCGGATAGCCGCGGCATCGTCGTTCGCGATTTGTCGATGTATTTCGGTCATACGCTTGTACAGCGCGACCTGTCGTTCCACATCGCGCCAGCATCGGTTTTTATGATCATGGGCGTATCCGGCTGTGGCAAATCGACGTTGTTGCGGCACATGATCGACCTGCAGCGGGCCAGCCAAGGCCGGATCATGTTCGACGGCCAGTCGTTGACCGACGGCGATGTTCAGAAGCGCAACGCGATTCAGGACCGCATCGGCGTGCTATTTCAGAATTCGGCGTTGTGGTCGTCGATGACCTTGGCCGAAAACGTGGCACTGCCACTACAGCTTCACACCAAGCTTCGGCCGGCGGAGATCGACGATCAGGTCGCATTCAAACTGGCCCTTGTTGGGCTCGACGGTCGTCAGAACCGCATGCCGAACGAACTGTCGGGTGGTATGCGCAAACGAGCGGGACTCGCACGAGCTATGGCACTGGATCCGAGTTATCTGTTTTTGGATGAACCCAGCGCCGGGCTTGATCCGAATACGTCGCAACAACTCGACGGTTTGATTCTGAAGCTGCGCGATGCGCTCGGTGTTACCGTTGTGGCCGTTTCGCATGAGTTGCCGAGTATTTTTGCCATCGCCGACGACAGTATCTATCTCGACAATGTCGAAAAAACAGCTATCGCCCACGGCAAGCCGGGCGAGCTGGTCGAAAATGCAGCGCCAAACCGTGTGCGAGCGTTTCTTACGCGCACGCCTGTAGTGGAGGAGGCAACGGATGGCGAGTAATCGCACGTATGCGATGGTCGGCGCCTTCCTGGTCGGAGCGCTTATCCTCACGGCACTTGGTGTGCTGATATTCGGTGGCGCGCAACTGTTTTCCCAAAAGCGGCAAGCAGTGGTGTTTTTCAACCAGTCTGTACTCGGCCTATCCAAGGGCGGTCGTGTGCTTTTCCGCGGTGTGAAAGTTGGCACGGTTCAACAGGTTCAGGTGCGCGTTGACCCGGAAACCGACCACGCGCGTATCGCTGTCAAGATTTCGGTAACCGACAAGGCGGCTGGCCTCAATGGCAAGGATCGTGCGGCTAATCCTTCCATCGAGAAACTGGTGAAAAATGGCCTGCGGGCTCAGCTTGTGGTCTACAGCTATGTCACTTCGGAATTGGCGGTCAACCTGAGCTTTAAGCCGGATACGTCAATTGCCTACGCCGTGTCACCGGGCCGAGTCAGCTTGCCGCAAATCCCCGCTACGCAATCGCAGATCAGCAAGGTTAAAAACAAAGTCGTGGATCTGCCGTGGAAGAAGACCATCAAGCGGTTGAACACGACGATGAAATCGCTTATCAACTTGAGTAACGATCTGGACGAAACCGTTAATCAAATTGGGCCGAGTCTGCAAAAGACAACGACGAGCACGCAAAAAACGTTGCAAAGCATGCGTCAGGCGGTCCAAGACAACAACGAACAATTGCAGTCTACGATTAAGCAAGTGCAGCAACTCAGCCGCAATGCCAACAAGGTAACTAAAACCGCGGACAAGCAGCTGAGCGCGCGCGGCCAGCAACTTGACAAGGTTTTGGCCAACGCTCACAAGACCACGAAACAGTTGAATCAATTGACTAAAAATGTGAACAGCCTCGTGGCACCGGGCAAAAGCTCGCGCGCTGATATCAAGAACATTCTTAGAGATTTATCGGCGAGCGCGGCCAATCTCCGCGATTTTACCGAGACCATCGAGCGCAAGCCGAATACTTTGATTTACGGTGATTCGCGTTAGGATTACGCTATGCAGCGGTTGTCAGCCAATCTCTCCGAGCGTCGTCGCGTATCATGCACGGGTTGTTGGGAGCGGCTAGTTCCCCGGGCCGCGACCTCCCTCGCGGCGGTTGCACTGATGGCCGGGATTGCCGGTTGTTCAGGCGCGCCGCCCCTCAAACAAGTCTTGCTGGCGCCGCCGCAGGCCAGCCAGGTCGCGCGGCAGGGGGCGAACTGGCAGGTCGCCCGCGTCAAAGTCCCCGACTATCTGGATAGTTACCATATCCGCTATCGCGCCAGCGATTTCGTGATCGACGAGCTGGCCGACGCCAAATGGGCGCAGCGCCTGCCGGCGGGGGTGACCGCATTGCTGCAATCGACTATCGACAGCAGCCTTAAGCAAAATCGCCATAAGCCCTACACGGTGCACGTCGATATCTCGACCTTCGCGCCGCAACCGTCCGGTAAAGTCGTCCTGTCGGCGCATTGGCGCGTGACCAATCGCCAAAGTCATGAAACTGTCGCTCAGAACGCAGCGGTTATCAATAAACCGCTGGCGGTCAAAAAGCGATCGCCCGAGGCCATTGGTCGCACGATGTCCCAGGCCGTGCGTACGCTGGCCCAGCGTATTGTGTCGGCCGCCGGCTAATCCCGGCGCGAGCCGCCGCCCCAATCAGCGACGACGTCGCATCGGGATGGCTGAAGGATTATTCATTTCCGGGGCCGGGCGCTAGCGGCTTGTGTAGTTGTTTCTCGTGGACGTTCGCCCGGTGTGGATCGATCCGGTGCCAAGTCTGGGTTTTACCGAACAGCGAGATACCGACATAACCGCGTAGATGTAGCGTGTCTCGATTGACCAACTCGCCGGCAAGGCTGTAAGTCTTGCCATTATCCGGATCGTAGACCTCGCCGTCGTGGTAGTTACTGCCCGAGTCGTGTTTCAGATGCCGGATGAGTCTGACACCCAGCAATGGCCGGCCACGCTTGGACTTGTCGGGGTTGTTTTTGTCGTATCTGGGTTTGCCCTCGGCGTCGCCGACAGCTCGGCCGACGTAGTCGCTGTCGCGCTTGTAGATCTGCACGTAGCCCTTGGACTCGGTTTGCCAGACGCCGGTAATCGCGTCCGGTCCGAGCCCGCTTGCCAGAGCAAGCGGGCTAGCGGCTACAAATAACGCGGCTGTTAGTAGTCGAATAGTCATAGACGACCTCCGCCACGGCCGTGGCGATCAGAAATTGATGCCGAACGACGCCTGATAAAGCATGGCCTCGAAGTCGTTCTCGGTTGTGATCGAACCGAGCTGACTACCGTTGGATTTGAGTTTGCCAAGCTCGAGTGTGGCGTCGACCGTTGCACAACCGACGTAGCGTGCGTCGAACTTGAAAAACAGTGGTTTGGGCAGCTCGATGTCGAATCCGGCCTGCGCTACACATGCCCACGGTTGACTGAGATCAAAACGCGCCTCTGTTGCGTTAAGCGTATCGGCGGCGGTCGAAAGACGTGGGTTGGTGACATCCTGGTCGTAGGAGTGCAGCCACATCGCGCCGGCGCCGACGTAAGGTTGGATCAGGGTCTTGGTGAAGGGGCGGAATACCAGCGTAAAGTTGGGGGGAAGCGTCTTGAAGGTGCCAATTTTTCGCCCAATTGGGCCCCCAGTTACGAGTTGGGCCGGCGGCTTGCTACCTATATCTGGACCGGCTCCCGAGATCTGGAACGCAAAATCGATCGGCGGCGCGAGCCCGAACTCCAGTGACAGATGGTGTGCGGTTTTGGGGATGAAGATGCCCAGCGTGGCGCCGACTGTTTCTTCGTCGCTGATCGTCGACCCCGAGTTCGGCACAGACGCCCCACCGGCTAACGCTTGGGCTAATTCGCCGTTAACCTGCAGATTGTTACTATCGCCGATGTAGTCGAACCGCAGATAGCCGAGGCTGGCGTACGTGTTGTTGGCAAGATAATGGCCAACGCTGCCAAAGAAACCGCGCTGTTGCATCGATTGGCTATTGTCGTTGCCGCTCATTGACGGTACGTCGCTATTGCTGCCGGCCCAGGCACTCATACTGCAGACCAATAAGGCCAGCCCGAGCGCCAGAATCTGGCTCGTGTGGAACTGAACGTTGTTCGTGCGATGGTTTTGCATTGTGGCTTCCTCGGCGTTGCCTGTTGTGTTGGATCCACTACCAGCCATCTAACTACAATACGCTTGCGTATGCCATAGGATACGACGCCGTATGGCGCAAAACTCGACTAAAGTTCTAGTCGCAGTGCGGCTACATTCGGCGGTTAGATGAAACTTGGTTTTACACGTCGCCGTGTGGCAGGGCGGAAACCAAAACTAATGGTGGCTGGCAACGTCATTGCTGTTATCATGCCGGCTTATCCTGAGGAGATCGTCAATGGCCGACGCTGCGCCCGCCGCCTCATCCAGCGTTGTGTTTAAGGGGCGGATGTTGACCTTGACCGTGCTCGAGGTTTACTCCGACGATCTCGACCAAATTCGAGCTGATGTCGCGCAGCAGGCGGCGCGCGCGCCGGATTTCTTTATACGTTTGCCGGTGCTGTTGTCGATCGAAGGCGCGCGACCGGATCTGGCCGAGCTGGCCAGTGAACTTCGCCGTATGGATTTGTTTGTCGCCGGCGTGGTAGACGCTGACGATGACACGGCACACGCCGCCGTAGCGGCTGGTCTCGGCGTGACTCGAACGACCGCTACCGCTGGTGGCGCCGGTCAGATGTCGAAAACAACGTCGGATCAGTCAGCCCGATCGGCGCAGGGTAATCCTGAAGCGGCGTCTACGACCGATAGGCCGGCCCGTGAACGCGGTGCCGCCCGGGTGGTATCCCAGCCGGTTCGTTCCGGCCAGCAGATCTACGCCCGTGGCGGAGATCTAGTCGTGCTGAGTTCGGTCAGTGCAGGGGCTGAAATTATAGCCGACGGCCATATACATGTTTATGGCGCGTTGCGTGGACGCGCGCTGGCCGGGGCGGCCGGCGATGAGTCAGCGCGGGTATTCTGTCGTCGATTCGAACCAGATCTGATCGCTATCGCCGGCTGTTACAAGGTCGCCGACGCGATCGAACCGAGCGTGCATGGGCGTGCGGTCAGTGTTCGCTTAATCGACGATAATTTGCAGATAGACAATCAGGAGTAGTCAGTGGCGCGAAAGATCGTTGTGACATCTGGCAAGGGCGGCGTCGGCAAGACGACCACGGCGGCCTCGTTTGCCACCGGTCTGGCCCAGCGGGGTTACAAGACCATCGTCATCGACTTTGATGTGGGCCTGCGCAATCTCGATCTGGTAATGGGATGCGAGCGGCGTGTGGTCTTTGATTTTGTCAATGTCGTCAGTGGCGAGGCGAGCCTCAAGCAAGCCATGATCCGCGACAAGCGCGTGGAAAATTTGTATATCCTCGCGGCCTCGCAGACGCGCGACAAGGACGCGCTGACCCAGGCCGGTGTGGAAGCCGCACTGGATGAGCTCGATACCGAGTTCGACTACATCGTCTGTGACTCGCCGGCCGGCATCGAAGGTGGTGCGCTGATGGCGATGCGCTACGCTGACGATGCGCTGATCGTGACCAACCCGGAAGTTTCGTCGGTGCGCGACTCCGACCGTGTGCTCGGCATGCTGGCCAGTCGCACCAAGCGGGCCGAAGAGGGCGCCGAGCCAGTGGTCGAATATCTTGTCGTCACGCGCTATCTGCCCGAGCGTGTCGGTAAGGGAGAAATGCTGTCGCTCGACGATATCGGGGATATCCTGGCCGTTCAGTTGACCGGCGTCATCCCAGAATCCGACACGGTGTTGAATGCGTCCAATGCCGGTAAACCGGTGGTGCTGGAAGACAAGATCAATGCCAGCACGGCCTACGCCGATACTGTGGCACGCTATCTCGGTGAACAACGACCGCTTCGCTTCACCGAGGCCCGCAAGAGCTTGCTCGATCGCTTAATGAGGCGCTAGATGGGACTGCTCGATGTTTTCCGCTCCGAAAAGAAGGCCTCGGCTGAGGTGGCCAAGGAACGTCTGCAAGTCGTGGTCGCCCAGCGCCGGGCCGAGACCAGCGGGCAACCAGCCTATTTTCCCGACCTTCAGCGCGACCTGCTGGCCGTGATCCGCAAATACGTCGATGTCGATGACGACGCCGTGAATATGGACCTCGACCAGCATGGCGATCTCGACGTGCTCGAGTTAAACATTAAACTCGGCGACGATACCGGTTAGGCAGGTTTCGGCTGGCCGCATCAGGCGGCACGCAGCTCCTTGCGCAAAATCTTGCCGACGTTGGACTTCGGTAGCTCGTCGACGAATACGATGTGTCGGGGTACTTTGTAGGCGGTTAGGCGGTCGCGACAGAAGGTTTCTAGTTCGTCCGCGGTCAGGCTGTCGTCGCGCTTGACCACGAACGCTTTGACCTCTTCGCCGGATTTGGCGTCGGCGATGCCGATGCAGCCGGCTTCTAGCACCTTGGCATGTTCCGCGATCACCGACTCGATCTCATTGGGGAAAACGTTGAAGCCGGAAACGTTGATCATGTCTTTCTTGCGGTCGACGATCGCCAGGTAGCCGTCATCGTCGAGCGTGGCGATGTCGCCGGTCCGGAAGTAGCCGTCGTCGGTAAAGATATCGTTGGCGGTATCGGCGCCGTAGCCCCAGTAGTTATCCATGACCTGCGGGCCACGAACGCATAGCTCACCCGGTTCGTTCAGTCCCAGTTCATGGCCGTCGTCGTCGCGGATTGAGACCTCGGTGGACGGAATCGGCAGACCAATCTTGCTTGTGTGGCCGTTCGCGTCGAACCGATTGACGCACACCGCGGGCGCGGTTTCGGTTAGACCGTAGGCTTCGGTCAGCACGGTGCCCGTGACCTGCTGCCAGGCGTCGGCGACGGGCTTTTGGACCGAAGCACCGCCGCCGAGCGTTAAACGAAGCTTGGAAAAATCGAGCCGGGTGAATTCGGGATTATTGACCAGCGCATTGAATAGCGTATTGACGCCGGTGAATACGGTTGGCTGGTGTTGTTTGAAAACTTTGACCATACCCGGAATGTCGCGCGGGTTGGTGACAAGCCGGTTATTGCCGCCTTGTTCCAGAAAGACCAGGCAGTTCGCGGTCAGCGCAAACACATGATAAAGCGGCAATGCGGTAATGACGTGTTCCTGGCCGCGGTTGATCCAAGGTTCTAGCCATACTGAGGCCTGTCTCAAGTTGGCAACCATGTTGGCATGAGACAGCCGGGCGCCTTTGGCGAGCCCCGTCGTCCCGCCGGTGTACTGCAGAAAAGCGAGATCGCCGCCGTCCAGCTCGGGGGGGTCGAACCGTGCAGACACCCGCTGACCCAGCTTCATGGCGTGTCTGAAGGTTATGGGTGCGTCTAGCGAATAGGTCGGCACCATGCGTTTGATGTGTTTAACCGCGAAGTTGGTCAGCACACGGCTGGCTAGGGGGAGTTGATCGCCGATACGGGTCATGATGACGTGCTCGATGGCGTTATCGTGATCGTTATCGGCTAGCGTACGGGTGAGCGTGGCCGCGAAATTTTCCGCGATAACGATTGCCCGGGCGCCGGAATCGGTCAGTTGGTGTCCGAGTTCGCGCGACGTATATAGCGGGTTGACGTTGACGACGATGAGCCCGGCGCGCAGGGCGGCGAACAACGCGATTGGATACTGCAACAGGTTGGGCATCATAAGCGCCAGCCGGTCGCCCTTAACCAGGCCCAGCTCCTGCTGGAAATAGGCCGCCAGGGCCTGGGTTTGGCGTTCGAGACCATCGTAGGTCAGCCGCGCATTCATGTGTGTATAGGCCACCTGAGGACCAAACGCCTCGCAACTATCCAGCAGTACGTCGACCAGCGTTCGGCGTGGATCGAGCGAGATGGTGTGGGCGACGCCCGGCGGATATGAGCGATACGAGATGTGTTCGCCAGCCTTCTCGTTTGTCATGCTTGCCCTTTGAGTCGTGTGTCCTGTTGACGCGTCACGACCCAGTCTCCGCCGTTGCAGGCGCCGCGGTCAATACGCTTGCGTATTGTGGCCAGCGTCGGCACGGAAACGTCGGCGCGTCTCGAGGGTGTGAACGAGGCTCGCGCGCAGTGCGGCGACGGATTCGTTGGCGCCGCCGCGACTGCCCGGTAGCGTTACGACCAGGGTGTCGTTGATCAGGCCGGCGACACCGCGTGAAATGGCTGCACTCGGGCTGCGGCGTTGGCCGAACGCTCGTGCGGCTTCCATCAGACCGGGCATGGGTGTGGTCAGCAGCGGTTTAACGGCTTCAATGGTTTGATCTTTCGGGCCGATGCCGGTGCCGCCAACGGTGGCGACCAGTCCGCTGCCATTGTCGACCGCGTCGCGCACAGCATCGGTGATTTGCCCGGCATCGTCGGGCAGCAGGCGATAGTCGATCGGCGCGAGTCCGGCATCGGTTAAATCATCGACGACGAGCTGGCCGGCGGTGTCGGCCTTGTCGCCGTTATAGATCGGGTTCGAGACCATCAGCACCGTAGCCGGCATCGGGGCGCTCAGTTGCCGTGCGTGGTCGGATTTGCCGCCACGTTTGTCGACCAGATGGGTGTCCCCGATTGTCAGCTCTTCCGGCTCGGCGTAAGGCTTGAGCATATCGTAGAGGGTTAGTGCGGCGACGCTAACTGCCGTCAGCGCTTCCATTTCGACGCCAGTGGGGCCGATCGTGTGGACTTCGGCTTCGATCGCAATACGCGTCTCGAGTGTTTCGAAGTGGACGTCGGCCGCGTGGATCGGCAGTGAATGAGCCAGCGGCAAGATTGTGTCGGTCCGCTTGGCGACCATGATGCCGGCCAGTCGCGCTGATTCCTGTGGGTCGCCTTTTTCAGTGTTGCGTTCGGCAACACGCCGGATGCAATCGGCCGGTGCACGCAGTTCGCCGCGGGCATATGCCGAGCGCTGGGTATCGGGTTTTAGGCCGACGTCTTTCATTACGTAGGTTCGCTGTCGAGTGCTACACCCGGCACATACTCGCGGGTTCCATCGGTGAAGTATTCGTTTTTCCAGATCGGCACGCGTTCCTTAACCTTGTCGATGGCTTTGCGTCCGGCGATGAAGGCGGCTTCGCGGTGGCCTGAGCGAATTACAACGTAGACGCTGGCTACGCCCGGTTCCAATCGCCCGAGTCGATGCTGTATGCGGCAAGCAATCACATCCGGCTCGTCGACAATTTCGGCTTCGATGTCGGCCATCGCCGATTCGGCCAGCGGGCGGTGGGCGGTATAGTCGATTGCGGTTACGGACTTGTCGCGGTTCTCGGTGCGGACTGTGCCGCCGAACACGACGACGGCACCGGCGGCCGGATCGTCGGTCTCGTGCATCAGGCTGGCGGGATCGAGCGGCGATTCTGTGAGTCGCGAGGTATCTGGCTGGCCACCGCTGACCGGTGGTAACAGCGCAACCGTTTGCCCGTCGTCCAGTTTCGTGTCGCGGCCGATAAGCTGGTCGTCGACGGCCGCTGCGGTTTGGAGCAGCGTCGATGCGGCGGCCGGAAAACGGTGTGTCAATTCGGCCATAAGCGCATTCACGTCGTGCGGTGCCGGCACGTGGACCGACAGCGTCAGCCCGCCGAGCAGGTCGTTGAGTACGCCGTAGGGCTCAACCGTGATTGCGATCCGATCGGTGTTCACTGTACTTCTGTGCGCTTGCGATCGTTCGAGTGTATCAAGCGCTTCGTGCGGTTCGTGTTGATTCAGCGCCGAGGCATGACGAGCCAGTCGATTATCGCCCAATGGCTGATGCCGTGTATAAGGCTTAGCGACGGGTTTCGGTGACTGTCTCGCCATCGGCGATAAGCGCAATATCGGCGGGGTGTCGAGCGAAAACACCGTTGGTTATCACGCCGGGCAGGGCGTTGAGGCGGTCTTCCATCGCCAATGCGTCGGTCAGATCCAGCCGCGCGACGTCCAAGATCAAATGCCCGTTATCGGTGGTGTAGTTCGGGCGCAGAGCCGGTCGCCCCCCGAGTTTGACGATTTCTCGCGCGACTGTGCTGCGTCCCATCTCGATGACTTCGATCGGCACCCCGAACGCGCCGAGTTGACCGACCTGCTTGGACGAATCGGCCATGCATACGAAGGAGTCTGCTGCCGATGCGGCGATCTTTTCCCGGGTCAGCGCGCCGCCGCCGCCTTTAATCAACTGGAAGTCCGGGTTGATTTCGTCGGCGCCATCAATGTAACGGTCGAGGCCACCGGTTTCGTTTAAATCCGCAACGTCCAGCCCGGCGGCGCGTAGGCGGTTGTACGTATCAGACGACGTGGCAACGACAGCACGCAGATATGGTTGGTGCTCAGCCAGCAGGTCGATCAGGTGCGCCACGGTGCTGCCGGTGCCCACGCCCAGATAGTCGCCATGGCGTATATGTTCGAATGCGGCCTCGGCCGCGGCGCGTTTGGGATTTTTATCGGTCATTGAAGTTCTACTCCGGACGGGAACCGAAAACAGCGCTGCCGATCCGCAAATGGGTTGCGCCTTCGGCGACGGCGGCTTCCAGGTCGGCGCTCATGCCCATGGATAGCACATCCAGTATATGGCCAGCGCCGTTTAGTTCATTTCTCAAACGGGCGAGTTCGGCGAACGGCACTCGCTGTGCCGCAAAGTCGTCGCGTGGTTCGGGCAGCGTCATCAGTCCGCGCAGCCGAAGACCAGGCAGGTTGGCCACGATCGTGGCCAGCTCGGCGCACTGATCTGGCGAAACGCCTGATTTGGAGGCCTCTTGGTCGATGTTGACCTGGATGCAGACCTCGAGTGGCAGGGCATTGCTTGGGCGTTGCTCCGATAAGCGATGTGCGATCTTGGCGCGGTCCAGGGTGTGCACCCAATCGAAGTGTGCGGCGATATCGGCAGTCTTGTTGGACTGGATGTCGCCGATGAAATGCCAGATAGGGGAGACAGTCTGCGCGGTGGCTGTCAGTGCCTCCGTTTTCGGCAGCGCTTCCTGAAGATAGTTTTCGCCAAAATCACATTGCCCGGCTGTTAGCGCGGCCTCGAGTGCGGCAGTCGGTTGTTTTTTTGAGACCGCGATTAGGCCAATCTCGCTAGCGTCGCGACCGGCGTTTGCTGCCGCGTTTTCAATACGTATGCGTACGTCAGTCAGCCGCTCGGCGATTGTTTTGACGTTGGGTGTTGAGGAAGTTGGCACCATTGCTGGTATTACGGGAAGCAGTAGGGTAGATTCTACAAAAACGAGTAAAACAAGAGCGCGTGGCGTGGAGATCAGCCAGCTTTTAAATGTCGCGGTGCAACAGGGGGCGTCGGATCTGCATTTATCGGCCGGTTTGCCGCCGACATTGCGGGTCGATGGCGATATGCAACAGATCGATCGGCCCGCACTGTCTCATGACGAAGTGTTGGATCTGATCCGCGACATTATGAACGACAGCCAGCGTGCCCGCTACGCGGAGAATCTGGAACATGATTTCTCGTGTGCGGTGCCGGATGTTGGTTATTTTCGCGTCAACGTGTTTAACCAGTCGCGCGGCGCGAGCGCAGTGTTTCGCGCGATCCCGTCGAGTGTTGCCACGTTGGCGGAACTGAACGCGCCAACGGTGTTTCAGGATTTTGCGGCGGCGCAACGCGGGTTGGTGTTGGTCACTGGAGCCACCGGTTCCGGCAAATCGACCACGCTTGCGGCAATGATCGACCATAAGAACAGCACCGAGCGTGGCCACATCCTGACGCTCGAGGATCCGATCGAGTTCGTGCACACGCCCAACAAGTGTGTGCTGAACCAACGTGAAGTTGGTCGCGATACGCATTCCTACGCTGCCGCACTCCGATCGGCGCTGCGCGAGGATCCGGACACTATTCTGGTCGGCGAATTAAGAGATGTGGAAACAATCCGTCTTGCGTTGACCGCGGCGGAAACCGGGCATCTCGTGTTCGGTACGCTGCACACCAGTTCTGCGGCCAAGACCATCGACCGCATCGTCGATGTCTTCCCCGGTGCTGAAAAGGAAATGGCGCGTACGATGCTGTCGGAATCGTTGATTGCGGTGATTTCGCAGTCGCTTTTGAAGAAAAAAGGCGGTGGGCGCTGCGCGGCGCACGAGGTCATGGTCGCTACGCCGGCGATCAAGAACCTCATCCGCGAGGCTAAGGTTGCACAGATGTATTCGGCGATACAGACGGGCCAGAATGTGGGCATGGAAACCCGCGACCAGTGTTTGCAACGGTTGGTACGCAATGGTGTCGTGGATACCGAAGAGGCCGCGTTACACGCGGCGCAGCCGGACACGTTTAACAAGAAAAGCGCATAGACAAGTGCCGGGAGGCACAATCTGGACCAGGTGCACGCGGGACCAGGCACCGTTCAAAAGCTAAGGCGCGAGACCATATCGATTATCAGGAAGCCCGGCGCCATGTCGACTCGTGCGACGAGTTATGGCTGGATATCAAGCTGGAAAGCAAGTGCGGATCCAGCGGTCCGAACCAGAATGTGGATGTACAGGGTATGTCTCTCGCTGACGACGATGCGACTGTTATTGCCGGACTGGCGTTGATTGCTGCGGTGTGCCGACCCCACACAGCGGGGGCAACCACCGATGCGCCGATGCGGGCGGATGAGGGGGCACTGTGAGCGGTGTCAGCCATTCGGATGAAGACAGATGCGTCGGGTGGCGTGAGTACATCGCATTACCCGATCTCGAGACCGGTGTGATGCGTGCTAAGTTTGATACTGGGGCGCGCACCTCGGCGATCGGCGTCATGGGCCTGACGACGCGGATAGGTACCGATGGGCGGCGATGGGCTTTTTTCGAGCTGCGCCCGCGCATCAAGGCGCGCGTGATTCAGTGTTCGGCACCCCTGGTCGACGAGCGCGACGTGCGCGATGCCAGTGGTGCCGAGAGCGCGCGTCTATTTATCGAGACGCGGTTGGTGCTGGGTGCTGACTGTTGGTCGATCGAATTGGGGCTGGCGCAGCGCGAGACAATGCGGTTTCCGATGTTGATCGGCCGCCGCGGCATGCGCGGGATTTGTGTGGACCCGGCGGGTGGCTATCTCCGCGGTCCCCCGGATATGCGTCGTGTACCCGAAATACAGTAGTAGCAATCAGCGTCAATGGCGCGATAATTGCTAAGCTTTGCATCCCGTGGCTTGAGTCCCGAGCCCATGGCATTCCGGAGCCGTGATTCATGCATATTGTCATCCTATCCCGCAATCGAGAGCTGTATTCGACGCAGCGACTGATCGACGCCTGTAAGGCGCGCGAGCATGAGGTGACCGTGGTCGATCCGCTTCGTTGCTACATGAACATCGTGCCGAACGCGCCCGAGATTCACTACAAAGGTAAAAAGCTCGAGGGCTTCGATGCCATCATTCCGCGCATCGGTGCCTCGATTACCTTCTATGGCACCGCCGTTTTGCGGCAGTTCGAGATGACCGGGGTGTATCCGCTGAACGAGTCGGTGGCAATATCGCGCTCGCGGGACAAACTGCGTTCGCTGCAGCTTCTGTCGCGCAAGGGGATTGGGCTGCCGGTAACCGGTTTTGCTCATTCGCCGGACGATACGGATGACCTTCTGGATACCGTGGGCGGCAATGCCTACGTCATCAAGCTGACCGAAGGCACCCAGGGTAAAGGGGTGGTGCTGACCGAAACCCGTGGCGCTGCTGAATCGGTGATTGAAGCGTTCCGCGGGCTGGATGCCCACTTTCTGGTGCAGGAGTTCGTGCGTGAGGCAAAAGGCGCGGATATACGCTGTTTTGTGGTGGGCAATCGTGTGATCGCCGCTATGAAACGCCAGTCACGCGAAGGTGAGTTCCGCTCCAATATTCATCGCGGCGGCCAGGCCAGCCAGATTCGCATTACACCGGAAGAACGCTCGACCGCGGTGCGTGCCGCCCGGATTCTGGGTTTGAACGTCGCCGGCGTTGATCTGCTCCGCTCGAATCATGGGCCGGCGGTCATGGAAGTGAATGCCTCGCCGGGTCTGGAAGGTATTGAAGGCGCGACCAATAAGGATATCGCCGGGCATATCGTGCGCTTTATCGAGACCAACTCGAAGCAAGGCAAAACCCGCACGCGTGGTACGTCAGGATGAGTGTCGGTCGCCTGTATAGATCATGATATGCCCGAGCTAAGCCAGCGATGACGCCACCAAGCCGACCGCCGCGCCGACCCTCAATTACCATCGGTGGCCGGGAGATTGCCGCGGGCACGCGCGAAACCGTTGAGATCCCCGTCGCCGATCTCTATACCAATGCCGCACTGACCATGTCGGTGCAGGTGATCCACGGGCGCCGGCCTGGCCCGACGCTGTTCGTGACAGCGGCCATCCACGGCGACGAACTAAACGGTGTCGAGATCATCCGCCGAACGCTTGGTCAGCGCGCCCTGTCGCATATGGCTGGCACGCTGATCGCCGTGCCTATCGTCAATGTCCACGGTGTCCTGCGGTTGTCGCGCTACCTGCCGGATCGGCGCGATTTGAATCGGTCGTTTCCCGGTTCGAGCGAAGGCTCGGTGGCGGGGCGTCTGGCCCACGTCGTGGTTGAAGAAATCGTGGCCAAGGCCGATTACGGTATCGATTTGCACACGGCGGCTGTGCACCGCGCGAATCTGCCGCAGATCCGTGCCGATTTGTCCGACGACACGACGCGCGCCATGGCCGAAGCTTTCGGTTGCCCATTGTTGATCGATGCCAGCCTGCGTGAAGGTTCGTTACGCGAGCATGCGCATAAAAAAGGTGTGCCGTTACTGCTCTATGAAGCGGGCGAAGCACTGCGCTTCGACGAATTCTCGATTCGTGCGGGCGTCCGCGGCATAACCCAGGTGCTGCGACATCTCGGTATGTTGAATGTGCGCCGACGCGGTTCGAAACCGGCTCAGCGGCCGACTGTGGCTCTGGATTCGAATTGGGAGCGTGCGCCGGAGTCGGGTTTCCTTCGCTCGCTGGTTAATCTCGGTGAACACGTCACCAAGGGCCAGCCGTTGGCCTGGCTTTCCGAACCGTTCGGCGAAGCCGAGACCGCAGTCAGGTCAGAGCATGCCGGTATCGTTATCGGCCGCACGATGTTGCCACTGGCCCACGCGGGTGACGCTGTCTACCACGTCGCTCGTGTCAAAGGTGCTCAGGCGGTCGCCGATCGTGTGGAAGCCTTCCAGTCCGACCATGAACCAGACGAGGCGGATCTGACTGGCGATGCCGATGACGAGCCACCTATCGTTTGACTGGCCGGCGCCACAACGGGCGTGGTACGCCGCTGCCGTTGATCGGTCAGCCAGAGTCCAGCACCGGTTCGAGTTGTCCGCCCCGACAGCTGGCGTGTCGGATGTTTTCAGGTGGTGTCGTTCGGCGTTCGTCCACCAGCGATCAGGGCCATGATGGCCATGCGGACGGCGATGCCGTTTCTAACCTGTTCCAGGATCAGTGAATTGGGCCCATAAGCGATATCAGCATCTATCTCCACGGCGCGGTTGATCGGGCCGGGATGCATGATGTGAGCGTCTGGCTTGGCGTGGGCGAGGTTGTTCGCGGTCAACCCGTAGTGCCGGTGGTAGTCGTTTTCGTCCTCGAGAATGCTGCCTTGGATGCGCTCGCGTTGGATACGCAGGCCCATGATGATATCGGCGCCATCGACACCGGCGGCGAAATCAGTTGTGGTAGACACGCCCAGTTGGTCGACATCGTGCGGTAGAAATGCGTTTGGTCCCACGACACGGATGTCAGTGGCCCCGAGTGCCTGAAGGGCTGCGATTGTGGACCGTGCGACGCGCGAGTGGCGCACATCGCCAACTAATGCGACCCGCAGGTTGTGGAAGTCGGGGTGGTGAGCGCGGATGGTGTAAACGTCCAGCAGCGCTTGGGTTGGATGGGCATTGGTGCCGTCGCCGGCGTTGATGACGGAAACACCGGGTGCGACGTGGCGGGCGAAATAATCGGCCGCGCCATCGTCGGGGTGGCGCACACAAAAAAGTGTGGCACCCATTGCCTGTAGCGTATAGAGCGTATCCAGATCGTGTTCGCCCTTGGTGCGCGACGATGTGCCGACGTCGAAATTAACCACATCCGCGGAAAGACGCTGGGCAGCCAGTTCAAACGTGGTGCGCGTGCGGGTGGAGTTCTCGAAGAACAGGTTGCAGATCGTGTGGCCGCGCAGCAGAGGCACTTTCGTCGGTGCGGTGCCAGGTGCGGTATTGAAACCGTCGGCTGTGTCGAGAATGCGCGTGATTTGCGCGGCGGTCAGCCCACCGATGCCGACTAGGTGACGAAGTTGTCCGTTAGCGTCGTACTGGGCAAGCTCAGGTTTGTTGTGGATCGACCCATTCGTCATTGAAAAATCAGTGTCAGCGGTTCGGGGCCGGTTAGTTTGATCTGCTGGTCGGGCTCGATAGCAAGACGCTGGCCGACCACATCTGCGGTAAACGGCAGCTCGCGCGCGTCGCGGTCGACCAGGGCGGCCAGCCGAACGGCGGCTGGGCGGCCATAGTCGAATAACTCGTTCAATGCGGCACGCACGGTACGGCCAGTGTAGAGCACGTCGTCGACCAGAATCACCGTCTTGTCGGTGATATCCACGGGCAAGGTCGAAGGGCCGACGCGTGGATGCAGGCCGAGCGTGGAGAAATCATCACGGTAGAAGCTGATATTCAGGCTCCCGAGTGGTAGTTCGGGGTCGAGCAGGGGGCGTAGCCGTTCGGCCACCCAGGCGCCGCCTGTCTCGATGCCGACCACACAGGTGTCGGCCGGCGTACCAACCAGCGGGCGAAGCCCGTCGGCTAGGCGCTGGATCAGTTCGTCGACGTCGGGTGGCGCGTTCAAACCGTGGCCGATGGTTCGGTTTGTGCCAGCCACGTTTCGACGATCACACCAGCTGCGGCAGCATCGCGGTCGGTTTTGGTCACGCGTGTCTTGCGCGATCCAGATGCGCGGGCAGCCCGTAGCCGATCGACGGCTTCGGTGGTCGTGTAGCGTTCGTCGACGGCATCCACAGCGATCTCGAAACGTGCCGCCAGTTGCCGCATGAAACGGCGGCTACGGCGCGTCATCGGCTGCTCGGCACCCGGCTCGTCGGACTGGTCGTCCAATGGTAAGCCGACGACCAGTCGTGCTGGGCGCCATTCGGCGATTAGTTCGTCAATGGCTGGCCACGCCGGCGGGTCGCCGCCGCCAACGGCGGTTAGCGGGCGGGCACTACCGGCGATCCGATTGCCGAGTGCGACCCCGATCCACTCGGTGCCGAAATCGAAGCCGAGTACAACGCCGTCAGGCACGACCGGTATCGCCCAGCAGGGCTCGGGGGTCGAGCCCGATCTGACGTGCCGCCGCGTTCCAGCGCGCATCGGGATCGGTATTGAAAATGATGTCTTCGGATGCCGGTGTAGATAGCCAGCTATTCGCGGCCATTTCTTCTTCCAGCTGGCCGGGGCCCCAGCCAGCGTAGCCAAACGTCATCAGGTAGCGGCTCGGGCCGAAGCCGTTGCCGATCGCCTGCAGAATATCGCGCGAGGTCGTGAGCGCCATGGCGTCATTGATTTCCATGCTCGCCGCCCAACTGCCTTCGTTGGCGTGGAGTACGAAACCGCGCGCCGGTTGGACCGGGCCGCCCCAATACACGGGCTGTTCACCGTTTAAATGAGCGCTTAGGTCGAGCTGATCGAGTACGTCGGCGATGGTTAATTCACCCAGCTGGTTGATCACCAGGCCCATCGCGCCGTCGTCGCCGTGGTCGGTAATGTAGATCACGCTTTCGGCGAACGAGCCGGTTACCGTGCCGGGCATCGCCAAAAGAAACTGATTATTGAATACGCCTTTACCCATGGCCTCATTATCGACCGATTACCGGGCTGCGGCAAATCGTTTGCGGGCGTGGATTACTCAAAATGGCGCTCGAGCGCATGGAATAAAGTGCTGGCGATGTTGATCTCGCGCTGCTCCTCAATTTCGCGTACGCAGGTCGGGCTGGTGACATTAATTTCGGTGAGTTTATCGCCGATCACGTCCAGGCCCGCGAAGGTGATGCCGCGCTCGACCAGAAACGGGCCGACGGTTTCAGCGATCTGCCGATCGGCCGTGGTCAGTTCACGCGCCACGCCGCGGCCGCCAGCGGCCAGGTTGCCGCGGAGCTCTCCTTCGGCTGGCACGCGCGCCAGCGCGTAGTCGATCGGCTGGCCGTCGATTACGAGTATGCGTTTGTCGCCGCTGGCGATTGCTGGTTCGAATGTTTGGGCCATGGCAAAACGCTGGCCGTTGTCGGTCAGGACTTCGATGACCACGCTCAGGTTTGGGTCGCCCGCATGGACTCGAAATATCCGTGACCCGCCCATACCGTCCAATGGTTTGACGATAACGTCGTTTTGTTCGGCTACAAACGCTTTGAACTGTTCGGCCGAGCGGCTGATTAGCGTCGGCGTGCACAGCTCGGGAAAACGCGTGATCGCCATTTTTTCATTGACGTCGCGTAGCGCGGCGGGTTGGTTGACGACTCGTGTCCCGGCGGCTTCTGCGCGTTCGAGGATATAGGTCGCGTAGATATATTCCATGTCGAAGGGCGGATCCTTGCGCATCAGGATCACGTCCAGGTCGCCCAGGTCGATGGTCTCGCTCGCGCCGCGATATTCAAACCAGGCGTCGTTATCGTCGGCCACTGTGAGCCTGCGTGCCTGGGCGCGGGCGATGCCATCGCGCACGAACAGATCGTCCAGTGTCATGTAGACGAGTGCGTAACCGTGGCGCTGGGCTTCGAGCAGCAGCGCTAACGTTGTGTCCTTGTATGGCGTGATCGACTCGATCGGGTCCATGACCACGCCCAGCTGTTTCGTCATCGCATTAATCTCCGGTTATTGACTCGCAGGCGGCATCGGCCGCGCGATCAGCGAAATCGCCAGCCACGGCCTGCAGTACACTGATCGCGGCCGGTCCGGCGGTCTCGGCTCGGAGTGTGCGCGGGCCGAGGCTCGTGTCGTGCCAGCCGTGTTCGTGGGCCGTTTTTACTTCGGTCTGGGAAAGTCCCGATTCCGGGCCGATCAATAAATCCACGGCGCCGGCAATAGCGGTCGTGGCCAGCGGTGCTGTACTGGTTGGCGCCAGCACGAGTCCGGTTCGGTCGGACGCAAGCCAGCCGAGCGTTGTGGCCAGTTTGTCCGGGGCGGCCACGGCTGGACGGATCAGCCGGCCGGATTGTTCGGCGGCGGCTTCAACGACCGCTTGCCAGTGATCGTGTTTCTTGGCCGCACGTTGGCCGGTCAGTTTGATCTTGCCTCTATCGGCGAATACGGGTTGGATGCGCTGCACGCCGAGTTCCACGGCTTTGGCGAGTGCGTAGTCCATGCGATCGCCACCAAGAATCGATTGGACCAGCGTCATTTCCAGCACGGATTCACGGGGCGGTGCAGCATAATCGACGACGTGTACAGCCAACGTTTTGCGTGTAGCGGTCTCGATGCGGGCGTCGTATTCGAAACTGCTGTCGTTGAAAAGCGTGACTCGGTCGCCGGGGGCGAGGCGCAGCACCGTGGCCAGATGATGTCGTTTGGCATCTGGCAGGTTGAAGGTGTCATCGACCGAGAGTGGCTGCGGCAGGTAAATCCGCGGAACGTGGGCCGCCATCAGCGAGTGTCGGTGGCCACCGGTTTAACCAATACCGCCGAGTTACGCTGATCGTTGTACAGCGCTTGGCGGCCAGCAGGCAGGTCGTCGCGGCCGGCTTTCTCGAAGCCGTGCTCGATAAACCAATGCGGCGTGCGCGTGGTCAGCGCAAAGAGCTGTTTAAAACCGGATTCTCTGGTTTCTTTTTCGGCGCGGGCGAGTAGTTCCGCAGCGCGTGACTGGCCGCGATAATCCGGGTGGACGGCAACGCAAGCGAGCTCGGTGGCACGCGCGTCCGGGTAAGGCACCAGCGCAGCGCAGGCGGTAATCAGCCCGTCGCGGGCCATGACTCGGTAGTAGGCAAGGTCGCGTTCGATTGCCTCGCGTGAGCGCGACACCAGCACGCCGGCCGCAGCTAGTGGCTCGATCAGCGCCAGGATACCGGTCAGATCATCCGGGGTTGCGGTTCGGATCGTGTCGTAGCCACCAGCGGTGACCAACGTGCCGGCGCCGTCGCGCGAATACAGCTCGCGTAACAGTGCGTCCGTATCAGTGAACGCAACCAGGTGTGTGCGAGCAACGCCGCCCCTGCACGCGTGTGCGGCGTGTGCCAGTAGTGTGCGAATCGAGGCATCGTGTTCCGATTCAGCCAGGGATTCGGCGTTGGCGGTGGGCAGTTGTCGGCCCACATTCGGCGCGCGCTCGGTCAATGCGGCGCCGTCGTGGAGCATGACCAGTTTGTCGGCGCCCAGTTCAATGGCGGCCAAAGTGGCCAGATCCTCGGTCAACACGTTGAAGATTTCTCCCGACGGCGAATAGCCGAGCGCCGAGACCATGACGATCTGGCCGCCGTCCAGGGCGGCGTTGATGCCGTCGGTGTCGATCCGGCGGACTTCGCCGGTATGTTCGTGGTCGACGCCATCGACGATGCCCAGTGGTTTGGCCACCACGAAATTGCCGCGGGTCGTAGCCACGCCGGTGCCGCCGAGCGTTGTTTGGGTCACGCTGCGCGACAAGCGTGCTTCGGTGTTGATCATGTGCGCGCCGACGGCTTTGACGACTTCGGTCAGCGCGGTTGCCGAGGTCACACGGGTCGCGTTTACGAACGGGGTTTCGACGCCAGCTGTGGCCAGTGCGTAGTCGATTTGCGGACGCGCACCGAGTACTAGCAACAACCGCACGCCGAGACTCGATAACAGGGCGAGGTCTTCGACCAGCGTGGTCAGTGCGGCGTCGTCGTCTGCTTCGCCGGGCAGATGCACGACGAATGTTCGGCCACGATGGGCGCGGATATACGGCGCGCTCGTGCGCAACGCGGCCGCGGCTGCTTCGGCGGGCGAGACGTTGTCCGAGGTGGCTGAGTTGCGTGGAGCGGGGGCGTTCATGCCGACATTATGCGTGACACGCTGCTAATCGATACAGAACTGTCGAATTAATCCATGCAGGATGCGCTGCATCGGCGTTATTTGCGCTAGTGCTAGATATTCATTCGGCTGATGGGCTTGGTTGATGCTGCCGGGGCCGAGGATGACCGACGCCATGCCGGCACGGTTGTAGAACGCGCCCTCGGTGCCGAAGTCCACAGCCGCTGCCTCGCGGCCGCATTGTGTTTCGCAGGCCGTGACCAGCGGTGAATCAGCGGGTGTTTCGAACGCTGGCGTACCGTCGAACAGTTCACTGAACTCGACCGCACAGTCGGTGGTTGCCACCGCGTCGGCTACGCGTTGGCGGAGCAAGCGGCGGTGATCGGCGATGTGCTCGCCCGGTAGAAAACGCAGATCAATATCCAGCCGGCAGCGCGCCGGAATACGGTTGGCACTGTCGCCGCCGTGGATTGCACCGAGGTTGAGCGTGGCGTGTTCGACTGGGAACCCGGGCGCTGATGTCGCGGCCAGCTCGGCACGCAGTTCGGTGATCGCGTTCATGGCCACGCGCATGGCGTCGATCGCATTGGCACCGAGTGCAGGGTTGCTGGAATGCCCAGCACAACCGACGGTTTCGATCGTCTCCATGAAAATGCCCTTGTGCCGGCGCACAGGTGTCAGGTCCGTGGGTTCGCCGATAACGCAGTATGGCGCCAGTTTTTGGTGGGCCGCGGTCAGCGCCTGGGCGCCGTCCATGCCGGATTCCTCATCGGCGGTAAAGGCAAGTGTTAGCGGGCGGTCGAGATGGTTGGCCGTGTACTCGCTGGCGACGGCGGCCGCGATCGCGACAAAGCCTTTCATGTCGCAGCTACCGAGGCCGTACAGCCGTTCGTTGGCCGCTGTGAGTGTGAACGGGTCAAAACTCCAGCCGTCGGGGTCAAACGGCACCGTGTCGAGATGACCGGCCAGCACCAGGCCGGCTGAGTCGTTAGTTATCGATGCTGTGCTGCCAGTGGTCGCAATCAGATTGACCTTATCGTCGCGCGTGGCCAGTGGTTCGAGGGCGCAGGTCAGTCCAGCGTCTTCGAGCCGATTAGCGAGCGCTTCGGCGACCGGGCGTGTCCCCGTGTCCCACGCGGGATCACCGCTGCTGATGCTGTTGTGGGCAATCAGCTCGGCCAGCGTGTCGTGCCAGTCGATTGTAGGCATGCTTGGCAATCTGGGTTGTGTTCACTGTCAGCGTATAATCTGACACAGGGTTTACGCGATTTTTGGCATGGATCAGGAACAAATATTTAGCGCAATCAAGCAAGGATTGCATCAGACAGGCTCGGTACAAACGCCGCCCGAAGCGCATGGCACGCTGACCGGGCGGCTATGTATCGATAACGAAACACCAGGTGGGCATGCGGTCGAAGATGTTGATTCTGAGATGCTCGACCAGGCGCTGGACGCACTGCGTGAAATAACATTAAACGGTCTGTTCGATCCGGAACTGAGTTTTACGCCGTTGTTGCCGGGCGATGACGTCGATCTGGATACGCGTGTGCAGGCGCTGGCCAACTGGTGCGCGGGTTTTCTCTATGGCCTGTCGGTAACCGGCAATTTCAATCCGGACAACCTTACAGCCGAATCGCGCGAATTGGTCGACGACCTCACCGAACTGTCGCGCGCCGACCTAACCAGCGAGGACGACGAAACCGGCACCGCCGAGGCCGACTATATGGAATTGGTCGAATACGTGCGTGTTGCGGCCCAGACTTTGTTCCTGGAGTTCCGGCCCGCACGCGAGGGGCCGAAGTCGCGTCAGACATTGCACTAAAACGGCGCGCGGGTGAATAAAAGCCTGTCAAAGCGCGTCGGTGGGTGCTGATGATTGTGTGGCCAGATGCCGGGTTTGGCTCATAACCGGGCAATCGCATGTCGTTCTATATGTGCGCACCGGGTGTTTATTGGCCGTCTGACTGGTATTGAACTTGCAAACTTTGTTACAAGCAGCTCCAACCATGAACCAAATATCGGATACTGATACCGAATCGTTCGACTGGTCGGCTGAATATGCCGATCGCCGGACTCGATTGATCGAGTCGATGGGCGAAAATGATGTCGCCGTGATCGCCGCGGCACCGGAAAAAAACCGCAATAATGACGTCACATATCCCTATCGGGCGGCGAGTGATTTTCGGTATTTAACCGGTTTTATCGAACCGAAAGCCATTGCGATCATTGCGCCAGGGCATGCTGAGGGCGAATTTCAGCTCTTCTGCCGGCCGCGTCATCCAGAGCAGGAGACGTGGGTTGGCCGACGCTTCGGCATCGACGGCGCGCGCGCGGCACTCGGCGCCGATAATGCCTTCGATATCGCCGAGTTTCGCGATCGACTGCCAGGTCTGCTTGATGGCCGCGATGCGGTCCATTTGGCGCTCGGCGATGAATCCGGTATCGACCGGCGTGTGCTGACCACACTGACCGGCATGCGTAGCCAGGGTCGGGGGCGCGTGCCGCCGGCACGTATCGAGCGTCTGGATATCGCATTGCATGCGATGCGGCGGACCAAATCGGCTGCTGAAATCGCATGTATGCGTCGTGCGGCCGACATAAGCGCTGCGGCTCATAACGCGGCCATGCAGTGCGTTCGTCCTGGCATGGCTGAATACGAGTTGGCTGCGACGATCCACCACGGCTTCGAAGCCGCGGGCGCGCACTGGGCGTACCCGACAATTGTCGGTGCTGGCGCCAACGGCTGCGTGTTGCACTACATCGAAAACGCCGATGTAATCAACGCGGGCGATCTGGTGTTGATCGACGCGGGCGCCGAATATGCCGGCTATGCCGGTGATATCACGCGCACATTCCCGGCCAGCGGCTGTTTCAACACCGCCCAGCGTCGTTTGTACGACGTCGTGCTGGCAGCCAACAAAGCCGCGCTCGCTGCCGCTCAGCCCGGTGAGCCGGCCAACGCCCCACACCAGGCCGCCGTGGCAGTGATCGTCGACGGCTTGATCGAACTCGGTCTGCTGACCGGTGCACGTGACGACATCATCGCGAACCAGGACTATCGCGCGTTTTTTATGCACGGCACCAGCCACTGGCTGGGCATGGATGTGCACGATGTCGGCGATTATAAGGAAAACGGTGAGTGGGTTACGCTTGAACCCGGCATGGCCTTTACGGTCGAGCCCGGGCTCTATATTCCCCCCGAAACCGAGAACGTGCCGGCGGAATATCTGGCCACGGGCATTCGAATCGAGGATGATGTGGTTATTACCGACAATGGTTGCGAGGTGTTGACCACCGATGTTCCCAAGGAACCGGATGCAATCGAGCGGTTAATCGCCAATGCCAAGTAATGCCGCAAACTTCATCCATCGCTGATACCGACATGACGCATGAATTCGACGCCGATATTGCCGTGGTTGGCGGCGGGTTGGCCGGCGCCAGTCTAGCGTTGGCCGTTGCCGAAGTCGGTTTGTCGGTGGCACTGATTGAGGCGCGACCATTCGCGGTAGTGGACGATCCAGCAGCACGTGAGCGCACGACAGCGCTGTCATACGGAACCCGCGTGTTGTTCGAACGGCTTGGGCTTTGGCCCGCGATCGCAAACTCGGCCGAGCCCATCGAAACCCTCCATGTGAGTCAGAAGGATAGTTTCGGCCGGGTCCGTGTCGACGCGGCGGAATACGATGTGCCCGCGCTTGGTTACGTGGCCGCCAATGCGGCGATGATTGAGGCGCTACAGGATCGGCTTGAGGCCGAGCCAAGGGTGTCGGTGGTTGCGCCTGCGACGTTCGAGGCTTTAACGGAGATCGATGGCGGTGTGGCATTAACGCTCGGGTGCGGCGACGACACTGGGGCTGTGCGACAGACATTGACCGCCAGGCTGGTGGTCGGGGCTGATGGCGCCAACTCGAGCGTGCGCCATGCGCTCGGCATCGGCGCCAAGCATGATGAATACGACCAACGTGCGCTGATTACCACGCTCGAACCGGAAAAACCACACGGCGGCACTGCGTTCGAGCGCTTTACACCGGATGGGCCGATCGCGGTGCTGCCACGTTCGGCGCAGTCTTGTGCACTTGTCTGGACGCTGCCGCCGGAGCGCGCGCGTGAGCTGGCGGCGGCCGACACGGCTACATTCGAGGCCGAGCTCGCGACGCAATTTGGCACACGGCTGGGAGCGCTCAAGCTGACCGGGCGACGGGGTAGTTTCCCATTGGCACGCACGCTGTGCGACAGCGCGGTTGCCCGGCGCAGCGTGTTGATCGGCAACGCCGGCCACGCACTGCATCCGGCCGCGGCGCAGGGGTTCAATCTGGCGGTACGCGATGCGCTCACACTGGCCGCTCATCTAACTGAGCAAAAACATCTGGCCGGCGCGGATTTCGATCCTGGTGATCCCGATTGGCTGGCGGCCTGGGCCGAGGCACGACGTCCGGATCAGCACCGGATCGCGAACTTTACGGATCTGGTCGTGCGCACGTTTTCCAACCGCTTGCCGGGCTTAGGTATGGCCCGAGGCATGGCGCTTTTCGGTCTATCGATAGCGCCAACCATTCGCCACGACATCGCACGCCGCAGCATGGGCTTGGCGGTTGCGCCGGCCTTGGATGACCTTATGCAATCGGAGACGGGTCATGGCCGGTAACGAATTCGATGTGGCTGTGGTCGGCGGCGGTGTGGTCGGCGCCGTTTTGGCCGTCGCGCTCGAGCAGGCCGGGTTTGCCACGGCGCTAATCGAAGCGAAGCGGCCGCAACCGTTCGACCATGGTGCCGACTTTGACCTGCGCCAATCGGCCATCGCGCCAGCGCCGCGGCATGTGCTTGAGCATCTGGGCATCTGGGCACACATCGACCGCTCACGCATCTGCGATTTCGGCGGCATGAAAGTTTGGGATGGTGCCGGTGGCGATACGCTGCACCTGGCGCATACGGCTGTCGGTCTGCCGGAGCTCGGCCACATTGTCGAAAATGGGCTGTTGGTCGACCGTGCCTGGCAGCAGCTTGCTAACACATCGGTTTATAGCCCGGCGGGTTTGGCCGATCTACGAACGCATGCCGACGGTGCCCAACTCGAGCTGGATACGGGCGACCGTTTGTCCGCCGCGCTGGTGGTTGGCGCCGAGGGCGCGAACTCGCCGGTCCGACGCGCGGCGGGCATTGCCACGTCAAGCTGGGGGTACGGCCAGCGTTGTACCGTCGGCGCGGTCAAGCCGGCCAAACATCACCGCCACATCGCCTGGCAGCGATTCACCGACACCGGACCGGTAGCGTTTTTGCCGCTGGCCGACGGCCGTTGTTCCCTGGCTTGGCACGCCGACGACGTGTTGGCTGATGAACTCGCCGAGCTGGACGACACGGCATTCGCCGAGCGGCTGACCGAGGCCAGCGCCGGCGTGCTTGGGCCGATCGAGCGTGTCGATTCGCGCGCCGCGTTTGACCTCAAGCTGCTCCATGCCCACCGCTATGTCACGCACCGCGTGGCGTTGGTCGGCGACGCCGCGCACGTCGTGCATCCCATGGCCGGGCAGGGCGTGAATCTGGGGTTGCTCGATGTTGCTGAGTTGGTGGCGGCGCTCGAACGCGGCCGTCGAACCGGTGCGTCGCCCGACGCGCCGCGCTATCTTGCCCGCTATCAACGTGCACGGATGGCCGATAATTTGGCCATGCTGGCAGCTACCGACGGCTTGAAACGATTGTTCGGCAGTCGTCGCCCCGTGTTGCAACGCGCGCGGCAATTTGGTGTTACGGCGACGGCCCGGTTGTCACCGCTACGCCAAGCAATGATTCGTCAGGCCACCGGTGGCTCGCCAACGGGAGCCCCATTGGTTGATGCGCCCCGGTGATCCGGTGATAGGGCGTTGAACTACGTCTTTATTCGCGTATGATGATAAGCAGATAAATGAGCAGGTTCGGCGGGTCGCGCGCGTAATGCGAAGCGCACGCCGTAATCGAGGATATGCCCAAACACACGCCGCTTCACGACGAACACGTTAGCCTCGGTGCCAAGCTGGTGGACTTCGCCGGCTGGGAAATGCCGATCAACTATAGCTCACAAATCGGCGAGCACAACGCGGTCCGTGAGCACGCGGGCATATTCGATGTGTCGCATATGACCGTGGTCGATATACGCGGCGCCCAATCGCGTGACTTTTTGCGGCGCGTTCTGGCCAACGACGTCGCCAAGATTGATGCCGACGGCAAGGCGCTCTATACCTGCATGCTCAACGCACATGGCGGCGTTGTGGACGATCTGATTGTCTACCACGTGGCGGGTAACTGGTATCGAGCTGTCGTCAACGCGGCGACCACCGACAAGGATTTGGCTTGGCTGCATAGTCAAGCGCGCGATTTCGACGTCAACGTGGAAAGGCGCGATGAATTGGCAATCGTGGCCGCGCAGGGGCCAGCCGCGCGCGAACTCGTGCGCGAACATCTTGGTGCGGCGCTTGCCGAGCGCGCTATGGCGCTAAAACCCTTCGAAGTAGCGGCGGATGGCGATTGGAGTGTCGGCCGCACTGGCTATACAGGTGAAGACGGCTTCGAAATCGTACTGCCGGGCAACATGGCGGTCGGTTTCTGGCGCGGCATGATCCGGTCGGGCGCCACGCCCGTCGGGCTGGGCGCGCGCGATACGTTGCGTCTGGAAGCTGGTCTCAACCTCTATGGCCAGGATATGGACGAGGATCATTCGCCCCTGGTTGCCAATCTCGGTTGGACCGTCGCTTTCGAGCCTGAAGAGCGTGCTTTCGTGGGACGCAACGCGCTGGAAATGGCGCGACAGCGGGGCATCGAGACGAAGCTGGTCGGTGTGTTGCTGGAAGGTCGCGGGATTCTCCGAACGGGTGCGTCGGTGCGCGCGGCCGGCGATGACGCAGTCGCCGAGCCGAGTGCTGACAACGCCCCGGGAGAGCTTACGAGCGGCAGCTACGCGCCGACGCTTGAACGCTCGATCGGATTCGCCCGTGTGCCGGTCGATTGGGACTATGCGCGTGTTGAAGTCGGCGTGCGCGGCAAGTGGCAGCCAGCACGAGTGGTCGCGACAACATTCGTGCGTAAAGGCAAAATTAAGGTGGCGCTGGACTAACTAACGCGCCGGTGCAACAACCGAACTTTTATATGGAGACAATCAACTGATGGGCGAACGACCGGACAATTATCGCTATACCCAATCGCACGAGTGGGTCGCGCCGGCTGAGGACGGCACAGCTCGCATCGGCATCACCGACCATGCCCAATCGTCGCTGGGCGATCTGGTATTTGTCGAATTGCCGGAGGTCGGCACGAGCTTCAATGCGGGCGAGCAGGTCGCCGTGGTGGAGTCGGTCAAAGCGGCCTCGGACATCTACGCTCCGGTGGCCGGCGAAATTGCTAGCGTAAACGAAACGCTCGAAGATGCGCCGGAACAAGTCAACGAAGACCCATTCGGCGAGGGCTGGTTGTTTGAGCTAAAGCTTGAATCCGAAGAAGCGACTGAGTCGCTGCTCGACGCTGCCGCGTATAAAGAAGTGGCCGACGCTGACGACTAGCGTCGATGCGCACCGCGTGGGCGGTGTGTAACTGGTTTGAATCCACGAGAGATTATGGCCTTCATACCCCATACCGAGGCGGATATCCGCCATATGCTTGGCGCCGTCGGTGTCGAGAACATCGACGATTTGTTCGATGAAATCGATCCCAGGCTCCGGGGCGTCGATTTGTCCTCGGTCCCCACGCATGCAGACGAGCGCGCGATCACACGCGAGATGCACGAGCGCGCCGCACGCGATGCCGACGGTCTCTGTTTTGTCGGCGCCGGCGCCTATGAGCATCACGTGCCGGCGGCGGTGTGGGAATTGACCACAAGGGGCGAGTTCTACAGCGCGTATACGCCGTATCAGCCAGAGGCGAGCCAGGGCACGCTTCAAGTCACCTACGAATATCAGACCATGATATGCGGGCTGACGGGCATGGACGTGTCCAATGCCTCGCTCTATGACGGCGCTTCAGCGTTGGCTGAAGCTGTATTGATGGCTGTGCGTGGCAATCGAAAGTCGCGTGCGAATCGTATTCTCATGCCGGCTTCGGTTCATCCGTTCTACCGCCAAGTGGCCACCAATATCTGCGCCAACCAGGGGATCCAGTTCGAAACGATCGGGTTTGAGGCCGCCAGTGGCCGGGCCGATCAGTCGGCACTGGATCAGTGGACGGGCGAAGACGTCACGGCAGTGGTTGTGCCGCAACCGAATTTCTTCGGCGTGTTGGAAGATGCCGATGCGCTGACCGATTGGGCCCACAACAATGGCGCATTCGCCATTGGGGTTGTGAACCCAGTCGCGTTGGCGCTGGTTAGCCCGCCGGGCGATTGGGGCAGCGGCGACGGCGTCGACATCGCGGTCGGCGAGGGCCAGCCGCTGGGCGCACCGTTATCTGGTGGCGGTCCGTATTTCGGCATTTTGTGCTGTCGCACGAAACACGCACGCCAAATGCCGGGTCGCGTCGTGGGCAAGACCGTCGACGCCGAAGGCGAGACCGGTTACGTATTGACGCTACAGCCGCGTGAGCAACACATCCGGCGCTCGAAGGCGACTTCCAACATCTGTACCAACCAGGGACTGCTGGTTACGGCCGCGACCATCCACATGAGTCTGCTGGGTCCGGATGGCCTGCAAAACGTGGCGGCACACTCCGCCGCCAATACCCGCAAGTTGGTCGACAAACTGACCACGCTGCGTGGCGTCGAGCGGGTTTTTGAGGCGCCGTTTTTCCATGAATGTGCGCTGCGACTGCCCGTGGACAGCAAGACTGCGCTGGACGAACTCGCCAGCCGCGGCATATTCGGCGGCTACGCGATCGACGCGCATTACGACGCCTTATCGAACGTGATCATTGTGTGCGCGACCGAAACCAAGACCAATGCCGATCTTGAGGCCTACGCAACCACGCTGGCCGACGTGCTCGACAACGGTAAGCCAGCGCGGCGTCGTGTGTCGGCCGCCTGAGCTCGACGTTACGGAGTACGAACCATGAATCAACAAGTCACCCTCAAAGGTAATCCGGTTAATGTCCGTGGACAGATGCCGCAATCGGGTGAAGCACTGCCGGACTTTACGCTGACCACGACTGATCTCGAAGATGTCGGGCTGGCGCACTTTGCCGGTAAACGCAAGCTATTCAACATTTTCCCGAGTTTGGATACGCCGACGTGCTCGCTGTCGGTCCAGCGATTCAACCGCGAACTGGCCGAAGTAGACAATTTGGCGCTCATCCAGGTGTCGGCAGACCTGCCGTTTGCCCACGCCCGGTTCTGCAGCGCTGAAGACATTGCCGGTGGGCAAAACCTGTCGACATTCCGTAGCCCGTCTTTTCTCGCGAACTACGGTTTGCGGCTGGATAGCGGGCCGATGGCCGGCCTGTGCGCGCGGGCCGTTGTCGTGGCCGATAGCACGGATCAGGTGGTCTATAGCGAACTGGTTGCCGAAATCGGCGATGAGCCGGACTACGACGCTGCATTAGCCGCCCTCAAGCAAGCCGCCTGACGGACTTACGCGGAACGCTTAATTCGCGCTTATCGCGCGCCGAGCCTGACTTATGACTGAAAAAACCATCTTTGAGCAAAGCCAGACTGGACGTCGGGCGTATGCCCAGGCGCCGGCTGATACGCCTACGATCGACGATCTACCGGCGGCGTTGCAGCGCGAGCGCGCGCTCGGCCTGCCGGAAGTCTCCGAAATGGATACGGTGCGTCATTTTACGCGCCTGTCACAGTTGAACTTCTCGATCGACACCCAGTTTTATCCGCTGGGGTCGTGCACCATGAAGTACAACCCACGAGCCTGTAACACGCTGGCATCGCTGCCCGGATTCCTGAGTCGGCACCCGCTGGCGCCCGACAGCCACGGGCAGGGCGCACTGGCCTGTCTCTATGACTTGCAGACGATGTTGACCACGGTGACTGGCATGGCTGCGGTTTCGCTGGCGCCGATGGCCGGAGCGCAGGGTGAGTTTTCCGGTGTGGCCATGATCAAGGCTTACCACGAGTCGCGGGGCGATACCGACCGCAGACAGGTGTTGGTGCCAGAGGCTGCGCACGGGACGAATCCGGCCACGGCGGTTATGTGCGGGTGCGAAGTTGTCGAGCTGCCGACCAATGCTGATGGCGACGTCGATCTCGACGCGCTGCGTGAAGCCGTGGGGCCGAAGACCGCCGGCATTATGCTCACCAATCCATCGACGGTTGGCGTTTTCGAGCAGGATATTTTGGAAATTGCCGATATCGTGCATAGCGCCGGTGGCCTGCTTTATTACGATGGCGCCAACTTGAACGCCATCCTTGGCAAGGCGCGGCCGGGTGATATGGGCTTCGATGTCATCCACATGAACCTGCATAAGACGTTCTCGACACCACACGGTGGTGGTGGCCCCGGCTCCGGCGCGATTGGCGTCGGCCCGCGGTTGCGCGATTTTATGCCCATTCCAGTGGTCGAGTGTACTGGCGAAGGTGAGGATGCCCGCTATCATTGGCTGACCGAAAAAGATGTGCCGCACACCATCGGCCGTCTGTCGGCATTCATGGGCAATACCGGTGTATTACTGCGTGCTTACGTCTACGCTCGTATGCTTGGGCGCGACGGTATGACGCGTGTCGCCGAGTTCGCTACATTGAACTCCAACTATCTGATGAAACGGTTGGAGGCCAATGGGTTCGAGGTTGCGTTCCCGAAACGCCGGGCCAGTCACGAATTCATCGTCACCTTAAAGCGCGAGAAACAGGAATTCGGCATAACCGCCGGCGATTGTGCCAAACGGCTGCTGGACTACGGTTTTCACGCGCCGACGGTCTACTTTCCGACGCTCGTGCCGGAGTGTTTCTTGATCGAACCGACCGAAACCGAGTCGCGCGCCACGCTCGATGCGTTCGTGGACGCCATGGCCAGCATTCGCGCCGAGGCCGAACGTGATCCGACGACGCTTCAGAACGCCCCGTTCGATCTGCCGGTCCGGCGGTTGGACGAGGTCACGGCCGCCAAGCGTCTCGAACTCAAATACGAGTCGGGCGATTCAGCTAGATCGGCTTGATCACTGGCCTAGATTTGCACAATCGTTGGTCCGCTAGGTCCTGAAGCAATTAACGGTGGTCCGGTTACGGGAGTGTCGGTTAGGAGCGTGTCGAACTGATTCCAGTCGGCGAATAGGGCTGGACGGAGCTTGCCCATCTTGCTTGAGTCCGCCACGAGGATGCATTGTTGCGCTGTTTCTAGAGCAGCACGTTTCGGCTCAACTTCATGAAAGTTGAAGCAACTGATCCCACGTTCCATATCGGCTCCGGCTGCTGAAATAAACGCTTTGTTTATACCGGTTTGTCTGAGTGCGTTGGCTGCCCCCTCGCCTGAGAACGATTGCGACGAGGCGTGATAGAGCCCGCCGTAAAGGAGCAGTTGGGCATTTGGTAGCCGGCTGCTGATGGCATTGGCGATGTTCAAGGCATAAGTCACGATCGTGAGCGGCAGATCGCGATCCAGTGCACTGACCAAGTTGATTAGGGTCGACCCGCAGTCGATGAACACCGTATCGTCAGGTTCGATAAACGTGGCTGCTCGGGCGCCGAGTTGCTGCTTGACCCGTTGATGGCTGTCTTTTTCGACATTTAGATCGTAGACAGTGGTTGAGTGAAGGCTATCGGACATAAATATCCGGCCGGCTAGTAGCGTGAGGTCACCATCGGTGGAATCGACATCACGCCGAATCGTCATTTGTGAAACACCAAATTGCCGGGCCGCCTCCGATAGATGAACGCCGCCGCTGTTCGCAAGATTGTTCTTCAGCCAGTGAAGACGTGCGTCACGGCGTCGTTTCATATACCTCCTCAATTCAAGGGTCTGCTGGTTAATAGTAAGTGATAAATGGCCGCCACAGAAAGTGGAAGTGGCGGCCAGCAGAGCTATCCATCGACGCAGCACATCATCACTCGCGTGAATTTTCAGACATTCAATCTGGCGCGCGCTGAATATAAATTCAAAGTATTGTTCAAGACTGTATTATAACTTGAATTTATTATTCAAATAGAAGATATAACCTTATTTAAATCAATAAGATAATTATAATTTTCTTATGATCGAGGCATGCTCTTCACGGTCAGGTTTAGTCTAATAACATTATATTAATAAAATGTAAATGAAACCAAAGTTACATTTCTAGTAATAGAATTAACATATAGTGTTATTGATAACACTTGGAAGGACGTCTTTTATCGGCGTTCATCAATTATATGCCCCAGGACAAACTGCGCACGAAAGGTGATTTGCCTCAGTTTATCGATCATACGTTGCTGCGCCCCGAGGCTACGTCGGTCGATGTTCAACGATATTGCAACGAGGCGATCAACAACGGTTTTAAGTCTGTGTGTGTGAATCCGTGGTTCGTTGAGCTGGCCGCTCATTATCTGAGTGATGGGAATGTATCGACCTGTGCTGTAATCGGATTTCCTCTAGGCGCGTCGCCGACACGGGTTAAGCTTGCCGAGGCTTACGCAGTGCTGGAAGCCGGAGCCGACGAGCTCGATATGGTGCTGGCGATCAGTGCTTTGAAGGATGGTGACTTAGCGACTGTCGAGGATGACATCCGCCAGATCAAGCAAGCGTGTGGGCCAAAGATTCTCAAGGTAATTCTTGAAACTTGCTTGCTAACGCATGAGGAAAAAATCGCCGCATGTCAAGCTGCGCACCGGGCTAGGGCGGATTTCGTCAAAACCTCTACGGGGTTCAGTCATGGCGGTGCGGCGATCGCCGATGTTCGATTGCTGCGTGAAACGGTTGGTGTCGACCTTGGCGTGAAAGCTTCTGGAGGTATCCGGTCTGGACCCGATGTTCACGCCATGATCGATGCCGGTGCGAGCCGGATCGGAAGCAGTTCCGGAGCGGCTTTGTTGTCGGACGCGACAAAGTGACCCGGGAGATCGAAATGCCGACCGTATGGAAATATAAATCCCATTGGTTCGGTTCTGCCTTTGGTTCAAGCCTCCATAAGGCTATGCGATGAAACCATTGCCCATACTCATCGACTGCGATCCGGGCCAGGATGATTTCATCAACATACTCCTAGCGATCGCATCTCCCGAGGATGTTCGAATCGACGGCATCACTACAGTCGGCGGCAACGTGCCATTGGAGCGAACGCATCGTAATGCGCGCCTTGCTTGCGAACTGGCTAATGTAGTTGATGTCCCCGTTTTTGCGGGTTGTGTGCAGCCTCTGATAAGGACTTTGGAGACGGCCGAGTATCTGCACGGCGAAACAGGCATCGATGGCTACGAGGTCACTGAACCGCAGATGCCGCTGTCGTCGGAACATGCTGTCGACTTCATCGTGCGCCATGCCCAAAACACTCAGGGCGGCCGATTGACGTTAGTTGCCACGGCACCGCTGACCAATATCGCGATGGCCTTCAAGAAGGCACCGGATATTAGGGATCGGATCGGCCGGATCGTGCTCATGGGCGGCGCGATGCGCGAAGGCGGCAATGTGACGCCCTCAGCGGAATTCAATATCGGCGTCGATCCGCATGCCGCCGATATTGTATTTCGTAGTGGCATTCCGATCACCGTTTTCGGCCTGGATGTTACCCATCAGTTCTTAATGACCCGAGCTCGGCGTGACTGCATTCGAGCTATCGATACCAAGCCGGCCCATGTGGTTGCCGACATGCTCGATTTCTCGGTTCGCTACGACGAATCCAAATACGGCGCCGATCGTGCGCCACTTCATGACTGTTGCACGCTTCTCTCTCTGCTGCGGCCGGAGCTGTTCGAATTCAAGGAATGCGCCATTCAGGTCGAAACTGAATCACCTCTGACCAGCGGCCATACTGCGGTCGACTTATGGGGTGTAACTGGGCAATCACACAATGCGTGGTGGGCGCATGCGATTGAACATGAGGCAGCCTTCGAATTATTGAGTCAGCGCATTGCTCGTCTATAGGCGGTAGCTGCCATGGCTATTACCAAGAGAAGCCAATACAAGAGCCAAGTCGTCGGTTGAGAGTTGGTGATTTATGAATAATTCTGTAAACAATACGGTTAGTTCTTCCGGTGGTCAGCCCAAAAATATAGAAACTATTGGAATCCAGCCGATACCGGATGATCGGCGCACTATGACTCCGCTGACGCTATTCACCATTTGGGGGTTGGCTTCGGCCTCGGCTACTACGCCGGTAATCGGGATGGTGCTTTATCACGTTGGGTTGATTAATTTTTGTATTGCAGTAGTCATCGCTGGGGTGATCGGTATTGTTCCAGCCGGTTTATTCAGCGAACAAGGGCGGAAAGTTCCACTGATATCGCTAGTGACCGCCCGTGCGACATTTGGTCGAGGAGCAAGTTTGATTCTAGCTCTTCTTTATACTTTTGTGGGTGCCGGCTGGTTTGGTGTGAATACCGCTGTTGGGGGACAGATCATGTCAACGCTATATCCGGGTTATGGCGCCCTGTGGTATTGGCTGCTTGGCATATTCCAAACACTTCTGGTTTTTATGGGCATGAAGTGGTTAGAACGATTTTATAACTATACTGCGTTAATATTCATTATTTGCTATGCAGTTCTGAGCTATTATTTAGTAAGAGATTATACAATCACGATACCTGGCCTTTCAGGCGACATGCATTGGGGTGCTGTTGTCTCTACAATCCTGAGTTTTTCGTTGCTGGCTTGGAGTTATGAGTTTTCCACTGCTTCCCGATTTTGCCGGCCAGCTACATCGGATGAAAGCCGCGGTTCCAAGGTCGCTTATTTCAGCGCTGCGACTGCAGGCGTTTTATTACCCGTTTTGCTTATGGGTATTCTCGGTCTAATAACTAAATCTACAACCGGAAAATGGAATGTCGCGCTACTTGCTAAGGATCTGCCGGTTGCGGGAGTTGTAGCTGCGGTCGGCGTCATACTAGCAATAGCCCATACCAATGCGATGAATCTTTATCCAGCAGTAACCAAGCTGCTCGCGGCTGGTGAGACTGTACGTGCCCCTCGGCCTTACGATCAGCCGATCGCATGCACCGGGATTGGTTTAATAGCGACTATTCTGGCGGTGTTAGGTATTTTGCAGCATATAACATCGTTTCTATCGTTTGTTGGCATATTTCTCTTTCCTTTCACATTTCTTATGATGTTTGATTGGGTTGTATTTCAGAAGCAATCGACTCCGGTGGAGTCATTTTTTGAAAAAAAGAAGGGGTTTGCCAATAATTTTCGTCCTAGCGCCTGTATTTCTTTCATTATAGGAGCTGTTTTATCGAGTTTGGGTTATTTTGATTTTTTACCCGATATGTTGACGAATAATGTGCCGTGGTTCGTGATCACTTCCGTTATTGCCTGTGGTATTTATTGGGTCTTGGTGCATATTCGAGGTGAAAAAACGCTTGCCGAAACTCAAGCAGTTGATATGGGACACAACTGATGACAGTCGAGCTGGTGGATTGGGGCCGTCTGGTCGCAAAGGCGATTGAGGCCCGGAATAACGCTTATGCCCCTTATTCTGGTTTCTCGGTGGGGGCGGCTCTCTGGACGCAAGATGGAGAGGTCGTGACTGGCTGTAATGTTGAGAACGTGTCGTTTCCTTGCGGTCAATGCGCAGAAGCTAACGCTGCTGGCGCGATGGTCTCGGCCAACCGCCATTCAACGATTCACGCGGTTGCGATCGCTGCAGTATCGAGACATTTCGTCTGGCCCTGCGGGCGTTGTCGTCAGATTTTGGCCGAGTTTGCAGATGGTGATACGCCGGTCATGGCTGTAGCAGGCGATCAGCGGTCGGCGCCGCTATCTTTGGTGGAGTTGTTACCACATGCTTTTGCGACGTTGGGGTAGTTCCGTCTTTATGTTGAGTTCACCATGAATAGTGCGCGTGCCATCATTCTAGTCATGGATTCAGTCGGTGTAGGCCAGGCCGATGATGCGGCTGCCTATGGTGATGTGGGGTCGGATACACTCGGCAATATCGTCGAGGCGGCTGCCAACGGTAATGCAGATCAAGCTGGAGTCCGAGCCGGACCGCTTGTGTCACCGAATCTCGCCTCAATGGGGATCGAGGGATCCGCTCGTGCCAGCCGGGGGCGAGCGCTAGCCGCTAGCCTTGGCGGGCGATTGGAACCTGATGTGGCTTTTGGGTATGCAGTACCAACTAGCGTGCCCAAAGGCAGTACAGGGGGGCACTGGGAAATTGCCGGGCTACGGACCACAGCTGACTGGGGGCACTTTGGGGAGGACCCGGCTCAGCCGTACCCGCCTGAATTGATCTCGCGGTTAGTCGAGGCTTGCGAACTTCCGGGGGTGATCGAAGTTGGGCGAGCATCTGGCACCGAGGTTATCGCGCACCACGGTGAGCAGCATCTGCGAACCGGTGAGCCGATCGTTTATACCTCGACTGATAGCGTATTCCAGATTGCTGCGCATGAAAGTGTGTTTGGGCTTGAGCGCCTATACACAGTGTGCGAAGCAGCGCGTGAATTGTGTGATGAGCATCGCATTGCGCGTGTTATCGCGCGGCCCTTCGTCGGCAGTTCGGCAGATAGCTTTACGCGTACCGAGCAGCGTCGGGATTTCTCCATGCCGCCGCATGGTCCAACTTTGCTTGGCGCCTTGTCGGAGAGTGGTATGACAGTCACAACCATCGGCAAGATCGGCGATCTATTCGCTCATCGTGGCATTTATCACGAGTATCCCGTTACCGAGCTCGATGAGGTATTCGACCAAGTATTGGAAAGCTTGGATGAGCAGGCTGATCCAGGGCTGATTTTTGTTAATTTCTGTGATTTCGACTCGCGATACGGGCATCGCCGGGATGTGATCGGCTATGCCAATGAGCTTGAACGCTTCGATAATCGACTGTCTGAGGTGCGTTGTGCGCTCGGCGACGAGGACCTTCTGATCGTAACCGCCGATCACGGCAATGATCCGACGTTTGGGGGTAGTGATCATACCCGGGAGAACGTCCCCGTGCTCGTCTGCGGACCCGGTATCGCTAGCGGCGATTTTGGACGGCGAACATCGTTCGCCGACATCGGTGCCACGGCAGCCCGGCATCTCGGGCTGGTATGGACGGGTGCCGGAACCCCCATCCAGATAGAGAGTGATTCATGAGCCGGAATAGCATCAAGCAATATCACATCGGGCTGAGTCGGGAAGACATCGGGGGCGCACAGTACGCGCTTTTGCCGGGGGATCCAGGACGTGTTCCCCAGCTGGCTCGGGGCATTGACGGCGATGCTCGGGAGATTGGCCAACACCGCGAATATCGTTCTTGGTTGGCGCGTATCGCGGGCCAGTCGGTATTAGTGTGTTCGACGGGACTGGGGTCACCCTCGACGGCGGTCGCAGTCGAGGAATTGGCCAATATCGGTATAACCCAGTTCATACGTGTGGGCACCACAGGTTCGATCCAGGCGCATATCGACTACAGCGATATCATCATCAGCAAAGCCGCCGTACGGCTGGAGGGTACATCGGGTCATTACGCACCTATGGAATATCCGGCAGTAGCGTCCTTTGCGCTGACCCAATCACTCGTCCATGCAGCCCGCAGTCTTGAAATTCCGCACCACGTTGGTGTCGCCGCATCATCGGATTCCTTCTGGCCGGGCCAGGAGCGCTATGACAATCACTCAGGCTATGTGCCGCGTCGTTTCCAGGGGTCCATGGCCGAATGGCAACAATTGAACGTGACCAATTTCGAAATGGAAGCTGCCGCGCTGTTTACCGTCTGCGAGACCTTTGGGCTATCGGCAGCCTGCCTATGTGGTGTGATCGCTAAACGTGTTCACTCTGAAGAGGTTCGGCCTGAAGCTTACGATCTGGCAGAGCAACGTTGGAACGCGATTCTCACACAAGCGCTGCGCGACAAATTTTTAGAGCAAGGGTAGCTGTACGTATACAGGCAGTGTTTTGGATATCTAGGCCTGCTCAGATGGCTCAGAGTGGGTGGCTACAAAACGAATTGGTCTTTCTGGTCGGTGGATAAGCCAGTTGAAAGCCATTGCTTGCCTGGTTGAACCCCCATTTTGCCAATTTCTGGCAAGATGTAGTAACAGTGCCGGCCGGTTGCTGGCACTGTTTTGGTTTGACTGAGGACAATATATGTCTGCTTTGATTTGCGGTTCGATTGCTTTCGATACGCTGATGAGTTTTGAAGGCCGTTTTGCCGATGAAATCCTGCCCGATCATGTGCATCGGCTGAACGTGTCGTTTTTGGTGCCGAATCTAGACCGTCAGTTCGGTGGTTGTGCCGGCAATATCGCCTATTCGCTCAATCTGTTGGGCGGCGAAGGCTATGCCATGGGTGCGGTTGGCAAGGATTTTCGTCCCTACCAAGACTGGCTGGATCAACACGGCATCAGCCGCAAGTATGTAAAGGAAATCGAAGACACCTACTGTGCGCAGGCTTATATCACGTCGGATGCCGACGGTAACCAGTTCACTGCGTTCCATCCGGGCGCGATGAATCGCGCCCATGAGCAACATGTGCCGACCGATGACTCGATTGATCTCGGCGTCATCGCACCGGACGGTAAGGACGGCATGGTTCAGCATGCGAAACAATTTGCCGACGCCGGCATCGACTTTATATTCGACCCTGGCCAGGGGTTGCCGATGTTCGACGGTGACGAGCTTAAAACGGCCATCGACCAGGCTGCCTATGTCTCGGTCAACGAATACGAAGCGCAGGTGATCGGCGAGAAAACTGGTCTGTCGGTCGCTGAAATCGCAGCGCGCGTTAAAGCGTTCATCATCACCAGTGGCGCTGACGGTGCGACCATCCACGTAGGCGGCCGTACCATCAATGTGCCGGCGGCCACACCAGCGTCGGTCAACGATCCCACTGGTTGCGGTGATGCCTTCCGGGCAGGCCTGATTGTCGGTCTCCAGGAAGGCTACGATTGGGAAATCACCGGTCGTATGGCCACGTTGATGGGCACCATCAAGGTCGAACACGACGGTACCCAGAATCACGCCTTAACCCGCGATGAGTTCCGGGCTCGTTTTGAGCGCGAATTCGAGCGCAAGGTGGCGTGAACGTCCGTACAGCGGTCGCATAATTTGGCCCCGGTCGCGTTTGCGGCCGGGGTTTTTATTGCTCAAGAACCGGAGGCAGGCAATTGGTTCTTGTCGTTGAGTCACGCTCGCATATGACGGCCTGATAAACTACGCGGCAATGTTTGTTCGCCCCGATTTCGATCCGATCGCGCTCTCGGTTGGGCCGCTGTCCGTGTACTGGTACGGCGTCATGTATCTGGCCAGCTTCCTGGTTGGCTGGGCTCTGGCCAACGCGCGGACACGGCTTGCGCACATTGAGTGGTCGCGCGAACAGGTCGGCGACTTCCTGTTTTACGTCGTACTCGGCGTGGTGTTGGGCGGTCGTCTTGGCTATGTCTTGTTGTACCAGCCCGGCGCCTATTTCGCCCATCCACTGCATATTCTGTATGTCTGGGATGGTGGCATGTCGTTTCATGGCGGCCTGATCGGTGTTGCTGCCGCGAGTCTGTTGTTTGCCTGGCGTGGCCAGCGCCACTGGTTCGACGTAATCGATTTCGTCGCACCCATCGTGCCCATCGGTTTGTTCCTCGGCCGGATCGGCAATTTCATCAACGGTGAGCTCGTCGGGCGGATCGTGCATACCCCCGTTCCCTGGGCCATGGTTTATCCGCAGGTGGGGCCCAATCCGCGGCACCCGTCCGAGTTGTACGAAGCCTGTCTCGAAGGTTTGCTCTTGTTTGTCCTGCTGTGGTTTTTCGCGTTGCGCCCGCGGCCGCGCGGTGTCGTGACCGGTGTGTTTCTGACCGGCTACGGCTGCGCGCGTTTTGTCGCTGAATTCTTCCGCCAGCCGGACCCGTTCGCAGGCTTCGTGGCCTTCGGCTGGATGACGCTCGGCCAAGTCTATTCGCTGCCGATGATCGCGATTGGCGTGGCGCTGATGATTTGGGGGTATACGCGACGCCCGGGGATCGCATGACTGTCGTCGAGCAACCGTATCTGGATCTCGTACGCGATGCTCGCGACAACGGCGCGATCAAATCGGATCGCACCGGTACCGGCACGCGCGCGATCTTCGGCCGCCAGATGCGCTTCGACCTGGCGCGTGGCTTCCCGGCCGTGACGACCAAAAAGCTGCATCTTAGGTCGATTATTCACGAGCTGTTGTGGTTTATTGCCGGTGATACCAACGTCACGTACCTGCGCCAAAACGGGGTGACAATCTGGGATGAATGGGCCGACGCCGACGGCGATCTAGGCCCGATTTACGGCTACCAGTGGCGGAGCTGGCCGTCGCCGGGCGGTCACGCTATCGATCAACTGGCGCACGTGCGCGATTCGCTCCGCCATCACCCCGATTCGCGGCGACACCTCGTTACGGCCTGGAACCCCGCGCAAGTCGATGACATGGCGTTGCCGCCGTGCCACGTCCTTTTCCAATTTTTCGTCGCCGATGGCCGACTCTCCTGTCAGCTCTATCAGCGCAGCGCGGATATCTTTCTAGGGCTTCCGTTCAACATTGCGTCCTACGCGCTGTTAACCCATCTGATGGCGCGGGCGACCGGCCTGGATGTTGGCGAGTTCGTGCACACACTGGGCGATGCGCATATCTATTCGAACCATTTGGATCAAGTGGACCGGCAATTGGCGCGTGATCCGAAGCCGGCGCCGACGCTGTGGCTCAACCCAGCGGTCGATGATCTATTCTCGTTTAGCTTTGACGATATCGCATTGCAAGGCTATGAATCGCATGCGGCGATTCGTGCGCCGGTTGCGGTTTAACGTCTAAGCCATGCAAAACGCTACGACCACGGACAATTCATCGATGTGGCTGACTGCTATCGCCGCAATGGACCGAAACGATGTCATCGGATCTCATGGCGGTATGCCGTGGCACCTGCCGGCTGACCTGCGTTGGTTCCAGAACCAGACGTATGGCAAGCCGGTCTTGATGGGGCGAAAGACGCGCCAGTCTATCAGGGCGGCTTTACCGGGCCGTCGCAATCTTGTGCTTACACGGCAGTCGGATCTGCAGTTTGACGACTGTGAAATGGTCCGCGATCTCGACGAGGCGATCCAGTGCATCGATCCGGCAACCGACGGCGATGAGCTCATGATCCTGGGCGGCGCTGAAATCTATGCTCTGGCGTTACCACGTACGACGCGGCTGCTCATTACACGCATAGAGGCCGAATACATCGGCGATACCTGGTTTCCGCCGTTCGAATGGTCGATGTGGCATAAAATCGATGAGCAAATCGAGCCGGCCAGTAACGACCGACCACTTTGCCGCTTCCAGACATTCGACCGTCGGGACGCCTAAGCAGCCATCGACCTACCGGAAGGCCGGGGGCGCTGCCCGTGCGTGCAATGTACGCGTAAGCAGGCCAACGATCCTATGGCTGGCGTATAAATGACAACTGCCGGGCCGGCGCCAGACCACATTGATGCCAGCATGGCTAAAGCTGGGTCGACAGCAGTCGATGACCGGGCCAGTCTCGAAGCGCTATCAGCATTTATCGGCCGTCATCGGCGGTTGTTCGTGCTCACCGGTGCAGGCCTTAGCACCCTCTCGGGCATCCCCGATTATCGTGATCGTCACGGCGATTGGAAGGGCGCGAGCCCGATCCAGCATCAGGCGTTTGTTACCCAGCTCACCAAGCGCAAGCGTTACTGGGCACGCAGCATGGCTGGTTGGCCGCCGGTCGCGCGGGCCCGGCCGAACGCCGGCCACCGTGCACTTGCATCACTGGAAAACAAAGGGCGGATCAGCCGCATCGTCACCCAGAATGTCGATGGCCTGCATCAGGCTGCGGGGTCAAGCGCGGTGGTCGATCTCCATGGTCGCCTTGATCGCGTGGTGTGTCTGGCCTGCGGCAAGCGCGTGTCACGCAGTTGCATCCAGGACAAACTGATTGCAGCCAATCGCGGTTGGCTCACCGAGGCCGATACGCTCAGGCCCGATGGTGACATCGACCTGGGCGAGGTCGACTACGAGCAGTTTGTCGTGCCGGATTGCCCGAGCTGTGGCGGCATTCTCAAACCGGAAGTGGTGTTTTTTGGTGGCACGGTGGCGCCGCACGTGACCAAATGTGCTTGGGACGCGCTTGATCGTGCCGATGCGGTGTTGGTTGTCGGTTCGTCGCTGATGGTTTGGTCTGGGTTTCGGTTTGTGCGCGAGGCTGTGCGGCGTGGCCAGCCAGTGGCCGCGGTCAACCGTGGCCGGACTCGGGCCGACAATCTGCCGATCGAGAAATTCGACCTCGATTGTGCGCGTCTCGGCGAGCTGAGTGCGCTGGCTTGAGCCAGCGCACTCAGTCGTAGCCGTAGTGGCGTCAGCTGGCGGGGGCGGCGCGGAATTCACCGCTAGTTTCGGTGGCCAGGCTGACGCCGTAGATCGCAAGCCAAGCCAGCGCAAAGCCCGGCATGATCTCGTAGACGCCGGGACCGCCGAACATGCTCTGATCCCAGCCGAGCAGAATCCACACGATCACGGTGATCGCGCCGGTGGCGAGCCCGGCGACCGCGCCGGTGCCCGACATACGCCGCCAGGTTAGCGACAAGATAATCATCGGTCCGAAGGCTGCACCGAAACCGGCCCAGGCATGGCTGACTAAGCCCAGTACCTGTGAGTTCGGATTGCTGGCAATGACGGCAGCGATTAGCCCGACAATCAGCACGCTAATGCGGCCGATTGTGACGCTTTCGCGCTTGCTTGCTTCCTTACGCAGAAACAGCCGATAGAAGTCCTCGGTCAGTGATGACGAGGCGACCAGCAATTGGCTGGAGATAGTGCTCATGATCGCAGCCAGTAGCGCCGCATAGAGAAAGCCGGTCACGAACGGATTGAATAAAAGATCCGAGAGTACGATGAAAATCGTTTCTGAATCGCCGATGTCGAGACCGTTGCGCACGGCGTAGGCGCGACCGAAAACGCCGACGCTGATAGCACCAATCAGTGATACAGCCATCCAGCTCATGCCGATGTTGCGGGCTCGGGGCACCTCTTTAACCGAGCGTATCGCCATAAAGCGAACGATAATATGCGGTTGGCCGAAATAGCCGAGCCCCCAGGTAACAGCCGAAAGGAATCCAAGCAGGCCAAGGCCGTGGAACCAGGACAAAAAGTTCGGATCGACATTGGCTAGGGTGTTCGAGGCTTGGCTCAGACCGCCACCGCCGCTTCCGAACAGGACAGTCAACGGCATGGCGACCAGTGCGAGCATTATGATGCTGCCCTGACAAAAGTCAGTGAGACTGACTGCCAAAAAACCGCCGACGACGGTGTAGCTCAGCACGATGGCCAACGTCAGCCAGATGCCAGTGGTGTAACCGGAAAGCGAGCCGAACTCGAACATGCCGCTGAAGGCGCTGGTAAACAGCTTACCGCCCGCGACCAATCCCGAGGCCGTATAGACCGCAAAGAAAATGACGATAATCACGGCTGATACGGTGCGTAGCGCCAGGGCACGTGTCGGGAAACGATTGGCTAGAAACGCCGGGATTGTCAGGCTGTCGTCGTAACGTTTGGTCTGCTCACGCAGGCGTGGCGCGACGATGATCCAGTTGGCGAATGCGCCGCAGAACAAACCGATACCGATCCAGGACGACACCAATCCGGAGGCGAACAGCGCGCCCGGCAGGCCCAGCAATAGCCAGCCGCTCATGTCCGAGGCACCGGCGGATAGGGCGGCGACCGACGGTCGCAGCCTGCGGCCGCCCAGCATGTATTCCTCCGGCGATGAAGTCGACTGAAGCCAGGCATAGAAGCCGATGCCGAGCATCAGCACGAAATAGAAAATTAGACTGATCCAAACACCGATCGCCATGATGTTATCCCTTTATATCGGATTGTGGGTGGATGCCGTGGGCGCTGGCCGTACCACCGAGTACCACCGACCATGGCATGAATGGTTGCCACGTTCGTTGGAACGCATGAAGCCGTGCGGCCTCGGTGACGGCCATGCGCACGCTAGCCATAACGCTGTGGTTCCGGCGTGAGCAGGGTGTTGTCGGCTGGTTCGTCTTCCTCGAGCGTCATCAGCGAGGCGTTGCCACCGGCGGCGGTCGTGTCCCGGCTGATAGCGCGTTCGGTAGCGAACCGATGTAGGTAGTGCGGCCCGCCGGCTTTGGGACCGGTCCCTGACCGGCCTTCGCCGCCGAATGGATGCACGCCGACCACGGCGCCGATAATATTGCGGTTAACATAGGTATTACCGGTGCGGATGCGGCGTACGACGCGTTCGACTGTGGTGTCGATGCGGCTGTGGATCCCGAAGGTCAGTCCGTAACCGAGCGTGTTGATGTCATCCACGACTTGATCGATCTGGTCGGCATTAAAGCGCACCACATGCACGATCGGGCCGAATTGCTCGTCGCCGAGCTCGTTGATCCCGGATAACTCGTACGCCCGTGGCGCGAAAAAGGTGCCGTTGTCGCTGGGGTGGCCGTCAAGTTCATGGCGATGGATCAGGCGGTATCGTTCGTCTGCCTGACTGGCATAAGACAGCAGCGCGTCGCGGGCTTCGTCGTTGATAACGGGCGTAACGTCGGTGCCGAGGTTGCACGGATCGCCGACCGAGAGCTCGGCCATGGCGCCGGCCAACATTTCCAGCAGGGTGTCGGCGATGTCGGATTGGACATACAGCACGCGCAGTGCCGAGCAGCGCTGGCCCGCGCTTTGGAAGCCAGATTTAACGATGTCGGCTACGGCCTGTTCGATCAGAGCCGAGGAATCCACAATCATGGCGTTCTGACCGCCGGTCTCGGCGATGAGCGGAATCAGCGGCCCGTCGCGTTCGGCCAGCGTGCGGTTGATGCCCTTGGCAGTGGCCAGCGAGCCGGTGAAGGCCAGCCCGCTGATGCGTTGATCCGCGGCCAGCGGCGCACCGATGGTTGGCCCGTCGCCCGGCAGAAATGCTAGCGCGTCACCGGGGATGCCGGCTTCGTGCATGAGCTCGATAGCGCGCATGCCGATTAGTGGCGTCTGCTCGGCCGGTTTGGCGATTACCGTGTTGCCGGCGGCAAGTGCGGCTGCCGTTTGGCCGGTGAAGATCGCGAGCGGAAAGTTCCACGGGCTGATCGTGACGAACACGCCGCGACCGGCCAGTCGGTAGGTGTTGCGTTCGCCGGTCGGGCCGGGAAGGACTGTTTCGTGGGCGAATTCCGCCTCGACTTGGCAGGCGTAGTAGCGACAAAAATCCACCGCTTCGCGGACTTCGGCGACACCGTCCGGGATATGCCGGCCGGCCTCGCGCGCGCACAGGGCGATGAACTCGGCCATGTGCTGTTCCAGTAGGTCGGCGTAGCGGCGCAGACAGGCTGCACGCTCGGTTGCTGGCGTTGCTGCCCAGCGTGGTGCCGCGGCCGAAGTTGTCGCCAGTGCGGTTTCCAGATCGTCGTGGTCGGCCCAGACCACCTCGCCGACGCGTTTGGATCGATCGGCCGGGCTGTGGATCGCCTCGGCAGCGCCCTTATCGGCCCGTTTTTGGGCACTCTGCGTGATGGTGCCGCCGACTAGCGGCGTTGCTTGCCGGGTTACTTCATCGGCGGCCCGCATGCCGGCGGCCAACTCATCCAGTTGTCGGATATCGGTGAGGTCTACCCCGTGTGCGTTGGGTCGGTTATCGCCGTACAGATCGGCCGGCAGCGGGATCTTTGGATGCCGGGCGTGGTCGAGTTGTTCGGCGGTACGCACCGGGTCGGCGATAATGTCGTAGACCGGCTCGTTTTCGTCGACCAAGCGGTTGACGAACGAACTGTTGGCGCCGTTTTCCAGCAGTCGGCGCACTAAATAGGCGAGTAGATCCTCATGTAGGCCGACCGGCGCATAGATGCGGCAACTGGCGGATTTGTCATCTTTTTCGACGATTTCTTCGTAGAGGGCCTCGCCCATGCCGTGCAGGCGCTGGAATTCGTAGTCTTCGCGCCCGGCGGCCAGATGCTGGATAAAGGCCAGAGTGTGGGCATTATGCGTCGCGAACTGGCCATAAAATGCGTTGCCGTGATCCAGAATGCGGCGCGCACAAGCTAAGTACGATACGTCGGTGTTGATCTTACGCGTGAATACCGGATAGTCGTCCAGTCCGGCCTCCTGTGCGGTTTTGATCTCCGTGTCCCAGTACGCCCCTTTAACCAACCGGATCATAATCCGGCGGTTGTGGCGGAGGGCCAGGTCGGCCAACCAGTCGATGACATCCAGGGCGCGTTTTTGATATGCCTGAATGGCCAGACCCAAGCCTTGCCAATCGCCGAGCGCTTCGTCGGCCGAAGCGAGTGCGAATAGTTCCAGTGATAGGTCGAGCCGGCTGGCTTCCTCGGCATCGACGGTGAGGTTGATATTGTGTTGGGCGGCCAGTCGGGTGAGTTCTTGCAGCCGCGGCAACAGTTCATTGAGTACGCGCTCACGGTGGGCGAGTTCGTAACGTGCATGCAGCGCCGAAAGCTTGACTGAAACACCGGGGGATTGGACTGGTCCGCGGTTAGTGCTCGCGCGGCCGCAGGCTTCGATCGCGCGGTGATAATCGTCGAAATAGCGCCGGGCGTCGGCATCGGTGCGCGCGGCTTCGCCGAGCATGTCATAGGAATAACGATAGCCGCGTTTTTCCAGTTCGCGGGCGTTTTTAAGTGCTTCGTCGATATCGCGACCAAGTACAAACTGTTTTCCCATCAGCCGCATCGCGTGTCGCACGGCCTGGCGGATAAACGGCTCACCGGAGCGGCGTACGAGCCGCTGTACGACGCTACGAAAGTTACGTTGCGGGGCGTCTTCATGGCGCAGAATCCGCCCAGTTAGCATTAACCCCCAGGTGCTGGCGTTGACGAACCAGGAATTGGATTCGCCGAGGTGCGCTTCCCAATTCGAACCACCGATCTTGTCGTCGATCAAACGGTCGACGGTCTCGTTGTCCGGAATACGGAGCAGCGCCTCGGCCAGGCACATGAGCACGACGCCTTCCTGGCTGGAAAGTTCGTATTCCTGCATGAAGGCATCGATGCCGCTGCCTTCGGCACTTTTGGCGCGTACCGATTCGACTAGTCGTGCTGCGTCACCTTCGACCTGTGCGCGCTTTGCTTCGTCGAGTCGTGCGATCGGAATCAGGCGATCGAGCTGGGTCCGTTCGTCGACGCGATAATGGGCCAGAACGTTTTGATAAGCCGATTCATCGGCCTGCGCAGGGCGCGAGTAGCACATTGTTTGCCTGTCAGGCTCGTGCGGTTGACGATAAGCTTTATACATGACTTCCCGGGTAAAAGATTGTCCTATAAAAGGTGATTACTCACTCGTGGTTGGGCATTATGACTCTTTGCTTATGACGCTGTGCTGTGGCGTTGCTGAAAGGCGATTGTGGCGTGACTGATTTAGCGCTACGGTAGCGGGGCACAATAATGCACCAAGCGCTGTCCACATGAGTTCATCGACCCCTGAACGTCTTGCCGCAATCCGCAAATGTGTCGGCGAAGTATCCGGCCGGGATTCTGAGATTTGGCCGCGATTTGTCGAGATCGCGCTCGACCAGATGCTCGCCGACGAGCTGTCTGCCCGCGAGCCGGGCGATGTTACCGAAGCGCTCGGTAGTCTATTTGATCGGCTGATACAGCCCCGTCTGGGCGCCGAGATTGCCGCTGATGTGCACGACACGCGGCCTGCCGGGTCGAGTTGCGATACCGCACTGGTTACCGCGACCGACGACATGGCATTTTTTGTCGACACCGTCAGTATGGCGGTGCGTGAGACCGGTGCTGACATCGATTGGGTGCTCAATGTCCTGGTGCGTGTAACGCGCGACGACGAAGGGCATGTGGTCGAATTGGCCGCGCCCAGCGATACGTTGGATGGGGCCCGCGATGAGTTGCTCATGCGCTTCGAATTCGCTGCGCCGGCCTCGTTGGACGTGGACGCATTGACCACCGATGTCGAACGACGTCTGGATGACCTGGCAGTCGTTGTCGGCGATTGGGCGATGATGAAACAGGCAATGACGGACGTGGCCGCCGATCTGGAAACGCCGCCGGCCAATGTCGATGCCGAGAACTGCATCGAGACCGCGGCATTCCTGCGCTGGTTGGTGGACGACCATTTCACACTGTTGGGCTATCGTCAGCGTGAGCTTCGGCAGAACGCCGATGGCGAGAACGCGATGGTTGATGTGCCGAACGCCAGTTTTGGTTTGTTACGCGAAGACCGTCCGGGGCTCGATGCCAACGGCTATGTTGCCTCACCAGCGTTGATGGATCGCTATACGGGGTCAAAGCGGACATTGGTGGTATCCAAGGCCAATACGCGGTCGTGGATTCACCATAACGACGTCATGGATGTCATCGCCGTCAAACGTATTAATGCCGATGGCGAGACGATTGGCGCACATCGGTTCCTCGGTCTATTTTCCAACGAGGCTTATTCGGTTAGCCCGCGCGAAATCCCGACGCTGCGTCACAAGGTTAATTACGTCGCCGAACAAGCCGGCATACGGCAAGGCTCCAATCGCGCCAAGAATTTTAACTACATCCTGGAAACGTTTCCGCGCGACGAGTTATTCCAGTCCGGCGAGGACGAATTGCTTGGCACGATCATGGGCGTGCTGGGCATGCGCGAGACCGAAAAGCTGCGGTTGTTCGTGCGCCGCGACCGTTACGACCGCTTCTTTTCCTGCCTAGTGTTTGTGCCACGCGAGCGCTATGACCGCAACCTGCGCTTGCGGATTGCCGGCGAGCTTGCGCGTAGCCTTTCGGGCTCCGTGCAGCATGTCGATACGCGGTTTTTGCGCGGCGCGTTCATGCGGATATACATGCATATATCGGCTGGCGAGGCGATCGAGGCCGAGATTGACACCGAGGCCCTCGAATCGCGCCTGTTGGCGGTTACACGCGACTGGTCCGATCGTTTTATCGCCTTGTGTCGCCGCGACAATGTCGGCTTGCGCAACTATGCGCGAGCCTTCGAGGCGGCTTATCGCGAGCGTTACGACGCTGGGGCGGCGCTCATCGATGCCGGCCAATTAGCTGAACTGGGAGCTGATGACCAGCCGCGGCTACGGGTGGTCGATTTGGATGATGCTGGCGATGTACGGCTGAAGCTCTACGGTACCGGGACGCAGATGGCGTTGGCCGACGTCATGCCGATATTCGAGGAATTTGGTCTATCGGCGCACACCCAGTGGCCGTTCGTCGTTGAACCGTCGGGCCAGACGGCGCAATGGATCCACGAGTACGAGGCCGAGCACGCCAATGCCGAGGCGCTGACCGATCCGACCTGCGCTGAATCGGTATGTCAGGCCTTTGGAGATGTCCTGGCCGGACGCGCAGAAAATGACGGCCTGAACCGGCTGATCATCGCCGCTGAATTGACACCGCGTCAGGTCGTGTTGGTGCGGACCATCGTTCGCTACCTGCTTCAGACCGAGCTGCCGTTCTCGCCGGTTTATGTGCAGAACCAGATCGTCGCCCACGCAGGTCTCGTTCAGCGGCTGGTCAGGCTGTTCGAGTCGCGTTTTGATCCGGATGCCGGTGGTGCCGATGCGGGTCACGACGCCTCGGAGATCGAGGCCATCGAGTCGGAACTTGAATCGGTGACGACACTCGATGCCGATCGCGTACTGCGAGCGTTCTACGCCGTGGTTAATGGTTGCCTGCGGACCAACTTTTATCAACGTGATGCCGACGGCCAGCCAAAGCCGTACGTCAGTATCAAGTTAGATCCGCGTAATATTCCCGAACTGCCGCGCCCGGTGCCGGCGTTTGAGGCGTTCGTCTATGCGCCGGCTGTTGAAGGCGTGCACTTGCGAGGCGGCAAGGTCGCTCGTGGTGGCATTCGCTGGTCGGATCGACGCGAGGATTTTCGCACCGAAGTGCTGGGCCTGATGAAGGCGCAGATGGTTAAAAATGCCGTCATCGTGCCGGTGGGCGCCAAGGGCGGATTTGTGGTCAAGGCCCGGCCGGCCGAGGATTCGCGCGAAGCACGCCAGAATTTGGGCATTGAATGCTACAAAACGTTTATCCGCGGTTTACTGGACGTCACCGACAACCGCGACGGCGATGCAATTGCCAAACCCGAACGTGTGGTCTGTTACGACGAGGCCGATCCCTATCTGGTGGTGGCTGCCGATAAGGGCACGGCCTCGTTCTCGGATATTGCCAATGGTGTATCGCAGGAATACGGTTTCTGGTTGGACGACGCGTTTGCTTCCGGCGGCGAGACTGGTTACGACCACAAGGTCATGGCGATCACCGCGCGCGGCGCGTGGGAATCGGTGCGCCAGCATTTCCGAGCATTAGGGCGTGATCCGCACGCCGAAACATTCAGCGCAGTCGGCGTGGGTGACATGGCCGGCGACGTGTTCGGCAACGGCATGCTGCGATCCGACCAGATGCAGTTGGTCGCAGCATTTAACCACCGCCACATCTTCATCGACCCCAACCCTGATCCGGTTGCGAGTTATGCCGAGCGCAAGCGGTTGTTCGAGGACCCGAGTCTAGCCTGGAGCGACTACGACGAATCACGCATCTCCAGTGGCGGTGGTGTATTCAAGCGGAGTGCGAAATACATCGAACTCTCCGATGCAGCGCGTCATGTGCTCGGTGTCCAGAGCCGTCGTATGACGCCAAATGCCGTAATCGGCGCCATACTCCGCGCACCGGTTGATCTGCTGTGGAACGGCGGTATCGGCACCTACGTCAAGGCGAGTTTCGAAGCCAACGCCAGCGTTGGTGACCGTGCCAATGATGGGGTTCGTGTCGATGGTTGTGACTTGCGTTGTTCGACCGTGGGCGAGGGCGGCAACCTTGGTTTGACGCAAAACGGGCGTGTCGAGGCCGCGTTGGCTGGTGTGGCGCTTAACACGGATGCTATCGACAATTCAGGCGGTGTCGATTCTTCGGACCTGGAAGTCAATATCAAGATCGCGCTCGGCACTGTCGAAGCTTCGGGCGAGATATCGCGTGAAGCCCGTAATGACTTATTGGCCGAAATGAGTGATGGCGTTGCCACGCGTGTATTGACCACCAACTATCGCCAGAACCTTCAACTCGGTCTGTTGCAGAGTGACACCGTCGCGCGCTTTGACGAACAAGTCAGTTTCATGCGCGCATTGGAGCGTGACGGCTGGCTAGACCGTCAGCTTGAGAACTTGCCGGGCGACGATGCCCTCGTCGAGCGCGCCCGCGATCGGGTTGGTCTGGTGCGGCCTGAATTGTCTGTGCTGTTTGCCTACAGCAAGATTGCACTGGCCGATGCACTGTTGGCGAGCAATATTCCAGACGATCCGTGGCTGGAGGGGTTGCTCGACCACGGTTTCCCGGATGATCTGGTTAAGCGTTTCCCGCAGGCGGTCCACAACCACCGCCTGAAACGCGAACTGATCAGCACACGCGTAACCAACCGCATGATCGATCGCATGGGTATCGCGAGTGCACATCGGTTGCCGACCGGCATGATCAACCATATGGCAGCGGCTGCTGAGGCGTATCTGCTAGCCGATGCTTGGCTCGATGGTGAGACGCTTTTCGCGCGTGTCGAAGCACTCGACGGCCAGGTCGCGGTCGAAACGCAATATGAATTGCACCGGATTGTCATCCGCTTGTTGAAACACGCCATGAACTGGTGGATGGGCATGACGCACGATACAAGCGATCTCGGCACGCTTGCCGGGCGCTATAGCGCGGATGCGCAGCGTCTGTTGGATGAACTACCGAATGTGGTAACCGGTGATTACGAACGGCGTTGGCAAGCCTACCGCGATAAGTGGATCGACGCCGGCGTCAATGACGAAACGGCGGCATCGATTGCGAGTGCCAATAGCGGCGGCGGTATCATGGACGTGGTGTCGATGGCTGGCGCGTTCGAGCGCGACGTGTTCGATGTCGCACGCATCTACTTCGCAGTTGGCGATGAGCTTGGTATTGCCTGGCTGCAGGATGCTATCCACACCGTCGCTGCCGATGATCGCTGGCAAGCGTTGGCGCGTGCGAGCCTACGCAACGATAGTTACCGCGTACATCAACAGATTGTGGCCCAAGTACTGCAGATTGATGCTGACGAGCCGCTGACGGCTTGGCGCGAAGAAAACGCCGAAACAGTGACGTTCATCCAGGCGCGGATGAGCGAACTACATGGTGTTGCGCGTCCGGACCATGCTCACCTTAATGTCGTTGTGCGCGATTTGGTCCGCCTGACCACGCTCAAGCCACAGAGCGTAGTGAGTCAGGACTGAACTTGTCGCCGGTAGCTGGGCTGTAATGGCGGATGGCCACCGGTGACTGGGGTGGCCGATTTCAGACAGGGGCGTGGTTTTCGCCCTTGTCTGGAATGCCCTTCGCGCGCGTACCGAGAGAGGTATCTGCTCGGACAGTGCGAGCAAACTGTGCGAGGCGTGTGCGGTGTGGCGTCACGATGAGTGTCGAACGTCGGCGGGGCGCGAAAGCGTCAATGCGGGTCGGCGCTACTTGCGATGACGCGCTACCGGTAGTCGCCAGCCACGGCGTAGCGCGCCCAAGCGTATAGCAAAGCATACGCCGGCGCCGACGAGTGTAATGGCAACTGGTGGCCACGCTAGTTGGGCGCCGATCACGACTAAAGTGGCGCCTGCCAGCGCCGCCACGGCGTAAAGTTCGCCGCTTAGAACTGCTGGCACGCGGGCGACGAGCACATCACGTGTCATGCCGCCCCCGATGCCCGTGATCATGCCCAGCACGGCGGCCATCGGCGCCGGCAGACCGTATTCGAGTGCTTTCTGACTGCCGGCGACGGCAAAAAGCGCCAACCCCGCGGCATCGAACAGCAGGATCGGACTCTGGATATGGTCGATGAGCCGATGACCGAAGAACACTGCCAGCGCAGCGGTCAACGAAATCAGGGAATAGTGAACGTGGGCGATAGCGGCCGGCGGCAGTGCGCCAATCAGGACATCGCGACCAATACCGCCGACGTTGCCGGCCACAAAGGCCAACACTGACACACCGAATACGTCGAGTTGGCGATTGACACCGGCCATGGCCCCGCTAATGGCGAAGACGAATGTCCCGCTAAGATTCAGAAGCGGTAGCAGTATTTCCATCGCGTTGTGCGAGTCCCCGCGCTCGATTGTTGGTCGACGATATTCGCATACGGGGATTCCTTAGCATTCGATAACGTTGACCGCTAGACCGCCGCGTGAGGTTTCTTTGTATTTGGTCTTCATGTCGTCACCGGTGCGTTGCATGGTGCGGATGACTTTATCCAGTGACACGAAATGATCGCCGTCGCCGCGCAGCGCCATGCGCGCCGCGTGAATGGCCTTGACCGAGCCCATGGCATTGCGCTCGATACATGGAATCTGAACAAGACCGCCGATCGGGTCGCAGGTCAGCCCCAGATTGTGTTCCATGCCGATTTCGGCCGCGTTTTCAACCTGCGCCGGCGTGCCGCCGGCTACTTCGGTCAGGGCGCCGGCAGCCATCGAGCAGGCCACCCCAACTTCGCCTTGACAGCCGACTTCGGCACCGGAAATCGACGCATTTTCCTTGTACAACATGCCGATTGCAGCCGCAGTCAGTAGAAAACGGCGGATGCCATCGGTATTCGATTGATTGAAAACCACGTAGTAATTGAGTACTGCCGGGATGATGCCGGCTGCGCCATTGGTGGGCGCGGTGACCACCCGTGCGCCGGAAGCGTTTTCCTCATTGACCGCCAGTGCATATAGTGTCACCCAATCCATGGGGTCGGTGGGTTTGTCGTTGGCGTCAGTGTCAGCGTGTTCGAGATCCTGTTTGAGTTTACGTGCGCGGCGGCGCACATGCATGCCGCCGGGCAGTTCGCCGCTGCGTCCGCAGCCACTGTCGATACACTCGGCCATCACTTGCCACAACCGGTCGATTTCAGCATCGATGGTCGTGGGATCGCGCCAGGACTGCTCGTTGGCACGGACGATATCGCTGATCCGAAGCCCCTGGTCGCGACAGTGTCCGAGCAGCTCAGCGGCAGTCGTGAATGGATAGGCCAGAGCGCTCTCATCTTCCGTGATGGTGATGTCGCCGTTGGCGTCGGGCGTGGCGACAAATCCACCACCGACCGAAAAAAATGTCCGGCTGGCCAGTTCGCTACCGTCAACAGTGTAGGCAGTGAATGTCATGCCGTTGGGATGCGCCGGCAGGCTCTGTTCTTTGTTCATGATCAGCTGCCGGCGGTGCTGGAACGACACGGCGTGTTGCCCGGCTAGCTGCAGCGTGGCGTGCTCGGTAATTGAGCTGATCCGCTCGTCGATCGATTCAACATCGATGGTCTCAGGATCTCCGCCTTCCAGCCCCAGCATCACGGCGCGGTCGGTGCCATGCCCACGCCCGGTGGCGGCCAGAGAGCCATAGAGTTCAACGTGTACGCTGGCAGTTTCGGCGACAACGCCGGCTGTCACGAGCCCTTCCGCGAAATAGCGCGCCGCTCGCATCGGCCCGACCGTATGCGAACTGGAGGGCCCGATGCCGATCTTGAATAATTCGAAAATGCTGATTGCCACGAGACAACTCCGTCGATTCGGGCGGCCAAGCATTGGCCGGTATATTAACTGACGAGTTTGTCCTGTCGTCATCGTAGGGGAATAGAATAAATGCGGCATTCATGTGCTGATATGCGAAAAATCGACCGTAAATATCTCGAGTGAGTGTGCTTCGCTAATTCATCGCGTGTGTCAGCGCAGCCGGTTTGATTACTGGGGCCTGGTCATCCGGGGGCGTCAGAAGCCTCCCCGGTTGGTACCGATACGATAGGCTGTGAGTTGCCGTATTCGGCACGGCAGGCCTTGCAGCTCCGTGCCAACCACGGCATACAACGACAACGTTTCGCCCCCAGTCGTTCAACTTCAGTAGTCGACGGCGAGCCCACAGATTTTTGCGGTGTTCTGCCCGGGGGCAATCAGGCCGAGCGCCTCGGCGTCGTGATCCATGAAGCGTGTGGTGGGGTGGGGCGGCCTCTTGATTCTAGCGGCGGTCCCACCTTTTACGAATATCAGCGTGCGCAGTCACCGGATTTGTTTGTCTACCCTGATTACTATCTGTTCCATGTGGGCAGGCGGTTTGGTAACGACGCGATACTCGATATTTTTCCGGGGCAAAAAGAAGTCGTTGTCCCAAACAATACGACTGCCATCATGCAGGCGATAAACGATCGCCGTGTGACGCAACTTTTATTTCCGGATATGGCTTATAAAACACTGGATATTGATCGTGTCACGCGTGGCAATATCCATGTAGCCAGAGTGCTGATCTATTCAGCTAGTGGTCGGGTTATTGATCCCAATGTATGGATTACTGGTAACCAAACCACAGAACTATGTCGGCAATGTGCTTGATGCATCCGCTCAGGTAGTGAGAAGCGATGCGTGTTAGCCGAACGAGGCCGGCAAGGACGTGCACTAGTAAGCAGTACCGGTCCGGTTGAGCCTTACCGGTTAATCTCGCCTGAACGGGCGCTCGGTATGCTTGTATGAGAAATTGCAACGTAAAACTACGCATTCCTAGCTGCTGTATTGCGCGTGTTTTCAGCATCTGTCGATGCTCGCGTGATAAGAGGGCCAGGTTCAGAAAAGCCTAAAAGGCTTGTGGATCTGGTTAATGCAGCCTTTGACTGATTCGGTCATATAGTCGGATCAAACTGCCTCGTCGCTGCATTTAATGCTGTTTAGTAGTTGTGGCCGACTCGAGTTACAAAAAGCCTGGATCTCTTAATTATTTCCCATCAGGCATAAGATGCTGCCACGGCGCCCAGCACTTGGTATGAGACCTGCCTGGCTAAAGGCTCATAGAACCATTGGGGAGGCTCGATTATAACAGTTGTTTAAATAATATAACTTCTGTGCGCGCCAGAGTCATGTTGCTCATATTCTCTCATGGGGAGATTCTGAATCCTTAGCCGGATATCTGACTGATTAGCAAGTGATTCATGCTGTTGGTCTTATAGGACGGTGCAATCTAAGCAGCTATCGTGACCTGCCTTCTTAAGGGTTTCGACTAATGTCTTATTAAAATTGAATATACATATTAGCTATAAGTTGGTAACGTCTGACTTGGTAAATCGGTTATTTGTATTCAAATATGATGTTCATATTGGCTTTTAATAGGATTTAGTTTTTTAGGAAATTCGAGGATGGTTATTAATATAATTAGTAATTCAATAATGATTTTATTCTTGGGTGTTCCTATGGAACGTAAATTTGATGTTCAGTATCAAATCTGTATCTATATACATTAATATTTATATTTAGGTGCGCAGAGCCCAGGAAATGAATCCAGTGGTGGCCATTTAATAATCGATATTTTTATTTTGTAATAAGCGGGGTGTTTGATGAGTATTAATTGTATTCATATTTTGAAAAGCAGTAAAAGCAAAAAGATATTTGTTAATTTATTGTTTTTGGGAATTGGCGGTATGATCGTAGGGTGTACGAGTGCCAGTTCGGCGTTATCTGAGCCAGTTAAGCCGCCTAGGTATTTAGAAATGGGTGAGAAAACATCGCCAATTTACGGCCCGGGTGGGTTTACTGAAGCAAGGCAAGAAGAAATTAAAAACATGAATTCTAAAGGGTCTAGGTAGGCTCTAACTTAATTAATTTTTCTAAATAAAAACGGGGTTATCGAAATGAGAAAAACGCTTTTTTTTCTTCTGCTTTTATTTGTGGCGCAGGTCGCAAGTGCTGTAACGCTATATGGGTCCCCCGAGAATAGGGTAATTCTCAATGGTCGTCTTAGTGGCTATAGCGTTTTGGGCAATGGAACGGACCATGATGATCGTTCGTTTCATAACGCCGGTAGTCGCATCCGTTTAGGCTGGGAGCATAATTTATTCGATGGCTGGACTGCGATAGCGATGAGCTCTTGGGGGTTCGATCCGCTTTTTAAAGATGGGCAGGATCATCATTATAGGCGTCAAGAATATGTTGCTTTAACAAATCCTCGTTATGGCACTCTCACACTCGGCAAGCAGTACTCTATTTTCTACGAAATGGCCGGGATTTTTACTGACTATTACTGGGCTACGGGCGTTGCGGCTCAAGGCAGCTTTAACGGTACTGGCGATACCAGTTTCGAAGGTATGGGGCGTCCGAGTCGTTCACTCTCCTATCGAAATCGGATTGGTGATTGGTCGTTTGGCTTAATGTATCAAACTGATGATGATGTTCAGTTTAACGAGGCCGACCAAGAGCCGTTGAATGGGGCTAAGAGAGATAGCACCATACAAACAGCCATTCAATGGCATGCTAGCGATGATTTGACATTTGCCGGTGTTTATTCACATAGCGATATTAAGCGTTCTAAAGGTGGGTCTTCGTACCACAATGACATTGACGCAGGGTTGCTTGGGCTCCAGTGGAGTCCTGGAAATTGGTATTTTGGCGCGACCGCTGGCCAGTATAATAATCTCGTTAGAAAAGGGGAATTTGCAGGGTATGATAGTAAAGGCTGGGTTGATGAAGCACGCGGATATGAAATTATCGCAATGTATAATATTAAATATAATGAGATCCCCGGCGATGTTCAGGTCTATGGCGGTTTAAATCGTCTGGAAGACCGTGATTCTGAAGCGCGTAATGTTGATCGTCTTGTTGGCGCAGCTTGGCTTCTCTTTGACCATGATTTGATTTTCTCCGTCGAGCAATCTTTCCGAGGAAACTCGAGAAATGTCGATGGTGAGTCATCAGCTCATAATAGAACCTATCTCTTTGCGCGATATAATTATTGATTGTTTTTTAGTTGATTTGAGGTAATTGAATGCGCCCCGGTGTAGCCGAGCAATCTAATGTGCAGAAGAGCAAAGCTTTTGCTGCTCTGTTTTTGATAGAAATGTGGGAGCGTTTTGGTTATTACGGCATGGGTGCTCTGATGGTTCTTTTCATGACCACCCAGCGTGATTTTTCCGATAAGCGTGCAGTACTTATCTGGGGCGCATTCGTCGCTATGATTTATGCCATGCCGACAATTGGTGGCTATATCGGCGATAAGTATTTAGGCGCTCGCCGAACGATGACGTTTGGCGCGATCGTATTGATGGGCGGCTATTTATTATTGGCTATCCCATCGAAGGAGACTTTTTTCATTTCAATGGGCGTTATCGCTATCGGTAACGGTCTTTTTAAAGTTAATCCTAATAATCTTCTGTCACGTCTATACGAGGACGATACGGCAAATCTTGATTCGGCTTTCACGGCATACTATATGTCGATCAATATAGGGTCGATGATCTCCATTTTTATAACGCCTATCGTTGCCCATTTTTATAGTTGGCATCTTGCTTTTGGTATAAGTGCTTTGGGGCTCGCGTTGGGGTTGATTAACTACGCTTTTATGCGTAAGCATCTTCAGCCTTATGGGTCTGCTCCGGATTTTGAAAAACTAAATTATAAAAGACTTTTCAATGTTATTGCCGGTACATGTGTTATGGCATACCTGCTGTCATTAATAATTCAGCATCAAATTATTGCTGAATCTATTATGACAATGTTTGGTTTGGTCGCTCTTGGCGTTTTTGCATTCTTGATGTTCAAGTTTCCAGAAGAGCGCAATCATCTTGCGGCGTGTTTGGTGTTAATAACAGTCGTAATAGTGTTTTTTGTTTATTACCAGCAGATGACTACTTCCCTGACATTGTTTGCGAAACAAAATGTAGCGCATCAGCTGCTGGGCGTGCATATATTACCGGCGCAATTTCAAGATATGAATTCGATATGGATCGTTATTTTGAGCCCATTACTGGCATGGTTTTATAACCGCATGGGAAATAGAAAAGGCGATTTTAATATCGCGACCAAATATGCTTTTGGTCTTTTCCTTTCTAGCGCAGCCTTCTTCGTCTTTGCGGTAAGTGGATTGACTGCCGTCAACGGTACGGTTTCAGCCTGGTGGATGGTTGCCGGGTATGGTCTGCAATCTTTTGCTGAGTTGATAATTAGCGGTCTGGGTTTGGCCATGATTGCGCGCCTTGTGCCTAAGCGACTGCGCGGTTTCATGATGGGGGCTTACTTTCTCGGTACTGCCGTTGCCCAATATATTGGCGGCGCCATAGCTGGTATCGCCTCAGTGCCCGAGGGGGTTACCGATCCGGTTAAGTCATTGCCGTTGTATACAGAGTTATTTATGAAGCTGGGTATTGCGGCGCTAATCGCTGCGGTTATCCTTTCATGCTTAGTGCCTTGGCTTAAACGACTTATTGACGAGGCTCCTGCAGAGCCCGCCTAAGGCCAATCCTCGTGGCAGAAAACCGGCTGCATCCATATAACGGCGGCAGCCCGGTAGTAGTAGGAAATCCAACCATTTCTCGGTAAATCCATTATGAATGATGCGGAAGCGAGTGAAAAAAGCTTAGATTTTCGTCTAGGTCCTTTAGGGGCTGCTATCCCCTTGATCTTCTTCGTGATTTGGGCCGTCACCACCAGCATGTTGCAGCTTTCTTCCGAGCTCGGTCTCGTCATTGGAATTTTGATGGGGATCACGCTGGGGCTGTTTTTCTGTCGTAGCGCCTGGCAGAAGTACGCAGAAACCTTGTTCGAGGGTATGACCCAGCCAGTCGGCGTGGTGGCCATTATCGCCTGGTTCTATGCAGGGGTGTTCGCACAGGTGCTGCAGGTGGGCGGATTAGTCGAAGGGCTCGTGTGGCTAGGGGGTGTCTCTGGTGCTACGGGTGGCGTCTTCGTGGCCCTGACTTTTTTGCTAGCTGCTGTGTTTTCTACGGCCGTGGGTACTGGTTACGGTACGGTCGTGGCTTTCTGCACCCTTATGTATCCCGCGGGTGTGATGCTCAATGCCGATCCGGTTATCTTATTCGGGGCGATCCTATCCGGTGCCATTTTCGGGGATAATCTAGCGCCCGTGTCGGATACCACTATTATCTCGGCAAGTACTCAAAATGCCGATGCGCCGGGGGTGGTTCGTAGCCGTCTTAAATATGCGGTCGCTGCAGCCATTCCCACGGTTATTTTGTTTGCCATTTTTGGCGGTGGAAGCGGGGTTGAGGGTGCTGACGCTTCAGCTGTAGCCGATATTATGAATTCTACCAACCCGGCCGGGCTGGGTATGTTGATTCCTTTTGCGGTGGTCTTGGCTCTTGCCTTTTCTGGCCAGCACTTAATTAGCTCGTTGACTTGGGGCATTTTGGTTGCCGTTATCCTGATTCCATCCATTGGAACCGGTGCATTGACCGACATCCTCGCGTTCGACGCCAGTGAACCAGATGTCATTACCGGTGCTTTAGCCAAGGGTATAGATGGTTATATCAACATGGCCGTGCTGATCATGCTGATTGTGACTGCTGCGCATCTAATGCGTGTTGGCGGCACAATGAATTATGTAACCAAGACCTTGATGAATTGGATTGGCAATTCGGTGCGCCGAGTCGAGGTCGCCAACTGGGCGATCGTGGGGCTATTGAACTCGGCCATCACCATCAATACTGCGGCGGAAATAACGGCGGCGCCGTTCGTGCGCGATCTTGGCAGCAGATTCCGTCTCCATCGTTATCGCTTGGCCAATATGCTGGATGCGGTTACCTCTGCGATGGGGTATATCTTCCCCTGGGGAGCGCCGGTATTGCTCGGCTGGAGCGCTATTCAAACAGCACAAGAACAGTATGGCTGGTTGCCGATTGTTTCTCCCACGTCGGTTTTCCCATTCGTGTTTGATGGCTGGATTTTGCTGTTCGTTATGCTGTTTGCCGCGTTGACGGGCTGGGGGCGGACCTATGAAGGTGCTGATGGCAGTCAAATGCGCGAGCGTCCGGCTACGGGTGCTTAGGCTCTGTCATATTTAGATTATAGTTCGAGATCTGCCTATGTTGAATGATTTCCAGCAATATTTGGACAGTAAAATCAAGGAGCTACAGAGCAGCGGGCTTTATAAGCACGAGCGGGAACTGCAGTCTCCACAAGGCTCGATGGTCACGGTTCAAAACGACCAGGTTGTCAATTTCTGTGCCAATAATTATTTGGGGCTCGCCGACGATGCCGATCTGATCGCGGCCGCCAAGACGAGCCTCGATAATGAGGGTTTGGGCATGGCTTCGGTGCGTTTCATCTGCGGTACGCATTATGAGCATCGGCAGTTGGAACAGCGTTTGGCTGACTTTCTGCAGATGGATGAAGCGATACTTTACTCATCCTGTTTCGACGCCAATGGCGGCTTATTTGAGGCGCTTTTAGGTAAGGAAGATGCCGTGATTTCGGATGCGTTGAATCATGCTTCCATTATCGATGGCATTCGTCTATGCAAGGCTCAGCGTTATCGCTATGCCAATAACGATATGGCTGACTTGGAGACTCAGCTTAAAGCCGCCGAGGAAGCGGGCGTGCGCTTTAAACTGATTGTTACTGATGGCGTTTTCTCTATGGACGGCGTCATCGCTGATTTATCAGGGATATGCGATCTGGCCGAGCGCTACAACGCCATGGTTATGATCGATGACTCCCATGCCACCGGCTTTATGGGGGAAAACGGGCGCGGTACGCATGAGTACAAAGACGTCATGCAGCGTGTGGATATCATCACCACCACTTTCGGCAAGGCGTTGGGTGGTGCCTCCGGTGGTGTTGTGGCTGCCCGTGGGCCAATCGTGACATGGCTACGTCAGCGCTCGCGTCCCTATCTATTTTCGAACTCGTTGGCCCCGCCAATCGTGGCTGCCACCCAGGTCGCCCTTGATAAGGTCATGCATGGGCGAGCCTTGCGCTCCACACTCTGGGATAACGTCAGCCATTTTTGCGATCGCATGCAGCGGGCGGGCTTCGAATTAGCCAGCACCGAACATCCCATTATTCCAATTATGCTTGGCGACGCGCGCCTGGCGGGCGATTTTGCCGCCAGATTGCTCAAAGAGGGTATTTACGTTATCGGTTTTTCTTATCCGGTCGTGCCCCAGGGGCAGGCCCGTATCCGTACCCAGCTTAGCGCCGCGCACACACCTGAGCAGATCGATCGAACGGTTGAGGCTTTTACACGCATTGGCCGCGAATTGCAGGTGATCAATTGATGAAGGCGCTCGCCAAACTGGAGGAGAAGCCCGGAATTTGGAAAACCGAGGTCGATATCCCCGAGATTGGCTACAACGATGTCCTAATTAAGATTCATCGTACCTCTTTTTGTGGTACTGACTTGCATATTTACCAGTGGGACGATTGGGCTCGTTCGACTGTGCCCGTGCCGTTGGTCACTGGCCATGAATATGCCGGTGAAATCGTGGCGATGGGATCAGAGGTGCGTGGCTTTGAAATTGGCGATCGCGTCTCCGGCGAAGGGCATATCACCTGCGGTTATTGTCGTAACTGCCGGGCCGGCCGTCGGCATCTATGTCGCAATACCAGCGGCGTGGGTGTGAATCGCCAGGGTGCTTTTGCAGAATATTTATGCCTGCCGGCTTTCAACCTTTTTAAATTGCCTGATGAAATATCCAGTGATCTGGCCGCTATCTTTGATCCGCTGGGCAATGCCGTACACACCGCGCTGTCATTCGATACGGTTGGTGAAGATGTGTTGATCACGGGGGCTGGCCCCATTGGCATCATGGCGGCTGCCATTATGCGTCATGTGGGTGCCCGCAATATCATCATCACCGATATCAATGATTACCGACTTAGCTTGGCCCAACAGATGGGGGCAGCCTATCCCGTTAATGTCCAAGAGCGGTGTCTTGAGGACGTGATGGCCGAGTTAGGCATGGTTGAAGGGTTTGACGTGGTATTGGAAATGTCCGGTGCACAGTCTGCGATCGATAGCGCTTTAGAGACCATCAACACGGGCGGAAAAATTGCCATGCTCGGCATTCCGCCGGAATCTATGCCGTTGGATTGGAACAAGGTGATCTTCAAAGGATTGACGATCAAGGGCGTCTATGGACGCGAAATGTTCGAGACCTGGTACAAGATGGCCAGTCTCATCCAATCTGGGTTGGATGTTAGCCCAGTCATAACGCACCACTTCGATATCGAGGATTTTCAGGAAGGGTTCGACGTGATGATGGCCGGCCAATCTGGAAAAGTTATATTACATTGGGATTGAGTTAGCGATTTTAACTTCGCATTTAAGATTCAATTTATATTCTGAAAAAGCCCTGAGGTGCATAACCTGAGATGCATAAACGTCTTGCCGATGCCAGGGCTGCGCTTAATTATGAGCATTCAGTCACAATAAAAATGCATTATTAAAAGGAGGGGCGCGTTTAAACAGCACTCGTAGAGGAGCTGGTTGCTGTGACAATGCGGAACCTAACTCGCCTTCCTGTATCGCTCTCGGCCCATGCGATAACGACAAATAATCCGAGCTATGGGCAATAGGTGACGCTTAGCCGGCGGTACGCAAAGCGCTCTAACGAGCAGACCCTCGATGCTCCAACCTCTCCGTGGCGATATCTGCGCTCAAAAATCGCGCATATTTAATAATTATTTAGGTCGTATGTAAACGAACCGGCATTCTAGATGTCGCTTTATAGCAGTGGCTTGAGCTTAAATCTCGTTATTAAGCCAATTTTAACCTGCCTAAAATTCTAGAATTTTTTTCTTAGCGGCCTCTCTTTATCGATTAGTTCCATTATTTAAATTGAATAAACCCAAGTCGATACCTCGCAGAGCTGATTAATCCCACTAAAGTATGATCCATAAAATATTCATACTGTGTTTGTATATACTGATTGGCTGTAGGGGAAGAATTTAGCACCGTCTGGATGGAAAACTAATGAAATCAATTTTACATCTCATGCGCTTGTGGGCGGCTGTTTTTGCTTTTAGTGCGCTGATATCGGCGCCTGCTGCATTTGCGGCTAATAACATCATTGTCGGTACAACCGACACCGTCCATACGGTTGATCCGGCCCGTTGTTATGATTTTTATTGTAGCAATGTGCTAAGGAATGTCGGCCAGACCTTGGTGACTTATCCGCCCAATGGCACTAATCTTGTTCCGGAGCTGGCCAAGTCTATGCCCAAGATCAGCGATGATGGCAAGGTCTATACTTTCAAACTGCACAAGGGCGTCAAGTTTCAAAATGGCTCTAAGCTGACTAGCAAAGATGTCAAATTTTCTTTGAATCGAGCGTTTTGGATCAATCATCCCGAGGGTGCGGGGTTCCTGCTATCCGATATTCAGTCAATTGATACTCCTGATCCCCATACAGTTGTTATACATCTGAAGTCGTCGAATATTAACTTTGTTTCCAAGCTGGCGTACACAGTAGCGACCATCGTTCCTTCGGATGCTTATCCGTCCCCCGATGGGCCGATCCCAAATGATGCCAAGCCCAGTCGATACGATAAATATATTAAAGAGGACTTAATCGGATCGGGGCCATATAAAGTGGCTAATTTTCAAGTAAACCAATCGATGTTGCTCTCTACCTGGGATGGGTACTGGGGCGATAAACCGAAGAACGACAAAGTCTTGGTGCGCTTTTACGCCAAAAGCTCGCAGATGTTGGTTGCCCTTAAATCAGGTGAGGTTGATGTCGCCTTCCGACATTTTACGACCGAACAGAAAAATAACCTGAAAAAATCTTCGAAAATAGAGGCTTCCAAAGGTGCTGGCGCCGCGATTCGTTATCTGGTTTTCAACCCGAATTTGAAACCGGCGGGATCGAAGAAGGTGCGTCGTGCGATTGCCGCTGCCATGGATCGTGGTCGGATCATTCAGAGCGTTCTTGGTGGCGCGGCTAAGCCATCGTATTCAATGGTCCCGCCGGCATTTAAAAATGCCTATAAACCGAAATTCAAAACCACTTACAGAGGTCAAAAAGCATCGGATTATCTGGATCATAAGGTGGATTTGACACTGTGGTATTCACGTGGACATTACGGTGAGACCGAGACGGCACTCGCCCAAACGATAAAACGTATTCTCGAAGAAACGGATTTGTTCAACGTGACGTTGAAATCCTCCGAATGGGCGCAGTTTACGAGCAACGCCTATCCGGGGCCGAGTGGTCAGTATCCAGTCTTTTTGATGGGGTGGTATCCCGATTATCTGGATCCTGATAATTATCTGGCACCGTTTTATCACTCAAGTAAAAGCTTTCTACGCATCTACGATAATAAGCGTATGGATAAGCTGCTCAATGCTGAGACAAAAGCAAATGGGCCAAATACGGATGCGCGTATGAAAACCTTCAGCAAAATTCAAACGCTTGCAGCAAAGGACGTGCCGATCGTGCCGTTGTACGTTGCTACGCCGTTTGCCTTCGCGCGCGATGATGTTTCGGGCGTCGACAAGACCATGGGGGCGGCTCAGATCTTCCGGTACTCCGTGTTATCGAAGCAAGGCAGTTAGATCCTCCTGTTTGGGGCTGGTTGGCCATCTCATGACGACATTGAACCGAATGCGTTACGAGATGGCCACGGTCCTATACATACCTGCTTTGTAAAAATGTGTATCTATGTGTCGTCAACAGGTTGATAGCAACAGGCTGGTTATATGAGGCGTGGCACGCTCGGTCATTATCTGCTCATCCGGTTTCTACTAAGCATCCCGATGGTGCTGATCCTGCTGACGTTGGTATTTATGTTGCTGCATGCAACGCCGGGGGACCCGGTCACGGCCACTGTTGGCTCGCGTCTGCCGCCCGATGAAATCGCCGCCCGAAAACAGGCGCTTGGGCTCGATCAGCCCCTTTACATGCAATATCTGGACTATTTGGGCCAAGCGTTGCAAGGCAATTTTGGTCAGGCGGTTACTGATCGGCGCAGCGTGCTCCAAATCGTGGGCGACACTGCACCGGCAACCATGGAGTTGGTGATCGCATCCATGATTGTGGCGGTCATTGTCGGCATTAGCGTGGGGGCTTTGGCTGGCCGATTACGTGATACAGCATTCGATATCGGTGGTCGCTTTTTCGGTATTTTGATCTATGCGACGCCCTTATTTTGGTCGGCACTTTTAGCTCAGCTTTATTTTTCCGCCAATTTGCATTGGTTGCCGAGTAGCGGCCGAATTGGTGGTTTTTATATACCGGAGCATATAACTGGTTTTTACACTATCGACTCGCTTATCACCGGTAACTGGCAGGCACTAAGCAGCACCTTGTCGCATTTGGCATTGCCAGCCATCACACTTGGTTTGCTGGTGGGCGGCGTGTTCGTGCGTCTGGTGCGCGTCAATATGCTGCAGAGTCTGCGCTCGGACTATATTGAAGCGGCACGTGCGCGGGGGATACCGGAGCGCAACGTTGTTTACCGACATGCATTCAAGAATGCCTTGATTCCGGTCATTACAATCATGGGGCTACAGTTTGCCCTGATGATCGGCAATGCCACCTTAACCGAGACGATATTTTCCTGGCCGGGGTTGGCACGAGCCATGGTTAATTTCATCGGCGCGCGCGATTACGCGGCTGTACAGGGCATTGTGACTTTCATTGCCCTGATTGTTGTCGGCGTTTCACTGTTGATCGATGTCATCAACGCGTTCATCGACCCGCGCGTGCGTTACTCGTAACCCATATGGTTGAACCAACGTTGCCCGAAGACGTCCCCCAAAAAAGTGAATACGGTTATCTGCGGTCTCGGCTACGCCATTATGCTAAACCGTTTCGCCAGGCAAGCCGCACTTCCCGCGTATTGGTCTTTTCCGGACTGGCGATACTGATTTTCTTCATTCTGGTGGCCATGGTTGGCCCGTCGCTATATGACTTCGGCGCCACCCAATATCGAGTGCAAACATCGCCGGGGCAGTTCCAGGGGATTGAACAACTAGCGCCATCCTCGGTGACCCATCCGATGGGTACGACCCGTGATGGTTTCGATGTGATGGCCCGGGTGATCGGCGGCGCCAAGCTGGCGCTGATCGTCATGGCACTGGCGGTGAGTATTGCCATGGTGATTGGCGTGACCGTCGGCTTGGCGAGTGGCTACCGTGGCGGGCCGATTGATCGCGTGCTGGTCACGGTGATGGATGCGATATATGCATTCCCGCCACTGGTGTTGGCGATCATTATTTCTTTTCTTTTGGCTGCTTTTATTTCGCCAGGCATATTTTCTGCTTCGGCCGCTGTTGGTTTGGTCTACATCCCGCAGTATTTTCGCGTCGTTCGTAACCAGACCTTAGCTGTCAAACAGGAAACGTTTGTTGAGGCAGCGCGATCTCTGGGTGCGCGCAGCCGGACGATATTGTCACGTTATGTGTTTTTTAACGTCGTGCACACGGTGCCCGTGATCCTGACCCTGAATGCGGCCGATGCGATCCTGACGCTTGCCGCCCTCGGTTTTCTTGGTTACGGCGTGCAACCGCCGACGCCGGAGTGGGGATACGATATTTCGCATGCCATCACCGACGTCTCGTCCGGTATTTGGTGGACTGCATTCTGGCCGGGGTTGGCGATTGTGATTTTGGTCACTGGTTTGACCCTGATTGGTGAAGGTTTGAATGACGTCATCAATCCCTTGCTTCGCGCCCGTGGAGCTTCAGGGCCACGTCTACCCACGCGCTCGCGGCGACAAGGTGGCCAACCTGCTTCTTCAAGCCAAGAGGCTGGCGAATCGGGGAGCGTATCGGTACAGGATTTATCTGTCGGCTATCGCACACCGGATGGGCCTGTCTGGGCGGTCGACGGTATCTCTTTCGAGATACAGCCGGGCGAGAGCCTGGGCTTGGTCGGTGAATCTGGATGCGGTAAATCCACGCTTGGGCGAGCGCTCATGCAGTTATTGCCACCGGGCGCGGGCGCTTACGGCAGCGTGCGTGTGGGTGGTGATGAACTGATTGGCAAAAGCGAGCGGTTATTGCGCCAACAACGCGGCGAAGATATCTCCATGATCTTCCAAGAGCCGATGACCCGGCTTAATCCGTTGATGCGCGTTGGTGACCACTTTGTGGAGATGATTCGTACCCATCGTTCTGGGATTTCCAGAAAGCAAGCGCGAGCAATGGCACAAGAAGCGTTGTCGCAGATGGGCGTTCCTCCCACGCGTGTCGATAATTATCCGTACGAGTTTTCCGGCGGCATGCGACAGCGGGTCATGATTGCGCTGGGGATCGTGCTGAGTCCGAAGCTTTTGGTCGCCGATGAGCCGACAACGTCGCTTGATGTCATCGTTGAATCACAAATTTTGGATACGCTCGGTGCACTACGCGATACACAACATGCGGGTCTGCTGGTTATAAGCCATAACCTGGGGGTTATCGCTGAAACCTGCGATCGGGTAGCGGTGATGTATGCCGGGCGGATCATTGAAACAGGTCCGGTCGATCAGATCTTCGCCGATCCCAAACACCCCTATACGCGCGGTCTCCTGGCCTCGACCGTCTCGCTGGAGACGACCGAGCTCCACTCCATTCCGGGCTATCCGCCCGACCTGCTTGAGCCACCGCGCGGCTGCCGTTTCGCTGCGCGTTGCCCCTACGTCATGCCTCATTGTCACGATGCGGATCCCGCATTGACGGACGTTGGCCCCGCCCAGCAAGCTGCATGCTTTTTATATCCGGGCGCTGGGCAAGCGGTTCCGGACAACATCACAGTGCCAAGCGGCGAACCACAGAAGGTGGGGGTATGAGCGCGCCAATGGAAACCTCGGCTCAGGTAGAACAGCCCGATGACAATCAGGCTTTGTTGGCTGTCAAAAACCTGAAAACCCATTTCCCCGTGCGCGGCGCTTTGTCTCAAGACAGTGCAGTGAAAGCCGTTGATGGTGTTAGCTTCGAGGTTGCACCGGGGGAGGTGTTCGGCCTGGTTGGTGAGTCTGGCTCGGGTAAATCCACCCTGGGTCGGACTTTGGTCAATCTGATTGGTGCAACGTCCGGTGAGCTGGTTTATCGAGGTATCGATTTGACCCGGCAAACGGAGCGGACGATGCAGCCGTTGCGACGCGAATTGTCGGTCATTTTTCAGGATCCGAATGCCTCGCTCAATCCCGCGATGACCATTGCCGATGGCGTCGGCCATCCGCTGCGTATCCATGGTCTTGCCAAAACGCGCGACGAGATGCGACGCGAGGTCGCAGTCATGTTGGAGCGCGTTGGCTTATCGCCGCCCGAATCGTTTCTTGATCGGTATCCGGATGAGCTATCCGGCGGTCAGAAACAGCGCTTGGTTATCGCCCGCGCCCTGATTACACGTCCGCGCTTGGTTATTGCTGATGAGCCGGTGGCGGCCCTGGATATGAGCGTTCGCGCACGTGTGCTCGAACTCATGCTTGAGTTAAAGGCCGAGCTCAACCTTACTTACATCCTGATTACGCATGATCTGGCAACGGCGCGCTTTATGTGCGATCGCATGGGGATCCTGTATCTCGGCAAAGCCGTCGAGCAGGGTGAGTCAAAACAACTATTCGACAATCCCAAACATCCTTATACACGTGCGCTATTAGATGCGATCCCGCTGCCGGAAGCTGGCCGCCGTGGTCGCGAGAAAACACTGCCGCGTGGCGAGATCCCCGATGCCGTACGGCCACCGGCCGGTTGTCGTTTCCACCCACGCTGTGCGCGTGCTTTCGAAGTGTGTGGCTGGGAAGGCCATGATTTGATCGAAGCCATCGAGGCCCGTTGGACTGATATCGATGCCGAGTTGCGAAATGACGAACAGCGTCTGCTTGGGCGTCTGACCAATGCGCAGGTCCAGCGCGAATACGTTCGCTTTGCCTGCCCCGATGCCGAGGGCCTCGAACAGTGGCTGCGTGACATAGGGCCGTCACTACCCAGTCGTGTTTTCACTGGGATTAGCGAAATACGCGCTGAAAAAGATGGCTTGACCGTCTTGTTTCGTGCCGCGCCGGAACCAAGCATGCAGGATGTGTCAGGTCGTCATGTCGCCTGCCACCTGCATGGTGTACGAGCGCTAGATGATGGCGATCATGTGGGCGAGCAAGATTGGACGGCACTGGCCAGAGAATGGCCGCCGGTCAACGAGGGCGATTGATCTGCAGCTAAGTGTTGGCGCGATATGCGTCGCGCGGCAATGCGGAAAAGATCTCGGGCCTGTTGTCGCCGAGATAAACGACCTCTTCTAAACGTATACCCATCTGACCCGGGATGTATATGCCTGGCTCAATGGAAAACACCATACCGGGGGTCAGAATCGTTTCGGCGGTTGTGCTCAGATAGGGCATTTCGTGCAGGTCCAATCCCAGGCCATGGCCTGTGCGTGTCGTGAAGTATTGGCCGTAGCCGGCTTCTTCGATCACGTCGCGAGCCGCGGTATCGACCACCCGGGCTTCGACACCAGGGCGGGCGGCGGCCAGGGCGGCTGTCACCGCATTCTCGACAATCTGGTGGAGCTTCAAATACTCGGTTGATGGTTCGCCGGCAACAGCCATACGCGTCATGTCGCTCGGATAGCCGTTGTAGATACCGCCGATGTCGATTACGACCGGGTCGCCGGCCGCCAATGCTCGGTTACTGGTTTCGTGATGCGGATAGGAGCCGTTGGCGCCGCTGCCGATAATGTCGAAAGCAGGGGTGGCGCCGTGATCCAGGTAAAGGCGATGGACTGCGGCTGCGATCTGGCGCTCGGTGGTGCCCGGCTGGACGAGGTCGAAGGCGGTCTGCATGGCCGTGTCGTTAATACGGGCACTGGCCATCAGGCCGCTGTGCTCCTCGGCATCTTTGGTGATGCGCAGGGGGCCGAGCGCTGCGTGGGCGAAGCGGCGCTGAACGCCGGGCAATGCATCCAGAGCGAGTAGGGCGTGATCCGCACGAAGGGTTTCGTCAATGGCAACCGTTTTGGCCGAAGCCGCATCGACATCGGCCAAAACATGGGTGAGAGCTTTGGACGGGCCGTCGCCGTCATGCCATCGGTACAGCGTGATATCGGTCTGTGCCGCCACATCCTCGGCGTTCAGTGCCGGCATGAGAAACGCCTCGGACTTGCGGCTGATGAAAAGCAGGCATGGCCGTTCGTCCGCGTGTGGCGCGAAATCGAGAAGCCAGCGCATGTGTGAGCCAGGGCCGAGTACCAAAAGATCGACCTCGATTGTCGCCATCTGGTTTCGCAAGGCGCAAAATCGTTCGGTTGTTCGGGTATCTGTCGCCATAGCCGGTTCATCTTTGAAGATGCTCATAGAATAAGGCTGCTCGGGCCATAGGTCGAGCGGTGAGCTGGCATTGTCTAAGAAGTGGGCCGTTTGCTTGCCCGACATTCCGGTGTGCGGCGTGTTGATCATCGTCGGGGATTGGTGGGGAGGGGGCAGCCCAGGGGCGTGATTTCAAGCAGTTATGCCGCTATGGATGCCCGGTTCAGACGAGTGGTTAGCCGAGTTGCTACGCGCGGAGCAACAATTATGTTCGCGATAGCTTTAAGGAGTCAGTGCGGCGGCACGTGGCCGTTGGTGACAGCATGGCGCAGCGATCCTGTCTTGGATAGGGCGCCACACAGTGGGTGTTGCCGCAACCAATGTGTACACTGGGCTGCGTTTGGCCAATCGCCTTGCAAGCGGTCAGGCAATGCCTTGATTTTATTGGTGGGCCCCCGGGGACTTGAACCCCGAACCTACAGATTATGAGTCTGGTGCTCTGACCGGTTGAGCTAGAGGCCCTGCAGTTGTCCTGCCGCGTCGGCCGCTAAAAGCGGCCGACGGCACGGAGTGATATTACTCTTCGAGAAAGCTTTTCAGGAACGTCGCACGCGACGGATGACGCAGTTTCCGCAGCGCCTTGGCTTCGATCTGACGAATACGCTCACGGGTCACGTCAAACTGTCGCCCGACTTCCTCGAGCGTGTGATCCGTGTTCATATCGATGCCGAAGCGCAATCGGAGCACTTTGGCTTCGCGCGGTGTCAGGCTACCCAGCGTGTTGTGGGTGGCTTCCTTGAGCGACTCACCGGAGGCCGAGTCATCGGGTGCGACCGCGTTGGCGTCTTCGATGAAGTCACCGAGATACGAATCCTCGTCGTCGCCAATCGGTGTCTCCATGGAGATCGGTTCCTTGGCGATCTTCAGGACTTTCCGCACCTTGTCTTCGGGCATCTCCATGCGCTCGGCGAGTTCTTCGGGCTGCGGCTCGCGGCCCATTTCCTGAAGCATCTGGCGCGAGATCCGGTTCAGTTTGTTGATGGTCTCGATCATGTGAACCGGGATGCGAATGGTGCGCGCCTGGTCGGCGATCGAGCGGGTGATCGCTTGGCGTATCCACCATGTAGCATAAGTCGAGAACTTATAGCCACGCCGATATTCGAACTTGTCCACGGCCTTCATCAGGCCGATGTTGCCTTCCTGGATGAGGTCGAGGAATTGCAGCCCGCGGTTGGTGTATTTCTTGGCGATCGAGATCACCAGTCGCAGGTTGGCCTCAACCATTTCCTTTTTGGCGCGGCGTGCTTTGGCTTCGCCGATCGACATCTGGCGGTTGATTTCCTTGATGTCGCTGATATACAGCCCGTTCTCGGCTTCGATGCGGCGTGCGTCGGCCTGAATCGCATCGAGTTCTTCGCGTCGCGCTCCGATCCGAGCGGAATAGTTACGTTTGGCGCGGATCAGTTTGTCCAGCCACTCGCTTTTCGTCAGGTTATCCGGCAGTTGGCGCACGAATTCCTTGCGTGGCATGCCTGAATCCGTCACACAAGCTTTGAGCATCCCGCGTTCATCGGCGCGGATATCGAGCATCACGGTGCGCAATTGCAGCGTGATGTCGTCGGCGGTTTTCGGTACCAGCTTGAAGCGTGTGAAGTGGTAAGCCAGCCGATAGAGCGCGGTTTCAGTCTGTGGATCCTCGCGGCCTTTGCGCTGGAGGTAGTCCATAGCCTGTTGGTAGAAGCCACGAAGCGCTTCGAACTGGGCGGAGATTTCTTCGGAATCCGGGCCGCCGCTGCTCGATTCGCTGTCAGTTTCGTCGTTTTCCTCGCTTTCGTCCTTGCCGTCATCCACCGGATCGCCGGTTTCCGGGTCGACGAAGCCGACCAAAATGTCGCTGATGCGCTTGTCACCGGCCTGGACTTGATCCCATAACTCGATGAGTCGTCCAGCGGTGGCTGGAAAGTAGGCCAACGAGAACATCATGTCGTTGATGCCTTCCTCGATGCGCTTGGCGATGCGGATTTCACCATCGCGGTCGAGGAGTTCCACCGATCCCATTTCGCGCATGTACATGCGCACCGGGTCGGTGGTTCGACCGTGCTGCGGGTCGAGCGCGGCCAGCGTGGCCGCGGCTTCTTCGGCAGCGTCGTCGTCTTCGCTGACTGCGCTGCCCGACATGAACAAGTTGTCATCATCCGGTGCCTGCTCGTACACCGTGATGCCCATGTCACTGATCATGTTGACGATATCTTCGATTTGCTCGGGATCGACGATATCGTCGGGCAGAGTGTCGTTGACCTCGGCGTAGGTCAGAAAACCTTTCTGCTTGCCGTGGGCAATGAGTAGACGAAGCTGTGACTTTTTATCCTTACTCATAAAACCTCGGGACGTCGGCGGATGCGGCGGGGGCGCTGTCCATTGAAACTGGGCAGATTAACCCGCCATACTAGCAAAATATGCGTTTGTACGTGCTGTGTGCGGCGAATCGATGGCCATTGCTGCCGGGCTATACGCTATAGATCGTATGAGTCGATACATCAAAAATAGCCTATTGCTCGGCCAGTTTGCGGCTAATTTCAACAAGTTCGGTAGCTGCCTCATTGTCAAGCGACTGCTCGGCCTGTTGGGCGAGTAGCTCCCGATAGCGTGTTCGCAGTGCATGCTCGTTCCCGGATTGCGGCATCAACCGGCGGACGGCTTCGGCGAACTCCTGGGCCCGGGCGCTGCGATCCCCGGGGGGCGTATCCGCCGCAAGTTGTTGCAAGCGATCAAAATAGCGCTGGTCGCGGTGGCGCTCGATCCAAGCCGCTAAGGAAATAGTAGGGTTAGCGGCAAAAAATTCAACCGCATCGGCCAGCACAGACACCCCGGGCGTTTCGGTTTCGCGCAGTGCAGCGGGTTCGGCGATGCTTGTTGCCAGCTCCGGATCTGCAAGCAGTCGCGTCAATGCGCGCGTGACTGTTGTTTTCTCGATCGCGCCGCGCTGTGCGTCGGATGTTGCCGCATTGGATCGGCGGTCGGCGTCACTGTTCGTTTTGGCATTGGAGCGTGGCTCGGTTGTATAGCGCTCGCGTAATGCCTCGTCGCTGTGGCCCGATAGCCGTGCGATTTCCCGCAGTAATTCGTCCCGGAATGTATCGTTGGGCAGCGCGTTGATCGGTGCACGCGCATGTTCGAGTAACTGTGTGCGGCCTTCGATCGAGTCCAGATCGACATTTGCGGTCAAGCGCGCTAGAAGCAAGCTCGATGCGCTCTCGGCTGACTCGATCTGGCGTTGAAACGCTGCCGAGCCGCCGTCGCTTGTCACTAACGAGGCCGGGTCTTCACCCGCCGGCACGAACAAAAACCGCGCGCGCCGTGTGCCGCGCAGGGCGGGCAAACAGCATGTTAGCGCCTTGTCCGCGGCACGCTGGCCGGCAGTGTCACCATCGAAACAGAACACTACTTCTTCGGTGTAGTGGAACAACTGGCGAATGTGGGATTCGGTCGTGGCTGTGCCCAAGGTGGCCACGGCGTTGTCGAAACCGTGTTCGGCTAGGGCGACCACATCCATATAGCCTTCGACGACCAGCACCTGATCGAGCGTACGGTTCGCTTGGCGCGCCTCGAATAAGCCGTAGAGTTGGTCCGATTTGTGAAAAACCGGTGTTTCCGGCGAGTTTAGATATTTGGCGCGGTCTTCGCCGAGTGTGCGGCCGCCAAAGGCGACTACGCGCCCACGCCGGTCCCGAATCGGGAACATGAGCCGGTTGCGAAACCGGTCGAATACGCCGCGGCCGTGGTCACGTTCAATAACCAATCCGGCTTCCAGAGCCGTTGTTGTGTCGTGTAGCCGCTCGCCGAGCGGCTGACCACTACCGGGGGCGTAGCCAAGACCGAATCGTTTAGCAGTCGCGCCACTGATGCCGCGCTGTTTTAAATAGTCAATGGCGGGTGTGTGCTGCCGTAGGCAGTGCTGGTAGTAGCGATCGGCATCGGCCAATGTGTCGTACAGTGGCTGACGTGAGGCTCCGGTGTCGGCGCTAGCGTCGCCGTCGCGTGGGACCTCCATGCCGTGTTCAGCGGCCAGCACCTCGATCGCGTCGGGAAATTCGAGCCGCTCGTATTCCATGACGAAGCCGATAGCGGTGCCGTGGGCGCCACAGCCAAAACAATGATAGAACTGCTTGCTGGGCACAACCGTGAAAGACGGCGTTTTTTCGTCATGGAACGGGCAGCGCGCGGTAAATTCGTTGCCGGCCCGCTTTAGATCGAGTCGCCTGCCGACGATATCGGTGATGTCGGCGCGTTCGAGCAGGTTGTCAATAAACGTTTGCGGAATGCGCGCCACGGGATCACCCGGTTATTATGCGGCGCTGCGAACGCGTGGTCGGGCCGCGAATGGTCAGCCAGCGAGGCGCGCCTTAACGCGTGTGCTGACCTCGCCGAGATCGGCACGCCCTTGCAGGCTGGGTTTTAGCACCGCCATGACCGAGCCCATGTCGCGCATCGACTCGGCACCGGTTTCGTTAATGACGCGCTCAATTTCGGCGTCGATTTCGGCTTCGCCGAGTTGCGAGGGCAGATAGCCCTGCAAAACCTCGGCCTCGGCGGCTTCGGCGTCGGCCAGATCCTGGCGATCCGCATCGCGGTACTGGGCCTCAGCGTCGCGACGCTTTTTGACCATCTTTTCGATCGCACCGACCGTGGCCGTGTCGTCGAGTGCACCTTCGTCGATCTCGCGCTGTTTAAGCTCCGACTGCGCCATGCGAATCACGCCCATCCGCGCCTTATCGCGGGCGCGCATGGCTTCTTTTAAATCGGTGGCGAGTTGGTCCTGGATCGACATGCGGATTGTGACGCCGAGTTGTGTTTAGCCGAGTTCGAGTCAGTAGGGGCGACTGAAGCGTTGATTTTCGCGCTGCACCTTCTTGGCGTGGCGCTTGACCGCCGCCGCGTGTTTACGCTTGCGGATATCGCAGGGCTTTTCGTAGTACTCGCGGCGCCGGACTTCCGTGACCACGCCAGCTTTTTCACAACTGCGCTTGAAACGTCGCAGTGCGACTTCGAAGGGTTCGTTATCCTTGACTCGTACGCTCGGCATTCAGTATCCCGTTGGCTTGAATTCGTTGGGCGCAGCGTATAAAACGCAGCACTGAGGTAATCGAATAGTATACGCCTATGATCGGAACACGGCAAAGCGATTCGGTGTCTATCTAGCTCCGATACGCCCATGCCGGTAACGAGGGGCTTTTTACACTATCGACAGCGAGGCGGTGACGCGTGTTCGAATGCCGAGCCCAAGGGCGGAAGGCCGCTCATGGTGGCGGTTGCGTGCGGTACGCCATGGCCATAGTGTGCTATCGGAGCGCGCCAGTCGACTCCATCATGCTGCAGGTGGCCGCCGGCCACCGTCTAGCGCATAAGGCCATGTCACTGATGGAGCCAGGCGTTGCTGGGTTGGATGCGGTATTTAGCGTTTGTCGCATCAGTCATATCATCAGTTACCATCACATTACATGTGTAGTTTTATGTTTCGATCGCAGTGTGTGGCGATGCAGTTACGGATCGTGCGACCCGCGGCTGAGCGTAATCGACGCGTCGGCGCCGGTGTGGGCGAATCCGAGCTAGGCAATGATGCCAAAATCGGCAGGGACCGGGCATGACTAACGAGTCACAAGTCAGTGCAGAACCCACGTGGCCAGTGGATCCCAATTTGCAGACCGAGACACGGGTCGCCTGGTATTACTACGTCGGTAATCTGACCCAGCAACAGATTGCCGATCGGCTGGGCACCAGCCGTGTGCGGATCAATAGGTTGCTGGCCGCGTGCCGGGAATCCGGTGTGGTACAGGTCAGCATCAACAGCAACCTGTCTAACTGTGTGGCACTGGAGCAGACGTTGGCCGAGCGCTATGGGCTGCGTGGCGCTGTAGTGGTGCCGACGCCCGAGGATGAACAGCGCCTGCGGGAGGCAATTGGCGTTGGTGCGGGCAATTATCTTAACGAGGTGATAGCGCCTGGCAACACCGTCGCACTTGGCTGGGGGCGGACATTAGTCAATACTTGGCGGGCCATGCGGGCGCGCACGGATCACGCGCTTTCTGTCGTCTCGATGCTTGGCGGTCTGGCCCATTGTCCGCGCCTGAATACATTCGAGATCACCTATGGGTTCGCCGAACGATTAGGAGCCGAGTGTCATTATCTGGCCGCCCCCATCTACGCGAGCAGCCGTGAAGAACGCGATCTGTTTCTGGCGCATGAGACAACCCGCTACACGCTCGACAAGGCCCGGGGTGCCGATGTTGCCGTTTTGACGGCCGGCGATCTCGACGAATCACTGGTCGTCAAATACGCGTTGACCGAAAAAAACGTAGGCACGCTCAAGGACGCGGGTGCGGTGGGGGATGTGCTTGGCCACTTCATCGATGCCGATGGCAACTTGGTGGATCACGAGCTCAACAAGCGCACCGTGGCTTTGAAGCCGGATGATCTTGCCGCCGCTGGCAATGTGGTCCTGGTGGCGGGGGGCACCTCCAAGGCCACAGTGACTCGGGCTGCATTGGTTGGTGGCTATATCGATGTTCTGGTCACGGATGAAGCCGGCGCCGAGAAGCTAACCCAGGATTACGCATAAAACGTTTGCGCGTACCTCTACCCACCTGACTCAAGCCATGACCTCATCTTGATCCTCGGTATTGAAAGCTCCTGCGACGAAAGTGCCGCGGCATTGTTCGACGACACGCGCGGCCTCGTGGCACATGCGGTGCACAGCCAGGTCGCCGTGCACGCTGATTACGGCGGTGTCGTGCCCGAGCTGGCCTCCCGCGATCACGCTCGAAAACTGACCCCCTTGATCGAACGTGTGCGCGGCGAGGCTGATGATCCGCCGCTTACCGGTATCGCCTACACACGTGGGCCGGGGCTGGTCGGTGCACTGCTGGTCGGCGCCTCGATCGCGGTGGGCTTAGGCGAGAGCCATGGATTGCCGATACTCGGTGTTCATCACATGGAAGGCCATCTGTTGTCACCGCTGCTGGAAGATGGTGCACCGGCATTTCCCTACGTCGCCCTGCTTGTCTCGGGCGGCCATACGCTACTGGTGTATGTAGCCGGCGTCGGCGAGTATCAACTGTTGGGCCGTAGCGTCGACGACGCGGTGGGCGAGGCCTTTGACAAGACAGCCAAATTGCTGGGGTTGGGGTATCCGGGTGGCCCGGCGGTTTCTGAAGCCGCCGCCCGTGGCGATCCGACGGCCTATGATTTTCCACGGCCGATGACCCGGAAACCAGGGCTGGATTTTTCATTTTCCGGCTTGAAAACGGCGGTCAAACTCGCGGCTGGCGATACGCCGTCCGGCAAAGCCCGCGACGATATTGCGGCCAGCTTTCAGGCCGCCGTGGTTGAGACTTTGACGGTTAAATGCCGGCGGGCGTTGGCAGCTAGTAGTGCGACGCGGTTGGTCGTAGCGGGCGGCGTTGGCGCCAATCGGCATTTGCGTCGCTCACTTGGCGACTGTGCAACTGCCGACGGCTTCGAGGTTTTCTATCCGCGCCCGGCATTTTGTACCGATAACGCAGCTATGATTGCTTATGCTGGTTATCGTCGACGTCGCGAAATGCGCCAAGGCAACGGCGTAATCGATGCCTTGGCGCGCTGGCCGTTGACCGATCTAGCGCCGCCGGTTTACCAGAGTGTGTAGCCACCGTCGAAGACCAGTTCGGTGCCGGTCATGAAACTCGAGGCATCGCTGGCCAGATAGACAATAGTGGGCCCGAGTTCTTCCGGGGTTGCAGCCCGTTGCATCGGTGCATCGTCGATCCAGCGCGGTTTGAAATCGGGGTGGTCGACTTCGGCCATCTCGGTGCGCACGTAGCCCGGTGCCAAGGCGTTGACCCGGATGCCGTACGGCGCCCATTCGGCAGCTAGCGATTTGGTCAGTTGATGCACGGCTGCCTTGGAGGCGTTGTAAGCCGGCTGCATCTGGGGCCGGTTAACGATCAGCGCCGAGATCGAGCCGATGTTGATGATGGCCCCTTTGCCGCGATCCGCCATCCGACGTCCGGTGGCCTGGGCGCAATACCATAGCCCGTGCACGTTGACGTCGAAGACTTCGCGCCACTTGTCCGGGGTGACGTCCAGCGCCGCGCCGTGAAAACACACGCCAGCGTTATTGACGAGGATATCCACGGGGCCCAGCGATTGCTCGACCGCATCGAGCAGGCCATCCGGTGTATCGGGATCGCTGATATCGGCCTGAAAGCCGGCCGCGCGGCCACCGGCATGTTCGATGGCGTCGGCTACCGCCTGTGCCTTGTCGAGTCGCCGGGCCGCAATCGCCACCGCCGCACCGGCTTCGGCCAGCGCGTGTGCCAATGCTTCGCCGATGCCGCCGTTGCCGCCGGTGACAATGGCCGTTTTACCGGTCAGGTCGAACTGGTTGATGACGCTCATTCGAATCTCTCTTTCAGCCTGCGACCGCTGGCGTCGAGCGTTGCTCGATACGACGTTCGAGCTCGGCTTGATCAGCATCGAATTTACGGATGCCTTCAGCCAGTTTATCGATCGCCATCGGATCCTGGTTGTGCTGCCAGCGGAAGCCGGCCTCGTCGAGTGGTGTTGGTTTGGGCTCGGGACTGCCGGCGGCGGCGAACTGTGCGGTGAGTCTGCCGTCGTCGGAGGCGAGTTCATCGAGCAGTGCCGGGGAGATGGTCAGGCGGTCGCAGCCGGCTAGCGCCACAATTTGGTCGGAGTTTCGGAAGCTGGCACCCATAACGACCGTGTTGTAGCCATAACGGTTGCGGTCGTCCACCACGTTGCGTACGAAAGCCACGCCGGGGTCGTCGTCGGGATCGAAGCCGTCAACGCCGCGTGCCTGCTTGTACCAGTCGGTTACGCGCCCGACGAACGGCGAGATCAGAAAAACGCCGGCTTCGAAGCAGGCCCGTGCCTGGGCTTCGGAGAACAAGAGTGTGAGGTTGCAGTTGATGCCTTCGGCTTCGAGTGTCTCGGCGGCGCGGATACCGGCCCAGGTCGCAGCCAGTTTGATTAGGATCCGGTCGCGGTTGATGCCGCGCTGCGCGTAGAGATCGACTAGTTTGCGGGCCTTGGCAATACTAGCGGCCTCATCGAAAGATAGCCGCGCGGCGACTTCCGTGGAGACGCGGCCGGGAATCGCCTGCGCAATGCCGCTGCCGACCGCGACGGACAGGCAATCGACGGCGTGCTCGGCTTCGCTTTCGCCGTCGCGCCGGCTGTACTCGCCGGCGTTGGCCAGCGTCTGGTCGATTAGGTCTTGATAGCCTGGCAAGTCGAAGGCTTTTAAAAGCAGCGACGGGTTGGTCGTCGAATCGACTGGTTGATAGGTGCGGATAGCGTCCAGGTCGCCAGTATCCGCAACTACGGTGGAGAGTTCCTTAAGAGCGTCGAGTCGGGTAGGCACGGCAGATCACCTCGTAGAGACAAGTGTTTCGAACAATATAGCGTCGATGTTACTAGTTACATTGTTCTTAACATTTTTTCCAAATTTATCACATATGTTCAAAGTTCTGGTGGCCGGTCTTGGGCGGGGCGCCTATTAGCGTGTGGTGTCCACCGTCGGGCGTGGCACGTCGGGATAGCGGTGTGTCAACGTGTCGAGATAGTGTTGGTAAATGGCGCGGTAGGCCACGACATTCGACTCGATCGGTGTACAGGCGAGCTGGTCGTCGAGTCTGACCGCTTGATCGGCGAGAGCTTTCATCGTCACGGCTTCACCGCGTTGGCGCTGGTGGCACCAGGCGGCCTGGATGGCGCCGCCGAGTGCGGCGGCTTCGCCGACAACAGGTGCGACCACCGGCCGATTGGTGATATCGGCCACGATCTGGCGCCATACCGCGTTGCGGGCGCCGCCACCGACGAGCCGAAGTTCATCGGGTTGTACGCCGAGGCTGGCCATATGATCCAGGCCGTAGACGAGCCCGCAGGTTGCACCTTCGACGGTAGCGCGGCAGAGATTGGCTTGGTTGAAGTTGTGCGGGGTCAGGCCGTCGAAATTGCCGGTCGCTGACGGTAGCGGGGGCACGCGCTCGCCGTTGAAAAAAGGCAGGGCGATAACGCCGTCCGCGCCGATCGGCGCGGACGCTATCGCGGCGCTGAAATCGTCCGTGGCCATATTGAACGCCGTAGCGACCAGTTGTGTGGCGGCCGTGACGTTCATCGTGCAGGCAAGCGGTAGCCAGCCGCCGTGGCTGGTGCAGAAGTTGGCGATTCCAGCGTTGTCGGCAATCGCCGGTGCGTCGCTATGTGCGAAGATCGTACCCGAGCTTCCGAGGCTGAGGGTGACGGTGCCCGCCTCGATATTGCCGGTGCCGATCGCTGCCATCATGTTGTCGCCGCCGCCGGCGGCGACCGTGACGTCGGTGCCGAGGCCGAGCCGTTCCGCGACGTCGTAGCGCACCGTGCCTGCTGGTTCATCGGGTGCGACGAGGCGTGGCAGTACGCGCGCCGGATCGAGTTCTGGTGCGGCCACACGTAGTACATCTGGCGCCCATTGGCGTGTGCGGGTGTCGAAGTAGCCGGTGCCCGAGGCATCGCCGTCTTCGCTCGTTCGCTCGCCAGTCAGGTAGCAATTGATGTAGTCATGTGGGAGCAGTAGTGCATCGATGCGGCGATAGGCTTCGGGCCGATAACGCCGCAGCCAGGCGATTTTCGAAATCGTGAAACCCGGTTGTGGTACGACGCCCAATTGATCGAGACAGCCGCTGGTCCCCCCAAGTGCGTCGACGATTTCAGCGTTTTCCGGTGCGGTTTCGGTGTCGCACCAGAGCTTGGCGGGGTGGACTGGCCGATTGTCGTGATCGACGGCGACAAGACTGTGCTGTTGGCCGGACACGCCGATGGCTTCGATGGCGCGTCGGTCGATGCCGGCGTTGGTGACGGCTTCGGTGAATGCGGTCTCGAAGGCGGCGATCCACTCATCGGCAGATTGCTCACGTCGGCCGTTGTCACCGCTTTGCAGCGTATGTGGTGCGGATGCCTCGCCGACGACCGCGAGGTTGTCGGCGTCGATCAGGACTACTTTCGTGGATTGCGTACCGCAATCAATTCCTACGTACATCGGGTTTCGGTGTGACCGCGGTGGTTAGATCAATGCGCGCAGTGTTTCGCGTGCGCCGCGTTCGTGCAAGCTGGTAAGTGCCCAGCAGTAGGCATCAGTGAAACGCTTGTTGTCGACCAGATCACCAAATAAAGGACGGTTTTCGACAAATGCTGTGGCATTGCGTCGATTATCGGCGGCGATCGTGGTGAGTTCATCGGCCAGACGATCGACGATTTCGATGGGGTGGCCGGCTTCGTCGATACCCTCAGCGTAACGCGCCCAGCTCGCGACCACGGCCGCGGCGCGTTCCATCTCACCGCCGGATCGAAGTTGATCGCGGATGACTGGTAACAGCCACTTGGGGATGCGATCGGAGCTTTCCGCACACAGCCGGGCCAGGGTGTCCTTGATCTCAGGGTTGGCAAAGCGTTCGATCAGCGTATGCCGATAGGCATCGAGATCCACGCCCGGTACCGGTGCGAGTGTGGGACTGGCCTCACGTGCCATGTAAGCCAGCAGAAAATCGGCGAAAAGTGGGTCGCTGGCCACTTCGTGGGCGTAGCGGTAGTCGGCCAGGTAACCGAAATAGCACAGTGCCTGGTGACTGGCGTTCAGCACCCGGAGTTTCATGAACTCGTAGGGTTCGACGTCGTCGACGAACTGAGCACCGACATGTTCATACGGTGGTCGTCCGAGGTTGAAATGGTCTTCGATAACCCATTGAATGAAGGGTTCGCAGACCACCGGCCAGGCGTCGTCGATGCCGAATCGCTCGCGGAGTTCGGTGATGTCGTTGTCGCTGGTCACTGGCGTGATGCGATCGACCATGGCATTCGGAAATTGGACTTCGGTTTCCATCCACGTGCCAATCTCGGGCGCTTTGCGCCCCGCGAACGCGGTAAACATGGCTCGGGCGGTGTCGCCGTTGGCTTGGATGTTGTCGCAGGACTGGATGGTAAACGGCGGTTGGCCGCGCTCGTGTCGACGGCGCAGGGCTTCGGTGATCAAGCCAAATGTGGTTTTCGGCGGCCCCTCGCTGGCCAGGTCACAGGCGACATCCGGTTCATCAAAATTGAATTGGCCGGTGACATGGTCGAAGTTGTAGCCGCCTTCGGTCACGGTCAGCGATACGATGCGCGTGGTCTCGGCCGCCATGGCTTCAATGACTGTCTCGGGGTCGTCTGGTGCGTGCAGATAATCCACGATCGAGCCGATCACACGGGGCTCGTATTCACCGTTGGCGTGTTTGACCACCAGCGTGTATAGCCCATCCTGGGCGTCCATGATTTGCTTCATGCGTTTGTCGCCGGGCAATACGCCCACGCCGCGAATGGCCCAATCATGAGCCTCGCCGTCGTTCATCAGGCGATCGAGCAACATGGCCTGGTGTGCGCGATGGAAACCGCCGACGCCGAAATGGATGATGCCGGGCGTCAGTGCGCTGCGGTCGTAAGTCGGCACGGCGACCCGCTCGCCGATAGCGTGCAAGTTAGCGGTGTTGAGAGTAGTCATCTAGTTTTTGGCCGATTGATTGCTTAGGCAGATGCGGATTCGGAGCGAGTAGCCGAGCGGGTTTGTCCGGTCAACGCTTGTTCGGTGTCGATGTCAAATAAATGCAGTTTGTCGCTAGCGCAGGTCAGCCTCGCGGTGTCGCCCATGGCAAGCTCGGTGTGGCTGTCCAGCTGTGCTGTGATCGTGTGTTCACCAACATTGACTTGAACCATCATGACGGACCCGAGCGGCTCGATGACTTCCACGGTGCCGGCCAGGCAATTCGTCGGCTGACTGTCGTCGTGGGGGGCAAGTTCGAGATGCTCGGGCCGAATGCCGGCCCAAACTTTGCCTTCGCGGTAGTTGGCGAGTGTAGCTGCATGGCCGTCGTTGGCGGCCAGCGAAAATCCGTCACCGGCGAGTTGGCTGCCCGAGTCGCCGACCTTGGCGTCGAGGAAATTCATCGACGGCGTGCCGATAAAACCCGCCACAAAAAGGTTGGTTGGATATTCGTAGAGAGCGTTAGGCGTGTCGATCTGCTGGATGTAGCCATCGCGCATGACCACGATGCGCTGACCCATGGTCATAGCCTCGATCTGGTCGTGGGTCACATAAAAGGTGGTAACACCGAGCTTGCGGTGCAGTTTGATGATTTCGCTGCGCATATCAACGCGCAGTTTGGCGTCGAGGTTGGATAGCGGTTCATCCATCAGGAAGACCTGTGGCTGACGCACGATGGCCCGTCCGAGGGCTACTCGTTGGCGCTGGCCGCCGGAGAGGGCTTTCGGCTTGCGATCGAGCAGGTTCTCGATGCCAAGGATGCCGGCGGCATCGTTGATGGCGCGTTCGATATCGTTTTTCGGCATCTTTTTCAGCTTCAAGCTGAAAGCCATGTTCTCGCGTACGGTCATATGCGGATACAGCGCGTAGCTCTGAAAAACCATGGCGATGTCGCGATCCTTGGCAGTCATGCCATCGACATTGCGATCACCGAACCAGAGTTCGCCTGACGTAATTTCTTCGAGCCCGGCAATCATGCGCATGGTTGTCGTCTTGCCACAGCCCGATGGCCCCACAAGTACGACGAATTCACCATCGACGGTCTTGAGATTGAAGTTGTCAACGGCGTTGGTTTCGCCGCCGTCGTACTGTTTGCAGATGTCTTTGAGTTCGACAATTGCCATGAAGTAAAGCCTTTGTAATCGGTCGTCGCGCGCTACTTAACTGCGCCGAACGTCAAACCACGGACCAACTGGCGTTGGGTGAACCAACCGGCGACCAGAATCGGCAGTACGGACAACGTCGACGCCGCTGACATACTGGCCCAGAACTGGCCGCGCGCACTCTTAAAATCGGAGACGAACACAGCCAGCGTGGCGCCGTGGACGTTGGTGAGGTTGATCGCCCAGAACGATTCGTTCCAAGCGAGCACAATCGCCAGCAAACCAGTGGACAGGATCCCCGGCAGCGATAGCGGTACCACGATCCGACTGAGCGTGGTGAAAAGCGATGCGCCGTCGATTTCCGCGGCTTCTAAAATCGCTGCAGGCACGTCCTTGAAGTAGGTGTAGAGCAGCCAGACTACGATCGGCAAATTCATGGCTGCGTAGATGAAAACGAGGCCGAGTGCGCTGTCTAGTAGGTGGATGTTTTTGTAGACGACATAAATCGGCAGCAATACACCCACCGGTGGCAGCATCTTGGTCGAGAGCATCCACAGAAGTGTTGAGTCGGTGTATTTCGACCGCCGAAAGACCATCGAATAGGCGGCCGGGATAGCCAGTAGCATGCAGATCAGCGTCGAGCCGATGGCGGTGATGCCGGAGTTGAGCAGATAGTGCAGGTAATTGTTGTCAAAGATGGCATTGACATAACCGGCGATCGTCGGCCAAAAGACAAACACCGGGTCCTCGGCAGCCGCGAGTGCGTTGGTCTTGAATGAGGTCAGAATGAGCCAGAAAACCGGGAAGAACATCAGGATGCACACCAGCCAGGCCAGTGCGTTCAATCCCAGTTTGGCGGGCCAAGACATCTGGTGCATGTCAGGTGTCCTCCCGAATGTTGGCGTTAATCATCCGTACCAGGAATATAGCCACGATATTGGCAAGGATGACGGCCACAACGGCACCGGCCGAGGCGGCGCCAATGTCGTAGGCCGAAAATGCCTGTAGGTAAATATAGTAGGGCAGGTTGGTCGAAGCGTTACCCGGGCCGCCCGAGGTCGCCACATAAATCTGACCGAAAATGATCAGAAAGAAAATGGTTTCGAGCATGATGACCGCATACAGCGGTCGCCCGAGTTGCGGCAATATGATATGCCGGAACGTCTTCCAGGCCCCGGCGCCATCGAGATAGGCCGCTTCCTTGATGTCTTCCGGCACACTCGACAGGCTGGCAAGCAGTACCAGCATGGCGAACGGTGTCCATTGCCACGTCACGATGCCGATGATCGAGGCAAGTGGCATTTGGGACAGAAAAGCGATCGGCGTGATGCCAAGACCTCGCTGAAGCGCTGCGAGCAGGCCGAAAGACGGATTCATCATCAAGTTCTTCCAAACCAGGCCGGTAACGACAGGCATGATGAAAAACGGTGAGGCTGCCAACGTTCGCAGCAGGTTTTTACCGATAACGTGCTCGCTGTTGTAGATCACGGCGAAAGCAAGACCGATGACGACGGTCAAGATTAGACAGCTCGAGACCAGGATCAACGTGTTGACCAGGCCGGCTAGAAAATTGGGGTCGCCGATGATTTTCGCGTAGTTGCTAAACCCAGCGTTGCCTTTGACGAACGGTTGGATCAGGTTGTAGCGGCGAAACGAGTAATAGACCGTCATCGCCAGCGGCACGATCATCCAGACAAACAGATACAGCGCCGCCGGCCCGATCAGCGCAATCGAGCGTAGCCTGCGGTTTTGTAATGAACTGCTCATTGAATTGCTCCCAAATTGTGGCCGGCGACCAATGGCTCTCGTCGAACGGGATGATTCCGTGCTGCGGATATGCGCTGTAGGTCAGTGGCTTCGCATGGATCCCGAGTCGGAGGCGAGTCGCGAACGACCCGCCCCGTCAAACCCTTATACGGCGGGGTGTCAGCCCTATTTGTTTTTATAATAGCCCGATTGCTTCATGACGCCCTTCACATGTTTCTGCGATTTTTGGAGCGCCTTGTCCGCCGATATCTGCCCGGCCAGGGCCGCTGCGACGTTTTGGCCGACTTGTCGGCCGATGGCTTCGAATTCAGGAATGGCCACGAATTGAATGCCCGTATAAGGGACTGGCTTCGATGTCGGCTGGGTCGGGTTTGATTGGTTGATTGATTTTTTAGCTAGCTGGGCGTAAGCGCCGGCTGCTTTTTTATAATTCGGGTTCTTGTATGTGGAATAGCGTGTACCCGGCGGCACGTTAACCCAACCTTTTTTCTGGCCGACTAGCTGGATATAGGATTTGGATGTTGCCCACTCGATGAACTTGCGTGCAGCATCCTGACGCCGCGATGTTTTGGGAATGGCCAGAGACCAAGCGTAGAGCCAGTGTGATCCGTGCTTGGTCTCGGCGACGGGTGACCACGCGAACCCAACCTTGTCGGCCACCTTGGATTTGCTCGAATCGGAGATATAGCCGGCGCCGGAGGTGGCATCTACCCACATGGCACAGCGCCCGTTAGCGAACAGATTTTCGGTTTCGACAAACCCATTGGAGGTTGCGCCGTTTGGGCCGTATTTGTTCATTAGGTTTAAGTATTTATTCAGCGCGTTATGCCAAGCGTCGGAGGTCAGCTGCGGCTGCCATTGATTGTTGAACCAGCGGCCGCCGTAGGTGTTCACCATGGTGTTGAACACCGCCATGTTGAGGCCCCATCCCGCTTTGCCGCGCAAACAGATACCGTTCACGTCGTTCGCAGGATCGTTTAGTTTTTTCGCAAACTTGGTGATCTGCTCCCAGCTCGGGTGTTGGGGCATTTTCAACCCGGCTTTTTTGAACAGATCCTTGCGGTAATAAGTAAACGAGGACTCGGCGTAGAACGGCAAAGAGTAGAGTTTGCCGTCGTGTGACAGTGATTGTCGGACTGGTTTGAGCAAATCCGATTTATCGTAGGAATCGGATAAATTCTCGAAAGGTTTGAGCCAGCCGTTTTCGGCCCATAGCGGCGTTTCCAAGTTGCTGAGCGTGACCACGTCGTAGGATCCCGCCTGCGTCGAGATATCAACCGTCACCTTGCGCCGAAGCTTGTTCTCCGGCATGACGGCCCAGTTCACCTCGATGTTTGGATATTTCTTCTCGAACTCCGGGGTGAGCTTTTTCATCACCGTCATCTGCGGGTTGTTTACGGTCGCGATGGTGATTTGTGTCTTGGCTGCCGCGCCTGTGGCAATTATCAGGCCACCGGCGAGCACGAATAGCGTTGTGAACCTCATCGTAGTATCTCCTGATTGAGTCGTTACTGGGCCGAGCGGTTCGAGTGCTCGCAGGCTGAATTACACATGTTATATAACAAAAACAATAGAAAAAACCTTCTCAAGAAGGTCTGAAACTAAAGTATGAGTCGGTGGTCAGGCGTGACAGTGGCCGCTGGCCGGCGGGTGAATTCGACCGATCGTTGGCCGCAGTCGTTGTTCGAGCCGGGTGCCTTCAGGCCGCGTACTTTCGTTCTGCTTGCATACGAGATCGGCAACTCGACGCGGGGTTGAGCGCGCGGGCGCTTTAGGTTGTGTCGGTAGCTCGCTGGTTGGCGTGTTCTTCTATGTAGCGTGTCAATTGGTCTAAGTTGGTAGTGCCTTCCATTGGCCCTTGAGCTAGTGCCGCGTTGGCGCCCGCGGCGTTGGCATACGTCAGGGCCGCTTCGACATCGAACCCGCGCTGACGAAGTGCGACATAGGTTGCAGCGAAACAGTCGCCGGCGCCCGTGGGATCAACCGGATCGATAGTCAGCCCCGGCGCAGTTAACGTGCGATCCGGGCTGTGAAAGCTGCAACCATCGGCGTCACGCTTGATCACGATTTCTTTGACGCCGTAATCGAGACATTCGTGGATAGCGGCTTGTTCAGTCGTGGCATCGGTCAAGGCGGTAATTTCGCCGGTGCTCGGCATAAGAATGTCGGTTTGGGTCAGAATCCGGCGCAGTGCCCCCTGTATATCGTCGTCTGTCAGTATCTCGGGACGAATATTTGGATCGAACGAGATCTGCCCGCCGTTTGCGGCCACGAGGTCGACGGCTTTTTGCATGGCCGCGCGTAAGTTGGGCGAGAACAAAGAGCTGCCGGTAACGTGAAAAAGTGTGCAGTCGGCCAGCGCATCGGCGTCGATCGAGTCCGGGGTGATCTGCGCACAGGCGGCGTTGGCGATGTTGTAGATGAATTGGCGATCGCCGGTCTCGTGATAGGCCACAAACGCGCTACCGGTGGTGTAATCCGGCAGTGTGCGGATACTCGACGTATCAACACCATGCCCGGCGAGTCGCTCGACGTTTAGTTGCCCGAAACCGTCATCGCCGACGTGGCCGATCAGGCTGCAGTGGGTCCCCAGCCGTGCCACCTGATCGATAAAGATTGCCGGCGCGCCACTGGGGTAGGGACCGAGCCAGTGGCCCGGCGCATCGAAACGCTGGTCGCATTCGGCGGCCATGATTTCGACCACAATTTCGCCAAGCGTCATAATTCGGCTCACGATCGACGTCCTTTAGTTGAATCGGTGATGGCCCGCCGCTTACCGCGGCCTAAGCCATGATGAAGCGCTCGCGCAGGCGAGGTGTCGTGCTTCTTACACGGCTGTATAGCCGCCGTCGATTGTCAGATTCGAACCGTTGACCATGGCGCTTTGGCCGCTGGCGAGAAACAGGATGGCATCGGCGATCTCGGCTGGCTGTGCAAACCGACCCGTGGGAATGCGTTCGCGCGCTCGAGCGCCTTTTTCGCCTTGCCAGCCGGACAACCCCAGTTCGGTTTCGACCACGGTCGGTGATACGGCATTCACGGTTACGCCTCGCGGGCCCCACTCCAGCGCCATACATCGCGTCATACCGATAATGCCCGCCTTGCTGGCGCAATAGGCCACGTGTCCTTCGATACCGACCAGTGCGGCTTGTGATGCGAGGTTGATGATGCGACCGCTACCACGATCGAGCATGTCGGTGGCGCAGGCGCGTGCCCAGATAAAGGCACCGCGTAGATTGATATCGAGCGTGTTATCCCACTGGTCCATCGGATACTCCGCCGCAGGCGCGAGCGGCCCGATGCCGGCGTTGTTGATCAGGATATCGACCGGGCCGAACTGCGCGTGGATCGTACCCATTGCAGATTGTGCGTCATCGGTCTCACTGACGTCGGCGACGACCCCAAGTGCGCACTCACCCAGCTGCGTGGCTGTGTCGACAATGTCTGGGTCGCGGTCGACCAGCACCACGTAGGCGCCACGTGTAATGAATTTTTGTGCCGTTGTAAAACCGATGCCGCGACCAGCACCGGTGATAACAACGGTTTGCTCATCAAAACGTTCGCCGGAAGGCTCGGGGGTGTCCGCCGCGTCGACTGATTCCATGGAGCTACCTGTCGCCATAAATTACCGCCGGTTGAATATTCGAGCCGCGCATGCCGAGTCGATTGCGGAGACGAATATAAACAAAACGATACGTTCGAGGCGTGGTATGGAATTATGCTTCGGCTGGTTCAGCCTGTTTTTCCAACGGTTTCAGTGCTTCGCCATTGCCGTTGAACAGGTGGCACAGCGGTGTTCGAATCGCGATGTGCAGATTGTCATCGGCCTCGATCGTATCGTGGCCGCTGGTTTTTAATGCCAATTCCATGCCGTTGGCCAGGCGCGCGTGGACCAGGCTTTCACTGCCCAGATGTTCCACAACCGTTACTTGAGCCGAGATGTAGGCGTCCGCCGGGCCGTTGACGCCTTCATTGATGCCAAGATGCTCGGGCCGCACACCGAGTGTCAATTCACTCCCGGCTTGAACGTCATTGTCGTCGACCGGGACCGTTAACTGGGTGTCGTCAGCCAGACGTACCGTAACGCCGGCGTCGTCGACGTGTTCGCAATCCACGCTCAGGAAATTCATCTTGGGCGAGCCGATGAAGCTGGCCACGAAATAATTGCGGGGATGGCGATAAAGCGTGAGCGGTGTGCCGATCTGTTCGACTTGTCCGTTATTCAAAACGACGATGCGGTCGGCCATCGTCATCGCCTCGGTCTGGTCATGCGTTACATACACCATGGTTGCTTCGAGCCGACGGTGTAGCTTGATTAGTTCGACCCGCATCTGAACGCGTAGCGAGGCGTCGAGGTTGGATAGTGGTTCGTCGAACAAAAAGACGTCAGGGTCACGGACGATAGCGCGACCGATCGCGACACGTTGTCGCTGGCCGCCCGACAATGCCGCCGGTTTGCGCGCCAGTAATGACTCGATTTGCAGAATCCCGGCGACTTCTTGGACCGCCTGGTCGATTTCGGCCTTGGATTTATTGCTTAGCCTGAGGCCAAAGCCAATGTTTTGGGCGACCGTCATGTGCGGATAAAGCGCATAAGACTGGAAGACCATCGCTACGCCGCGCTCAGCCGGGTGTTGGCGTGTCACGTCGCGGTTGTTGATCGTGACACGGCCGGCCGACGGCTGCTCCAGCCCGGCAATCGTGCGCATCAGCGTGGTTTTGCCACAGCCGGACGGGCCGACGAAGACGACGAACTCCCCGTTGTTGATATCAATTTCGACGTCGTCCAGCACTTGCTGTCCGCCGAATACTTTGTCGATGTGTTCTAGTTGGACTTGCGACATAAGCTTATATATTCCGTGTCGGTGATTGCGTCAACGCGTTGGTCTTGAATTAGCGCACGGTTGATGGACAGTGCACCCGTTGGACTGCTCTTGGTGTGGATTATCTGCAGTGTTTGATTGACACTCTCTCACGACGAAGCGTATATATGTAAAGTGTTGGTATCAACTGTTCGATAATACAAACACCAACACCGCTCCAATTGCAGCGCCTGGCCCACGGCCGGCGCTACGCGGCACAGCGTCATGGGGGACGTAATGCAAATCTGGGTCAGAGGAGATAAGGCGATGAACAGGCAAAGGGTTATCGGCGGCGCAGCACTCGCCGCGCTTGCCGGAATGCTGTTTTCAGGATCGGCGTTCGCATGGAACCTGAAAGAGGCCGCGGCGCCTTACAAGGGCACGACGATCACGGTCGTCGGTCTCGAGCGGCCAAGCTACGAGGCAGCGCAAGAGCTGACTTCTCGGTTTGAGGACAAGACGGGCATCAATGTCAAATGGGTCTCGCTGCCCTACGAGAGTGCGCTCAAGGCTGAAACGCTTAATTTTGTGTCGCACAGCAATCAATACGACGTCATATTAAGTGACGTGGTATGGCCGGTGACTTTTGCAAACGCCGGCTGGGTGGTGCCCATGAAGAAATTCACCAGTAACGATAAGCTCCGGAATCCGAAGCTGGATCTGGGGGATTTTTTCCCGGTATGGGCCGCGAGTTTTACGATTAACGACAAACTCTACGGCATGCCGTTCGATAGCTATGCCGGCCTTCTTTACTACAACAAGAAAAAGCTAAAAGACGCCGGATTCGACGGGCCACCCAAGACCTGGTCTCAGCTCGCGAAATATGCGGAGAAACTAACCGATAAAAGCCAAAAACAGTATGGCTACATGCTGCAATCGGCCAACAACGAGACTCAGACGGCTGACGCCTTTGCGCGCTTCTTGTCACCCTGGGGTGGACAGTTTCTAAACGTCGATGAGGAAAAAGTCACCGTCAATTCGCCGCAGGCCGTCGAAGGCCTGAAGTTTCGACGTCGCCTCGTAAACATGATGCCGTCCGGCATCGTGTCCGACGACCATCCGCAAGTCGTGCAGGCGTTGATCCAGGGCAAGGCTGCGATGATCACCGAATGGTCGTCGTTCTATACGTCGCTCAAGCAGTCCAAGATTGGTGATCATCTGGGCGTTGCGCCCGAGCCCCAAGGGCCCAAAGATAGTGCATCAGCCTTCGGTGGGTTCGCTTACATGGTGAGTTCGCAGATCCCGAAGGAAAAACAGAATGCGTCGTATCTGTTCATTCAGTGGCTGACATCCAAGAAGATGGCCAAGCCATTGATCGAACATGGCGCGGTTGTTGCACGTCAGAGTGCGAATACCAATCCCGAGATTCAGTCGGAATATCCGTACTTAAAACCGATGGTTAAGACCTGGCGGCATTCGACGGTGCCGGATTGGCGGCCACAATTGAAGTGCTATCCGAAGTTCTCGAACATCGTGTCGGACTATGGTTCGCGCATGGAGCAAAAACAGCAACCGGTTAAAAAGACGCTGGACAAGCTGGCCGATAAGCTTAGCTCGTACATGAAGTCGGCGGATTGTTGGCAGGGCGCCAATACGCCGCGTAAGTACGTATCTAAGTATAAGGATATGCAGTAGTTCGTTGAGTGAATCCGGCGCGGATCGTCGTCAGGCGGCCCGCGTCGGCCTATTTTAGGTTAATAGCCGGCTATAGCAGCGTGATTCTTTAGGTAAAACTTATGGCGACGACAACAAAAACAGAATTCGTCGAGTCGACCGGTCAGGTGGGCGGAGCCGACACCGTTCGGCCGCCGTTACGACAACGACTAGAACCTTGGTTCTTTGTGGCGCCGTCGTTGATTCTTCTGCTGATGGTCGGGCTCTTTCCAATCGTCTATACCGGCTATTTTTCCTTTCACGATTGGACGATGGGGTTTGGTACCCCGAGTTTTAGCGGTTTATCCAATTATATCGAGGCCTTAACCACGAAGGCGTTTGGCCTGTCGGTCGCACGTACGCTCGTGCTTTTGGCCATCACACTACCCGTCCAGCTAGCACTCGGCATGGCGATTGCGCTCGCCCTCGATGCGCCACACAACCCATTCCTGAAACGCTTGCTGCAAATCTGTCTGGTGATACCCATCGCGGTCACTCCGGCTGTTATCGGGCTGCTCGCCCAACTGATGTTCAACCAGCAGTTCGGCATCATTAACTATCTGATCGGGCTCGTGGGCATCGGGCCGGTGGATTGGCTCGGGGGATCGGTCAGTGCGTTTGCGACCGTCGTGATCGTCCAGATCTGGGAGTGGACGCCTTTCGTGGCGCTTGTACTCTCAGCGAGTTTGGCGACTGTTCCGAAGGATATTGAAGAGGCGGCCATGTTGGAAACGGCACGCTGGTGGCCGCGTTTCAAAAGCGTCGTGCTGCCGTATATGTGGCCGGGCATTACGGCTGCATTGGTTTTTCAGACCGCATTTACCGTCAAAGCGTTCGGTATGATCTATTCAATCGCGAAAGGGGGACCAGGCGGCGCGACGCGAACGGCGATGTTGCATATCGAGCGCGTCGGTTTTCGTGGTTTCGACGTTGGTCTGGCTTCTGCCGAATCGGTTTTGATGCTGGTTATGTCGATCGTCCTCGCCCAGATCTATATCAAAGCGTTCTACCGCGACTCGTAATGCCGGGGTTTCAAAACAAAGGACTAATCGAAAAATGTTGAGACACTGGTTTGGCAAGGCTGTGCATGGAGTCGGGATCATCTTGATCCTGATCACGATCCTTTTCCCTTTGTATTGGATGATTGCGGCGTCGTTGAAAACGGCCGATCAATTATTCAGTGTGCCCCCAGTCTGGTTTTGGCACCCGACCTTATCTGGTTATATCGATGCGATATTCGACTCGGGCATCCTGACCGCGCTGAAGAATTCGGTCATCGTGACGAGTTGTGCTATCGCACTTGGCCTGGCGGTTGGCGCGCCAGCAGCCTACGGGATCGCTCGGTACAGCTTTGTTGGGCGTAAACAGATTTGGTTCTGGTACGTCACTAACTGGATGCTGGTGCCCGTGGTCATTCTGTTGCCGTTTTATCTGACCGCGTCGAGCTTGAATCTAATCAATTCCCCGCTGGTTTTGATCCTGGTTTATCAGGTATTCGTTGTGCCGTTGATCGTTTGGTTACTGGTCGATCAGTTCCGGTCGGTCCCCGTTGTTCTCGAGGAGGCGGCATTGCTGGATGGTTTGAATCGGTTTGAGATTTTCTGGCGGGTTGCACTGCCATTGGTCAAACCGGGCATTGCTGTTGCCGCGATCCTGGCCGGGATATTCGCTTGGAATAACCTGATCTTCGCGTCTGTGCTCACACCCAGCGACGAAGCGCGAACGGCGCCGACGATCGCGATGGCTTATCTAGGCGGCTATTCCGTGCCTTGGACCAAAGTGATGGCCAGCGCCACCATGATCTGTGCGCCGGTCATCGTCGGTGGCATCGTCGTGCACAAATACATCGCACGTGGCCTGACCCTGGGGGCGGTTAAATAGTCTGGTTGCTTCGTAGCCGCCGGCGTTTCACGGCACAGTGGATCAGCTTTGATCGGTGCTTGATTCGTCGGCGTCGAACGGCCCGAATTCGTTGTTGGCGATGCGCTCGAGCAGTTCGAGAACCGGTGCCTGACCTTCGATTTGGCGCAGCAACCAGTACAAGCCGCTGAGTGTGCGCAAAACGAAAATCGTCTCGGGGACGGCGTTGAAATAGTGCCAATAGGTCAGCGACGCGCGGAGTTCGGCGCGCAGTCGCTGAATGAGGCCGTCGTCGCTGAAGGTATACACTGGTTCCGCCTCCAGCGCTTCAAGCACGATGTCGGCGAAGTTTTGATATAACTCGGCGTAAACCGCGCCGTCCGTGGCCCACCGATTCGGCGGCACGCCGCCAAGTTTTTCCAGTGCGGCATGCACGCTTTCCCAGTCTTGATCCAGCCCGGCGGCGACGATATCGCGCATCGCCAGTCGCGTGTCGAGGGTCAGGTATTTGACACAGCCGAAGTCATAGATCGCGACTTCGCCATTGTCGCGTATGCCGAAATTGCCTGGATGTGGGTCGGCGTGCAGCGCACCGTGGGTAAAAACTTGTCGACAGACGCCTTCGACCAATATTTCTGCTGCGTCCGGATCGGCCTCGGTAAATGCGGCGGCGTCCACGCGCGTCATACTCAGCACGCCGTCGGCGCACATCCCGGGTATCGGCTCCGGCAAGACCTGGCCGGGTAGCTCCATGGTTCGCAGATGCGCCAGATTGGCGCGTTCGAGGTCGTAATCGGTTTCTTCACCGAAGCGTTGTCGGAGCTCGGTTAATATCGCATCGATATCGCCGGCCCGGGCGGGCAGCAGTCGCGACCATTTCAACAGCCGCCCGAGGTTGGCGATGTCCGCGTCGACCGCATCGGCGATACCCGGATAACGAATCTTGATAACGATTTCGTCGCCGCTGTCCAGGGTTGCTGCGTGGACTTGCCCGATGGACGCAGCCGCTAGTGCCGTCGGCTCAATATGTTGAATGCGCGCGTACTGCTCGGGGTCGAGGCGTTCCGCCAGCACCGGTTCGATGTCCTCGAACCGCCACGGTTCAGCATCGCGCTGCAGCCTGGCCAGTTGTTCGGTGATTGCCGATGGCAGGACATCGTGATACTGCGAGGCAATCTGGCCGAGCTTCATGGCCGCGCCGCGTAGGTTGCCGAGTGTGTCGTACCAATCCTCGCCGGTTTTCTGCCAGCTCCGGACGTAATCACCTCCCGGCACCGTGCGAAGCACGCCACGGCCGACGGTACGCACGCCAGCACCGAGCAGCTTGCGGCGCCGCGTGCGTCGATCCTTACGTGTCGAGCTCATCACCCCCATTCTGTGGCGCTATGCCCGTCACGTCGATGGCCGAGGCCGTTTGCACCGAGCCGCGGCACGGCATGCGCCAAGCGAGAACGCGCGCTAGGTCGACCCACGGCGTATTCGGTCGCGCTATCGCAGGCTTTGCGTATGGCCAATTTTGCGTGCGGCGCTGGGTCGATGCGGCTGCCGATTAATCCTGGGGCGCAGGGTACAATGCCGGCATGAACGGTCCTGCATGTGTCGGTTGATGGCGCCGGTTGACGATGAGGTGCCGCGCGCAGCGCAGGTGCGCGCCGAGGTCGATCACTGGTTGGGCCGTGCCCGCGAGATTTTGCATTTGGAGCCGAAGAAGCTTCCAGCGCCGGGTGTGGTGTTCGACCTTGTTGGTTGCGCCGCTGGTCAGGCCGTGCTTGCGACAAGGCCACGACGGCAGGTCGATAAGATTCGTTTCAACGCGGGGCTATTGGCTTCGCATCCGATGTCGATGCTGCGTGAAACCGTGCCGCACGAAGTCGCACATGTCGCCGTGCATCGTCGTTATGGTCGCCGCGTCAAACCACATGGCCCCGCGTGGCGTGAATTGATGCAGTCTTTCGGTGTGCCGGCACGTGCGTGTCATCGACTGCCGGTGGAACCGAGCCGCCGCATGCAGCGCTTTGCCTATCGGTGCGGCTGCGCCGAAACGGCTTGGCTGACCACGATCCGCCACAATCGCGTGGCGCGTGGCCAGCGCTATCTATGCCGTCGGTGCGGGGTCGAGCTGCAGCGTGAGACAGCGGCCGAATAGCTTTATTCGTCACTCGTCGCCGAGCGGCCCGCCCAGTCGCGGGCAAATTGCTCGGCGGCACGACCCGAGCGGTTGCCGCGCGCGAGCGCCCACTGCAGCGCGGCTCGCTCCCAGGGTTGCTCGGTGCCGATGGCGGCATCGATGTCGTGCGTGGCTAGATGACGGGCAACAATCTCTAGATATTGTTGCTGATCGAACGCGTAGAACGACAGCCAAAGGCCAAAACGCTCCGACAGCGATATCTTTTCTTCAACCGCTTCACCGTGGTGGATTTCACCGTCGACTGTTTGTGCCGCCTGATTCTCGGACTGAAATTCGGGCATCAAGTGACGTCGGTTCGAGGTAGCATAGATCAGAACGTTGTCCGGCGTGGCTGCCAGGGATCCATCCAGCACGGCCTTCAAGGCTTTGAAACTGGCATCGCCACCTTCGAACGATAAATCGTCTGAAAACACGATGAATCGCTCCGGCCGCTCGGCCAGTAACCCTACGAGGTCGGGCAGGTCGACCAAGCGATGGGCCGGCACCTCAACCACGCGCAGGCCCTGTTCGCCAAACGCCGGCAATAGCGCCTTGACCAGCGAGGATTTGCCAGTGCCGCGCGAGCCCCAAAGTAGGGCGTTGTTGGCCGGTGCGCCGACGACAAATTGTCGCGTGTTGGCAACGAGCCGCTCTTTTTGATGCTCGATGCCATGGAGGCGTTCGAGTGGCAGCGCCTGCGGCTGGGCAATGGCCTGCAGGCGACCGTCATCGCGCCAGCGAAACGCGCGCGCCGACCAGTCGATGTGGCCATCGACGGTGTGGCGAGACTCAGCGAGCTGTGCCTCTTGCACGTCGGCGATGCGCGCTAGCTGTGCGGCGATATCCTTAAGAAAATCTGCATTTTGCATCCACTCATTATAGTGAATCGCGCGATAGCCGGGAACTTGTTGTAGCGGCGGCGATTGGCGCATGCCGCGGCATGCGCGACGTTGGGCTATGTCGTGATGTTTTGAACGCGCCATTATCGGCTGATCACGGTTTTGAAAAGCGCCGCCCGAGCCATGGTATGAACTGACATCTACTTGGCGTCATAATATCGGCAATGACATATCGATATTCGATTTATTTATGACGCACAGGGCGAATCGGAGCACACAGTCGGACGAGCACGAGCCGGACTATCGATTCACGTTAGCGAATGAGCGCACATTTCTAGCGTGGATACGGACCGCACTCGCGTTGCTGGCCGGCGCCGTTGCCGTGGTCAAATTCGCGCCAGGCATCGCATTTGCCGGCAGCGGCCGGTTGCTCGGCGGTGTGTTGGCCGTGGTTAGTATTGCCAGTGTCGCCGGCGCCGCACTGCGCTGGCATGCCAGCCAGAAAGCGATGCGCCGGGATGCACCGTTGCCGTCGACACTATTGCCGTGGCTGCTTGCCCTGGGCGTGCTCGTTGTCGGCGGGTTGGTCCTTGCGCTAGCGCTGTTGTACAGCGGTTTTGGCCATGGTTGATGGCCCGTTTTCCGAACGTGCCGGGCTACAGGCCGAGCGTACTGATCTGTCCTGGGTCCGTACCAGTCTGGCGTTTGTCACCAATGGCGTGCTTTTTTTACTGCGTCGTGAACTCTCGTCGCTTAATGCGCTGCACGTGGCCGCAATCGGCGGCGCACTGATTTTCGCGGCGTTGACCGCAAACATGGCATTGCGCCGTCGCCGAATGCTCGCGTGCCGACCGCTGCCGACAGCACTTGCCGCACCGGTTTTGATTGGGCTTACGGCAGCCGGCACGCTGCTATTCGCGGTGCTGGTTCTGACCACGATTGTGATCCAAGCATAGACAGATCAAAAACACTAAGCGGCAGATCGGAATGTCGCTTTAACCGCTGGCGTTACCGCTGTGACGACCGCTAGTATGTCGACTATGGATGCAGCTCGCTCAGCCTGGGGCAAGACCGATTCAGACGGTCAGCCAACTCATCACGTTATACACCACAGCATGGATGTCGCAGCGGTATTCGAAGCGTTGATTCGTCAACCGGTGATTGCCGAACGCCTGCGGCACGCCGCCGGCCGCACATTGGAAGATGCCGAACACCAGTGGCTTTCCGCGTTCGCATTCCTGCACGATATCGGCAAGATTTCGCCACGATTTCAAGCCAAGGCTTGGCCGAACGACAAGCTGCGTGATCGGCGCAGTCATCTTGCCGAAGGTTGGCTCTGGCTTGACGGGCTGCCGCCGCGGCGTGAAGCCATGGGCGGCACCGCGCATGCGCTCTTTGAGCCCATAACAGGTTCCCGTAAAGGCCTTTCCTGGGTCTACGCGCTGTTCGCTCGCCCAATTTAATAAGCGTTATTAGACAGCCATGAAGCCGGCTTAGCTATTTGATAAAACAAGCGTGGCGCGCTACGTTGTGGATTGGAGCGGTCTCACACGGAGACGATCATGGCGACTACAAATACCAGCACCAACCATCACCGTGGCCTAGCGATCAGCCTGGCCTTCGGCCGGCTGTGTCTGGCTATTGTCGCCGCAGTGCTTAGCCTGGTCGCGAATTTCCTCGCTGCGGTGATGGCTTCTGAAAGCGATAATCAACCTGACGATGATCAAAACCAGGATGGTTGGGATTGCGGATCTGCCGGACCTGGTTTCTATATAAGCGGCATCCGCCAAGACGATTAGGCTTGACGGCGCACTAAACTTTGCCTCCTGAGGTTTCATTCTGGCCTTTCTTGCCGCCTTCCTTACCGGCGCTGCTTGCTCCATCTCCTCCTTTGGTAAGGGATGTGCTAATCCCAGTACCCACGCTATAACCAGCCCAACTGAGCATCCCCATCCAGAGCGGTGGGAACACGAACATCAGCGTGGCCTTCACCAACCCCAGGACACCCTGGTCATAGACGGATCCCAGGCCGGCCACATAGCCCATCTTGGCGGCCTCGCTATCGTAGACCAAATCGGTCAGATGGTTCTGTAACCAGTGGGATAACTGGAACCAGAAGTCCAACGAAATCACGCCAAAGTAGGCGAATGTGAGCAGGCCGACCACTTCAAAGCTGTAGCCTGAGAACACGATGACGAGCGGCATGGCCATTACGATGGCCATCAGCACCAGGTACTGCACTTTGGGCAGGGCATGGGCAGCCACGCTCTGCATGCCGTAAGATGGCAGGGTGCCTACGCCAACCCCTAGCATGCCGCCAACCGTGCCTAGGGTTGAAGTGAACCAGTTGCCGCCGGCGCCACCTGACCCCGTCGTGCCAGCATTGCCATGGGCACTCCCGGCCCGGTTATTCAATAGCCCGCGAATCGTATACTCGTCGGCCTTATTCGACGGAAACGTGGAATACACGCTTTTCTGAAAAGCTGTATCCAGTTGCGCTTTGAGCCGGTCGCGTACCCCATCATCCGAGTTAGACCACCACGTCTTGCACGACGGATAGCCCCCTTGAGACGGGTTGGTGCCATGCCCGCCGTCGCGCTCGGCGTTATACGAAAACCGCTTGAGGGGTTTGCGAGCCTGGCTTTCCCGCACCCGCGGGGATCGACCTGCGACGAATGCGACGAGTTGGGCGGATTCGCTGTCTTCCCCGCATCTGCGGGGATCGACCCGCTATCGAGACGCTGCTCGGCAAGACCCACCAGGCTTCCCCGCACCCGCGGGGGCGGATCATCGGAAATCACGCCTGCTTTACTAAGCCGTTCCCCGCACGAGCGGGCGTTAGTTTTCTCCTCAGCCAGCGTTGAGAACGATCAGGACTCGGTTGGGGCTAGCTCGTTGATCGCGCTTTCGATGTCGGCCGCGTTTGTCACTGTCGTGTTGGATTGCCAAGTAGCTGGGTCTTCATCGGCGGGTATGTATCCGTAGGCGGCACCGATGGTGTGGAGTTTGGCCGCTCGGCCGGCCTGCATGTCGCGTGCTGAGTCGCCGACATAAATTGATCCAGCAGCACTGGCGCCTAGGTGCGCAAGGCCAAGCTCGATGGGCGCCGGATCGGGCTTGGGGGCATGCGCGCTGTCACCGCCGACGACGCAGCCGGGTGGCGGCTCGAATCCCATCGTCTGCATGAGCGGCACGGCGAGTGCTTCGGCCTTGTTGGTGACTACTCCCCAGTGCCAGCCGCGTTCGACAAGCTCGGTAATCAAGGCACGGATGCCGGGATAGGGCGCGGTTTCGCGTGTCAGCCGGGCTTGGTAACGGTCGATGAAAGCGTGGTAAGTGGCCTCATAACCGTTATCGCCAGGACGCAGGTCGAGCCCGCGTTCGAGCATGCCGCGGGCGCCATATGAGCACATCGGTGCGAGCACCGAGCGCGGTAGTGTGTCCAGGCCGTGCTCATGTCGGAGCTCGTTAACTGCGCCGACTAGGTCGGGCGCGGTGTCGAGCAGTGTGCCGTCGAGATCGAATAGGACTGCAGGCGCACTCATCGTGCCGCCTGTTGGCGTTCTGCGTGCACGAAGTAATTGACGCGTGGCTGGCCGCCGAAAGTCGCTGATCGGGTCAGTGGGTTGTAGTGCATGCCAATGATCTCGGATGGTTCGACGCCGGCGTCGCGCAGCCAGCGGGCGAGTTCACTTGGGCGTATGAGTTTGCTGTATTCGTGCGTGCCGCGTGGCAGCAGGCCAAGTGCGTATTCAGCGCCGCCGATAGCTATTGCCCAGGCGAGTGCGCTTCGGTTGATGGTCGAGAAAAATAGGTCACCGTCGGGTTTGCACAGTGCCACGCAATCGTCGACGACGTAGTTGGGTTCGTCGACGTGTTCCAGCATTTCGTAGCCGATGACGATGTCAAATGCGCCTTTTGCTTCGGCCACCAGCTCGCGTGTTTGGATTGTTCGATAGGTTATGTCGAGACCGGATTCAGCAGCGTGTGCCCGCGCTGTTTCGATCATGGGAGCGGCGCCGTCGATGCCGGTGACGTGCGCGCCGCGCTGCGCCAATTCCTCGGCGAGCAGGCCGCCACCGCAGCCGACATCGAGCACCTTTTTACCCGCCACTGGCGCACGCTGGTCGATAAAGTCGGTGCGCGGTCCATTGATGTCGTGCAATGGGCGCATGGCGCCGTCGGCTTGCCACCAGTTGGCGGCGTGGTCGGCAAACTTGTTGAATTCGGCGTTTTGGTCGCTGACGCTCATGGCAGTTCTCGACTGGTTCTGGAGCCGGCGATTATTAATGGCCGGTACGCCGTAGTTTACGGCAGGCTGCAACACAGTGTGGCGGATACCGACCGCAAATGGCAGCGTCATCGCGTTGCCGGCGCTTTCTTGCACCGAGTTGCCGCCCGTGGCTTGGGTGTTGCGCTTTAGACTAGCCTGGTTACCAGGTCGTAAACCGGCGGTATCTCGGTCCGGCGAAATCGGTCGCTACGGCGTGATCGTGTAGCCATGTGCGACCGCTGGTCGCATGGCAACGAACCAGTGCGTGTGGCTAGCGCAGTCAGCTAAATGCACAGGTAGTTGGCGGGCAGATTCGGGGACAGCCAAAGGCGTTGTGTATGCGGCCGGGGCATGGGGATTTGCTGTGCTAGACTGCGGCGTTTGTCGACGGCTCATGCGCATTGGCGCCTGACCGTCAACACACCGTGGTAACGACGTGCCAGCAATGGCTTTGATACGCGGTCGATAACGCTGAAAAAATGAGCGACATCGCTAAAGAAATACTGCCGATCAATCTCGAAGATGAGATGCGGCAGTCATATCTCGACTACGCCATGAGCGTCATCGTTGGGCGAGCATTGCCCGACGTGCGTGATGGATTGAAGCCGGTGCATCGGCGTGTGCTTTATGCCATGCACGAGCTCGGTAACGATTACAACAAGGCGTACAAGAAATCGGCGCGTGTGGTCGGTGACGTCATCGGTAAATACCATCCGCACGGCGACTCGGCGGTTTACGACACCATCGTTCGCATGGCGCAGGATTTTTCCATGCGCTACGTGCTGGTCGATGGTCAGGGTAACTTCGGTTCGGTCGACGGCGACGCGCCCGCGGCCATGCGTTACACCGAAGTCCGTATGGCCAAGCTCGCGCACGAGATTCTGGCTGATATCGGCAAGGATACGGTCGATTTCCAGCCGAACTACGACGAATCCGAAACCGAACCGGAGGTGTTGCCCACGCGCCTGCCGAACCTGCTAGTCAATGGTGGCACCGGTATCGCCGTGGGCATGGCGACTAACATCCCGCCGCACAACATCGGCGAACTGGCTGGTGCTTGTTTGGCGCTGGTCGATAACGAGGACATCACGCTCGATGAGCTGATGGAACATCTGCCGGGGCCGGACTTTCCGACCGCCGGCATCATCAATGGTGCCGAAGGCATTCGTGAGGCCTACGCCACCGGGCGTGGCCGAATCTATATCCGGGCTCGTAGCCACTTCGAGACCATTGATAAACAAGGCAAACAGGCGATTGTCGTCACTGAGTTGCCGTATCAGGTCAACAAAGCCCGGTTGCTGGAAAAACTCGCCGAGCTGGTCAAGGACAAACGCATCGACGGCATCACCGAACTGCGTGACGAGTCCGATAAAGACGGCATGCGCATGGTCATCGAGCTGCGGCGCGGTGAAACACCTGAGGTGGTGCTGAACAACCTCTATCGCCAGTCGCAGATGCAGACCGTGTTCGGCATCAACATGGTGGCGCTGGACGAAGGTCAGCCGAAGACGCTGGATTTAAAGCAGCTGCTAGAAGCATTTATCCGGCACCGGCGCGAAGTGGTCACCCGCCGTACACAGTACGAGCTGGCCAAGGCGCGAGCGCGTGCTCATGTGCTGGAAGGCCTGACCGTCGCGTTGGCCAATATCGATGATGTCATCGCACTGATTCGGAGCGCGGCCAACCCGGCAGCCGCAAAAGAAGCGTTGACCACCCGCCGCTGGCCACCGGGGCAGGTTACGTCCATGGTCGAGCGTGCCGGCGCCGATGCGTCGCGACCGGCCGACCTGTCGGTCACGGATGGTCTGCAGAACGATGGCAGCTATCAGCTCACCCACACCCAGGCCCAGGCGATCCTGGACCTGCGTCTGCATCGCCTGACCGGTCTCGAGCAGGACAAGATCATCGAAGAATTCGAGCAGTTGCTCGACCGAATCGCTGATTACATCGACATTCTGTCCAGTGAAGAGCGCCTGCTCGAAGTCATTCGTGGCGAGATCAAGGCCATACGTGAAGAGTACGGCGACGAACGTTGCACCGAGATTATTCAGGCACACCGTGACCTAACCACGGCCGATTTGATCGAGCCGGAAGACGTGGTGGTTACGCTCACTCACGCTGGCTATGTCAAGTCGCAGCCATTGTCGGCCTATCGCGCGCAGCGCCGCGGCGGACGGGGCAAATCGGCAACACAGACGCGCGATGAAGACTTCATCGATAAATTATGGGTGGCCCACAGCCACGACACGCTGCTGTGCTTCTCGTCAGTGGGCAAGGTCTACTGGTTGAAGGTATACGACGTGCCCAGTGCAGGCCGTGGTGCGCGCGGTAAGCCGATCGTCAATCTTCTGAATCTGGACAGCGACGAGCGTATCTCGCAGGTGCTGCCGATCAAGGACTTCACGACCGGCGAGAATGTCTTTTTCGCCACGCGGGACGGCGTGGTCAAAAAGACTGCGCTGGAGCAATTCTCGCGCCCCCGTGCCGCTGGCATTCGGGCTATTGATCTGCGTAGCGACGACGCGCTGGTTGGCGTCAACCTGACCAGCGGGCAAGATGAAGTCATGCTGTTTTCGCGCGCCGGCAATGGCATCCGCTTTACCGAAGCCGACGTGCGCCAGATGGGCCGTGATGCGGCCGGTGTGCGCGGGTTGCGGTTACAGGCCGACTGTAATGATGCCGTGATTTCGCTGATCGTGGTACGCGAAGGCGATGTGCTGACGCTGAGCGAGTCCGGCTACGGCAAACGCACTGCGGTGACCGATTTCCCGCTGCGCGGTCGTGGTGGCCAGGGCGTGCGCGCACTTAAATGTTCGGATAAGACCGGGGCGGTCGTAGGTGCGACGCAGGTCGTCGAATCCGACGAAATCATGCTCATCTCCAACACTGGCACATTGATTCGCACCGCGGTCAGCGAGATCTCGCAGCTGGGGCGCAATACCCAGGGTGTGCGCGTAATCCGTATGGACGACGATCAGCGACTCGTCGGTATCGACCGTGTTGCGACCGAGTCCGACGACGCCTCGACGGCTGACGACAGCACCGAAGACGACGGCTGACCCCGTCGCCGGATAACCAGTCATTTGAAGTAGGGAGCAAAGACCCTATGGCACGTGTGTACAACTTCAGCGCCGGACCGGCTACGCTGCCGCGCGCAGTCCTCGAGCAGGCTCAGGCCGATATGCTCGATTGGCAGGGCGCTGGTATGTCGGTGATGGAAATGAGTCACCGCGGCGAGGCGTTTATGTCGATCGCGCAAAACGCCGAGGCCGATCTGCGTCGGCTTCTGAAAGTGCCCGATAACTATAGCGTGTTGTTTTTGCAAGGCGGTGCTGCTGGCCAATTCTCAGCCGTGCCGCAAAATTTGATGGGCAACTCGGCGGTTGCCGATTATCTGATCACTGGCAGTTGGAGCAAAAAAGCCGTCAAGGAAGCCGGCAAATACGGTGACGCCCGCGTGGCGGCATCGAGCGAAGATATAAGCTTTACGGACCTGCCGCCGCGCAATAGCTGGCAACTCAGCGACGACGCGGCTTATGTTCATTACACGCCGAACGAAACGATCCAGGGGCTGGCGTTTCCGGAAACGCCGGACACGGGTGATACGCCACTGGTTGCCGACCTGTCGTCAGCATTTCTGGCCGAACCACTGGATGTGTCGCAGTACGGCATTATCTACGCTGGAGCTCAGAAAAACGCCGGCCCAGCGGGCATAACCATCGTCATCGTGCGTAACGACCTTCTGGACCAGGCGCAATCGACTGTGCCCATGACCTGGGACTACGCCCAGCAGGCCGATGGCGGCTCCATGCTGAATACGCCATCGTGTTTTGCGTGGTATATGGCGGGTTTGACGTTTCGATGGTTGCTGGACGAGGGTGGCCTCGAAAGCATTTCTAACGTGAACCAGCGCAAGGCGAACAAGCTCTATCAGGCGATTGACGAGTCGGCTTTTTATCGCAATCCGGTCGCCGAGCATGCACGTTCGATCATGAATGTGCCGTTTCTGCTTGCCAACGACGATCTGAATAAGACGTTTCTTGCCGAGGCCGAGGAAGCGGGTCTGCACGCGCTGAAAGGGCATCGTTCGGTCGGCGGTATGCGCGCCTCGATCTATAACGCCATGCCGGAGGCCGGCATTGATGCGTTGATCGACTTCATGCGCGATTTCGAGGCGCGGAACGGCTGATTAGCCGCCGCGTCTCGCTCGATTTTATTTGAAGCCAGGAGATCTATGACTTTCAAGATCCAGACGTTGAACAGCATTTCCACACGTGGGTTGGAACGCTTGCCGCGCGAGCGTTACGAAGTCGCCTCGGACATCGGCGAGCCAGACGCCCTCATCGTGCGTTCGGCCAACCTGCACGACACCGAGTTCGGCGACTCGATCAAGGCGATCGGCCGGGCCGGTGCGGGCGTCAACAATATTCCGGTTGACGCGTTGACAAGGCGTGGTGTGCCAGTGTTCAACGCCCCAGGTGCCAACGCCAATGCTGTCAAGGAGCTGGTGCTAACCGGCATGCTGGCGGTCTCGCGCCACATCATCGATGCTTGGTGCTATGTCGAGAGCCTGGAGGAGACAGGTAACGACCTCAAAAAGAAAGTCGAAGCCGGCAAGAAAGAATTCAAAGGAACCGAATTGCCGGGGCGAAAACTCGGCGTCATCGGTCTTGGTGCGGTCGGTGTAAACATCTCCAACGCCGCACACGCGCTCGGCATGAAGGTGCAGGGTTTTGATCCGGGCATCACGATCAATAACGCCTGGCGTTTGCACGCCGACGTCGACGAAGCGCTGTCGGCCGATTCGCTGTTCGCTGGATCAGATTTCGTGACGCTACACGTGCCATTGGTCGAAGCTACCGAGAATCTGGTCAATAGCAAGCGCTTGGCTTCTATGCAACCGAACTCGGTGCTGCTGAACTTCGCACGTTCCGAAATCGTCGATGAAGACGCCGTGCTTGACGCGTTGGATAATGGCAACCTGCGCTACTACATCTGTGACTTTCCGTCAGAAAAATTGCGCGGGCATAGTAAGGTCATCGCTTTGCCGCATCTCGGTGCCTCGACAGACGAGGCCGAGGACAACAGTGCGATCATGGTCGCTGACGAGCTGTCTGAGTATCTGGAATACGGCCATATCCGCAACTCGGTGAACTTCCCCGAAGCGGTCATGCCGCCGAATCCGGGCGCCCATCGTGTGGCAGTGGTCAACGACAACGTGCCCAATATGGTTGGCCAAATCACCTCGATTCTCGCCAACCGCGGCTATAACATCGCCGATCTTCTGAACAAGTCGAAAGGTGAAATCGCCTACACGCTGCTCGACGTCGACCCAGCGATTGAAAACGGTGTGCTGGATGAATTGCAGGCCATCGATGGCGTGCTGCGTGTAAGCTATCTCGGTTCTTTCGGTGATCGTGTCTAGACGCGGTCGCCGCTTGTCGGTGATTATTCCCACATGAACGACAATACCGGCAATAAAATGATAGCCGCACGCGAGGCGATCGACGAAATTGATCGTCGATTGCAATCGTTGATCGCCGAGCGTGCCGGCTGGGCCGAGGAGGTCGGGCGCATCAAACAGATCGACGGCCGCGCCGATTTCTATCGGCCCGGCCGCGAAGCTGAAATATTGCGTCAGGTCGCGGCGGGTAGTCACAAGCCGCTGTCCGCTCCGGCCATGACCCGGATCATGCGCGAGATCATGGCGGCGTGCCGGGCGCTGGAGCAGCCCTTGGCCGTCGCCTATCTCGGGCCTGAAGGTACCTACACCGAAGCTGCGGTCTACGACCATTTCGGCCAATCGGTGTCCGCCCGACCGCAGGAATCGATCGAGCAGATTTTTCGCGAAGTCGCGGCCGACAATGCCGACTTCGGTGTAGCGCCGATCGAGAATTCGACACAGGGCGTGGTCAGCTCCACGCTCGATCAGATGGTCGATAGCCGGCTCTCGATATGCGGCGAAATTCGACTCGGTATCCATCATCAGTTGTTGTCGCGCGCGGCGTCGCTCGACGATATTCACGAAATCCAGGGCCACGGTCAGGCACTCGGCCAGTGCGGCGAGTGGCTTGATGTGCATATGCCCAACGTCGTCCGCCGGAGCGTGTCTAGCAATGGGGCGGCTGCGCGGGCGGCCGCCGGGGATGACTCGATCGCCGCTATCGCTGGCCACTCAGCGGGTGCCGCTTATGGCCTCGATGCACTCGCCCGCAACATCGAGAATGACCCCGACAACACAACGCGGTTCCTGGTACTCGGCAAGCAAAACGTGGCCCGCACCGGCTGCGATACGACTTCCATCATGGTCGCGATCAAGAACCGACCCGGGACCTTGTATCGGCTCCTGGCTCCGGCTGCGGACGCTGGCGTGGATCTGGCGCGGATTGAGTCGCGGCCGTCACAGCGTGGCACGTGGGATTACAATTTCTTCATCGACCTGCAAGGCCACACCGACGACGACGCGATCCAGCGGACACTGACTGCGATCGAGTCCGAAGCTGTGCTCCTGAAAGTTCTCGGCTCCTATCCACGCGCTGTGGGTGAATCAGACGGCTAGGTGCGCACTGAAATGCGTGTGGCAGGGGGTGCCTAGGGGCGGCTCGCTGATTGCGCGTGCGGGTTATCATGCGCATGTTGACTTGGGGCCGTCGCGCAACTGTCGTATGAGCATCGGCGCGACCACGAATCGTGACAATCTGCATGAGTAACGCTGTCTGGAACAACGCCCACGCCGGGATCCATGAGTTGCACGCTTATGTGCCCGGTAAGCCGATCGCCGACCTGGAGCGCGAACTGGGGGTGGAGTCGATCCTGAAACTCGCCTCGAACGAGAACCCGTTCGGCATGGCTCCGGCCGCGCAAACGGCGCTCGCCGAGCATGCCGGTGATCTGCGCTACTACCCCGACGGCAATGCGACGCCGCTGAAACAGAAACTCGCTGCGCGCTACAACATCGAGCCGGCGTGTATCACCCTCGGCAACGGCTCCAACGATATTCTGGAATTGGCCGCACGGGTGTTTCTCGGGCCGGACAAAAATGCCGTTTTGTCGCAGTACGCATTTGCTGTATATCCGATTGTCACGCGCGCGGTTAATGCCGAGGCGCGTGTTGTGCCCGCGCTCGGTGCGCGCGCATCGATGCCGTTTGGCCATGATCTGGAGGCGATGCTCCAGGCGATCGACGCTAATACCGGCGTGGTGTTCCTGGCCAGCCCGAACAATCCGACCGGCACCTGGATCGAGCGTGAGGCGCTCGAAGACTTTATTGCCGCCGTGCCGTCGTCTGTTGTCGTTGTGCTGGACGAGGCCTACGTCGAGTACCAAGATCCCGAGGCGCGCGTGGACAGCCGCGCACTTTTAGAGCGCCACGATAACCTGATCGTCACGCGCACGTTTTCCAAAATCTACGGCTTGGCCGGGCTGCGGGTTGGCTACGGCCTGTCGTCGTCGGTTATTGCCGATCTTCTGAATCGTATTCGTCAGCCGTTCAATGTCCACACGCTTGGCCAGATCGGGGCTGCGGCGGCGCTCGATGACACCGACTTTATCGAGCAATCCATTGCGACCAACTGCGAACAGCGCCCCCGGGTTGAACGCGAGTTGGCCGCGCGTGGGTTCGATACGTTGCCCAGCGCGGCCAACTTCGTCACCTTCGACTGTGGTAGTGCTGCCGAACCGATCTTCGAAGCTATGCTGCATGAGGGTGTGATTGTGCGTTCGCTGGCCAGTTACGACCTGCCGAACCACATTCGGGTCACGATCGGGCGGGCGAGCGACAACGACCGGTTCTTAGCAGCGCTGGATGCGGTAACGTCGTGAACGACGTCTTGGCGGTTGATCGGATCGCGATCGTCGGTCTTGGGTTGATCGGCGGGTCGATCGCGCTTGGTCTCGCGCGTGCCGGGTTTGCTGGCGAGTGCGTTGGCGCCGTGGTGAATGCGGATGAGCGTGAACGTGCGTTGTCGTGCGGCCTTGTCGATCACGTGGAGATTGGCGCCGCACGCGCGGCCACGAATGCCGATGTGGTTATCGTGGCGGTACCGCTCGGTCAGGCTGAATCCGTGTTTTCAGAAATCGCCGATGTCATCGGTCCGCAGTCGATCGTGACCGACGTCGGCAGCGCCAAGGCCGATGTCATGGCTAACGCGCAGAACGGCTTGGGTGCGGCTTATTCACGGTTCGTGCCCGGACATCCGATCGCCGGTACGGAGCATAGTGGCCCGGAGGCTGGGTTCGCCGAGTTGTTCGATGGTCGCCGTGTCGTATTGACGCCGGATGATCAAGCGGATGCCGGGGCAACGGCGTTCGTATCCGGTCTCTGGCAGGCGCTCGGCGCGCACGTGACACAGTTATCGGCCGCGACCCACGACCGCTTGCTGGCTGCGACCAGTCATTTGCCGCATGCGCTGGCCTTTACGCTGGTCGACGCGTTAGCCACGGGCGACGATGCCGACACGGTATTCGACTATGCAGGCGGCGGTTTTGCCGATTTAACCCGCATCGCAGCCAGTGACCCGGCGGTCTGGCGCGATATTTTCGCCGCCAATCGAAATGCTGTTGTCGCCGCACTCGACGATTATATCGGCGCCCTCGGCGAAACCCGGCGTGCAATCGCCAATGACGATGCGCCAGCCGTGTTCGAGCGTATCCAGCGGGCTCAAACCGCGCGGAGTCGTCTGACGTTGCAAAAGCTTTAACCCCATGGAATTCCACATTGAACCTGGCGGGCGTTTAACCGGGCAAATACGTGTGCCCGGCGATAAATCAATCTCGCACCGCGCATTGCTGCTGGGGGCGATCGCCGAAGGTCGGACCACAGTGGCCGGGTTTTTAGAATCCGAGGACTGTCTGGCAACACTGGCGGCCGTGCGTGCACTTGGCGCGCGCGTTGAGCGCGAGGGTGAGTGCTGGCAGATTGAAGGCACGGGTGCCAGCTCGTTGACGGCTCCTGATGCGTCACTGGATCTTGGCAATTCAGGCACGTCGATGCGCCTGCTAGTCGGCGTGCTGGCAGGGCAGTCGTTTGCCAGCCATGTAACCGGCGATGCCAGCTTGTATCGGCGGCCCATGGATCGGGTTATCGAGCCACTGACGCAGATGGGGGCGGCCATCCAATCAGATGAAGGCTGCGCGCCGTTGACGGTGCATGGGCAACGCCCGCTGACCGCTATCGACTACACGCCGCCGGTAGCCAGTGCGCAGATCAAATCCTGTGTGCTCTTGGCAGGACTGTTCGCCGACGGCCGGACCACGGTGCGCGAGGTCGGTGTCAGTCGCGATCACACCGAACGCATGCTATCGAGTTTCGGGGTGCCGGTAACGCGTTTTGAGGCGGGCGTATCGATCATTGGCGGGAGTCCGCTCTATGGAACGGATGTGGTCGTGCCGACGGATCTGTCATCGGCGGCGTTCTTTCTGGTTGGTGCGGCGATCGCGCCGGATAGTGCGTTGTGGCTGAGCGAGGTCGGGATCAATCCGACGCGTCGTGGTGTGCTCGATTGTCTTGCCCGTATGGGGGCGGTGATCGAATACCACAACGAGCGCGAACTCGCCGGCGAGCCGGTCGCCGATCTGCATATACGTGGCGGCGATTTGAGCGCGATTGATATCGGCGCGGTGGATGTGGCGTTAGCCATCGACGAACTGCCGGCGCTTTGTATTGCCGCAGCCTGCGCGCGCGGCACCACGCAAATCACCGGTGCGGCCGAATTGCGGGTTAAGGAATCCGATCGAATCGCCGTGGTGGCCGGCGGGCTGGCCGCGCTTGGGGTTGATGTGACCATCCAGAGCGATGGCATGACCATCACAGGTACGGACGCCGCCGATGCATTTGCTGGTGGTCGGATTGCCACGCACGGCGATCATCGCATTGCCATGGCGTTTGCAATGGCCGCGCTCCGCGCCAGTGCGCCAATTGTCATCGACGACTGCGCGCCGGTCGCGACATCGTTTCCCGGTTTCGAGACACTTGCCGCCGAAGCTGGTTTGGCAATCGCGAGGCAATGACGATGGCAGAAAGCGCACCCGTTATAACGCTCGACGGCCCGGGGGGCGCGGGCAAAGGCACGCTGGCACTCGCGCTCGCGCAACGGCTGGGGTGGCAGGTGCTGGATAGTGGCGCCCTATATCGCGCGATGGGTTTGATCGGCGCACGTGCCGGATGGTCGCCGGACGTGGCGGCGGATCGAACGGCGGCTGCGGACGCAGCGGCACAACTCGCCGTGTCTTTTGAGATCACGCCCGACGGCATTCGCGTGTCGCGAGAGGGTGAAGATATCACCGAGACGATCCGATCCTCTGAAGTGGCCGAGCAAGCGTCGCAGTGGGCCGCTGTGCCGGCGGTTCGCGATGCACTGCTGGCGCGCCAGCGCGCATTTGCACAGCCGCCCGGGCTGATCGGCGATGGCCGCGACATGGGGACGGTCATTTTCCCGGACGCCGCATGCAAGTTCTATATAACGGCGTCGGCTGAACAGCGAGCCCGGCGACGGCTCGCTCAGTTGTCGATGCCCAAGACCACTGATAAAATCGGAAAACTTTACAACGAGATTGAAACGCGGGACGCGCGGGATCGCGAGCGTGAGGCGTCGCCGTTGAAGCCTGCAGCGGATGCCGTAGTCATCGATACCAGCGATGACGATCCGTCCAGCTCGCTTGAGCGGCTGCTTGCCGAGGTGAGTCGGCAAGGCATCGCCTGACAAGCGGTTCGCGTGCCTGTGTGCTCGATCGAGTTGTACGTCGTACCGGCGTCGCAAAAGCGGCACCGGCAATTTCACCAACCGTTGTGACGCTCGTTGCCGTCACAGGATAGACCACAAATATGACCGAAAGTTTCGCTGAGTTATTCGAGCAAAGCCTTCAGGGGCGCACCATGCAGCCCGGATCGCTGATCAACGCGACCGTTCTGGAGGTTAAGCCGGAAGTCGTCATTGTCGACGCCGGCCTGAAATCTGAAGGCGTTATCTCGATTGACGAGTTCCAAAACGAAAGCGGCGAAACAGAAGTTGAGGAAGGTCAGGACGTCGAGGTCGCGCTGGAGGCCGTCGAAGACGGCATGGGCGCAACGCGCGTATCCAAGGAGCGTGCTCAGCGCATCCGCACCTGGGACTTCCTGAACAACGCCTACGAAAACACTGAGTCGGTTATCGGCCAGATCAGCGGCAAGGTCAAGGGCGGCTATACGGTCGATGTTGGCAGTATCCGGGCGTTCTTGCCGGGGTCGCTGGTCGACGTGCGGCCGGTACGGGATACGACCTATCTCGAAGGCAAGCCGCTCGAGTTCCGTGTCATCAAGCTCGATCGTGCGCGCAATAACGTCGTGGTCTCGCGCCGCGATGTCTTGAAGGAAGAATACAGCGAGGAACGCAAGCAGCTTCTCGACACGCTGCAAGAAGGGCTGGTGCTCAAGGGCGTGGTCAAGAACCTCGTGGATTACGGTGCGTTCGTCGACCTGGGCGGCATCGACGGCTTGCTGCACATCACCGATATGTCGTGGCGGCGGGTCAAGGATCCGAGCGAAGTCGTGACGGTCGGTGAAGAAATCGAAGTCAAGATCCTCAAGTTCGATCGTGAGCGCACGCGCGTTTCGCTGGGCCTCAAGCAGCTGGGCGAAGACCCGTGGGTCGATATTGCACGGCGCTACCCGGAAAACACACGTCTGTTCGGCAACGTCACCAATATCACCGACTACGGCTCATTCGTCGAAATCGAATCCGGCGTCGAAGGCCTGGTTCACGTCTCCGAGATGGACTGGACCAACAAGAACGTCAATCCGTCGCAGATCCTGTCGGTCGGCGAAGAAGTCGAAGTCATGGTGCTCGAGATCGACGAAGAGCGTCGGCGTATCTCGCTCGGCATGAAACAGTGTCAGACCAACCCATGGGAAGATTTCGCCAACAACCATCAGCGCGGCGATCATGTCACCGGCCAGATCAAATCGATCACGGATTTCGGTATCTTTATCGGGCTGCCCGGCAACATCGATGGCCTGGTGCACCTGTCGGATCTGTCCTGGGACGAAGAAGGCGAAGAAGCCGTGCGCCAGTTCAAGAAGGGCGAGGACATCGAAGCCGTGGTGTTGTCGATCGACCCGGACCGTGAGCGCATTTCGCTTGGCGTTAAGCAGTTGACCGACGATCCGGTCGAGCGCTTCATGAGTGACTATCCGAAAGGCAGTGATGTCACCGGCACACTCAGTAGTGTTGAGAAAAGCGGTGCCAACGTGGATCTCGGTAATGGCGTGGTTGGTCACATCCGCGCGTCGGATATCGCACGCGAACGCGTTGATGATGCACGGAGCGCGCTGACCGAAGGCAATTCCGTCGAAGCCCGTGTGGTAGGCGTTGATCGACGTTCGCATACGGTCACGCTCTCGATTCGGGCAATGGTCGAAGAAAACGAGAAGCAGGCCGTGCGCGACTACGGTGATACCGACGCGTCGCAAGGTACGACCAGTCTTGGTGATCTGTTGAAAGAGCAGATCGACGCCGACGATAACGACCGTTCGTCCTAAGTTGGCCGGTACCGCATTGGAATGGTATAAGGGACTTCGGCAAGAATCCGTTCGAAAGCGACGGTGTGATCAATGACCAAGTCCGATCTCATTCAGGAGTTGACCCATCGCCAGCCCGACATGTCGCAGCGCGACGTGGAGCTGGCGGTTGGGCTTCTTCAGAAGACAATTGTGCGCGAATTGGCTGAAGGTGGACGGGTCGAGATTCGTGGCTTTGGCAGTTTCTCGGTCAATCACCGACCGGCACGACGCGGGCGTAACCCGAAAACCGGCGCGCCAGTCGATATACCTGAAAAATATGTGCCGCATTTCAAGCCGGGCAAAGCGCTGGCCCAGCGCGTCGATAACGATGAATAAGATCGTTGGCCGGGCAGTGGCGAGAATCGGGCGATAATGCGAATCGTGCGGGCCGTTATCCTGTTGATCGCCGTTGCGATAGGCGCGGCGTTTGCCAGCATGAATTTCGGTTCGACCACGGTCGATGTATTGTTTACGACGATTGACGCGCCCCTCGTTTTGTTTATCGGGGGCGCGTTTGCCATTGGCCTGTTAATCGGCCTGTTGGCCAGCAGTATGCGTATTCTGCGGTTGCGGGAACAACTGCGCCGCAGTCGACACCAGGGTGAGGCATTGTCACCCGCGGCTTCCAAACCGCCGGCACCCAAACTACGTTAAACGAGCCAGCGGGGCGTTAACATCGGTCTCGGGCCAGATGCGTCGACGCCCACGCTGATACACGTGACATCCGCCTTCAGCGTTCGGTAAACGAGTCTGTTATAAGACTCGTAACGTGCTGTTTCGAGCTGCTGGAAGTGTGTTGGGCGTCATCAGATCGGTGTATGGGCTGATGAATGGGGATCAGCACTTGTTGGCATATGACGTTGCACCATCTAGCTGTGGCATGACGAAGCCAGCGGCGCGTTGCGGTCACCGGGTTCACCCCTTTAGTAGAAAATCTGCGCCGCTTTGATGAAGGTTTCGATGATGCCCCACGCCAGTGGAATGCCGACAAAGGCCCAGAACAAAGCGACTTGATCCCATTGGCCAGTTTTGGTGCTGCCTTGGGATGATGAGCGTTGGTCAGACATCGCGAGTCCTCTCAAACGTCTGTTTGTTGCGCGTCTTGCTCGGGCGATATGTGATACCGCGAATCAACGGCGCGGATGGCCAGGTTGCATAGTAAGCCGATGACCAATAGCCCAGCCATGATGTAGAGCGTGATGGTATACGCCGATGCTGGCGCTACGCCGGACTGGATTTGGATCTGGCGGAGGTAGTTGATAAGCACCGGCCCGGCGATGCCGGCCGCGGACCATGCGGTCAGCAGTTTCCCGTGAATGGCGCCGACATGCGAGGGGCCGAATAGGTCGCGCAGATACGCCGGTACCGTGGCGAAGCCGCCACCGTACATCGAAATAATGATCAGCACGAATAGCACGAACAGCGCGGTGATGCCGGCACTGGCAACGTGTGGCACCAGCATATAAAGCACGATCCCGAGGATGAAGAAGGTGCTATATGTGTATTTGCGCCCAATATAGTCCGATATGGAAGCCCAGACGAAACGTCCGCCCATATTGAATAGGCTGATCAAACCGACAAAGCCGGCGGCTGCCGTGGCGGTGATGCCGACCATCTCCTGTGCCATGACCGAGGCTTGGCCGAGTATGCCGATGCCAGCGGTAACGTTTAGAAACAGCACAAACCACACCAGCCAGAACTGGGGTGTCTTGTGGGCGACACGGTGATCGACATTTTCAGTCGTTTGCAGCTTTGTCGATGTCGTCGGCGGTGTGTAGCCGGCAGGCCGCCAGCCTGCAGGTGGGACGCGCACAAAGATCGCGCCAATCATCATAAAGACAAAATAGATAAGGCCCATGGTTACGAATGTGGGCGCGACCCCGACTGACATCGGTCCTGAATAGAAATCCATAAGGCCGACGGCGAGCGGTGAACCGATCATGGCGCCGCCACCAAAGCCCATGATCGCCATGCCCGTAGCCAAGCCAGGTCGGTCGGGAAACCACAGGATCAGCGTCTTAACCGGTGAGATATAGGCCAAGCCCAGGCCGATGCCGCCAAAAAGGCCGTACCCGAGATATGTCAAAACGAGTGAGTGGACCGACACACCCAACGCAGAAATCAGGAATCCAAGTGCCCAGGAAACGCCGGCGGCGAGCATGGTCTTGCGTGGTCCAGCCCGTTCGGACCAGCCACCTAGAATGGCGGATGTGACGCCGAGTACGAAGATGGCGAGGCTGAATATCCAGCCGAGCGTCGCTAGGCTCCAGTCCTGAGGTGCGGACTCGCTCACGCCAATCAGCCGTGTCATCGGTTCATTGAAGACGCTGAACGCGTAGACTTGACCGATCGATAAGTGCATGCACAGCGCGCATGGCGGAATGAGCCAGCGATTGTAGTTAGGCGGCGCCACCGTTGCTTCACGGTCGAGGATGCTGCTCATGGTTGAACGTCCTGAAGCGAGTATATGACCCAGTGTTGCGTTCGAGTTGGCGCCAAGTTGGCGGCGAAGCGTTGTCGTCGGTTATAGGTCGTTATCCAACCGAGCACTCGATACACCGCATGTCGTATCACTGTTTCGATTAAGGATCGTTTGAAAGCCCTATAAATGTAAATGGGCAAACAAACGCCTTAAGACTAAAGTTCGAGTGTGGTGTGATGACTCGCTATTGCAGCGTCGCCGATACGGTCGGGCGTGACATTCAACGTCATACGGGGCGACATAACGGCCAAGGATGAGGTCCGGTTCAGACGATGCCCGAGACAGGGGATCTGCTCTGAGCCACGGCAGCGCGTGGCGCGAGACACCAGGTGCTAGCGGCGCCGCAATAGCACGTACACAGCGCCGGTGCCGCCGTCGTTCGGCGGAGTCGACGCGAATGCCAATACTTCGTCTCGCTGGCGCAGCCAGCCCGCTACCCGTGTCTTAAGAACGGGGCCGCCATGCCCTGATCGGTTCCCCTTGCCATGGACGATCCGCACGCAGCCGTAGCCGGCGCTCGTGGCTTCATGTAAAAACTCGGCGAATGCTTGCCGGGCGACGTCGACCACCATGCCGTGCAGATCGAGTTCGGCTTGGCAGCGGTAGTGGCCGCGGCGCAGTTTGTTCATCACGCGGTGCTGAAGGCCCGCCCGTGCAAAATGCAGTTCGTCGCCGGTCTCTACCTCCGGCGGCGGTGGTGTATCGAGGAGCTCGTCGAGCACGGCCTGCTCATCGGCTTCGCGCATGCAAGGCTGGGTCGACGGTCGGGATTGCGATGGCGCGCGTCGCGGGGTGTTGACTGCCGCCACAGGGCCGACCGTGGCACGGAAAAGGGCCTGTTCGTCAGCGCTGGCTTCAGCGTCGTTGCCCGGGCGGTCGTCAGCGCTGGTTCGTGCGTGCGATTGATCGGTTTGTCGTGCCATGGGCGCGTCCCGTTGTTCTCGGGCCAGTCGGTGGCCCGATCAATACGCTATCCTGTATCACTTTGTCGCCTGTTGGCGACCCGTTATCGAGGTATTGATGCGCCTACTACTGTCCAACGACGACGGCTATCACGCAACCGGGTTGAACACGCTACGCGAGTGCCTCGAGCAGCGATTTGGCCCGCCGTCGGACGATATCGTCACGGCCGCGCCGGATCGGAACTGCAGTGGTGTGAGCAATGCGCTAACGCTGGAGCGTCCGCTTCGGGCTCGACTGGTTGGGCCGGGCAGTTACGCGATTGATGGCACGCCCACCGATTGTGTTCATTTAGCCACGACTGGCTTTTTCGAGCAACGGCCAGATGTTGTGATCAGTGGCATTAATGCCGGTTCGAACCTGGGCGATGACGTTCTTTATTCGGGCACGGTGGCAGCGGCCACGGAAGGGCGTTCACTGGGGTTGCCGGCCATCGCCGTCTCCCTGGCTGGCACGCAACTCGCACACTATGAAACCGCGGCCCGTGTGGTTGATGAACTCGTGAAACACTTGATTGACCGACCGCTGGCACCGGATAGTGTTTTGAACGTCAATGTGCCGGATGTACCTTTCGAGTCGCTTTGTGGTTATCGATCCACTCGGCTTGGCAACCGGCACCAGGGTGAGCGTGTCACTGTGTCGGCCGATCCGCGCGGTCGTACGATTTACTGGATTGGCGAGGCTGGTAACGAGGCCGATTGTGGACCCGGCACTGATTTTTACGCTGTGGCCAATAACGCAGTCTCGATTACACCGTTGCAGACTGATCGCACACGCTATCCTGCGATCGACGATCTTGGTACCTGGCTCGGCGGATTATGAGCATTAGCGGTTATTACAATCCGATGGACTTGTCGCCCGCAGCGACCCATCCACGCCTTCGACAGGCGGTGCGTACGCCGGGATGGTCGGGTGCACTGACAGTCTTGCGCGGCCGCGTTTTGATCGGACCGGAGGCACACGTTGGCGCCGAGTGATACGCGCCACCCGCACACCCGCGGGTATGGCATGGCCTCGGCACGGAGCCGTGAACGTCTGATTGAGCGTTTGGCCGCCACGGGCACCTTCGATCCGCGCGTACTCGAGGCGATGAAGGCCGTGCCGCGGCACGAGTTTGTGGACGAGGCGATGGCCAGCCGTGCCTACGACGATAGTGCGCTGCCCATCGGGCATGGACAGACCATCTCGCAGCCGACCATTGTCGCTGAGATGACCACACTCGCGATTGCCGGGATGGAGGACACCACTGTTTCGGATCAGGTGCTGGAGATCGGCACCGGGAGTGGCTATCAGGCTGCTGTGTTAGCTGAGCTTGGTGCATCGGTCGTGACCATGGAACGCGTCGAGCCGCTTTATCGGCTGTCACGCGCGCGCTTGGCGCGTCTGGGGTATAGGCGTGTGGAGGCGCGCTTAGCGAGCCAGGACGTCGTTGGGCTGCCGAGCCGGGCGCCATTCAAGCACATTGTGGTCACCGCGGGCGCGGATCATTTCCCGACCGAGTTGTTCGAACAACTCGCTGACGGCGGTTGCATGATCCTGCCGTTGGCCGCTGAAGGCGGTCAGAGGCTCTATCGAATCCGGCGTGACGGCCACACAGCGGTGCGCGAAGTACACGATGCTGTATCGTTCGTGCCGCTGATTCAATCCTAGTGTGGCGCCGACTCTACGACTGGGTCGTGGCCGCCGCCGGCCATCGCCACGCCCCGAGATGGCTCGCCGTACTGGCTTTTACGGAAGCCTGTGTTTTTCCGATTCCGCCGGAAGCCATGTTGGCGCCTATGACGCTGGCAAGGCCACGGCGCGGCTGGCATTACGCGCTATTGGCGACGCTGGCATCAACCGCAGGTGGCCTCGTCGGCTACGCAATCGGTATGTGGTTTATCGACGTCGTGCAGCCCGCACTCGCTCAGCTTGGTTATTTAGGCGCCTACCATCAGGCGCAGGCGTGGTTCAGCCGTTACGGCGTCTTGATCGTGGTGTTGGCTGGTTTTACGCCGATTCCATATAAAGTTTTTACCATTGCGGCCGGCGTTGCAGGCATGATTGTGGCGCCGTTCGTGTTGGCTTCGTTGGTTGGGCGAGGGCTTCGGTTCGGTTTGGTGGCTGGTTTGGTAATCTGGCTTGGCCCAGCGTTCGAAGCCCATGTGCTGAAATATATTAATTGGATTGGATGGTGTTGTCTTGTTGCCGCAATATTATCTCTGACTGGATTCGTTCTGGCCTGAGTACTGCCTTGGCTTTGGCGCTGGTAACGGCGCTGGGTGCTTGCTCGATCAGTCAGACACTGCGCCCGGATCGCTATACCGTACAGCGTGGCGATACGCTGTATTCAGTGGCCCAGCGCTATAACCTCAACTGGCGCAAGCTGGCGCGCTGGAACCATATCGACCGGCCATACCGGATTTATGTGGGCGAAAGCCTGACGTTGAAGCCGTATCCCAAGTTGGATTACGCCCAAATGGATTCAGGCAAACGCAGCCGGATCGTACGCGCGCCGCAGGACAGTCAGGCGCAGCAGCAGCAATCGATTCAAACGTCGGTCGAAGAACAAAACGACAGTAGTAATAACAAAACGCAGCGCGAATCCACGCAGACTACTGTCGTACAAGAATCGGAAAAAGTTCTGAAAGTCGGCAGCAAGGATCAGAATAAGAAAGATCAGGATAAGCAGGATCAGGATAAAAACACGAGCGACGGCGAGCCCGAGGCTGGCCAGTCGCCGGCCTCGAATGCCGAAGAGGGTGAACACACCGATACGAAGCCCGAGCCGGCGGCTAATGAATCGAAGTCAGGTGAGGCAGCGCAAGCGTCCGGGTCAGATAAGTCGTCGACAACCGACGAGCAAGCTGCACAGGAAGATAACGAGTCGACATCCGCGAAGCCCGGCCACGAGCCGGCACGCGTCGCAGGTCCGGGTGATAGTCAATGGCAGTGGCCAGCCAGCGGTGCGTTGGTTCAGAGTTATGGCGATGGCGATCAGCGACAGGGCATCGAAATTGGTGGTTCGGCCGGCGCCCCGATCTATGCTGTTTCCAGCGGTACGGTCGTTTATAACGGCACCGGGCTGAAAGGTTTCGGCAAGCTGATCATCATCAAGCATGCAAACCGTTATCTGTCGGCCTACGGCTTTGTCAGGCAAACGCGTGTCCACAAAGGACAAGACATAGAAATTGGCCAGCGCATCGCAACGATGGGGCTGGGGCCCGGCAAGACACCGATGCTTCACTTCGAAATCCGCCACGACGGTGATTCGGTCAACCCGGCACGGCTGTTGCCCAATCGATAGCGTAGCCAGTGTCGGCGCGATAGCCTCGGCGCTCTATATCTGGCAAAATCAACCGTTTAACGGTATATTTTGCCGACTTCCGAGTCGCCGCCCATGGCTAATCCATCGTCGAAGTCCGAGTTCGCACGGATCGAGCGGCTGCCGCCGTACGTCTTTTCGATTGTCAACGAACTAAAACAGGACGCGCGAGCGCGCGGCGAGGACATCATCGACTTCGGCATGGGCAATCCGGATCAGCCCACGCCCGACCACATCGTGGACAAAATGGTGGAGGTCGCCAAGCGGCCGGGCACCCATCGCTATTCCAGTTCCAAAGGTGTGCCGCGCCTGCGACAGGCGATTTCAGCTTGGTACAAGCGCAATTTCGATGTGAATATCGACGCTGAGTCTGAAGCGATCGTCACCATGGGGTCGAAGGAGGGGCTGGCGCACCTGATGCTGGCGACTCTGGAAGCCGGTGATCAGGTGCTGGTGCCCAACCCGGCTTATCCAATTCATCCTTACGGGGCGATCATCGCCGGCGCCGATGTGCGCCACGTGCGCCTGATGCCGGATACGGACTTCTTCGAAGAGTTGGAGCGGGCGGTTACCGAATCGTGGCCGCGGCCGAAGATGCTGCTTTTGAATTTCCCCGGCAATCCGACCACCGAGTGCGTCGACTATGCCTTTTTCGAGCGCATGGTCGAAATGGCGCGCGCGTACGATTTCTGGATCATCCAGGATCTGGCCTATGCCGATCTGGTCTTTGACGGTTATCGCGCGCCATCGATTCTGGAAGTCCCCGGTGCCAAGAATGTTGCGGTCGAGTGCTTTTCGATGTCGAAAAGCTACTCCATGCCGGGGTGGCGGATCGGCTTCATGTGCGGCAACGAGACATTGATCGCGGCTCTCTCGCGGATGAAGTCCTATCTCGACTACGGTATGTATACCCCTGTACAAGTCGCGGCTATCAGTGCACTGAACGGCCCGCAGGATTGCGTCGAGGATATCCGCGAAACCTATCGCCAGCGGCGTGACTTGGTTTGCGACGGGCTCAATGCCATTGGCTGGTCGGTCGATAAGCCGAAAGCCACGATGTTTGTCTGGGCGCCTATTCCCAAGGCCTATCGTGAGATGGGGTCACTGGAATTCACCAAGAAACTGTTGGCTGATGCCCACGTCGCAGTCTCACCGGGTGTCGGATTTGGCGCCTACGGTGATACGCACGTGCGTATAAGCCTGATCGAGAATGATCAACGCACGCGCCAGGGACTGCGCAATATCAAGCGCATGTTCTGGCGCGATGGCGTTGCCACCGAATCGACCCTCAAGGAGTCTTAAAACAAGTGAAACCGATCAACGTCGGGCTGCTCGGCCTCGGCACGGTAGGGGCCGGCGTCGTCAATCTGCTGGCCGAAAATCGCGACGAAATCGTACGCCGTGCCGGGCGCGAGATTCGCGTTACGCGGGCGGCGGTCCGCGATACGACCAAGACGCGCGAATGCCATGTCGCCGAAATTGATATTGGCACCGACTGCCAGTCGATTGTCGATGATCCGAACATCGATGTGGTGCTTGAATTGATTGGCGGCGATGGGATGGCGTTTGACCTAACCATGGCGGCAATCGAGCGTGGCAAACACGTCATCACGGCGAATAAGCATCTGATTGCGCTGCATGGCAATGCTATTTTCGCGGCTGCCGAGCGCAATAACGTGGTGGTGTCGTTTGAAGCCGCGGTGGCGGGCGGCATACCCATCATCAAAGCAATGCGCGAGTCGCTGTCGGCCAACCGTATTGAATGGGTTGCCGGCATCATTAACGGCACTGGCAACTTTATCCTTAGTCAGATGATGTTCGAAGGTGTGAGCTTCGAGTATGCGCTGGCTGAGGCTCAGAGGCGCGGCTTTGCCGAGGCTGACCCGACTTTCGATATTGAAGGCATCGACGCGGCGCACAAGCTGGCCATTATCGGCAGTATTGCTTTTGGTATCCCGCTGTCGCTGGACCGGGTTCATACCGAAGGTATCCGGCATCTCACAGCGCACGACATTGCCTATGCCAGCCAACTCGGCTATCGCGTCAAGGCACTCGGTATCGCCAAGCGAACGCAAAACGGTGTCGAGCTACGTGTGCATCCGACGCTGGTCCCCGAAAAAGCTTTGCTTGCCAACGTCGAAAACGAGAAAAACGCGGTCATGGTTTACGGCGATGCGCTAGGGCCGACCGTCTACTACGGCGCGGGCGCCGGTGCGGGGCCGACGGCTTCGGCGGTGGTCGCCGATATGACCGATACTATCCGCGTGCTCAGCACCGATCCGTCTGGTCGCGTGCCGCATCTAGCATTCCAGCCCGACCAGATATCGAATGAGCCGATTCGTGATCGTTCGGATTTCGAGTGTGGCCATTATCTGCGTGTGCAGGTTGCCGACCAGGCTGGTGTGATGGCGGCCATGACTGAAGTGCTCGCGGATCTGGATATCAGCATCGACGCGATCCTGCAAAAGGATCTGCCAGCCAGCAACGGCGAGGGCGATGCCCATGTCATTGTGATTACAAAGTCGGCACGCGAAGGCAATGTGTTGGCCGCACTGGAGCGGATCGAGGCGTTTGAGTTTGCGTATGCTGGGTCGATGCACCTGCGCGTGGCCCATTTCGAAGACTGATAGAACGAACCGCCGCAATACCGGAATTCGGAGTACAACCGCTTATGGCAAGCCGCTACACGGGCCTGATCGACCGCTACCGCGACCGGCTGCCGATCGCCAATGAAACACCTGCGGTCGCGCTCGGCGAGGGCGGCACACCGCTCATCCGGCTCGATAATCTGGCCCGCGATATCGGTTTTGACGGTGATCTTTACGTCAAATACGAAGGTCTGAATCCATCCGGTTCGTTCAAGGACCGCGGCATGACCATGGCGGTGACCAGCGCGGTCGCCGACGGCGTGGATACGATTATCTGTGCCTCGACCGGCAATACATCGGCTTCGGCAGCGGCCTATGCTGCCCGTGCGGGACTCACGGCGTTCGTGCTCATCCCGGACGGCAAGATTGCGACCGGCAAGCTCGCCCAGGCCATGATCCAAGGCGCACGCATTGTTCAGATCCGTGGCAACTTTGACGATGGCATGCGCCTGGTCAAACAGGTCGCCGAGACCGCGCCGGTCACTTTAGTCAATTCAGTTAATCCGTTCCGGTTGCAAGGTCAGAAGACGGCGGCGTTCGAAATCTGCGATGAACTCGGCCGGGTGCCGGATTACCACGCACTACCGGTTGGTAATGCCGGCAACATCTCCGCCCATTGGCTCGGCTACAAAGAACTGGCTGCACAGCCCGGCACGTTGACAGCCGGGGATTGCAACGACCACAGCTATAGCATCGGTGGCTACGATAAGCGGCCGACCATGCTTGGTTTTCAATCCACCGGTGCGGCACCGTTTCTGCGCGGGGCGGCCGTTGATGAACCCGACACTGTGGCTACGGCTATCCGCATTGGCCATCCCCAGAGCTGGAACGCAGCCTGGGCGGCGCATGACGAGTCCGGCGGCCATTTCGACGAACTGCCCGACAGTGAGATTCTCCACGCGCAAAAGCAGCTCGCCGCCCGCGAAGGCATATTCTGTGAGCCCGCATCGGCGGCCTCGATCGCGGGTGTGATGCGCGCTATTGAAAAGGGTCGTATCGAGGCTGGGTCAACGGTTGTGTGCACTCTGACAGGGCATGGCTTGAAAGACCCCGACCGCGCGATCGAGCAGGGCGGTGGTCTGGCCGAGATCGAGACCCTGGACGCGACCGAAGCCGCTGTTCGTAAGCGAATTGAAAGCGGCTTGTAACGATCCGCCCGCTGCTGGATAACGCGGGAATGTCGGCTGCCAGTAGCGCGCCCGAATCGAAGACCGGCGTTTCGATCGGGGAGCAAGCGGCTATCGAGCGACGAGAGGTCGGCACAGCGCTGCCGGCTATCGAATCCGCGTTGCTTGCACGTATTTATGCCGCTCGTGGCGCCACGAGCGACGACATACTTAATTACTCGTTGGCGGCATTGCCGCATTTCCGAACACTGGCCGGCATCGACCCGGCTGCGGCGATTCTCGAGACAGCCATCACGGCTGGCCATCGCATCGTGGTAGTTGGCGATTTCGACGCCGACGGCGCGACCAGTACCGCCTTGGCTTGTCATGCGCTCCGTGCCTTTGGTGCGGCGTATGTGGACTACCATCTGCCGCACCGTGTCCGCGACGGCTATGGCTTGTCGCCGGGGGTGGTCGAGACGGTCGGCATGGGAGCTTCGGGCGATGTCATTGTGACTGTCGATAACGGCATCTCGAGCGTCGTGGGTGTCGATGCCGCCCGGGCCGCGGGTTGGCAAGTCATCGTGCTCGACCATCACCTGCCTGGCGATGAACTGCCGCGCGCCGATGCAATCGTTAACCCCAATCAGCCTGATGGCGGCGGCGCTACGCTCGGCGTATTGGCGGGCGTCGGTGTAACGTTCTATGCGATGTTGGCGTTACGCGCTCGCTTTGTAGAGCGTCTGCCGGCAAACGCGCTGCCACGCATGAGCGATTATCTCGACCTGGTTGCGATCGGCACAGTGGCGGACTGTGTGCCCATGCAGCATGTCAATCGCGTGCTTGTGGCGCAGGGGATCCGTCGTATTCGGGCCGGCCGCAATCGGCCCGGCGTGGCTGCTTTGATTATGACGGCTGGCCGCCAGGCCGAGACGCTCACCGCACGCGATGTCGGTTTTAGTATCGGCCCGCGTTTGAATGCCGCCGGTCGGCTGGACGATATGGCGCTCGGCGTGGCGTGTCTACTGACCGATTCGCCGGCCGAAGCACGTCAACGTGCTGATGAACTGGGCGAGCTTAACAATCGGCGACGTACGATGCAGGACCGTATGCAGACCGAGGCTGATGCAGCGGTCGCAGACGTCGCACCGGCACCGGATACGGATCGGCCGGCGGCGCAGGTGGTCTACCGCGCCGATTGGCATGAAGGTGTCGTCGGATTGATCGCCGGTCGTTTGGCACGCGATTGGCACCGGCCGGCCGTCGCCTTTGCGCCGGCCGATAACGGCCTTGTGAAAGGTTCAGCACGCTCGATCGATGGCTTGAACATTCGCGATGCGTTGGCTGCTGTCGATGCTGCTGAGCCGGATTTGATCGCGCGTTTCGGCGGTCACGCCGGCGCTGCGGGATTGAGTATGGCCGTCGAGCATATCGATCGATTCGCCGCCGCATTTAGCGCCGTGATCGAATCGCGGCTGACACCAGCACTCGCCTCGCCAGCGTGGACTACCGACGGGGCGCTGGCCGCCGCCGAACGTACCCTGGCCACCGCCAAAGCAGTGCGCGACGGTGGTCCTTGGGGCATTGGCTTTGAGGAGCCACAGTTCGACGGTGTGTTTGACGTGCAGATCGCGCGTATCGTCGGCGAGCGGCACGTCAAGCTCTGGTTACGGACACCCGGTGAGTCGGAAGTTGTCGAGGCAATCTGGTTCAATGGTGATACATCCGTGCAAAACGCGGCGCGTCTGCAGACGGTGTATCGCGTAGACGTCAACCACTACAACGCGCGTGAACGACTACAGCTCGTCATTCAGGCCGCATGGGCGGTTTGATCCTGCCGGTATGCCGCCGGATTACGGGTTTGCGGCGGCAATAAACGCCGATAACAAGACGCTTGCCACCATGCCGGTCGCAGCGCAGTCAGGCTTTCGTTATCCCGACGCGGTGATGAGCTCGGGTGCGAGACAGGTGGCCTTAAACGTTTGCGCGACAGCGAGCTGGGTACAAAGCTTTCGATGCCGGCTGACGGTTGGGTCTTGAGTTCGCGATCGTGGCTTTGACAGCAAGGTCGATAGCGCTTAATTTAAAAACGAATAGGAATTGTTTGCATTTTTAACAATACTCGGCGCCTCTCGGCCACGCCGTCGAAATAGAAGAAATTTGTAAGCATTAAGCGGCTATCAGCCAACGGTTGGGCCTGCGATCCGCAGTTGACCTTTTAAGCATGCTGGGGCTGCAGTTCGTTGTTTTTCACCACAGGGAGAGTGTCCATGCGATTGTCTTTACCATTGGCGCTTGGCGCGTCTGTTCTCACTATCGTGTCGATGTCCGCGGGTGCGGTCGGCGACAGTGACAATAATGCGAGCATACACGGCATTATTAACGGGACGTACCAGGCGGCGACGGAATCCAGTGCCGATGGCGAGGACGTCAATGGCGATCCCAGTGCTACGTTTTATCTAATGGGCACGCTGGACATGGGCCCGGGAGCTTGGCATCTGGAGGCTCGTGGAGCGACCTCTCCGGCCGATAATGGGGTGGCGCAGCATTACGCTTCCAACGCCTTGGTTGGTGAAACGCTCGATTCGGACGGCGATGGGCGAATCGCCGCTACACAATTTTTCTACGAGCTTCCCGCCGGCTCTGGCAAGTTCCGAGCGGGGTTGCTTGATCCGACGGCGCTTCTCGATGCCAATTCGGTTGCCGGCGACGAATACACGCAGTTTCTGGCTGATTCGTTTGTGAATAATCCCAGTATTGCATTCCCTAGTTTTGTGCTTGGCGGCGCGTATCAAGGGCGCGTCAATAACAGGGTCAGCTATAAGCTGTTTCTCGGCAGCGATAGTGGCCTCGAAGACGAACGAGATCCGACCTATGGCAACGTATTCGACCTCAATGGCGATCGTGGCCGCTACGACAAGGGCGCGTTCACAACCGCCGAACTCGACTGGCACGCCAACGGTTACGCGCTCAAGGGTGGTCTTTGGTACGACACTGGTGATGTAGCGCGCCTGGGGCGGATGAATTCGACAGAAAACGGTTACGGCGTATATGCGCTGGCGGGGGCGCCAATGGGCTCTGGCCGCGTGCAGTGGCGCGGTGGTGTGGCCAACGACAAAGCCCAGGCTGCGGCCAACTTTATCTCGCTGGCCTATCAGCTGCCAATCCAGTTACAGCAGCACGACTCAGTGTTAGGTGTCGCCTTTGCGCGGACCGGCGACTCTGACCATCTGGCGTATAGTTCCGACCCCATCTATCAGGTCGAAGCATACTGGCGTATCAATGCCATGGGCCCGCTTTATGTGTCGCCCGATATCCAATATATCGATAACGCCGATTTTCGATCCGATCGTGACGGCGTGCTTGTTGGCGGCGCGCGAATTGGCGTTGAATTCTAAATTATCATTGCGGCGATGCGTTGCCGGATCGTTGGCAGCGCCCGTGAATCGGGTGATGCCATGCACGATTCGGCAACGCGATCCCGTGCACCACTATGACAAGCCGGTGCCCGTTATGGCCGGTGTCCGCTCGGCCAGTTAAAGGCAGCCGTTACAGCCACGGCCCGATGCATGGCAGTGATGCATGAAGATTTCGAGCTGACGCCGTAGCTGCAGTTCGAAGTGGAACGTGGACGAGTTGCCTGCTGTGCCGCACGCAAGCCGGCGGCCGAGCCGGCCGTGTTATCAGGCTGTGTTAGTCGAAACGGTCGTCACAGACCTGGACGGTGCCGTTGTCGACGCGCACCGGAAAGCAGTGAACGTCTTCGTAGGCCGGGGCGGTCAGCGCCTCGCCGTTTCGGATACAGAATCGGGCGCCATGCCGAGGGCAGATGATTTCGTCGCCTTCGAGATCGCCGCTGGCTAATTCGCCACCGTCGTGGGTGCAAACGTCCTCGATGGCGTAGTACTCACCGCCGTGGTTGAATACAGCCACCATGACGTCGTCGACATCGACGACTCGACGCTGGCCGTCACTTAGTTCGCTCTCGCTAGCAACGTTGACCCAGTCGCTCATCGTTCAAAATCTCCCGAAAAAACGCTAACCGAAAATACGCTGGATACTGTGCAGGCCCTTGATCAGCGCGTCGACATCGGCCTGGTTGTTGTAGGCGGCGAAAGACGCGCGCGCGGTGGCAGAGACGCCGAAGCGCGCCATTAGCGGCATGGCACAGTGGTGGCCAGTGCGGATGGCGATGCCGGATTCGTCGAGCAAGGTGCCGATGTCATGGGCGTGGACGTCGTCCATAACCATCGAGATGATGCCCGCTTTGTCCGGTGTGGTGCCGATGATGTGCAGCCCGTCCATCTCTTCGATGGCCGCAGTGGCGGATTTGAGCAGTTCGTGTTCGTGGGCGGCGACCGCCGTAAGATCCAGTTTGTTGGTGTAGTCGATTGCGGCGCCAAGCGCGGCTACGCCAGCGATATTTGGCGTACCGGCCTCGAACTTGTAAGGCACGTCGTTGTAGGTGGTGCCGGCGAACGACACGGTGTCGATCATGTCACCGCCGCCCTGATAGGGCGAGGCGGCTTGTAGGTAATCGGCCTTTCCGATCAGCGCGCCGACGCCAGTCGGGCCGAATACCTTGTGGCCGGAAAAGACGTAGAATTCGGGCGAGAGTGCCTGCAAATCCACCGGCTGATGGGCGATGGCTTGCGCGCCGTCGATCAATACCGGCACGTCCCGCTTGTGGGCGGCTTCGATCATGGCCTCGACCGGCAGTCGCGTGCCAATTGCATTGGCGATATGCGCAAACGCGGCGAACTTGGTCCTGGGGCCGAGCCGGGATTCAAAATCCGCAGCGTCGATGCTGCCGTCGTCGCCGACCGGCACTACGACGATTTGGGCACCGGTGGCTTCGGCAATGAGCTGCCACGGCACGATATTGGAGTGGTGCTCGACCTCGGTGAGTACGATCTCGTCGCCTTCGGCAAGCCGTGGGCGAACAAACGATTGCGCGACGAGGTTGATGCCGTCGGTCGTGCCCTTGGTGAATACGACATCATCGCGAGATGCGGCGTTTACAAAGGTCGCAATGCGGTCACGAGTCGCCTCGTATTGCTGGGTTGCGCGCTGCGACAGTGTATGAATCGCCCGATGGACGTTGGCATTGGCGTGCCGATAATAACCATCGCTTGCTTCGAGTACGGCGCTTGGTTTCTGGGTTGTCGCGGCGTTGTCGATATATGTCAGCCGCTGCCCACTCGGCAGCGGCTCATCAAGGATCGGAAAGTCCGCGCGAACCTTTTCAACATCGAAATGGCCGGTGTTGTGGCCTACCGTTGCCATGGTGTCAGGCCAGATCTGCGTAAGTCTGGCCGCCTGGCAGCTTGGCCAATAGAGCGGCTTCGAGGAACTGTTCCAGCGGCCGCAGGCCGATCATGGCCACCAGTGCGTTGGCGAAACTGTAGGTCAAGATCGCCCGTGCGCCGTCTTCGCCGACACCGCGGCTCTTGAGATAGAACACCACATTTTCGTCGAGCTGACCAACGGTCGAGCCGTGGCCGCAGGTGACGTCGTCGGCGTAGATCTCAAGCTCGGGTTTGGCATCGACCTCGGCATTGTCCGACAGCAGTAGCGCATTTGCTGCTTGATCCGAGTCGGTTTTTTGGGCGTGCGGGTGGACAATAATCTTGCCGTTGAATATGCCACGGCCGTGGCCATCGAGTACGCCTTTGTAGATTTCGCGGCTGATGCCGTGCTCGGTGGCATGGTCCACGCGCGTGTGGTTGTCGATGTGTTGGCGGCCGGTCGGGGCGTAAACACCGTAGAGATGGATCTCCGAGTTATCTTCGGCCAGTCGCGTGTTGGTACCGGTTCGCACCAGTCGGCCCCCGAAATCGAACGCGTGGTCGATGATGCGACTGTCGCGCCGTTGATGCGCGTAGAAACTACCGATGTGGTAGCCACGCTTGCCTTCCTGTTGTACACGGCAACGTGTCAGTTTGGCATTGGCCGCAGTGATCGCCTCGGTCACGACATTGGTGAAGTAGGTGGCTTCGCCGAGACCAACATAATGTTCGACCACGGTCGCCTCGGCGCTTGTGCCGAGCTCAAACCGGTGTCGTATGTGGTGCATGCGATTGTCTTCGTTCGCGCTGGCAACGCTCACGAGGTGCACGGGTTTGTCGAGTGCGACGTTGGCGGCCAGACGAATGACGACGCCATCGGTCACGAGTGCGGTGTTTAGATCGCTGAGGCTGCCAGGTTCGTCCTTGATTGACGACGATTGGATTTCGCCGCCGTTGTTCAGATCATCGGCGAGGCTCACGATGTCAGCGCCCGATGGTAGGCCATCGAGCTTGGAATGCGTGGCATCGAAGCGGCCGTCGATCACAACAACCCGATAAGCGTCGAGATCAGCCGGGGCGAGCGAGTCGATCGTGGCCTGGTCGATGTCGCCGGGTTCGTCCGCAATACGGAATTGGCGCTTTTCGATCGGTTGAAGGCTGGTGTATTTCCAGTCTTCCATGCGGGCATGCGGGAATCCGGCGCCCACGAAGCGCGCCAAGCTTTGCTGGCGTTCACCCGATGGCCCGGGACCACCCGGCAACCGGCTGAATACGCGACCGTATTCGTTGCGGTAGTAGTTGGTAACGCTGCTATGTTCGGTCATTACGACGCCGCACTCGCGGTTTCGGTCTCAAGTGCGGCGTAGCCGTGCGCTTCCAGGTGGTCGGCGAGCTCGGGCCCGCCCGAGCGGACGACCTGACCGCCGGCCAGCACGTGGATCCGATCCGGAATCACGTGTTCCAACAGACGTTTGTAATGGGTCACCAGAATTGTCGAACGTTCCGGCGAGCGCAGTTGGTTGATGCCGTTGGCGACTGTTTTGAGTGCGTCGATGTCCAGCCCCGAGTCGGTCTCGTCGAGGATCGAGAGCTTGGGTTCTAGCATCAGCATCTGGAAGATTTCGTTGCGCTTTTTCTCGCCGCCCGAAAAACCTTCGTTAACGCCGCGCTTGGCCATTTCCATGCTCATGCCGACGTCGCCGACCGTGCTCTGGACTTGTTTCATGAAGTCCATGGCGTCGATCTCGTCCTCGCCGCGGTACGCGCGACGCGCATTGACCGCAGCGCGCAGCAGGTAGAGGTTGGAAACGCCCGGGATCTCGACGGGGTACTGAAAACCCAAGAAGACGCCTTCGCAGGCGCGCTGTTCGGCATCGAGATCCAGCAGCGATTGGCTATCGTAGTCCACGCTGCCGGCGGTAATTTCGTAGTCGTCGCGGTCGGCCAGAATGTTGGCAAGCGTTGATTTGCCGGAGCCGTTCGGCCCCATGATGGCGTGTACTTCACCCGTCGGGATGTGCAGGTCCACGCCGTTCAGAATGGGCTGCCCTTCGACTTCAGCGTGGAGGTTTTTGATATCCAGCATCGGACTCTGTCTCGTTGTTGGTGTGGCGCGCGCCACACGAATCTGGCGCGCGGTTGTTGCGTATAAAGCGCTTAACCGACGGCGTTTTCCAACGTGACGTTAAGCAGTTTCTGTGCTTCGACGGCGAACTCCATCGGCAACTCGTTGAATACGTCCTTACAGAAGCCGTTGACGATCATGTTGACCGCATCTTCTTCCGACAGGCCGCGTTGTTGGCAGTAGAACATTTGGTCCTCGCCGATCTTCGACGTGGTCGCCTCGTGCTCCAGCTTCGCGCTTGGGTTTTTCGACTCGACGTAAGGGAAGGTATGCGCGCCGCATTGATCGCCAATTAACAGCGAATCGCACTGTGTGAAGTTGCGCGCGTTGACCGCGCCCGGCACGACCTTGACCAGCCCGCGGTAGGCTTGTTCGCCCTGGGCCGCGGAAATGCCTTTAGCGATGATCGTCGATTTGGTGTTCTTGCCGACGTGAATCATCTTGGTACCGGTGTCGGCTTGCTGCATGCCGCGCGTAACCGCGACCGAGTAGAACTCGCCGACGGAGTTATCGCCGTTGAGCACGCAGCTTGGGTACTTCCAGGTCACGGCTGAGCCGGTCTCGACCTGGGTCCAGGAGATTTTTGAGCGGTCACCACGGCAGTCGCCGCGCTTGGTCACGAAGTTGTAGATGCCGCCTTTGCCGTTTTCGTCGCCGGGGTACCAGTTCTGCACCGTCGAATACTTGATCTCGGCGTCATCCTCGGCGATCAGCTCGACCACAGCGGCGTGGAGTTGGTTTTCGTCGCGCTGCGGGGCCGTGCAGCCTTCCAAGTAGCTGACCTGACTGCCCTTAGCCGCGATGATTAGCGTGCGCTCGAACTGACCCGTGTTTTCGGCGTTGATCCGGAAATAGGTCGACAGTTCCATCGGACAGGTCACGCCTTCCGGGATATAAACGAACGAGCCGTCGGTGAATACCGCCGAGTTCAACGATGCGAAAAAGTTATCGCCACGCGGTACGACGCTGCCGATGTACTTCTGCACGATTTCCGGATATTCCTGAATGGCTTCCGAAATAGAACAAAAGATCACGCCGGCCTCGGCGAGCTTGTCTTTGAACGTGGTCGCCACCGATACACTGTCAAAGACAGCGTCGACAGCCACGTTTTCTGAGCCTTTAACGCCCGCTAGGACTTCCTGCTCCTTGAGCGGAATCCCCAGTTTTTCGTAAGTCTCCAGCAGCTTGGGATCGACATCTTCCAAACTATCCGGTTTGTCCTCGGCCGATTTCGGCGCCGAGTAGTAGGAGATCTTTTGGTAGTCGATCGGCTCGTGGTGAACATGCGGCCAGGTCGGGTGCGACATGGTTTGCCATTGGCGGTAAGCTTCCAGCCGCCAATCAAGCATCCATTGTGGCTCGCTTTTCTTGTTCGATATGAAGCGGATGACGTCTTCGTTTAGACCCGGTGGTACTGTTTCTTGTTCCAGGTCGGTGACAAAGCCGGCCGCATAGCCGCTGTCGGCAACCAGTGTTTCAACGTCTTCGGAGGTCGTAGCCATACCGAGCTCTCACAATCTTGATCGATTCAAATAGTATAACGCGTCTGGCAAATGCGTTCGCAGTGGCCGGAACTCGACGTGTTAGTTGCTTGCGCCATTCACAATGCTTGCTCTTTAGAGAATGTGGGGGCGTATTGCGATGCAGCAAACCGCAAATGAAAATCGCTGGCACAGGCCGATACGTAAGCGATGATGTCAGGCATTGAACAACCGCGATTGGCGATCCATTACTGCCCGCGTTGCGGCTGGCTGACGCGTGCGGCGTGGATGGCTCAGGAGATTGGTAAGACTTTCGAGGCAGATCTGGCCGAGATCGCGCTCGTGCCCGACGACGCCGGGGTTTTCGATGTGTGGCTGGATGCCGAGCGAGTGTTTTGCCGTGCCGAAGTCGGCGATTTCCCGGCGCCGAAAACCATCAAGCAGCATATCCGCGACCGGGTCGCGCCGGCGCGCGAACTCGGTCACAGCGACCGCTGACACCGGCTGGTCTGCCCCTTGGGTTAGTGGCTGCTGAGCCAGATCAGCCGTGTTCGGCGCGAGGGCCCGATCGCCACGATCGCCGCTTGACCGAAACGCGTAGCGAGTAGGCGCGCTTTCGTTTGACTGATGCCGCCGATCAGCACCCCGGGCTCGTCCGGCCAGTGTTGGGCTGGGTCGACAGCTCGTGTCGCCAGCCACGCCGTGCCGAGACGCCGCGTAGCTCGATGTAGTGCGGCGTCTCGGTGTCGGTTTTGTGCTGTCGATATTGCCTGAGCACCGGGGTTGTAGGCGCTAATGAGCCAGCCCAATCGGTAGCCGTGTTGGCAAAACCAGGTTGCGAGTATCGACGGGCAGCCGCCGCCGATTGTGACGCTTATCTCACGCGCTCCGAGCGCAACCCGGTAGCTGGTGGCCTTGAATGCCGCTTCGAGTAACGCCTCGGCCATGTCGCCCTAGGCAACGCGCGAGTTGGCGCGTGTATCGACGTGGTCGTGATGCAACGGGTCGCTAATGTACTCAGAGGTGAATGCATCGGTTAGCACGGCGTCGTAGCGAAGTGTGTCGTAGGTTCGTACCGATTCGGCTTCGGTTTCGGTCAATACGCCCGTCGCAATGGCCGATGCCAGTTGCTCTTCGAGGTCCCAGCCGTTGATCTTACCGTTAGAAAGTGCCTGGGTGAACTTATTGTAGACCGGTTCGACCTCGACCAGTTTGTTGAACGCGCGCTCCATGCGCGCGGTTGGGTGGGTTTGCCCGTGGCCGAGGTAGGTGTGTTTGGTCAGCCGGTCGCGGAATGCCGATGGTTCCATGATCGCGGTGCCGAGCTTGTTTTTAAGCCGGTCGCTCGGACCATGATGATGCTGCCCCGTGGGCATGACCATGAAGCGCATCAGGCCGCCAAGGCCCGTGACCGGGAAGTTGCGGAAGAAACCGTCGAATGCCTGCTCGATGTTGTGCAGGCAATCAGCCATCACATAATGCAGGTGGTCGATGTCGTCGTCCTGCGAACCTTCGTCGTAGAAATATTTCAGCGTCGCGGATCCGAAGTAAAGCTCGGAGAGTATGTCGCCGAGTCGGCCGGAGAGCATTTCCTTTTTCTTTAATGCACCGCCGAGTGTGCCGAGCGTGATATCGGAACAAATCGCCAGTGCAGCCGAATAACGTGTCAATTGGCGATAGTAACGAGCGGCCTCACCAGTCACCGGCGAGCGCGCACTCCAGGCGTTGGTTAGGCCATGAGTGAACGCTCGCATGCCGCGTGCCACGCTGTGGCGGATGTGGCCAAATAACAATGTGTCGAACTCGGCCAGGTCGTCGCGCGCTGCGGCTTCCATCTCTTTGATCACAAACGGATGGCACCGGATCGCCCCCTGGCCGAAGATCATGAGGCTGCGGGTCAGGATGTTGGCGCCTTCGACAGTGATGCCGATTGGAATGGCTTCGTACGAGGACCAAACGTAGTTGCGCGGACCGCGTTGGATGGCCCGGCCGCCATGGACATCCATCGAGGCGTTGACTGATTCGCGCATCCATTCGGTCAGATGGTATTTGGTCATGGCCGTGACGACCGCCGGGGTGCAGTGATCGACCGCGCTGGCGGTCAGCAGCCGTCCGGCCTCAATTTTGTAATTCAGCCCCGAAATACGCGCGGTTTTTTCCTGGACGCCTTCGAATTTGCCAACCGGCAGTTTGAATTGGCGCCGGATGCGGGCAAATGCGCCCGTCATGCGATAGCTGCCCTTAGCGGCTGCCGAAGATAGCGCCGGTAGCGAGAGGCCGCGCCCGGCCGACAGGCATTCGGTCAGCATCCGCCAGCCACCGCCGGCTTTTTCGCGGCCGCCAATGATTGCATCCAGCGGCACGAAGACGTCGCTGCCTTCGATGGGGCCGTTCATGAAAGCCCCGGGGTAGTGGCGTTCACCAATCGTCACACCTGGCTCGTCGGCCGAGATCAGGGCACAGGTGATGCCGTACTCGGTCTTGTTGGCGTCGCCGAGCAGGCCGTCCGGGTCATAGAGTTTGAAGGCCAATCCAATAACAGTGGCGACCGGTGCCAGCGTGATCCAGCGTTTGGCAAAAGTTAGCTTTATACCGAGTACGGTTTCGCCGTTATATTGGCCTTCGCAGACGATGCCGCGGTCGGGTAGTGCGCCGGCGTCGGAGCCGACCTCTGGCCCCGTCAGGCCGAAACAGGGGATTTCGCTGCCATCGGCCAGCCCCGGGAGCCAGCGGTTTTGTTGTTGCCGGGTGCCATAGCGAACTAGCAGTTCGCCGGGGCCGAGTGAGTTCGGGACCATTACGGTTGTGGCCGCGGTCAGTGACCCCGTGGCGATCTTGGCCACGATCGTGGATTGAGCGACCGACGAGAACCCAAGCCCACCATGTTCCTTGGGGATCAACATGGCGAAGAATTTGTTTTCACGCAGGAATTGCCAGACCTCGGGCGGCATGTCCTTCAACTCGTGCGAGATCTGCCATTCGTCGGCCATGTCACAGAGCTGCTCGGCCTCGTTGTCGAGAAACGCCTGCTCCTCGTCGGTCAACTCGGTGCGTTGGAAGTTCAGCAGATAATGCCAATCCGGCGTGCCGGAAAACATCTCGGCTTCCCACCACGGACTACCTGCTTCCAATGCCTCGCGCTCGGTCGCCGACATCGGCGGCAGGATGACCTTGAAGCGTTCAAATAGCTGACTGGTTAGCAGTTTGCGCCGTATACCGGGCACCCCCAGTGCAGCCAAAATCGGTGTAAATAGAACCAGAGCGATGACGAAGGCGAGCCAACCGATTGCGCCGACCAGCCAAGCTACTAGGAAATAGCCGACGATGCCCGCGGTCCAGCCGACAATACCGGCACCGAAATAGGACAGTGCCCAGGATCCCGCGACAGCGATGAGAAAAGCGATCAGTCCAATCATGGCAGTAGACTCCGTTAGGCTTTATGGGTCGGGCGTCGATCCGGTCGCCGATCCCGGCGTGTGCGTCGTGGTATCGGCGGGCACCGGCACGAGTTGGTCCGTCAGGAAACCGACATAGCGGTCAAAATCCTCGCTGTTAGCGGGGGGCCACTGATCAGGTAGATCGTGACGGGCTTGCAGCGAGCCGAGAAAAACCGAAAAGGTCATTAGCGCCCAATCGTGGGCAGCCTGCTCGTCGTGTTCGAGCGCGAGATAGCAGGTGCGCAGAAACTCGAAGCGCCGATCGGCCACGCGTTTGACGCACTCGCGCACCAGCGTCGGGCGCGTTGCGGTCGATAATGCGAGATAGAGTCGGCTGGCGCGGCGCGAGGCGTTGACTTCGCTGATTAGGCGACGGATACGGTTAGCGGGATTCGCTTCAGCTGCTGCACGTTCTAGCAAAACATCGGTTTCACGCCGCTCCCATGCCACCAGCGCGGCGCTTATGAGCTCTTCGCGATTAGCGAAATGCCAATAGAAACTGCCCTTGGTCACGCCGAGCCTGCGCGCGAGCGCTTCCACGGCCACAGCGTCGACGCCGTGGTCCGCCATTTCATCGAGCGCGGCAAGCGCCCAGTCCTCGGCGCTCAGTGTGCGCGAGGTCGAGGGAGTCGTTTTTTTGTTGTTCATGTGTCATTGCCTTCCTTCCACATTGATCAGCTTCGGCCAATTCGGGGCGGCTGTCAATACGATGGCGTATGGTGATAGGGTAGCGTCGAATTCATTCTCTGGGTATCGCCATTATGAATACACCATCTAAGGCCGATTTTTCTTTTCTTTTGCCGATCAGCGTTAAATGGGGCGAGATGGATGCGCTCGGCCATGTTAATAACACAGTGTTTTTCCGCTACGCGGAAGATGGGCGGATCGATTATTTTCATCGTTTGGCAGGGACCGATCGGAACGCCTGGTCGGTCGGGCCGATCCTCGCCGATCTGCGCGGTAGCTTCCAGCGCCAGCTTCACTATCCGGCCGAGGTGGTGATTGGTACGCGGGTTGCGCGTATTGGCGGCTCCAGCATGGCGCTCGAGCAGGCGCTTTTTGGCGCTGACAACGACACGCTGTTCGCGACATTTGAGACGGCGACTGTCTGGTTTGATTTCAAGACGCAGACCAGTATCCGTGTGGATGATGCGGCACGCGCCCGGATTGCCGACGCCGAAGTCATCAAACCGGAAATGTAACCAGGTGTCCGGCGTTAAACGTCGGGAAATGTATCGCGAAAGACGACGTCGGCGTTGGCTACTGGACCGCTGCGCGGATAAGGCGGGTTGACCGCTTTGCCGATCGTTACGATCAGGCTGATCCGGTGGTCTGGTGGCAAGTTGATCAGATGGGCGACACGTTTGAAGTCGAAACCGTCCATCGCACACGAGTCATAACCGAGGCCCTTGGCCGCCAGCATGGCGGTTTGGGCGGCGATGCCGCAGGAGCGCATGCCTTCGTCGCGCTGGAGTTGTGCGTCGTCGCGATAAAAATGCTCGATCTGGCGCACCATCGATTCGGCGACGTGCGGCGGCGCATTGCGCCAGTAATGATGGGGCGATTTGGCCCAGCTTTTCAGATCCAGGCAGAGCACCAGTAGCAGCGATGCCTCGGTGATCTGCGGTTGGTTCCAGGCCGCTTGCCGGATTTCGGCGCGTAGTTCGGTGTCCTGGACCGCGACAAAGCGCCAGTTCTGGATATTGAAAGCGGTCGGCGCGCAGCGCACATAGTGCATGAGCGCGTCGAATTCGGCGGCGCTCATGCGGTGCTCGGGGTCGAAATGCCGCGTCGAGCGCCGCGCCTCTATGGTGTCGAGCACGTCCACGGTCAGCTGCGCCGCGCTGCCAATGCGCGCGCTTGCGCCTCGGCGTTGCCGGTGTAGTCTGCCGGCGACATCGCGGCCAGGCGTTGTTTATCGGCGTCGGAGATGTCTAAGCCGGCGATGAACTGTGCCATGGCGTCGGCGTCGATCGTCTGACCACGCGTCAGGGTTTTTAGCTGCTCGTAGGCGCCTGGGACGCCGCGAGCGCGCATCACGGTCTGGATGGCCTCGGCCAGCACAGCCCAGTTGTCGCCGAGATCCGCGGCGATCCGGTCGGCGTTGGGTGCCAGCTTGGTCAGACCACGCAGCGTCGACGCGTAGGCCAGGTGGCCGTGGGCGATGGCGACGCCGAAGTTGCGGAGCACGGTGGAGTCGGTCAGATCGCGTTGGAAGCGTGAAATCGGCAGCTTTTCGGCGAAGTGTGTCAGTAGCGCATTAGCCACGCCTAGATTGCCTTCGGCGTTTTCGAAGTCGATCGGATTGACCTTGTGCGGCATGGTCGACGAGCCGACTTCACCCGCGACGCTGGCTTGTTGGAAATAGCCGAGCGAGATATAGCCCCAAATATCGCGACAGAAATCGGTGAGCACCGTGTTCAGGCGCGCCAGCGCGTGGGCATACTCAGCGATAAAGTCGTGCGGCTCGATCTGTGTGGTGATCGGGCTTGGTGCCAGCCCGAGCCGCTCGATGAGCTGGGCGGCGATGGCGGGCCAGTCGGCGTCGGGATACGCGGCCAGATGGGCGTTGTAGTTGCCTACGGCGCCGTTCATTTTGCCGAGGATGGCGATCGCTGCGAATTGTTCACGCTGGCGCTCGAGGCGGGTCGCGAATACCGCCATTTCTTTGCCGAGTGTGGTCGGCGAGGCAGGTTGGCCGTGGGTACGGGCCAGCATGGCCATCGATGCCGAGTTATCGGCTAGTTGACGCACGGCGTTCAGAACCTCGTCGACCTGCGGCAGCACATGGTTGTCGCGCGCGTCGGCCAGCATCTGGGCATAGGCCAGGTTGTTGATGTCTTCGGATGTAGCCGCGAAGTGGAAGAATTCGCTGGCTGTGGCCAGCTCCGCGTGGTCGGCCACGCATTCGCGCAGGTAATATTCCACGGCCTTGACGTCGTGATTGGTCTCGGCCTCGATGGCTTTGACCCGCTCGGCCTCGGCTACATCAAAGTGTTCGAGCACCGTATCCAGCCGTGCGTCGGCGTCCGCCGACAGCGCGTCGAGGTCGGCCACTTCGGGCTCGGAGGCCAGTGTGCGCAGCCACTCGATTTCGACGATTAGTCGGTAGCGGATCAGCGCGTATTCGCTGGCGACTGCGCGCAAACGCTGGGTCTTGCGGTCGTAGCGGCCGTCGATTGGTGATATGGCGGTCAGCGCGTTCAGGGGCAGGCTCATTGTTGGCATGATTGCGTAAGCGGCAGGACGCCGCGAATTCTAAAGGATTTTTCCGCCGTTGACCGATCTGGCACACGCCAAACTCCAAGTTAATGGGTGGCTCGCCACGGCAAAATGAAACGACGCTAAGTTATATTGCGGGACGAAACATGCCGCGGTCGCGCGACACACCTAAACCAGCGAGGAGAGCCTGATGGCAAATGGCGAATTCGACACCAACAATACGCGCACCGAAAAGGATAGCCTGGGCGAGCTGCAAGTCCCGGCCGATGCCCTCTGGGGCGCACAATCCCAGCGTGCGGTCGAGAACTTCCCAATCTCCAACCTGCGTGCGCCGCGTGCCCAGATCAACGCGTTGGGGCTGATCAAATCCAGTGCCGCGCAGGTCAATCGCGACCTCGGCCTATTGGATACCGACACCGCCGAAGCCATTATCCACGCGGCCAACGCCGTGGCACGCGGCGACCACGATGACCACTTCCCGGTCGACGTATTCCAAACCGGTTCGGGCACATCGACCAACATGAACGCCAATGAGGTCATCGCGCATCTGGCCAGCGAAGTCGGCGCCGATACGGTGCATCCGAATGACCACGTCAATATGGGGCAATCCTCCAACGACGTGATTCCGACCTCGATCCATGTCGCCGCGGTGATCGAATGTGAAAAACAACTTTTGCCGGCGCTGGAACACTTTCGCGATACGCTGCGGCGCAAGGGCGACGAACTGGCTGACGTAGTTAAAACGGGGCGCACACATCTCATGGATGCCATGCCTGTGCGTTTCGATCAGGAGATGGGCGGCTGGGCCGCGCAGATCGAGTCCAACCGTAAGCGTGTGGTCGATACACTCGAGCGTGTACGTGGCCTCGCGCAGGGCGGCACCGCCGTCGGCACTGGCATTAATGCGCCCCCAGAGTTCGGTGCCCGCATCGCGAAAACGCTGACCGAGACGACCGGCTGTGAATTCCGGCCCAGCGACAACAACTTCGAAAGTCTGTCGTCACAAGATGCCGCGGTTGAGCTGTCCGGTCAGCTCAAGACCGCAGCGGTGTCAATCATGAAAATCGCCAACGACCTGCGTTGGATGGGATCCGGGCCGCTCGCAGGCCTATCGGAGGTTCAACTGCCCACGCTCCAGCCAGGCTCCAGCATCATGCCCGGCAAAGTTAATCCGGTGATTCCGGAATCCGCGGCGATGGCCGCCGCCCAGGTCATCGGTAACGACAGCACCATCACCGTCTCCGGTCAATCCGGCAATTTTCAACTGAACGTCATGTTGCCGGTGGTGGCCTATAATTTGCTTCAGTCTATCGAGCTGCTGACCAACACCAGCAATACATTGGCCGACAAAGTCATCAGCGGTTTAACCGTCAATCGGGATAACATCGACGACACATTGGCCAAAAACCCGATTCTAGTTACTGCGTTGAATGCGGTTATCGGTTATGACAAGGGCGCGGCGATCGCCAAACAAGCTTATAAAGAAGGCCGGCCAATCAAGGAGCTTGCCCGCGAGCAGACTGAACTAAGCGACGCTGAACTTGATCGCCTGCTGGACCCGGCCGAGCTTACAAAAGGTGGTATCAAGCACTAAACATAGCCAGCTACAGCGACAAGCAATGAGCCGTTGATAAGCGAGCTCACAGCGAGTGCTAGCTTGTTCAATGGTGATAGTGAATACGGTGAAATGAATACGACGCATACGAGTCACATGATGAGCCGCCCGCATTCGGTGACCCGGGCACTATGGCTGTTCTGGGCAATGATTGGCCTGGCCATTCCAAAACTGGCAATAACATTGCTCGTACCGGCGAAAGGGCAACAGCATGGCGTGGCCATCGTCTCTTTTCTGGCCGTATTCGGCCTGATTGCACTGGCTAATATCTACATCGCCAAGCAGACAAGCTGGGCCCGCGGCATCGTGTTCGTGCTCTTCCTAGTTGGCATTACACCGCAATTGCCAATCGTCATGACCCATATCGAGCGCATGCCAGTAATCGGCACGCTGACATTATTGCAATTCGTGGCCGGCGTTGTCGGGTTATTTCTCGTCTACCGAGAACCAGCCGCGAGCTGGTTCAAACCGCCGAACCGGCCGTAACGGCGCCTGCCTATCAAGGTGTTGCCATGGACGCCACGATTCTTGCGTGGCGTCCATGGCGGCAGGGTTAAGTGTTGTCGGTGCGCGACGACGGCCAAGCATCGGGATCGACCTGGTGACTCAGTCGCGGAAAGCGCTGTGGATCGAAGGTGGGATCCAGGCCATCCTTGATCTGGCGCTCGTAGTCGCGGAATAGCGTGAAGGCTACCGGTGAGAGTAGCAGGATCGCCACAAGGTTGATTAGCGCCATCATGCCCATCGACAGGTCGGCGAAGCTCCAAACCACCCCAAGATTGGCTACCGCGCCGATTATCACCATCGCCAGAACTGCCAGGCGATAGATCAGGATGGCGCCGGGCGCGAATCTGGAGCCGACGAGATGCTCCACGTTGGTCTCGCCATAGGAATAGTTGGCGATCACCGACGTAAAGGCGAACAGCAGGATTGCCACGGCGACAAATATACTGGCCCAGTCGCCGACTTGCTTCGAGAGGGCGATCTGAGTCAGTTGGATGCCGTTGGCTTCATTGCCGGCGAATACTCCCGGGCCGGCCATGATGACGATGGCGGCGGTGGCAGTGCAGATCACCAGGGTGTCAAAGAAGACGCCGAGCATCTGGATGAAGCCCTGGGTGGCGGGATGGTTCGGGTGTGTGTATGCGGTGGCGGCGGCGTTCGGGGCCGACCCCATACCCGCTTCGTTGGAGAACAGGCCGCGTTTGATGCCGTTCATGATGGCTTGAGAGATGGCATATCCGACGGCACCGCCAGCGGCTTGGTTGAAGCCGAAGGCGCTTTTGAAAATGGTCGTGATGACTGCCGGCAGCTCGCTGATGTTGAGCAATACGACCACGATGGCCAGCAACAGGTAGATGGCAGCCATCATCGGTACGATCAGTTCAGCCACCCGGGCGATGGACTTCAGGCCACCGAAGATAATTGGTGTTACCGCGACGACCAGGGCTACGCCAGCCACCCAGGGTGGTAAAGCAAAGGCTTGCTCCATGGCTTGGGCGATGGAGTTGGACTGCACACTGTTGAAGGCCAGGCCGAAGGCGATGATCAAGCAGATGGAAAACAGCGCTGCCAGCCAGCGTTGCCCAAGTCCCTGGGCGATGTAGCGGGCGGGGCCGCCGCGGAAGGTGCCGTCGCCGTGGTCCGTCTTGTAGGCCTGGGCCAGGGTGGATTCGACGAAGCTGGTGGACATGCCTACTAGAGCCGTCATCCACATCCAGAAGATAGCGCCCGGCCCGCCGAGAGAGATGGCGACCGCCACGCCGGCTAAGTTACCAGTGCCCACCCGGGCGGCCAGGCTGGTGGAAAGGGCCTGGAACGAGGAGATGCCACTGGCGCTACGTGAATGGCGCATGAGCTTGAACATGTGCCCGAAGTAACGGAACTGGATGCCGCGCGTTATGACGGTGAAGTACAGGCCTGCGCCAATTAGCAGGTAGATCAGTAAGGAACCCCAGATCAAGCCATTGCCGGCGGCCACCAGCTCCTTGAATTGTTCGAAAATAGAAAATTCCATGGTTTCTTTATGCTCGTGCCCATCAAAGGATGCAAGGCCATTTTTCATGGATGTCACAAAATGGCAAGGATAGCTTGTCGATAAGCGCTTTGGAGGCGGAATAATTCGGCACGCGAAGAGCGTGTTGGCTATTGGCATAGCATGGCGTATCAGGCCGCAGATGCTCGAATTATCCGCTGATCCAATTGATTTTTATGAGGGCCGCCTATGACACTTATCCGCACATTTGAAGACTCTGACTGGCCAGCTGTTTGGAACATTCTGGCGCCAATCTTTCGTGCTGGTGATACCTATGGCTTTGCGCCGGATATAGCTGAGGAAGAAGCACGCCGGGCGTGGATTGAAGGCCCCGATGTCACGTTCGTGGCCGAAGATGAGGCGGGCGTAATCCATGGCTCTTATTACCTAAAACCCAATTGGCCCGGCCCAGGCTCGCACGTGTGTAACTGTGGCTATGTCGTTGATCCCGTGGCCCAAGGCAAGGGGGTGGCATCGTCGATGTGCCAACATTCGCAAGAGGAAGGTGTAAGGCGCGGTTTTCGCGCGATGCAATACAATTTTGTTGTATCAACCAACGAGGGCGCGATCAGGCTTTGGCAAAAGCTTGGATTCGAGGTTGTAGGCACGCTTCCCGAAGCGTTTCAACACCCCACGCATGGCTACGTTGATGCGTATGTCATGCATAAAAAACTGGTGAGTTAATGGTTTGGATGCCGAAAGGCTTACCACCACAAAAACACTTGTTCGCGATATAAAGCTAGGTGGCTTGCTCTAACCTGTCCGTGGCGTTGGGACTGACTGTGGGGCTGTGTTTTTGTTTGCCAATCGGGATTGGGCAACCGTTTCAATGGTGCTTGAAATTAACCGGATCGGCGCTGCTGCGCTTCGGTCGTACCACGACCGTGTTAGCGAGTTTGTCGTGCCACCCCTGTTTTCGGCGGTCAAATGCAACCCATATCAGGCCTAAAAGAAACGGAATCATAGACACGGCGTAGCCGATGTAGCGGCCGATATTCTGGCCGATACTCGGTGGTTGTCCGGTCGTAGCATCGGTGATTTTCGCCGAGATGATCATTTTGCCCGGTGTTGCTTGTAGGGTGCTCCAGAACGTGATTACGGCAGTGGCGGGAAAAACCCAATTAATAAGAAAATAGGTCGGGCCCTTGATGATTGCCTGCGGCGTGTCGTATTGACCGCCATAGGCCATGGCCATCAGCGCCCCGATGATGGCGGATAGCAGGATCGTATCGATAATGCTGGCGCCTACGCGTGGCCAGAAGCCGACGTATTCAAGGTCTTGTTCTTCGTTTAGCTGTCGCATGGTCCTGGATTGTGGAAGGCGGTATAGACGCTTGCTTGCATCCATTGAACGTGCGACGGGTTATCTTGTCCAGTGTCGGTTTGAGCGCGGCAAGGGCCGCCGTGGTCGCACATCGAGATGTGTGTTTTCCGCGCGGTTGGGTTGCAGTAATGCCATAGATGGTGTGGTGTGCGGCCGTTGTTGTCTTTGCTCTTGCGCCGAATAATGTCGCATTACCATGAGGTGTGTCGTGCCGCGATCAGCTAATCCGGTAGCCGATTTCACAACCGGTGCAGTCTGTGCGCTGCGCGGGTTTTCGTTATTGCGCGATCCCGCATTGCGGCGACTTGCCGTTTGGCCGGTCATCATCAACGTATTCGTGATTGTCGGTCTGCTCGGCGTATTTGGCTGGCAACTCGATCACTGGCTCGATGCATGGGTCGGCGCGTTGCCCGGCTGGTTGGACTGGCTGGGGGCGCTGCTATGGGTTGTCGGCTTGTTGCTCGCGCTCGTGTTCTTCGCGTTTGTCTTCGTGATTCTGGCCAATCTGATCGCGGCGCCGTTCACACCGTTTCTATCGGCCCGTGTGGAAGATCGGTATGGCAACGGTGTGCCCGAATCACGGCACGGCATGGTGGGCGAAATAAGCGATGCTGTGGCCAGCGAAATCAAACGTTTGATGTATTACGCAACACGGGCATTATTGCTTTTGCTTGTCACGTTCGTGATTGGCTTTATTCCGGTTGTCAATCTGCTTGTTGGACCCATGTGGCTTGGCTTCGGCGCGCTTATGGTGGCGTTCGAGTATCTAGACGAGCCGCTCGGCAACCGTGGTATGTCTTTCGACAAAAAGACGGCGTTTTTGCGTTCACACGCTATGCGACACATCGGCTTTGGTAGCGTAATCATGGGGCTGACCCTGTTACCGCTGGTCAATCTTGTGGTCATGCCAGCGGCCGTGATCGGCGCCACGGTGATGTATCTTGAAACGGCGGGGGAGTTGCGGCGTGGCTTCGCCATCCGCCTGCGCGATTAATGTCCTATGATCGGGTACTTGGGGCGGTGCTAAAGCGGCATTGGGCGTGGGCGATCGCTATAGGCTGGATTGCCGTTGTGCCGCCAGAAAATGCGTTTCCGCCGTCGTGTTTGTGCGCCCGATAATCGCGTTTCGGTGCGGGAAGCGTCCGAAGCGGGCAATAATGTCTCGGTGTGCGAGCGCGTGGTCGAGGAAACCGGCGTATTGCGCGCGGTCTTTTTCATTCACCCCGCGTTGTAGCATCCGAAACAGCGTCACAGCCCGCTCTTGTGACGCCAAATCCTCGTGGTGCTCGAACGGCATATAGAAAAACACGCTTTGTACCGGGTGTACGAGCCAGTCGAAGCCGTGCTCGAGACTTTCGTTGGCCACTTGTCGGGCGAGGTGGTCAAACTTATACATATGCGGCGTGCCGCGAAAACAGTTGCGCGTGAATTGATCGAGCGCGATTACAAGCGCTAGTGCGCCGGTCGCGGTTGCCCGCCAGTCGTCGTGTTGGCCGGCGGCAATAGCGTGTATGAGCGGCTCGAACTGCGCGCGGACTGTGTCATCGAAATTGTGGTCGGCGCCAAACCAGCGTTGTCCCCAGACGCTTGGGAATCCATGGTCGTCATCAAGCGCTCCGAACCAGAACTCCAAAACAGCAGCGGGCTCGGATGAGGTGCTATTTGAGGCAGCGCTCGGTTGCTGGGTATTGCTTGTCGGGTCTGCCATGCAGTGATCCGAGCGAAAGTTATGTGGATGACCGTATCAAACCAAACGGTGGGCCGCCGGCCGTGCCAAACAGGCGGTTTGAGCGGGCTGTGCGGGTTGGTGGCGTTTTCTTGTGTACCCGGATCAACCACGGCTGATGCGTCACACCGGGCACCTCATGTGATCACCTGCTATCGTCTAGCGGCTATCCGCGCTTAAGTCATTGAGAGCGCTTTCATGCCAGATGTTTTGACGCTTCGCTGGATCGCCGGCCAAACGTTTGGCGTGGTTGCGTTGACACTGTGCATCATCGGGTTTGCCGCCAAACGTGATGATCGATTGTTCTTCCTGCTGCTGTTCGCGAATGTCGCCTTTGCGCTTCAGTTCGCTATGTTCCGGAGCTGGGCGGCGGCCGCTGTGACGGTGTTGATCATCCTGCGTATCCACCTCGTGCGGCGCTACAAGCACAACGGTCGAGTTATGTGCGTCATGCTGGTTGCCACATGCGTTGCCGCCGCTTTGACCTGGCATGCGCCACGCGATATCTGGGCGGTCGCGGCCGGAAGTCTCGGCACGTACGGTATGTTCATGCACGGTGGCGTGCCCATGCGGCTTTTTCTCACTGGTGCCGCTTTCTGTTGGGTGGTGATGCAAGTGTTGGTTGGATCGTTCGGCGGCACGCTCGCCGAATTATTGATTCTGGCAACCAATCTGATCACGGTGGCGCGGCTCAAACGGCGGGGCGGTGCGCTCTGAAGCTTGAAGTTAACCAGAGCATGTCAGCGGCAACTGGTGCGCAGTCCTCGCTAAGCGTCTTGTGAATGTAACCAGGCGACCCCGATAAGAGTCGCCAGGTTACGACACAGATCGTCAGGCGAGTTTGCGGTGTTTGGCCTTGGATGATCCCTCGGCGGCGCTACCCAGCCTGCGTTTGCGGTCGGCTTCGAAATCTTGGTAGTTACCTTCGAGGAATACCACGCCGTCCGGCTCAAAAGCGAGGATGTGTGTCGTGATGCGGTCGAGGAACCAGCGGTCGTGCGAGATGACCATGGCGCAACCAGGGAAATCCAGCAGGGCCTGTTCCAGTGCGCGCAGCGTTTCCACGTCGAGGTCGTTGGTCGGCTCGTCGAGTAGCAGTACGTTGCCGCCTTTCTGCAGCAGTTTCGCCAGATGCAGGCGGTTACGCTCGCCGCCGGATAACTCGGAGACACGTTTTTGCTGGTCCGAGCCCTTAAAGTTGAAGCGGCCGAGATAGGCACGTGAAGACACTTCGTAGTTGCCGACTTTTAGAATATCCTGGCCACCGGAGACCTCTTCCCAAACGGTGTTGCCGGCGTCGAGTTCGTCGCGCGACTGGCTGACGTAAGCCGGTTCCACGGTGTCGCCGATGCGGATTTCGCCCGTGTCGGGCGTTTCTTCGCCGGTCAGCATACGGAATAGCGTGGTTTTGCCCGCGCCATTCGGGCCGATGATGCCGACGATTGCGCCCTGTGGCACCGTCAGTGAGACGTTTTCGTAAAGCGTGGACTGGCCGTATTGTTTGGTCACGCCGTCCAGCTCGAAGACCAGATCACCGAGGCGTGGCCCTGGCGGGATGTAGATTTCGTTGGTTTCCGAACGCTTCTGATATTCCTGCGATTGAAGTTCTTCGAACTGTTTCAGGCGGGCCTTGTTCTTGGATTGTTGGCCCTTGGCGTTCGAGCGCACCCATTCCAGTTCGGCGGCGACGGCTTTCTTGTGTGCAGCTTCGGCGCGTTGTTCCTGGGCCAGGCGCTTTTCTTTTTGTTCCAGCCAGGATGAGTAATTGCCTTGCCAGGGGATGCCGTGGCCGCGGTCGAGCTCGAGGATCCAGCCGGCGACATTGTCCAGGAAGTAGCGGTCGTGGGTGACGGCGACGACGGTGCCATCGAACTCATCCAGATAGTGTTCCAGCCAAGCGACCGACTCGGCATCCAAATGGTTGGTCGGTTCGTCGAGCAGCAGCATATCGGGTTTGGATAGCAGCAGCCGGCAAATCGCCACGCGACGACGTTCACCGCCCGACAGTGTATCGACATGGGCGTCCCATGCCGGCAAGTTAAGGGCCTCGCCGGCGCGATCGAGCGTGTTGTTGATTTCCCAGCCGTCAGCGGCGTCGATCGCCGATTGCAGCTCCGCCTGTTCCGTGAGTAGTGCTTCGAAGTCGGCGTTCGGGTCGCCGAATGCTTCGCTGATCTCGTTGAAACGGTTGAGTTGATTGACCAGCTCGCCGAGGCCATCCATAACATTGCCGCGGACATCCTTGTTCGGATCGAGTTCCGGCTCCTGTGGCAAATAGCCGATGTTGATACCCGGCATCGGACGGGCTTCGCCATCGTAGGTTTGATCGGTGCCGGCCATGATCCGCAGCAAGGTGGATTTGCCGGCGCCGTTGTAGCCGAGCACGCCGATCTTGGCGCCCGGATAAAATGACAGCGAGATATCGCGCAGGATCTGTTGCCTGGGCGGTACAGTCTTGCTGACGCCGCTCATGGTGTAGATGTATTGGGCCATCAAAATTCCCTGAACAATTGGGGGCGAGGGTGTCGTGGTATGCACGCCGCCCGCGCCTCGTGGTGTAAAACCCGGTCACGCCAAGCGTGCTATCGATATAATCCAATGATATCAGCGAACGCTTTATCATAAGCAAATCCATAGAGAACATGTCGTGTAACAGCTGCAGCGAGGCTGCATAGCCGACAATAAGGAGCGTGTGGCTTATGAAAGTTGACGTAAACGCAGCCAATGCCGAGCTGGCTGGGCAGCATCCGCAATCGATCGTGGAATGGGCTGCGGGGCTTGGTGGCAAGACCATCGTGACCACGAATTTTGGCCCCAACGAAGCGGTGTTGCTGCATCTGGCCACCCGTGTGCAACCTGACATGCCAGTCGTTTGGGTGGATTCTGGCTATGCCACGCGATACACCTATCTGTTCGCAGAAAAACTTATCGATCAGCTCGGCCTGAATATCCACGTCTACAACCCAATCGCTTCGGCCGCGCGCCGCGACGCCGTAATGGGGATTCCGGATGTTGACGACCCGCAGCACGAAGAGTTCACCCGGCAAGTCAAACTCGAGCCGTTCACCCGCGCGATGGCGGATATGGCGCCGGATGTCTGGTTGACCGCTGTGCGGCGCGATCAGACCGAATTCCGGCGCAACATGGAAATCGTTACACAGGATAGTGCCGATAGCGTGGTCAAAGTCGCGCCGGTCTTGGAATGGACCGAGTTCGACATGCATGCCTATCTCGAGCAGCATGACTTGCCGAACGAGACGCGCTACTACGACCCGACCAAAGTTCACGGTAACCGCGAATGCGGCCTCCATAATCGGTTTTCGGCTTAGCGAGCTACAAGATGATTGACGCTGTCCCGCCGTTAGCCGGCTGACGGCGGGACAGCGTCTATAACCGGCCGTAGTTGCGGCCAACATTGCTGTGGTCGTGCGATGGCCCGAGCGTCATTGCACACCATGGCGCGTTGGCGTTGCACGTGGGGAGCCATGGTGTGGCCGCCGCACGCTGCCTGCTGAGATCGGGTGTTCGGCCGGTATAATTGCACGATGAAACTATTTCGTTGGCTACCGGACCGTTTCGTGCTGGCCCTCATAGGCGCGATCGTTTTGGCGTCCTTTTTGCCCGTCCGTGGGGCGTTTGCCAGCGTGTTCGACGTGGTGACGCTGGCTGCTATTGCGTTTTTATTTTTCCTCCACGGTGCCCGGTTATCGCGCGAAGCCGTTGTCGCTGGCATGTGGAATGTACGGCTTCACACGGTCGTTCTGGCAACAACGTTTGTCTTGTTTCCGTTGCTTGCGCTGGTCGCGCAGCCGCTTTTGAATGGCTTGCTAACGCCGGCTTTGGCCGCCGGTGTGTTGTATCTGGCGCTGGTGCCATCGACAGTTCAATCCTCCATTGCGTTTACTTCGATCGCCGGCGGTAACGTGCCGGCGGCCGTATGTACAGCCAGTTTGTCGAACATGCTGGGTGTGCTCGTCACACCGCTTTTAGCCGGTGTGCTCATAACCGGTGCGACTACCAGCAGCGGGATATCACTGGCTGCGCTTGGGCATATTGCGGTCGAAATCTTGTTGCCGTTTGTGCTTGGCCAATGCGCGCGGCCGGCGGTGGGCCGGTTAATCGAGGGGTATCCACGTATCGTCCGTTTCGTTGATCAAGGGGCGATCGTGCTGGTGGTCTACGGCGCATTCAGTGCGTCGGTTGTAGCCGGCCTTTGGGTCGAGACACCGCTGGCGTCATTAGTTGTGCTTGCGGCCGTGGATATCATCTTGCTTGCCATTGTGCTGCTCGCAACTTGGGCGCTCGGGCGCGCTCTTTTTGGCCGGGGTGATGCGATTGTGTTGCTCTTTTGTGGCTCCAAGAAAACTCTGGCTGGCGGAATTCCGATTGCGAACGTGCTGTTTGCATCTAGCCGGCTCGGTTCGATCATCCTGCCGTTGATTATGTTTCATCAGATTCAGCTGCTCGTGTGTGTGTGGATCGCACGCAGCTTGTCGGCACGGGCGCCGGCAAGCGAACAACGCTAGTACGGTTGGCGCGCGTGCCAGTGGGTGACTGCCGGCGCGCGGTGTTTGGATTAGGCGTCAGGGGCAGCGTTGGCATTCTTATGGCAGTATTGGCGATCGCGCGCGCAGGGCTGTCGTTGGTTATTGGTCGCCAACTCGGTGTGGCGTGCTCGCGAGTCGGATCGCTGTTGTCGGTGGTGGCTGGTTGCAGCTGGTCTTGTCGGATTGGAATTAGCGAGTGGCGAGCCAGCGCCAGTCGCGGGGATGGCTGTGCTTGGCGTTGGAGCGGTATTACCATTCTGTTGTGCTGACCGCCGGCTACTCGCGCGTTGGCGGTCTATCCCCGGTCCGGCGACATGGGTGGCGGTACCCGGGTGCGCCGCAAGTATTTACGGTTAAGGAGAGTTAAGTGAGTGATCGAATGCGTATCGCCTTGTCTGGTTTGGCGATATTAGGGGTAACAACCGGATCAGCGGTCGCTGATACGGTTTATCTGAAAGGCGGCAGTCAATTAGAAGGTCAGGTTCAGACCATGACCGCCAATAAGCTGACGCTGGATACTGATTACGCGGACACGCTTACGCTCGATCGCGACACCTTGGCGGGTGTGACCACGGATGAGGCGGTGCCGGTAGCGCTCGGCCCGAATCAAACCTCGACTGTGCGCTTAGCATACGACTCCGATGCGGAATCCCAATACGCATATACGGAAGATGCACAACAAGAAACGGGCAGGAAACGGATCGAGCTGACCAGCGTTGATCAGCTTCGGCCACAAAAAATAGCCGAGAATGAGCGGCAGACCGAGGCCAAAAAGTACCAACTACCCGAGTATGCGCACGAGACGGGGCCGGATAACGTCGCATGGTCGGGCAATGGCCGGCTCGGTATTAACGGCAGCCGTGGCAATTCGGAAAACACCAATATCCTGGCCAGTATATCGGCCTTGCGAAGCACCGGTTTGACGCGGCTCGATTTGCTGGCATCGGCCAACATGTCCACTTCAGATGGCGATAAAACCGAAGAGGATTATCTCGGGAAAGCATCCTATGAGCGGGATTTGTCCCGCCGATTGTTCATGTTCGCGTCGCAGTCGCTCGAGCATGACCGCTTCCAGAATTACGATCTGCGTAGCCGGACGTTAGCGGGGCCGGGGTATTTCGTGGTGCGCCAACCGCGTTTGATTTTCAAGCTCCACGGCGGTCTCGGTTATGAGTTCACGAAGTATTACGAGTCGGGGCAAAGTGAGAACGAAATGGTTGCTGCTGCCGGTTGGCATTACGGCGAGCTGTTTGGTGACTATCTCAAGTTGACCCACGACTTCGATATTTATCCGCAACTCACTGATTCGCCAACTAATAACTTTTCACTAAAGTCGGTGCTCGCAGCGACTGTTCCGATCGCCGACAGCTCCGTCTGGGCGGTTTCGGCTCAGCTTGAGAACGACTACAACAACAATCCGAAAGATTCGGATACTGATAAGTTGGATACAATTTATTCATTGACACTCCAGCGATCGTTCTAAGCCGGCAGATGAGCCGCATTGGATGGCGTCGTGTTCGGCGGCCCGGAGAGAAGCGCACTTAATGGCTGACGACAACACAGCCTCGGCAACCCGCGGGCCGCGCGAAACCGTGGTCGTTGGCGACCGTGAATATGTTTTGCTCGGTACCGCGCACGTGTCGGCAGAAAGCGCGCGCGAGGTGCGCGCCGAAATCGACAGCGGCGACTACCAGCGCGTCGCCATCGAACTCTGCGCGCCGCGGCATCAGACGCTCACGGGCGACGATCAGTTAGCCGACCTTGATTTGTTTCGTGTCCTGCGCGAAGGCAAGGCCGGCATGGTTGCGGCCAGTCTGGCAATCGGTGCCTACCAACAGCGGCTCGCGGACCAGCTAGGCATCGAGCCTGGCGCCGAAATGCGGGCCGCGATCACGGCCAGCCAGTCGCACGAATTGCCACTTGATCTGATCGACCGCGAAATTGGTGTAACGCTCAAGCGGGTTTATCGCCAGATTCCGTGGTGGCAGCGTCTGTCGATGCTGGGCGGTCTCGTGGGCAGTCTGCTGTCGCGCGAGAAAATCACCGCTGAAGACATTGAGCAACTCAAGGACGGCGATATTCTGGAGTCGACGTTCAAGGAGTTCGCGGCCCAGTCATCGGATCTGCACGCCGCGCTTATCGACGAGCGTGATCGTTACATGGCCGCGTCGCTGCTGGCTACGGACGCACCGGCGGGCCGCACCTTGGTTGTCGTTGGTGCCGGCCATTTGAAGGGTCTGGCGAATCATCTGCGCCAGGGTTTTGATAATCCGGCCACTGTGCGTGGCGAGTTGAGCACAGTGCCGCGCGGTGCGCGTTGGCTGAAGTGGATACCGTGGGCAGTGGTGGCCGTGGTGTTGGTCGGGTTCGCGATCGGTTTCTGGAGAAGCCCGGCGCTTGGTGGCCAGCTCGTACTGGAGTGGGTGATCATTAACGGTGCGCTGTCCGCACTGGGTGCTGCTGCCGCGCTGGCGCATCCGCTGACCGTAGTGACGGCTTTTGTTGCCGCGCCACTGACGTCGCTAAACCCGACTGTAGGCGCCGGCATGGTCACGGCCGCCGCGGAGTTGTGGTTGCGAAAACCTCGAGTCGGCGATTTCGCCATGTTGCGAGGTAACGTCAAGTCGGTGCGCGGCTGGTTCAGAAACCGCGTGTCGCGCACGCTGCTTATCTTTTTATTTTCGACGCTTGGTTCCGCGGCCGCCACTTACATCGCGGGTTTCCGCATCGTCGGTCAGCTTTTCGGTTGACCCTGCGCCGCTGGCTGGTGCAACCAACGGCGCGTGTGAAGTGATCTATTGATGCCCCACGACCGGATGGGGTACATAGTCGGCTTCCAGTTCGCGGCATTCGTCGTCGGTTAACTCGATATCGAGTGCCGCAATGGCGTCATCCAGGTGATGGGCCTTGCTGGCACCGACGATGGGCGCACTTACCGTGGGTTGCTGGGCGACCCAGGCCAGGGCGATCTGCGCCATAGGCACGCCGCGATTCGCGGCGACGCGCCGGACCGCATCAACCACTGCGTCATCTGAATCGCGCGCACCGAGGCCCCAGCGTCGCGTCGCCTGATCAGTCTGGCTGCGTGTGCTGTCGCTATCCTGCGATTTCCCGGCCAGGACTCCGCGGGCGAGTGGCGACCAGGGGATGACGCCCACGCCCTGGTCGGCGCATAGCGGCAGCATCTCGCGTTCTTCTTCGCGGTAGACGAGGTTATACATCGGCTGCATGGTTACAAAACGTGTCCAGCCGTTTTGCTGAGCTACTTGCTGACATTTGGCGAACTGCCAGGCGCGCATCGACGACGCGCCGATGTAGAGCGCCTTACCCGATTTGACGACGTCGTGTAATGCTTCCATGAACTCTTCGACCGGGGTTTCGTCGTCGAAACGGTGGATTTGGTAGAGGTCGACGTAGTCGGTGCCGAGTCGCTCGAGCGATGCATCGATGGCGTCCATGATGTGTTTGCGTGATAAGCCGCGATCGTTTGGTCCTTCGCCCATCGGATTAAACACTTTGGTGGCGAGCACGTAGTCCTCGCGCGGCGCATAGTCGGCCAGCGTGCTGCCCACGATGCGCTCGGAAGCTCCGAGCGAGTACATGTCAGCGGTGTCGAAGAAGTTGATGCCGGCATCGAGTGCCTGCTTGAAAAACGGGCGGCTCGCGTCCTCATTGAGCACCCAATCCCGCCAGTTCGACGAGCCGTAGGTCATGGTGCCCAGACAGATCGGAGAAACCTTGGTGCCAGTGGTGCCGAGTCGACGATGATTCATGCCAGATCCTGTTACGGAAGAATGGGATTAGCATAACCAATCAGGCATCGGCTAACGCGGTATCCTGTCACGCTGTTCGCGTTCCCGAGCACCGCTGCGGTGCGTTTTAGAATCGGTACGCGTGTTGGCCGCCCAATTGCCGTCAGCCTTTAGCCGGAGTCGCCGTGTCGCGGGAAGTTACACTTACACTGTTAGTCGATGATCTGGAACACAGCGGTTCGGACAAGGCGCTAACTATCGATGAGGTATTGACGGTCATCGGTGAGCGCGGCTTCGGGCCATTAGTGTTAATCATGGCGCTCTTGGTGCTGCTGCCGACCGGCGCGGTGCCTGGCGTACCGACTGCCTGCGGGCTGTGTATCGTGTTGATCGCCGGTCAGCTCGTCGTCGGCAAGCGTAGGCCCTGGTTGCCGGCCCGGCTGCGCCGTCTGTCGATTGATCGCATGCGCTACAAACAGGTCGCCGGGCGCATCAAACCCTGGACCCGGCGCGTCGATCGGCTCGTCAAACCGCGACTGAGCATGCTGACCGATGGGGTGATGGCGCGCTTGATCGGTGTCGTGATGGTTGTCGTCGCGCTGTGCATGCCACCGCTTGAATTATTGCCGTTTGCGGCTGCGGGCCCCGCTTTTGGCCTGGTGCTTACCTCACTCGGGCTGGTCGGACGCGATGGGCTGTGGGTATTGATTGGGTTGGTGCCGGCTGTGGCCAGCTTTGCGCTGGTCGGTTATGTCGCCGTCGATTTTTTCTGATTAACCCCGGCTCGGTGTCGCCATGCGAAGGCGCGCTCCATAATCAGCGTGCCGCCGCCAAGTGCCACGCCAGCGAGTGTGTCGAGAGCGACATGCTGGTTGGTAGCAATCGTTGAGTAGACGATACCCACAGCCCAGCAGATGTTGATCAGGCGTAATAAGCGCGGTGCGCCACAGGCGCGCAGAATGCGCTCGAGCCAACCGGCTGTCAGCACGCTAAAAGCCGCGTGCAGTGATGGACAGGCGTTATAGCCGTGGTCGGTGCCGTGTAGCCAAGCGACGGCCGGATGCGTTGCCGCGTCGGCGGCCAGTGTCGGCGTTCGGGTCGGCCAGACGACGAATATCGCCAGTCCGACGAGGGCCATACCAGTCGCGGTGGTGAGGTAAGCGGCCAGTTGCCGGCGGTCGGGCACGAGTACCGGTGCACAAGCAACATACACCCAAAGCGATAGATAAAAGGCGATCGACCAAGGCTGAAATCCGATCCAGCGATCGACCACAGTTACTGGCATCACGGTCGTCGCGAAAATGCCGGCATGCAAAACGGCGAAATAGCTCGCGAAGAATGCTATCGCGAAGGCGGTGAGTGTCGTCCCTTTCAGCGTTCGCGCTGTGCGTCGTCGCGCCGCGATTTGATTTAAAAACAAGAGTGGATCGGCGAGCGTTCGAGATGGCACAAAAGCACGAATCAGTCTACCGGGTTAGTTATTGGCAGTGGTGGCGACCGCATGCCGCCGCGCCCGAAGGTGTCGACAGGTTCAAGCCAACACCGTGCAGTGATGCTACGGCATACTCGGCGCACGAATCAGCATTCGCTATCGCGGGCAAACGGACAACGCTTGCCTTCGTAAGCTGGGTGATTTGACCGTCAATCAAGCCAAACGAACCATGCGCGTATGACCACTGAGAATGTGAATAATCGATTGGAATCCATTGCACCAGGCGTATATCGCTTTGATACGGGTTATATCAGGCCGCGTCATACAGCGTGCTTTATTATCGCGGCGCAAGACCGAGTCGCGATTGTGGACTGCGGTGTCGCAGCGACGATCCAGCCATTACTGGCAGCGCTCGACTCGCTGGCGATAACGACCGAGCGGGTTGATGCGGTTATCGCTACCCATGCCCATCTCGATCACGCCGGCGGCGTTGGCCAGCTTATGATGGCGTTGCCTAGCGCCCGGTTGTACGCGCATCCTTCAGCAGCGCGGCACCTGATCGACCCGACGAAGTTGGAAAAAGGGGTGCGCGCTGTTTATGGCGACGCATTTTTTGATCGCGAGTACGGCAGACTGGAACCGGTTGCTGCCGACCGCGTCGTCGAAACCCCCGACAATGCCGAAGTGCCTATTGGCGAGCGCGTTTTAGATATCTTCCATACGCCAGGCCACGCGCGTCACCATCAAAGTATTTTCGACCGTCGCACGGCCACTTTGCTCGCGGGTGATGCATTCGGTGTGGGCTACCCGGAACTCGACAGCCCGGCGGGGCGGTTTTTTGTGCCGGAGACACCGCCGAACCAGTTCGATCCGGACGCGATGCACGCTTCGATTGACCGTATTATCGGTCTGGCACCGCAGCGTGTCGCGCCGACGCACTTCGGCAATGTCGACGAGGTGGCGACTATTGGTCAGCAATTGCACACGTTTGTCGATCAATACATCGATTGTTGCCGGCACGCGCAATCGATGGACGACTTGGAAGAAGCAATCATGGCACTTTATGTTCGTGCGCTGACCGATCGCGGCCGTGCCGATGATGTGCCGCGCATGCGTACGTGTTACGGCTTGGACGTGCAGCTCGTCGCTCAAGGATTGTGGGATTGGCGCAGCAAACAAAGCGCGAGTGCCTGACCACAGCACTCATCAACAAAGTGCCGACACCGGCTAATGGGCTGTTAGCCAGTACGCCGGCGCAGTTGAAATACGTGCTCACACAGTGATGGTAGGCCGTTGTCTCGCAAGTGATCGTAGAGGGATAGCACGTCGCGACTCGCCAGCCTGGCCACGACAAAATCGTCGTTGAATAGCCTGCGCACCTCGTCTTCCGGGATGGAAAAGGGCGGTCCCGACATTGCCGAGTCGGGGTACTCAAGCGTGATCAGCAAGCCGCGCGCATCATAGGCGAGCATCGCACTCATCTGGGCAACATAACGTGCCTGGGTCGACGGCGGGAGTGCAATCAACGCGGCGCGATCGAAAAACAGCTCGCACGAACGGCCAGGGCGGTCGGCCAGTTCGAAGAAGTCGCCGACGTCGATTTCAACGGCGCCGCCGCCCGGCCATTCGCCGCGATAGCAATCAGGATCGTGTGTCAGTACGCTCGGCGTCAGGTCACTTTCGGCAAAAAAATCGATGGCGGCACGCTGACTGAGTTCGATGCCGTGCACGGCGTGTCCGCGTTCTGCCAGCGTGGCCATGTCGCGTGCCTTGCCGCAAAGTGGCACCAGCACGCGTTCATTGCCTGTCGCCTCGAGCGAAGCCCAATGCTCGATGAGAGCCGGATGCCCATCAGGTTGGTGAAACCTGATTGGGCCGGTCTGCCATTTCTCAAGCCAGGTTGCAGGCGTCATCGTCTCGCGCTGGGCTCGAATCGCCGTCCAGCTCAGGATATTGGCGAAAGATGCCATGTTGGTTGAACGGCTGGCGACGATCCGATACTAGATAGGCAGCGATCCCAGGGCGCGCCGCCACGGCGTCATGCAGTGTATTCAGGTTGGGGATGGCATCGTTGAGACTGGCCATCGCGGTTGGAAATGCGTAGCGAAGCCCAGCCAGTATCTGGAAAAGGGACAAGTCAGCCGTCGTTGCATCGGCACCCACGAGCCAGGGTGCTGCCGTGTTGGTGGCCGTTACCTGCTCGAAGTAGCTGAGAAACTTGGGCAACCGGCTGGCTCGGAACAGCGCTGCGCGGTGCTTGGCTTCGGAGGTTTGATCTTCGTAGTACAGATCGGGGCCAAGTGGGTGGTGGGTGTCGTGGATTTCGGCGACGAAATCCGAGAGTGTTAGTTGTAGCCCGTGGCAGAACGCGTCCTCGGCCGCGTTGTCGGATGCAAGCCCGAGGTCGTGGCCGGTCACCCGCAGGATGTTAGCGACTTGCGAGACCATGCCGATCCCGTCAATGCGCAGAGCAGGTGGCGCGAATGGTGGGCCGGTCGTGTCGTCATAGAGCGACCGGGCAACGGCGCCGGCGCCGTCTCGTTGGCCGACATCGATATAATCAGCGCCTGCGTCTTCCAGTGCCAGCCGGATGAATTCGCCGCGTCCGGGGATACCGGGCCAGTAGTAGAGTTCGTACATAACGCCTCGCGATTGCCGCATCCATGCTGGAATACTACCGGTTTATCAACGATAAGGACGACCTGGCTGGCCCGACATAAGTGCGCCTACCGACTGCTAGCTCTGGTTTTGACGCGACTCCAGTTCCTCCCAGCGCGCCATGGCGGTTTCGACTTGTGCACGCAGTTCGTTTAGCTCGGTGGTCTTGTTGGCGATTGCCGCCGAATCGCCGGTGTAAATCGTCGGCGAGCCGAACTCGGATTCGGTGGCCGCCACGCGGTTTTCGAGCTCCTCGATTCGGCCCGGCAGTTCGCGCAATTCCTTTTGTTCGGCGCGCGACAGGCCGGCCGTCGAACGTTCCTCAGCCTTGGCGTGTGTGCCTGAACTGGCACTGCGTGTCTTGGGGGCGGATTGGTTGTCGTGTGTAGCCGGGCGTTGCTGGAGCCAGTCCGAATAGCCACCGATGTAGTCACCGACCTGGGCATTGCCTTCGAACACGAGGCTGGAGGTTACGACGTTATCGAGAAACGCGCGATCGTGGGAGACGATGATCAGCGTGCCTTGAAACGCCATCAGTCGTTCTTCCAACAGCTCGAGTGTTTCGATATCGAGATCGTTGGTGGGCTCGTCCATGACCAGTAGATTAGCCGGGCGCGTAAACAGTTTGGCGAGCAACAGGCGGTTGCGTTCGCCACCGGACAGTACGCTGGCTGGCGAGCGGGCGCGCTTGGGCGAGAATAAGAAGTCACCGAGATAACTCATCACGTGCCGATCTTTGCCGTTGACCGTGATGCTGGTGCGGCCCTGGCCGACGTTGTCCACGACCGTGGCACTGTCGTCGATGGCCGCGCGCTGCTGGTCGAAATAGGCGATATCGAGGTTAGTGCCTAGTTTTAGCGTGCCGGTGTCCGGCGCCAGTCGGTCGAGTAAAAGCTGGATCAGCGTGGTTTTACCGCACCCGTTCGGGCCGATGATGCCGACTTTGTCGCCGCGTTGGATGGTTGTCGACAGGTCATCGACGATCGGTTGTTCGCCCCGGCTGTACGAGACATGTTCGGCAACCACGACGTTGCGCCCGGAGCGCTCGACGTCCTGGGTCGTGATATTTGCGGTGCCGGTTCGTTCGCGGCGCTGGGCGCGCTCGGTGCGCATGGCCTTGAGTTCGCGAACGCGACTTTCGTTGCGCGTACGGCGCGCTTTCACGCCCTGGCGTATCCAAACTTCTTCGGCTGCCAGTTTCTTATCAAAAGCCGCTTGCGCTTGTGCTTCGTCGGCCAGTGCCTTGTCTTTGTCAGCCAGAAATTGATCGTAGTTGCCGGACCAGGAAGTTAGATAGCCCCGATCCAGATCGACGATGCGCGTGGCCAATCGCCGCAGAAAGGCGCGGTCGTGGGTGATGAACAGCAAAGCGCCCGACCAGTTGGCGAGGATGTCTTCGAGTTGGTCGATGGCGGCGATGTCGAGGTGGTTGGTTGGTTCGTCGAGCAGCAGTAGGTCGGGTTCCTGGACCAGCGCGCGGCCGAGCAGGACGCGACGTTGCTGGCCACCAGAAAGGTGTTCAAAGCGAGTGTCAGCGCCCAGCGAAAGTCGTGAGATTGTTGCTTCGACCCGTTGTGCGAATGTCCAGCCGTCAGCGGCATCGACTTCCGCTTGGGCGGCCGAAAACGCATCCATGACGTCTTCGCCCGCCGAGAGTCTTGCCGTTAAGTCGTGAAAGCGCGCCAGTGCGTCGCCTATCCTGCCGAGCCCGGCGGCGATCACGTCGTAGACGCTGCCGGTTGTGCCCGCGGGTACATCCTGCGTCAGCCGAGCAATGCGTACGTCGCCGCTTTTTTCGACCGACATGTGGTCGGGCTCGACTTCGCCGGCGAGGATCCGCAGTAGTGTCGACTTGCCCGTGCCGTTGCGGCCGACCAATGCGACGCGCTCGCCACGTCGCACGGTGATCTCGGCGTCGTCGAGCAGTGGTGTTGGGCCATAGGCCAGGGTGATGTTTCGGAGTGTCAGCATAGATTTGTCGTAATCGAGGCCAGAATCGGCGGGGTAGGCATGTGGCCGAATGGCGATGTTTGTCTATTATACGGGCTGGCCGCGGGGGTTATGTCGTGATCGACTGACGTCGGCGCGTAGAATCGAGTGGGTAGAACGATGGTTTTGGGCGAATGACAACGTCGGTTTTTATTTCGGGACTGGTTGGTCTTGTCGTGGGCGGCGCGATCGCGGCGGTTATCTCGTTTATCGCTGCGCGTGGTCGCCTGGCGGTGTTGGAAACCGAGGCCGCCAACGCCGTCAGCGAGCGTGATGCATGCAGCGCCGAACTCGAGCGTGAACGAGCGGCGCATCAGCAAATGCGCGATGCCAATACGCGGCTGGAAACGCAAATTGAAGCCGAGCGCAAAGCCGCTGACGATAAACTAAAGGAGCTGACCAACGCGCGCGAAGCGTTGACCCAGCAATTCAAGACGTTGTCGCAGGAAATTCTCGACGATCGCAGTAAAAAGTTTGCCGAACACAGCAAAGCCGATCTGGAATCGCTGATCAAACCGCTGCGTGATCATATCGGTCGTTTCGAAAAGCAGGTGCGTGAAACCTACGATGCGGAAAGCCAGCAGCGTTCGGCGCTCGCCGAGCAGATCCGGCTGCTGGAGCAGTCGAACAAAGCCATAGCCGAGGACGCGACGGAACTCACCCAGGCTTTGAAGGGTGACTCCAAAACCCAGGGAAACTGGGGCGAGATGATTCTGGAAACCGTGTTGGAACGCTCGGGGCTGCAGCGTGACACGCACTACGATACCCAGTTCCATGCCGCGGCCGACAACGGTGCGCATCAATATCCCGACGCCGTCATCTATCTGCCGGAGTCGCGCAGCATCGTGGTCGATGCCAAAGTCTCGCTCGAGGCTTATCTGCGCGTCCAGAATGCCGAGGACGACGCGCAACGCCAGGCGGCGCAGAAAGAGCACATCGAATCCATCCGGCGCCATCTGAAGTCGCTGTCCGAGAAAAATTATCAGGCCATCGATGCGATCCGCACGCTGGATTATGTGTTTATGTTTGTCCCCTCCGAAGCGGCCTATGTCGAAGCCTTACGGGGCGATTTTTCGCTGCAGAGAACTGCGCTGGACGCCAACATTGCATTGGTGTCGCCGACCACACTGATGCCGATGCTACGCGCCGTGGCTAATCTCTGGCGGTTGCAGCAACAAGAAGAAAACGCGGATGAGATTGCCCGCCGCGCCGGCCGGTTGTACGACAAATTTGTTGGCTTTATCGATGATCTGGACAAGCTTGGCAAACAGATCGATACCTCGAAAAAGACCTTCGACCAAGCCCGCAACAAACTCACCAGCGGCCAGGGCAACTTGGTGCGACAAACCGAAATGTTGCGCGAGATGGGGGCGAAAAGCAGTAAACAAATCGACGAAACCTGGCGACGGGATGCCAATGTCGGTGACAGTGCGCTCGGTGACGAGTCGGTCGCCGGGTCTGAAGTCGATGGCAGTGATAACAAATCCACCGCTGCCGATGGTATGGGGCGAGCAAAATGAGTGGACCGCTGGGCAAAACACTGGCCGAGCTGCGTGAGCGTTTGCCACCGGTGCCCGCCAGACGTGCCGTCGAGCTGGTCAACGATGGCGCGCTATTGGTTGATATCCGCGAAGCTGATGAGATCGCACAGGGGACGCCGGTTGAAGCTGCCCGCTATGGCCGTGGTTTTCTGGAGATGCGTCTGGACCAGAACGACATAGCGAGCGAGCGCACGATTCTGCTGATGTGCGCCTCCGGCGCACGTTCGTTACTGGCCGCAGACGAACTACGCCGGCTTGGCTATACCGACACATATTCGGTTGACGGTGGCTTCGATGCCTGGAAACAGGCTGGGTTGCCGTTCGAAACACCGGCTACACTCGACACCGCCGATCGCGCCCGCTACGCCCGCCAGATCACGCTGCCGGAAATCGGCGAAGGCGGTCAGGCGAAACTGGCGGCCGCACGCGTGCTCATTATCGGCGCGGGTGGGCTTGGCTCACCAGTGGGTTTCTACCTTGCTGCGGCCGGTGTTGGCCATATCGGTATCGTGGACCACGATATCCTCGAGCGTTCGAACCTGCACCGCCAGATTGTCCACCGAGATGCCGCTGTCGGCGAATCCAAGGCCCGTTCGGCCCGAGACACGCTCGCCGCGCTCAATCCGTCGATCCACATCGAGCCGATCGAACAACGCGTCACGCCCGAAACCGCGCCTGAGCTCGTTGCTGGTTACGATCTGGTTGTCGACGGCTCTGACAACTTCGATGCCCGTTTCGCCATAAACGATGCCTGCGTGGCAGCCGACATTCCTTTGATATTTGGCGCCGTGGAGCGTTTCGATGGCCAGGTTGGCCTGTTCCCGGCAGGCGGCCAGCCCTGTTACCGCTGCCTGTTCCCAGAAATGCCACCGGCTGAAGCTGCTCCGAGTTGTGCCGATGCCGGTGTCCTCGGCGCGGTGCCGGGTGTGGTCGGTACACTGCAGGCCGTCGAAGCACTCAAACACCTAGCCGGTGAGCCCGATACCTTAGCGGGCCGTATCCTCGCCCTCGATACCAAACGCCAACATTGGCGAACGATCACTCTCCCCGCGGGTAGCAACTGCGACACCTGCGGCTAGCTACGCAGAACGGCGTTTTTCGGCCAGTAAACAAAGATAATCGTGAGCAACTGTCGCTGCGGCGATGGCTGTGATTTCGGAATGGTCGTAAGCGGGGGCGACTTCCATTACATCCATGCCGGCGAAAGTTAGTCCGCCCAGCCCACGCAGGATGGCAAGCGCCTGTGCGCTCGATAAACCACCGGCAACCGGCGTGCCGGTTCCGGGGGCGAATGCCGGATCCAGGCAGTCGATATCGAAGGTCAGATAAGTCGGGTCGTGACCGATGACCGAATGCACGCGTTCGATAACCGCGTCGACACCATGTCGGTGAACCCAGGGGGCATCGAGGACGGTGAATCCGCGCGGTGTGCTATGGGTTCGGATGCCGATCTGGACCGAGCGCTCGGGGTCGATGATGCCTTCATCGATTGCCCGGGTCAGCATTGTGCCGTGATCCAGCCGGCCGGGCTCATCCGGCCAGGTATCCGGATGTGCGTCGAATTGCAGTAGTGCTAATGGCCCGTGAACGGCCGCATGCGCACGTAACAGTGGATATGTCACCAGATGGTCGCCGCCCAACGTCAGCATCGAGGCGCCACTTTGCAGAATATGTGTGGCGTGGGCCTCGATGGTTGGCACGATCTGTTCGGGGTAACCAAAATCGAGAAAGCAGTCGCCATAGTCACTTACCGCGATTTCATCGAACGGATCGAATCCCCAGGGGAAGGCGGGCAGCTCGGCCAGTTGGGTCGAAGCTTCGCGGATGGCCCGCGGGCCGAAACGGGCACCGGGCCGGTTGCTCGTCGACGCATCAAAAGGCACACCATTGACGGCCACCTCGGCTTCTCCGAGCTCGCGGGTATAGCGCCGGCGGAGAAAACTAAGTGCACCGCTGTAAGTCAACTCGGGCTGACGGCCGTAGAGGCTGTTGGCGCGAAAAGCTTGGTCGCCGTCAAGTTCTGACATGGTTCAACCTTTTGTGCTCGATAATGGATCGGGCGCGCGGTAGTTGGTTTGCGGCGTGAACGGCATCATTTTGCCTCAACGGCTGCTGATGCCGAACCAGCCGGCTTTACGCATCGGATTGCCGTCTATATCGACTAGTGGTTTCGGTTTATTGATGCGCTGGGTCGCCAATGACACGACCACGAGACAGACAATCGAACCGACCAGCCCCCAAACTGAGGCGATGTAAAGTGCATCCCACATCGCCCACTGGAAATATACGCCGCTGCCGGCACCGTGCCCCACGTCCGTATTGGCGGCCGACGTGATCGGCAAGTACCAGTAATAGCATCCGATCCAAGTGGCAAAACCGACAATGAAACCGGCGATTGCCCCCGTTTCGTTGGCGCGCCACCAGAAAAATGCCGCCACGTAGCTGGCAAACAATGACACGAGAAGTATCGACCAGGCGATAACCATCAGATGGTAGATAGTCTTGAAATCCAGCGCCAGCCAGAGTGAAACGCCAGTGACGACCGGAATGGCGTAGCGGGTGATCTTGAGCGTCGATTCGTTGGATTGTTTCCCCGTCAATAGGCGGTAGCCGTTGTCGCCGATGAGTGTCGATGCGGCTAGAACCGCCCCTGCGGCGCTCGACATCAAGGCAGCGACCAGTGCGCACACAAAGAGGGCGAGTAATGTGGCAGTCAGATAATTGGAGGCCATCAATAATAGAAGCTCGTTACTTGCCTCCTGAATCGTAAGACCGGGATGGGATTGGAAATAAAGCATCGCCATCGATACTGGAATCAGCCCCATGAGAATATAGATCACGCCACCGACGATACTGATGCCCACCGTCGTGCGTTCATCACGCGCGGCTAACACTCGCTGGGTCAGATTTTGAGCCGGAATAGAGCCAAATCCGATCGTTATCCAGGCACCTACCCAGTAGACCCAGCCAGTCAAACCGGTATAGCCCATAAAACCGTCTGTGCCGTGGGGCAGCCATGACCAGTGCGGGAAATTCATCATGTTGCTCTGTGCCCCGTTGGCGCCGAATAGATGGGACCAGCCGCCGAGTTGTGGCACGCCGACAATCAGCATGGCGATCAGTCCGACAAACAAAACAAGCAACTGAAGCGAATCGGTCAGGGTGACGGCCCACATGCCGCCCTTCATGGTGTAGGTGACCATCACCACGGTCGAAACACCGATGCCCCAGGCTAATGACAGACCAGTAAAGTAATGGATGATGCTGCCAAAGCCCACCAGCATGGCGCCGGTCCAGCCCATCTCGGCAATTACCATGGAAACCATGGATAGGATCCCCATGCCTTTGCCGTAGCGACTGGTGTACAAATCGGCTAGAGAGATATAACGCCCACGCCGTAACAGTCGGCCGAAGAAAAAGCCGACAATGATGAGACAAGCGCCGGCGCCCCAAGGATCGAAAATGACACCTTGGTTACCGAAGATATACGCATTGCCAGCGCCGCCCATGACTGTGCCGGCACCAAACCAGGTTGCGATCAAGGCGCCTGTGCCAAGGCCGAAGCCCAGCCGGCGACCGGCGACGACGTAATCGCTGCTGTTATGGACTTTGCGTGAGGCATACCAGCCGATGGCCAGTATGACGAGCATATAAACGGCTAAAACCGTAAGAATCAAAATGCTGTGAGCATGGCCACCGTGCATTCCAAGTATCTCCTCGCCTGTACGAAACTTTTGTCACCGGTACAAGGTCAATTGCCGTAAAGTGCACGGCATACCAAGTCTTATTCACAACTGGTTATTGCTACTGAGTGCTGCCGTCATTGCATAAATGTGTTTAAAACCCGGATGCGGTGAGCAAGGCGCTATAGCCCGAGTTTTTCCCGCGCTTGGTAATACCAAGAGCCGAGTACAGTTAGTGGCACACGAAGTGATCGGCCGCCGGGAAATGGGATGTTGCGGAGTGCGGAGAAGGTTTCGAAGCGTTCGGGTGAACCGCTGATTGCTTCCGCGATGAGCTGGCCGGCCAGGTGGCTCGTGGTCACCCCGTGGCCGCTGTAGCCGTGCGTAAAATAGATGTGCTCATCGATCCGGCCCAGATCCGGGATGCGTGTCAACGTCAATGCGAAGTTGCCGCTCCAGGCGTAGTCGAAATCGACATCGGCCAATTCGGGGAAGGTGCGCGCCAAGTGGGGGCGCAACTTGGCCTCGATATTGGCCGGCGTGGTGCCGCCGTAGACCGTGCCGCCTCCGAATAGAAGCCTGTGATCGGCGCTCATGCGGTAATAGTCGAGCATGTAGTTGCAATCTTCGATGCAGGTACCCGCCGGCATGAGCCGGTCAACTGTCGATTGATCTAAGGGGGCGGTGGCCACGACCTGCGTCGATACCGGCATGGTTCGAGCGCGCAAGGACGGTACGGTGTTGCCCAGATAAGCATTGCCGCAGGCTACGACGTAGTCAGCTTGGACCGCGCCGTCGTCGGTATGAACCGTTGGCCGTTTACCGGATTCAATGTGGGTGACAGGCGAATGCTCATGAATAATGCCACCCTGGGCTTCTAGGGCCGCCGCTTCGCCAAGCACTAAATTGAGTGGATGCAGATGCCCACCGGCCTTATCCAGCAGCCCGCCGACATATAAATCGGTGTTTGCATGCCGACGGATGGTGTCCGAATCCAGTAACTCGAGTTCACTGTGCCCGTGGCGTTGCCAGTCAGCATGTCGTTTTTTTAAACCGTCGAGTTGCTTGCGGTTTAGTGCGGCGAATACGCCGCCATCGTGTAGATCGCAGTCAATGGCGTAGTCCGCTACGCGTTGACGGATGATTTGGCTGCCCTCGAAAGCCATGGCACCGAGCGTGCGCGCCGCGTTTTCGCCATAGTGTTTTTCGACTTCGTCGAGATCGCGGCTGTAACCATTGACTATTTGCCCGCCGTTACGTCCGCTCGCGCCCCAACCGACCCGGGCGGCCTCTAGCACGATGACTCGATAGCCGCGCTCGGTCAGCGACAGCGCGGTGGCTACCCCAGAAAAACCAGCACCGATCACGCAAACATCGGCATGTTTGCGGGTGTTGAGCGGTGGGCGCTCGGGCGCGGGATGGGCAGTTGCTGCGTAGTAGGAATCGGCGTGGGATTCACGGGACATTGGTTTTCTCGTGATGCTTGGACGTGTTCGAGGTGTTGGAATTGGTTTGATGGGGGTGGCGTTTAGGGCGTGGTTATTTACACGGTTTGTAGATAAGCGGCGTATTCGCTGGTTGGAACTTCACACTTGAGTTGGTCGCGTTCCTGGCGTTTGCAGGCTGCAAACCAGCTCTGGTAAGTAGCGCCGATATAGTCGGTAATGAATGCTGATTGTTCGAAGCGTGCCAATGCGACACTCCAGTCATCGGGTAAGGACGGCGCATGCTGGTCGTAGGCATTGCCATGGGTTTCGGGGGACGGGAGCGCACCATGGTCTAAGCCGTGTTCAATCCCCGCGAGCACAGCGGCCAATACTAGGTAGGGATTGGCATCGGCGCCCGCGACTCGGTGTTCAATACGAGTCGCTGCAGGTGTAGCCAATGGCAGTCGAAGTGCTGTCGTACGATTATCCCATCCCCAGCTCGGTGCCATTGGGACATGGCTGCCTGCCTGAAAACGTCGGTAAGAGTTGGCATGTGGCGCAAATAAAGCGGTGGCGTCGGCCATGGTGTTAAGCAATCCAGCCACGGATTGCATGAGACACTCGGTAGGCTCACTATCTTTGCTGAAAACGTTGTCCTGGTTGTCGTCCAGAACGCTGATGTGGACATGCATCCCGTTGCCGGCCGACATCCCGAACGGTTTGGCCATGAAACTTGCTGCCAAGCCATGTTGATGGGCGCAGGCCTTGATCGTGCGTTTTAATAAAAGTGCCTGGTCAGCGGCCTGCATGGCATCGTCCACATGTTCCAGGTTGATCTCGTATTGGCCTTCGCTCTGCTCGGCGATCAAAGTATCGATGGGTAGTCCTTGCGCGCTGCAGGCCTGTTGGATGTCGGCAAAGACCGGATCCAGACGTTCTAGTTCTTCAAGACCGTATAATTGCGATGGCTGTCCGAGCCCTGTCGATGCCTTCGCCGGCGTCGGCACACCAGTGCTGTCGAGCTCGGCTTCGAGCAGCCGGAATTCGAGCTCTATCGCGATGACAGGATGCAAACCGCGGGCATTCAGACGTTCCAGCACGGTGTTCAGAACGACTCGTGGATCACCGGCAAAAGGCGTGCCATCATTGGCATGCATTTGCATCAGCAACTGCCCGCCGGACCTTTGGCTCCACGGCTGTGGCCACACCTTGTCTAGAACTGGCCAGCAAATGTGATCGGCGTCGCCGGTTTCTAGAACCAAACCGGTGTCTTCTACTTCGCTACCCCAGATATCCAGCAGTGCGGTCGAGGCAGGCAAGCAAAGTCCTTTCTCATAAAGCCGATCGAGCGCCGTCATCGGCACACGCTTACCGCGTGCAATGCCATTTATATCGACGATGAAGGCCTCGATGAACTCGGCAGGTTCGTTCCCCGCCAGTGCGTATGTCACTGTCGAAGGGTTGGCTTTGTCTACTGGTTCTGGCGTCATTACCGAGTCGGCTCCGGCGAGGATTGCGATCATGTGTTACATGATGTGATCACAATATACTCGTGCCAACCCGCTGTGATTGGTACTTTAGTTGTACTTATAACTTACGAACAGGCCGCTATCGATGACGGAACATACGTCGCTCGACAATGAAATGGAACTGTTGCCGTTTCCGATCTCGGAGGCGACGATCACGCGTCAGGAGTGGGTTTACCGGCAGTTAAAGGAGGCGATACTCAGAGGGCGCTTTCTGCCGGGGCGTAGTATTACGCTGCGCGGTATCGCAGCGATGCTGAAAGTCAGTTTGACGCCGGTTCGAGAAGCGCTGAAGCGTCTCGTTGCGGAACGCGCGTTAGAAGCGCATGACAATCGGCGCTTTAGCGTTCCTGAGATGACGCGGGCCAAGCTCGACGATATCTGTATGGCCCGGATTACGCTGGAAACGATAGCCGTCGAACGTGCGTTGCCCTACATCGACGCTGATTGCTTGTATCGCCTTTGGCGGCTCAACGAACAGGTCGATGAGGCTATAGCCGCGCGCGATATCGATGTTTATCTAGCCCGCAATCGTGAGTTCCACTACACGTTTTACCGTATAGAGCAGTCGAGTGTTTTTAAACCTCTTATCGATAGCCTTTGGCTGCAGTTCAGTCCGTACATGCGGTTGGCCGTGCAGCAAACCGGTGTCGATTACGTTGTCGACCGGCACGCCGAGGCCTTGCGGGCAGCCCAGCGCCATGATGCGCGCGCGCTAAAGTTCGCGATTGAAGCCGATGTGCGTGAAGGCTTGGGCGCGCTAATCGAAATTGATTGGCAAAGCCTCGAAATGTAGTGCCTGCTGATATCACCCCTGCACGCCGGCACGTGCCGCGTCGCCGAATGCTGTGAACAGTGCCTTGGAAAATGGGTTGTCGGCGAACTGCCATTCAGGGTGCCACTGGACGCCAACGGCGAAAGAACGATCTGGATGGCGCGCAGCTTCGATCAGCCCGTCTGGTGCAATCGCTTCGACTGCGAGTGACGGCCCGAGCTGGGCGACCCCTTGGCCGTGCAGTGAATTGACTTCGACCTGTCGCGTTCCTGCTAACTGGGTAAGTAGCCCGTTTTCAGTCAGCGTAACCGGATGCCGTGGTTGGTAACGCTCGGCGCGCGGTTGGTCATGGTCATCGCGGTGATCGTTGTAATCAGCTTGTTCGTGGACGGCGGTATAGAGTGTGCCGCCACATGCGACGTTTAATTCCTGAAAGCCACGGCAGAGCGCCAGAATGGGCAGGTCACGCGCAAGTGCCGCCCGCAATAACGCTAATGTTGTGCGATCTCGCTGTTCGTCGAATGGGGCAACGCCTTCGCTGTCGTCGCCGTAAAAGCTGGGTTTCATGTTGGAGGGGCTGCCGGTTAGAAATAGGCCGTCCAGCCCATCGAGCATTGTTTCCGGTGCGATCACGTCGTTAAGTGACGCCATCTCCGGGCCTTGCCCGAGCGCCGGCACTAATAAAGGTTTAGCGCCCGCGCCATGGGCCACTGCCGCGATGTATTTTTCCCCCACGACGTGCATGGTGTCATCGCCGAAGGTTTTGACATCGACTGGAATACCAATGCTAGGGCGGTCTTGCGTCATCAGGGTGCTCCGGGGTTCACATATATTCGCAATTGTGATCACATTAGCGAAGATGATCAATACGGCATGAGCGTGCTCGGTGCAATCTCAAACAAGGGAATAGGGCGTGTACTTGACACGGTGCTCGCCGCGCGTTTGTTGGCTAATCTTTTATCATTACTCCCAATCACTGGTAGCCGTTATCGGTATATTAGTTACCTAAAAGGAGAGCCTTATGGCAGCCACTCAACAGACTATTAATCCAGCCAATGGTGAGCCGATCTCAACTTATGAATTAATGAGTGATGCTGAGGCCGACGCCAGAGTGGTCGAAACGCACAAAGCCTTTGAATGGTGGCGGCAGACGCCATTGGCTGAGCGTTGCCAAATTGTGCGCAGCATTGGCCGACTGCTGCGCGAACGTGCCGATGAGTTTACCCAGCTGATGACATTGGAGATGGGCAAGCCGATCTCCCAAGGCGGCGGTGAAATCGAGCTTTGTGCCGCCATCTGTGACTATAGTGCCGAGCACGCCCACACCATACTCGGGGATGAAGAACGTGCTTTTGATGGCGGCCGTGGCCTGATCACGTACCAACCGCTCGGCGTAATCCTTGGCATCCAGCCTTGGAATTTTCCGATGTATCAGGTGGTGCGCTATGCGATAGCCAGCATTGTTGCTGGCAACACTGTGCTGCTCAAACATGCTCCCAATGTCTGGGGGATGGCCTTAGCGTTGGAAAAATTGTTTGTCGAAGCTGGTTTGCCTGAAAGCGTTTTCACCGTGCTATTGATCGATAACGCTCAAACCGAAAGGCTGATCGGGCACGATAAGGTCTGCGGCGTCACTCTGACTGGCAGCCCCGCCGCGGGTCGTGCTGTCGGATCGAAAGCGGGTGAGTGCCTAAAAAAATCCGTTCTGGAGCTAGGCAGTAACGATGCCTATATAGTCCTGGCCGATGCTGATATCGATGCGGCGGTCGCCGACTGCGTTCAGGGTCGAATTTACAACGGAGGGCAGACTTGTATCGCCGCTAAGCGCTTTATCGTGGTCGACTCGGTCTATGATGAATTCCGCACCAAATTTCTGGACCAGCTCGCTGCGATCGACTATGGCGATCCGACCGATCCGAACACTCAGCTTGGCCCATTAGCCCGCGCCGATCTGCGCGACACGCTGCATGATCAAGTCATGCGATCGGTCGCCGAGGGAGCGCGATGCTCGCTGGGCGGTGAGTTGCCTGATGGTCCCGGGTTTTTCTATCCGGTTACTCTTTTAGAGAATGTCGAACCTGGCATGGCGGCCTATGATGAAGAGTTGTTCGGGCCGGTCGCCTCATTGATCCGAGTCTCCGATGAAGCGCAAGCCATTCGTGTGGCGAACGATTCCCGTTTCGGGCTAGGCGGCGGCTTGTTTTCCCAGGACACTGAGCGCGCTACGCAAATCGCGCGCGATCTGTTTGAAACCGGCATGATCAATATCAACGGCTATAACATGGCTCAGGCCGAACTGCCGTTTGGTGGCGTCAAGGAAAGCGGCTATGGCCGCGAGCACGGCGGGTTCGGTATGCGCGAGTTCGTTAACGTCAAATCGCTCATGATTACCGGCTAGTTCAGAATTGGCTTTTCGGTGGATGTGTTAACACTAGTCGTGTTTTGTTGCTCAGATGCAATTGGCTGATAAATAATACGCGCAGATCGAAACCTGTTCGCCGTGTCAAAGAGGTATGCCTTGTTTGTGGCCGGCCGGCAGATCGTCAAAGCTTCCCGAAAACGTCGGCAAATAGCGCGATCTGTCAGTCAGCTATGGCATATTTACATCGATGTGAATCGCTAACAGGGGCTGGCGCCGATCCGGAAAGGCTGGTCGTACAAGGCGTTAGAGGTCCTAGTGTACGGGTGTCTGCGGCCGTATAACGCTTGGCGAAAAGCTTAGTCGGCGCGTCCCGGCGATCGCGGAAAATGGCTGCTATTGCAGAATTGTCCGGTCCGGCGTGTAACGTGCACCCGCGCGAGTTCAGTGACCGCCATCAGGCGGCTCCGTAATGCCAAGGGCGCCGCACATCAGCCTCTACGTTGATCGCGAGCTTGCCCATTGTATTGATGGATTGGTTGTGCCTGGGGGATAGATCTCCCGTTGGTCGATACATGTGCGTCGGCCGTTAGTGTTCTGGGCCACAGGTGGCGTGATAACACTAATGGTCTTGGTTTTATCTGCTCCGATAACAGTTGGTGTTTGGTGGGGCTGCTCGAGCTCAACTTCGACAAAGGCGCAAAACTGCTGCCAATGGGTGATTGGCCGGGAACAAATACCTCGTCTGGCGAACAGGAAAACAGCGACGATTGCTCAGCAGCTGGACCTGCGCACAGATTTGGTTTTTTAAATGCACTTTCTTGCACTTGTTATTGCGCGGATTGATCGACTTTTCCACGGCCCCTTAAAGACTCCGACTAAAGTTGCTTTGACGCTCTTCTAGAAAGAGTGTGATATGTGATCACATAAGAAGATGTGGCTCTTGAAACACTCACAAATCGGCGGGTAAAAGATATGCCGAGTTCGCAAAACACGCTATAGAACATGGCGGCAGACAGTAATTCCTTTTACCAGGATTCGGCTCGGATTGAGCTTGCGGACACGGAAGCACTTGTCGGCGCTCACCAAGCTGATGTCGCCGTAGTCGGTGGTGGTGTGACTGGTTGTTCGGCTGCACTGTATCTTGCCGAACAGGGCTACGATGTCGCCCTTATCGAAGCTCATAGCATCGGCTGGGGGGCCTCCGGCCGTAGCGGTGGGCAGATCCTCAGTGGATTCGGCACTGACATGGATGTGATCGCAAAGTCCGTCGGCTTGGATGCAGCGCGTCAAGCGTGGGAAATGTCCCGTGAAGCGGTGCGTTTAACCGCAGATCGAGTGCGGCGATACGCGATTGATTGTAATCTCCAGTGGGGCGCTATCGATGTCGCGGCCAAACCGCGCCAATTACGCGCTTTGTCCCGAACCCAGCAACACATGCGTGACATTTACGGTGACGAGGATCTTGTATCACTAGATCGTGATGCGCTGTGGGAGCGTGTTCGTAGTCCGGCCTATCTCGGTGGCCTATATGATCCGAACAGTGGTCATCTTCACCCGCTCAATTACACACTCGGGCTTGCACGCGCCGCGCAGGCTGCAGGCGCGCGTATTTTCGAGGCGAGCAGGGTTGAGCGTTTGACACACGGTCGCCCTGCTCAACTCACAGCAGCGGATGGAACCTTAACAGCAGATTTTGTCGTGTTGGCAGGCAACGCATATCTAAGTTCGGAGTTGGCACCCAATCTGCGCGACAAGTTGATGCCTGTAAAAAACTACATGGTTGCCACACAGCCGCTGTCGGCTCATCAGGTCGCACAGACGTTGCCGTACGATAATGCAGTAGCCGATAGCAATTTTGTCTTAGACTATTACCACTTATCCGAAGACCGCCGGATGCTTTACGGCGGACAGGTGAGCTACGGCAACCGTGCCCCTCGACGGCTTCGCGCCCGAATGGTAGCCAAACTGCAGCGTTTATTTCCTGCGCTCGAAGGAGTTGACTCCACTCACCAATGGGGTGGGCTGGTTGGCGTCACCCGCAACCGTGCGCCACACCTTGGCCGTCTGGACAGCAACGTGTATTTCGCTCAGGGCTATTCCGGACATGGCATGGCATTTGCTGGGCTTAGTGGCAAGCTGATCGGTGAGGCGATCGCGGGCCAAGCCGAACGTTTCGATCTGTACACCAAGTTAGACCATCGGCGTTTTCCCGGCGGAGACCGTTTGCGGACACCGTTGCTCGTCTTGGCTACTAATTTTTATCGAATGCGTGATTGGCTTTGATGATCGGTTTCGCTACGCCACCGCTACGGAGTCTTTATGGCTGTCACTTCAGACTTTAAAAGTTCTGACGCGCATTCGGATAAAGCCGCTCATGGCGGGGCTGATGAGGCTGAAAAGGTTATGGCTGCCGGCGGGGCTGACCCGCAGGTCGGCATAGCGCTGCGCGGCTTGACCAAAACGTTCGATGGCGAGGTGTCTGCACTCCAAGCCATCGATCTGGATATAGCCTCAGGCGAATTCTTTACTCTGCTTGGGCCGTCCGGCTGTGGCAAGACCACTCTGTTGCGCATCCTCGCCGGGCTTGAGCATCCTAGCAGCGGTGATGCAGCTGTTGGCGGCCGCTCGATCACCCGGACTCCGCCTCATAAGAGGAACGTTAATACGGTTTTTCAATCGTATGCCTTGTTTCCCCATTTGAACGTGCGCGAAAACATTGGTTTTGGATTGCGCATGCGCGGCGTCAAAAAGTCGCAAATTCGTAAGCGTGTTGACCAAACCGCAGCGTTCATTCAGATCGAGCCGCTGTTAGAACGCCGGGTGGAACAGCTTTCCGGTGGTCAGAAGCAACGCATTGCACTGGCGCGGGCGCTGATCAATGAACCCGAAGTATTGTTGCTCGACGAGCCGCTTTCAGCGTTGGATGCTGGCCTGCGTGGGGCGCTCCAAGTCGAGCTGCGGCGCATCCAGCAGCGCCTTGGTATGACCTTTGTGTTCGTTACCCATGATCAGCAGGAAGCCATGGTCATGAGCGATCGGATCGCGGTGCTTGATGCCGGCGTAATCCAGCAGGTCGGTTCGCCGCAGGCGCTCTACGAGCACCCCGAGAATATGTTCGTAGCGCGCTTTATGGGGCACAACAATCTGTTTCCGATTTACGAGCGCGACGAGGTCAGTGTGACTACACCGCTAGGTGTTTTGGGTGGCCGCTTCGAAGTTGGCACGCACGTCTTGATCCGGCCCGAGACTATTACGTTGAGTTCGGGGTCGGCGGATGGTGATAACCAATTTGATGCCGAAATCATCGAGCGGCTTTATCGCGGTAGCGTGGGCGAGTACACCCTGGCTTGCGGTGATACCGAGGTTAAGGCCACCTGCAATAACTACGGCCAAGCCATGTACGAGATCGGCGATAAAGTCACAGCCAGCATCGAGTCGGGCGGCATGGTATCGCTCCGTGAGTAGTCGCGCGACCATCGCAACCCGACTGAAACTGCGACCGCTCGGGCCACGCCTGGGACGTGACACTTGGCATTTGATCGGGATTATATCGCCTGGTGTGGCTTGGATCGTTTTATTCATGGTCCTCCCCAGCATCTATCTGATCGGCATTGCCTTCATGACCAACGGCGAGTATGGCTTACCGCAGATGCCGCTGACGCTGCACTCGTTCAAGCAACTCGCCGGTTTTGGGTTTCTCGGCTGGAGTCCGGGTAACTTGTACACGTTGGTGCGATCGATCTGGCAGACCGTGCTCTCAACTTTGCTGGTAGTGGTGATCGCTTACCCCGTCGCGTTCTACATCACGACAAAGCCCGTCCATTTGCGACCGCTCATGCTATTGATGGTTGTCGTGCCGTCGTGGACCAACCAGGTGATCCGTGCCGTGGGCTGGATGAATATTCTGGCTCCGGGCGCTCCGATCGCCAACTTGGCTACCCAGATGGGGCTGGTCAGTTCGCAGATGGGTTTGTTTCCGTCCCAGTTCGCGGTTGTGCTAGGGCTGGTTTATAACTTTCTGCCGTTTATGGTTTTACCACTCTACGCGAGTTTTGAGCGGCTGGATCATAGCCAAGTAGAAGCTGCCCGCGATCTGCGCGCCGGGCCTGTACGGGCCTTTATCCATGCAGTGCTGCCGCAGACACTGCCGGGGTTGGTGGCCGGCACCGTGCTGGTTTCGATCCCCGCGTTTGGTATGTATGTCATCCCCAAATTACTGGGTGGCGGTAAATCGATGATGATCGGCAATTTCGTCGCCGAACAGTTTGCCAGTGCCTCGAATTGGCCGCTGGGAGCGGCGGGCGCGTTGATCATGATTCTGGCAACACTGGCCGGCCTGCAGGCATTGCGGCGGGTTTCACGCCGTTTGGGCGGCGGCGTCGACGTGGTGCTGTGATGCCGGCCCGTGGCTTTAACATTAGTCTACGAGGGTTCTGGTATCTGGTCCTCGTTTTCCTGTATGCGCCACTAGCCGTAGTGGTGCTGTTTTCATTCAATGACGCCAACACCGCGGCCAACTTCACGCACGCCACGTTGAAATGGTATACGCGGCTTTTTGCCGATAACGCCGTTATCAGTGCGTTCAAGAAAAGCTTATTGCTGGCTATCGTATCCTCATGTATCGCCACGCTGTTGGGCACGATGCTGGGTTACGGCATGTATATCTATCGTAGCCGGAGGCTGGGCTGGCTGATTTGGTTGATTTATCTGCCGATCATAATGCCGGATATAGTCTATGGCATTTCTGAGATGACTTTTTTTACGACCATCTATCGGCAACTCGGGGTTCTAGAGCCCGGTTTGGGGACCATGATCATCGCGCACATCAGCTTTCAGGTGCCGTTTGTGGCACTGCTGATCTATTCGCGTATGGTTGGACTCGATGCGAGGTTATTTGATGCCTGCCACGATCTTTATGCTAATAGCCTGCAACGAGTTTGGTTTTTTCTGTTACCGCTGCTACAGCCGGCTATTATCTCTGCGTTTTTCCTTGCGTTCACGCTATCGATCGACGACTTTGTCATCAGCTTCTTTACTGCCGGCCCGCAAAGCACGACGCTGCCGATCTACATTTGGAGTGCGATCAAAAAAGGGATAACACCCGAGGTCAATGCCATCGCCGCGGTCATGATTGGTGCTGTGTTTGCAGCTGCAGCAATTTGCTTGGCCTTTCAATACGTACGGGCATCAGTTGCCCGCAAAGATTAGGTTATAAGCTAGTCCATAGCTTCCAACGGCTGGAATAGTTGCATCACACTGAACGAGTATCAAAGTCATGAAAATATTCCGAAGAATAGGGGTCTTACTCTGTTCATTAATCTTAATGTTGGCTTTTTCTCCGAGTTTTTCAAAAGATGCGCAAAAACTTTTTATTTTTAATTGGTCGTACTACATTAAACCTTCCATTATAAAAAAATTTGAGGAAGAATATAAGGTTGATGTTGTGCGCAGTCACTACAATTCGATGCCTGCGCTTTTTTCCAAGCTGCGTGCCGGCGGTGCTAGCCAATATGACATCGTCGTGCCGTCGAATTATTACGTACCCCGAATGGTCAAAAGCGGCTTGTTGCAGAAGCTTGACCATAGCCAGATCCCTAACCTGGACAACTTAAAACCCAGGTTTCGGGGTCTGAAATATGATCCGCACAACAAATACACAGTCCCTTATCAGTGGGGTACGACGGGCATCGCTTATAACACCGAAGATTTGTCGAATGTGCCCAAAAGTTGGTCGATTATATTCGACCCCAGTGTGAACTCGAAAAATCCGTTTTCAGTAGCGCTTGATGGGCAAGTGATGTTGGGGGTCGCCTGTGCCTACCAGGGCAATGATTATAGCTGCACTGGTCGGAAAAAATGGAAGCAAGCTGGCAAGTTACTTCTAAAGTCAAAGAATCGCCCGAATTTCAATGGTTTTGTAGCTGGAACACGGACGCTGCGCCAACTCGCACGGGGCAATCTGGATGCTGGCATGACTTATAATGGCGACTACGTCCACGCCAAAAGCGAAGATTCGCAGGGTTTTGCGAATATTGAGTACATCATTCCCAAAGAGGGTGCTGAGCTGTGGGTGGATAACATGGCGATTCCCGCCAATGCGCCGCATCCCAAGCTAGCGCACAAGTTTATAAACTTCATCCTGAAAGCGGAGATTGGAGCGGAGCTCTCCAACTACAACTACTACGCTACGCCCAATAAGCTGTCACAGCCGATGCTCAGAGATGTGCTGAGAAAACCTCCGATTACACCCACATCGAGTCAGATGAAGCGGCTGCACCTCACGCCAAGCCTCCGAGGCGGGCAGCTTCACTTCGTCTCTCAGCTCTGGACAGAAATCAAATCAAATTAATCCTTGTAGCCGATGGGTGCTATATGTTTTTAGCTGATGGAGAGGTAATGACATGAAACTTCGACGCGCCGTCTGGCTGATGCTTTGTTTGATCGGGCTTGTCTTAGCAAGCGGAACAGTTTTCGCTCAGAGCGCGAAGAAGCTGTTTTTGTTTAATTGGTCGCAGTATATGGATCCGGCCATCATCAAGGCGTTCGAGAAAAAGTACGACGTCGAGGTCGTCCGAAGCTTTTACGATTCGAATCCGCAGCTCTTCGCGAAGCTGCGTTCCGGAGGAGCAAGCCAATACGACGTTATTTTTCCATCCAATTACTATGTGCCACGCCTAATCAAGACGAATTTGATTCAACCGTTGAATCATGACGAGATTCCCAACCTGGATAATCTCAAATCCAGATTTCGGGATCCGCCTTACGATCCACAAGATCGATATTCGGTGCCGTATCAGTGGGGTACAACAGGTATCGCCTACAATGCGGATGATCTTGCCGATGTGCCGAAAAGTTGGTCGATCCTTTTCGATCGTGGTGTCAATCCGGATAACCCGTTCGCACTGATTCCGGACGGTCAGGTCACAGTTGCTGCTGCCTGTGCCTACCTGGGAATAGGTTGGCGTTGTAAGGGCGAAAAATCCTGGAAGAAGGCCGCACAACTTCTGATCAAGACCAAGACTCGTTCCAATTTTAATGGTTTTGTTTCAGGTACGCCGATTCTGCAACAACTCGCTCGCGGCAACGCCGATGCGGGTATGACATTCAACGGCGACTACATGTTCTATAAGAAACGTAACCCGGAGGCGTTTTCGGATATCGAGTACTTCATACCTAAGGAAGGAGGGGAGCTTTGGGTTGATGCTATGGCGATTCCGGTCAACGCCCCTCATCCCAAGCTTGCACACAAGTTCATCAATTTCATCTTGAAAGCCAAGGTCGGGGCGCAGCTCTCCAACTGGAACGCATATGCCACGCCGAACGAGATTTCGCAGCCTATGCTTAAAAAATCACTGCAAAAACCGCCGATTACGCCGACGCAAAATCAGATGAAGCGCCTGCGTTTTACACCGAGCCTCAAGGGCGAGAATTTACATATGTTTCAGCAGCTTTGGACTGATATTAAATCCAGATAAAAACGCGAGGCCGCCTGCTGTCGCCTGCGGCAATCGCGCTTGCGAAAGGAGCTTAATTTATGGCGGACGAGGAAAGTGGGCAGTGGCTGCGCAACTGGTTCAATGAGCACGGGATCACCGAGGTTGAATGCGTAGTGCCTGATATCACCGGTGAGCCGAAAGGCAAAATTATGCCGGCAGCGAAGTATCTTGGTGGCGAGCGCCCCCGACTGCCGGATTCCATATTCATCCAGGCTGCAACCGGTGATTATCCGGAAAACGAGGAAGAGATTGTCGATCCGGCCGAACTGGATATGGAGCTGATCGCCGATTTGTCGACTTGCCGTCGTGTGCCTTGGGCGCGCGAACCGACCGCCCAAATCGTGCATGAATGTCGCTATTTGAACGACGATCCGGTTCTGGTGAGTCCGCGCCATGTATTGAAGCGCGTGCTTGATCTTTACGCGGCGCGTGGTTTAAAGCCCGTGGTAGCGCCGGAAATGGAGTTCTATCTCGTCCAGCGCAACACCGACGCCGATTATCCGTTGCAGCCGCCAACGGGTCGCACGGGGCGACGCGAGGTTAGTCGCCGCGCCTATAGTATTGAGGCCGTAAACGAATTCGATCCGGTCTTCGAGGCCATGTACGATTACTGCGAGCTTCAGGGGCTGGACATCGACACGCTGATTCACGAGGAAGGCTCCGGCCAGATGGAGATCAATTTCGAGCACGGCGACCCACTCGAGCTGGCCGATCAGATTTTCTATTTCAAGCGTACGCTGCGCGAAGTGGCATTGGCACACAATATGTATGGCACGTTCATGGCCAAGCCCATGGCCGAGGAACCAGGCAGTGCCATGCATTTGCACCAGAGCGTCTGCGATCTGGAAACTGGCGAAAACGTGTTCGCCGATGAACAAAACGAGGCGACATCCGATTTTCACCACTTCATTGGCGGATTGCAGCACTATCTGCCGGAGGGGCTGGCGCTGTTAGCACCGAACGTAAACAGTTATCGACGGTTGTTGCCAGATCCCGGCAACGTTTCGGCGCCAATCAACACTGAGTGGGGCTACGACAACCGAACTGTTGGGCTGCGTGTGCCCCATTCTGATCGTAAAGCCAAGCGTGTTGAGAACCGGATCGCCGGCGCCGACGTCAATCCGTATCTGGCCATTGCACTGTCTTTGGCATGCGGTTACGTGGGGTTGCGTCAAAAAATGGCACCCCGGCCATCTGTTGCTTCTTCGGCCTACGACAGTGGGTATCGACTACCTTCGGATCTTGGTCGCGCGCTCGATACGCTGGAGGAAAGTGAGACGATTAAATCATTGCTTGGTGAACGTTTCATAAACACCTATGTAGCGGTAAAACGAACCGAAGCCTTAGCGCATTTTAAAGTTATAAGTTCCTGGGAGCGCGAATATCTTCTTTTAAGGGTCTGATTAAAAAGACACATAGTGTATGTTATTTGTAGTCGTTAAAAAGCATGTTATCGGGAATAGCTGCCAACCACTATGCCGTTTCAGTCTCGAAAAATGTCGAGTTAAGGAGTCGTAGCCGGACGAAGGTGCGGATTTGCCGAATAACCGGATTATTTTTATCTCTCTACATTGGCGCCGGCGCCAACCAGGCTTCGGGGTTTAACGAATCCGGATGATGGCTATTGTCCGTAAGGCTGACGGTAGCCTTTTGCTATTTTCGTCCCTGGGCGAGGTCGCCGGCCGCCTATCAGTCTAGGCGTGTTAACACTATTGATTGGCCGTGCGATCAGTGCAAGATGAAGAAAGAAGATATGACGCCTGGTTTATTGAGCCACGCAAAGATATGGCAGAAGCCCTTTAGGCGCTGAGATAGTCGCTCGACCGTGTACACACGCCCGTATTCTCAGGGCCTAAAACGGTTCCTGTTTGGGCGACATGGCTGTGTCATACCAAAATCGAGTACTAATTGCTGGGTTTTATTATCTTCATAGGCTCGATCCATGGTTACGTGCTCGGAGAGTTGACTGGTGTCCGTCGGGTACATCATGCGCCTAGCTCGTTGATAGCCGAAAATTTACGGATGTGCGAGCACCCGGACAATCATGTAAATCTTGGTTGCCCAACCATCTCGAGAGTGTTCGATGGCTTGTTTGACGTTTTTTAGCGCGACGGTGCCATCGGGATGAGCCGGAACGAGTGAGCGATACTGCCTCGACGCGGACTTGTATGATCTGGCGGCGCTGAAGCTCTGTGAAAGCTGTTTGGCCTCAGCGATTCATGCGGAGTAGATGGAGTGCCAATGAACAAAGCGTGTTTGTCGGTAGGTTGCGCTATTTACAGCCATGCTCAGCGCCATACAGGATGGTTTTAAACACTAGGTGATTAATAGTGCGGTATGTTGCCACGCTGGCGTAGTAAGTGCGAATTTTTGAAAAAAGACTAAGTTCTATCCGCGTAGAATAGCCTGTTTAGTGTTAAAACGTCCTAGAGTATAAGTCTAGTTTTGGCTAACGCTACACAGACTCTAATGCATGCGTAACTTGCTCATAATACTTTGTTGTGCCGTGGTTCTGGTCGACACGATATTTTTCGCGGCACTTGCGCCGTTGCTTCCCCATTACGAGCAATCCCTTGATGTCTCGCGATTTGCACTTGGTGTACTCAACGGCGCCTATGGCGCCGGCGCTATTGCGGGGGCGGTTCCTGCGGCTTGGCTGACAGCGCGTATCGGTGTTCGCCCAGTGACTTGGGTTGGGCTTGTGATTCTCGCTTTAACTAGTGTTTTATTCGGGGTCTCAAATAATGCATGGGACCTAATCATATTGCGTTTCAGCGGCGGTATCGGTAGCACCTGCAGCTGGATAGCTGTGTTCACTTGGGTGATTACCGCTGCCTCCGATGAGTACCGGGGGCAAGTGATCGGCACGCTTATTAGCGCTGCGGTGGCGGGTTCCATGTTAGGGCCGCTGCTAGGCAGCGCGGCCGCCGCGTTGGGTGTGTTGCCGATTTTTACGCTGATGGCATGCCTAGCACTTGGCGTAGCCGCCGCGCTCATATTTCAGTCGCCACCGGCGCAAACGCAGTTTTGGTCATGGAGTGCACTACATATACTGGCACGTCCTAAGCCAACGGTGGGGTTGTTACTGATTGCTCTGTGTCCACTGTTGTTCAGTACGCTTGTGGTACTTGCGCCTTTGCAACTCTCGCACCTCGGGTGGGGCGCTACCGGTATTGGTTCTCTGTTTTTTCTAGGTGCTTTGTTCGAGACACTCCTGCATCCGCTTGCTGGCCATTGGACCGATCAAGCTGGCTATCATCCGCCAATTATAACTAGCTTAGCATTGTCCATAGTTCTCCTATTTATTTTGCCTGCTGCTAATTCTTCTTGGCTGTTCAGTGCGTGCGTGGTATGTGCCGCTGGCGTTTTTAACCTGGCGCTGACCCCCAGTACAGTACTATTTACACAAAGTCTCGACCGTATGGGTGGTGGGCAAGCATTCGGCTTTGCCCTAACAGAAGTTGCATGGTCTGGGGGCTTTACAATTGGCGCGCCGCTCGGCGGCTGGCTGTCAGATTTTGGCGGTAATTATCTTGCATATATACCGCTGGCGGCGATCTGCGGCCTAATGATATTTGCTATACAGCGCGTAGTTTGATCCGCTTAAGGTGCTCTTGCACCGCTTGCTTGATGATCCACTGGCGCCAGTGCGTATCTGATCACTTAGCTCGTTAGCAAAAGCTGGATGTGTAATAAGACATCGTTGTCTTGTCAAGCGGTTTCTCTTGCGTCACTCAAAATTGGTCGTTTTGTCATCGCTAATTTCGGCAGAATGAGCATCTGCCTCAATGTCGCTCGTGCGCCAGATATGAGTGTAGCTCAGCACATTGAATGATGCTGTTTTAAGGGTCGAGTTGATAAATGTATGCGTAAGAATCTAGTAAAGCTTATAACCTAATACAAGGAAGCCGGCCACGCTAGCCGACCAGGCGATAAGTGCATACGGAATCTGCGTCCACGCATGTTGAAAAGGTGTGCATCCTGTAGCTTGAGAGGTTAATACCGTTGCATCTGAATAAAAACATGCGTGACTGCTGAAAACACTGGCGGATAAAGTCGCGCCGATTACAAGGCTCATATCAGCGTTAACCCTAGAAGCTAAACCGGTAACGATCGGAAGTATGATGACAAATACTCCCCAGTTCGAACCCGTGCCAAATGCTACAAGCCCCATAATTACGACAATAGCGGCCGGCAAAATTGCTGCTGTTAATAACGGTGCCGCCGCATTAACTGCATAAGTGGTAAGACCAAGCGTTTTATTTATGTTGTTAAGTAAAAAAGCGGCGCTTAATATTGCAAGTGGGTCTAACATGCTTTTAAACCCTTCTAGGCATGTATTAAATGTATCACCTGCAGATAAAGTTTTCTTAAAAATTAAATAAATTATTACCCAACCAAGGGTTATGTATAAACCTTTTAAGAAGTCTAAATTAAAATTCCATGTAAAAATTGCTAATGACGCCATTGAGGCAATAAAAAACAAATAACTCTCTGGTTTTTTATTGGCGTTTTTGTTATTTTCGCCAAACTCAAGTTTGCTAATTTGTTCGTTCACCTTTTCGCGCCAGGTGGAACGCATTTTCCGTCAGTTTTTGCTCTTTTTTCTGACTTTTTCATGGGGCCAATCAAAGGTATGATGCCGGATACAACTAGCGGTATCATGAGTACAGCAAACCACGGATACAGCATGTAAGGAATCGCAGTTATATAAGTGCTTACTCCTTGCCCTGGTGGTGCGATATTATTAGTCTCCATTAACTTGCCAAAAAAGACAGCCCATGTTGAAACTGGTATGATGACGCTAATAGGTGCCGCAGTGGAATCAACCACATAAGCCAGCATCTCTCTCGATACCTTGTATTTATCTGATAATTTACGCATAGCGGTGCCTACCGCTAATGAATTTAAATAATCATCTACAAATAGAAAAATCCCCATAGACCATGCTGCCATAAGTGTTGATCGGCGTCCTTTAATATGGTTGCTTAATTTATCGGCAAAAGTTGCCGACGCACCTGATCTGAGCAAGAGTCCGATCAAGCTTCCCATCAAACCGCAAACAAGTATCACCCAGATAACATCTGGGTTTGCTAGTACTTGTTGCGAACGTTCGGCTAGGCCATTTAATGCTTCTGTAGGGCCTAGCATAACTAAACCAATTATTGACCCAGCAATTAGAGGCTCGAGTGCCCGCCTGGACCAAAAAGCTAAAAAAAGAACGCATATAGTAGGAATTAACGATAAAGCCCCATAATTATCAATGTTATTTTCTCCATCGACCTGGTCTCTGTTAACACTGATTGTGTTTCATGATTCAGATGCAATTGGCTATTAAATAATGCGCGCGGAACGAGGCCCGTTCGCTGCGTCAGAGGGTGCATCTCGTTTGTGGCTGGCCGATGGGGGCAAAGCATCCGAATGTGCTCGAACGCGGCGGCGAATGGCGTGGCTTGCTAGCCTGCTATGGCTCATTTACCCGTGTTAGTGGATCCGAATTCTTAGAATTCGCGGTCCCGAAAATGCTTAGCGTAGTTTTTCGAGCAATTGGTAGTACCACATGCCGGCGGCGAGCAAGCCATTACCCAACTGGCTATTAAATGGGATATGGATATGCTTAACCTGGGCGAAAGTATCGAATTCCTCCAGGCTGCCAGCCAAAGCATTGGCCATAATTTCACCGATGACGTGAGAGCTGGCGATACCGTGTCCCGAGTATCCCTGAGCGTAGTAGACATTGTGTGAAATCCTACCGAGCTGAGGAATGCGATTGATCACGATGCCCGCCATGCCCTGCCATTGAAAGTCGATCTGTACTCCCTCGAGCTGAGGGAAGGTGTGTTCGAGGCGTGGTCGTAATTCAGCAGCAACATCTTCGGAATCACGTCCAGAGTAGTTGGCGCCACCACCAAAGAGCAGGCGGTTGTCGGCAGTCAAACGGTAGTAATCCAGTACGGCGCGTGTATCGTAGACAGCCAAGTTATGCGGATCGATTTCCTGCATGAGGTCGAACGGCAAGGGGGCAGTGGCCACGATGCCCAGCGATGCTGGGAACAAACGGCCGCCAAGCTTCTTACGCTCAAGCTGATGGTAGGCGCCGCCGGCGAGGATCACGCTATCCGCTGTGATACGGCCTTGCTCGCCAATCACGACCGGCGGATCACCGTGCTGGATATCGACCACCGGTGAGTGCTCAAAGATTAATGCACCCAGGCTCTGTGCGGCGCGTGCCTCCCCCAGACACAGGTTGAGCGGATGCAGGTGCATGTTGTAATCGTTACGGATCGCGCCGTAATAGAGATTGGTGCCGATAAGCTCGCGTACTGCTTCGGCATCGAGCCAGTGCACGTGATCGCCGATAGGGTGTTGCTGTGATTCTTTAAAGTCGTTTTTTAGATCCTTCACGTGGCTTGGCTTGTAGGCTGCTTGCAGATGCCCGTGCTCGAGGTCGCAGGGAATGGCGTACTTATCGACGCGATTTTTGATGATGCGATGCCCACGCCATCGTAAGTTCCAGACGAACTCTCCGACGTTGTCACCCAAAACGCGGCGCATCTGCTTGATCATAGCGTCATGGCCGGAAAGGCTGCCGGTGACCTGGCCACCATTACGTCCGCTCGCGCCCCAGCCGACTTTGTTGGCTTCGACTACGGCCACGCGGTATCCGCGTTCGGCCAGCTCAACTGCAGTAGCCACTCCGGTAAAGCCGCTGCCAATGATAGCCACGTCGACCCGGTAATCACCCTCCAGCGTGGGATAGGAGGATTCCTCAACGATCGTTGCAGTGTAGTAGGAAGCGCAACGTGCTTGGGTCATGTAACCACCTTATAGGCGGGTGAGATAAGTCTGGCGGTCAATATCAGTGACCATGGCCAGTAAATGCTGGGCCTCGTGGCGTTTTACCTTGGCGTAGAGATCGCGGTACTCGGCACCGAAGATATCGGCCATGACTGATGAAGATGCGAAGCGCTCGATAGCGATGAGCCAGTCATGAGTGAGGCAACTTGGGCTCTGTTCTGAGCCAGAGCTGTCTTCATTAGCAGGCAACGGGGTGATACGTTGTTCCAGCCCGTGGAGCACGCCACCAAGCAAAGCTGTTGCGACCAAATAGGGGTTGGCATCAGCTCCAGCCACGCGATGCTCCAATCGTGCTCCTGGGCCATACCATTCTGGTACGCGTACTGCTGCACCACGATGGCCACGCCCCCGGTTACATTCAATGGGCGCAAAGCTGTCGGGTTGAAAGCGGCGATAGGAGTTCGCATGTGGAGCGAAGATCGCCTGGGCGTCGAGCAAATTTTGCATCACGCCGCCAATGGCAGATTCGAGATGCCCGGCTCCATTGTGCTCGTCAAAAATGTTGCGACCTTCATCGTCGAGCACACTGACATGCAGATGCATGCCAGAGCCGGCTTGGTCGGTATACGGCTTAGCCATGAACGTGCTAGCCCGACCATGCTCCTTGGCAGCTTGCGTGACGAGGCGCTTAAAACAAAAGGCGTCATCGGCACCAGCGAGTAAAGGGTGGTGAGGAGTTGATGACCTGGGCCCTGTAGTAACGGCTTCAGGGTGCCCTGATCAGGGTGGCATATACCATCGGGGTCACCGATTGACTGTGATAGGCCAGTCAGGGCGTCATTGTCTTCGCCCCATATATCCAGCGATTGAGTGGAAAGCGGCAGGCGAAGTTTGCCATCTAGTACATCGTCGAGCTGAGAAGCAGGTACCCACTTGCCACGTGGGATGCCGTTCATGTCAACGCAGAACACTTCGATGCGTTCATTATCAACGCGACTATTGGAATAGCTCGTTGAGTACATGTGGCAATCCACGCCGCAAGTAGGTGTATTGGGTAGGCTATCTTTGTTTATGCTTCTTGCAACAAGTGTTGGTCATAGTGCTATTGGCCTAGCTGTGTGACGGGAAATTAAATGAGGCATCAGAAACATGTGTCGGTTCCGGCCAACGCTGCGTAATGACCTTCTTACGCGTACCAAAAGACACGCCGTCGGCGCCGTTGACACCTAGGTCGCCGAATCGGGAATCATTCCAACCGCCGAAGCTATGCCAGGCCGCTGGCACGGGAATCGGTATGTTGACACCAACCATGCCGACGTTGACTGACCGCTGAAATTTGCGGGCAAACGCCCCTGTGCTGGTGAAAATGCTGGTGCCATTCCCATACGGGTTCTCGTTGATCACCTGGATTGCTTCGTCGAGGTTGGCTACGCGCACAATGACGAGCACCGGCCCGAAGATTTCTTCCTGGTAAGCGCTCATATCAGTCTGGGCGTGATCGATCACCGTGGGGCCGACGAAAAAGCCTTCTTCGTTACCTTTGACTGAAAGATCACGTCCGTCGGCTACAAGCGTTGCTCCGTCGGCTTCGGCTTCACCGATGATTCGCTCCACGCGCTCTTTGGCCGCCGAGGTGATCAATGGACCCATATCGGCATTGGTATTCATGCCGTCGGCGACCACCACATTATTGGTCCGCTCGCGGAGCTTGTCGGCCAGCGCATCCGCTGCGTCGCCGGCAGCGACCGCCACTGAAATGGCCATGCAGCGCTCGCCGGCGGCACCGAAGGCGGCTGTATTCAGAAGATCGGCCGCCGTGTCGATATCGGCATCTGGCAAGACGACTGCGTGATTCTTTGCGCCCCCGAGTGCTTGGACGCGCTTGCCGTGGGCCGTTGCCGTGTCATGGATATATTGGGCGATCGGTGTCGAGCCGATAAACGACACCGCATTGACATCCGGATGCGTCAGTAACCCGTCGACGGCAACCTTGTCGCCCTGCAGCACATTGAACACGCCATCCGGTAGACCCGCCGCTTGCCATAGCTCGGCGAGGATGAGTGAGGCTGACGGGGCGCGTTCTGATGGTTTGAGGATGAACGCGTTACCCGTCGCAATCGCCAGCGGTGCCATCCACATGGGGACCATGGCTGGGAAGTTGAACGGCGTGATGCCTGCGATTACGCCCAGTGGTTCACGTACCGAAAAGGTGTCGACTCCGGTTGCGATCTGAGCGGAATAGTCGCCTTTGAGCTGATCGACGATGCCACAGGCATATTCGACTGCTTCGAGCGCACGACCAATTTCACCTTTGGAATCGTCCAGCACCTTGCCTTGTTCGGCGGTGATGGCTTCCGCGAGCTCATCGGTTCGCGCGACGAGTTGCTCGCGCATACTAAACAAGATTTTGGTGCGTTTAGTCAGTGAGGTTTGTGACCATTCTTCGGCGGCTTTTTGGGCCGCAGCAATGGTCTTGTTGATGTCTTGCTCACTTGCGAGACGCAGTTGGCCGGTTACCTGCCCGGTGGCTGGATTGTAGATATCTTGATGTTGCTCGCCGGTGGCCGGCGTTTTCTGGCCGTCAATAAAATGTGTGAATGTTTTTAACTGCGTTGCCGTAGCGGTCATAGTTGTGCCTTAATATTTTGTGCCAACGGGCATGAAGAATAGGGCGCTGACTTAAACGTCATTGCCGGTGTAATAGCGATCGGTGACCTCCAGTGCGCGGTCCAGTATCGCCAAGCCTTCGCGCGCCTCGTCAGCAGTTGTGGTGCATGGCGGTGCTACGTGCGTACCGTTGAAGCGCACGAACGGCCACAGGCCGTCCTGTTTGCAGGCAGCTGCAAAGTCGTTCATTGGTTGGGCATCTTTGCCTTTGGCATTGAAAGGCACCAGCGGCGTTCGTGTTTGGCGATCGGTGACCAGTTCCACAGCCCAGAAAACGCCCAAGCCGCGCACCTCGCCAATGCTTGGGTGGCGCTCGGCTAGTTCACGCAGACCGGGGCCAATCACGTCTTTGCCCAGCATGCGAGCGTTTTCGATGATGTTTTCTTCACGAAAGATGTTGATCGACGCCACCACGGACGCACAGCCCAGCAGATGGCCGGAATAGGTCAGCCCGCCCGGATAGGGGCGATGGTCGAAGCTATGGGCTATGGCATCGGAGATGATTACGCCGCCAATCGGGACATAGCCGGAATTGGAGCCTTTCGCAAAGGTGATCAGGTCGGGTACGACATTCCAATGATTGATGGCAAACCATTCGCCGGTGCGACCAAAACCGGCCATAACCTCGTCGATGATCATTACGATCCCGTGTTCGTCACAGATCTCTCGAACGCCGGCTAAGTAGCCATCAGGTGGCACCAGGATGCCGTTGGCACCCACCACGGTTTCCATAATGAACGCTGCGATCGTATCTGGACCTTCCGCGGATATAGTGTCGCGTAGATGCTGCAGTGCGCGTTCGCATTCCTCAGACTCATCGCGCGCATAGAAAGGTGAGCGATAGGCATAGGGGCCCCAAAAGCGGACGACAGGCATCCGGGTGGGTTCGTTGGCCCAGCGACGCGGCTCTCCCGTCAGAGCAATCGAACCGGACGTGGCCCCGTGATAACTGCGATAAGCCGAGAGGATTTTGCCTCGCCCGGTATGCTGCTGTGCCATACGGACCGCATGCTCATTGGCATCTGCTCCACCATTAGTGAAAAAGACTTTATTCAAATCACCTGGCGCGATTTCAGCGATGAGGTGTGCCGCCTCCGAGCGCGCGGCATTGGCAACCGCAGGGGAAATAGTGGACAACGTGTTGGCCTGCTTCTGAATCGCAGCAACCAGCTTGGGGTGCTGATGGCCAATATTCATATTGACCAGTTGCGATGCAAAATCCAGGTACTGGTGCCCGTCGTAGTCCCAGAAATAAGAACCTTTAGCCCCACTCACCACTAACGGATCGATTTCGGCTTGAGCGGCCCATGTATGGAATACGTGCGCACGGTCCTTGCGTTTCACTTCCTCCTTGGTCTCATAGTCGATATACGATATATCGGTTGATCGATCTGCTGACATGGTGTGAGTCCTTTAGAACCAGGCAAGTAATTATTTAGCCCGGTAGGGGCATTGGTGATGTTTGCCTGTTGAAGGCGATCGTATGCGTTTTCGAAAACGTTGGTAAATACTTTTCTATTTATCCTTACGTTAGTCTTTAGTAACGTGAATAAACGTATTCACTTAGGTAGTTGTTTTGGCGCGAAGTTATAAGAACCAGCTTAGCCAGGTTAGTGACGTAGACTTTAATCTTGTACGCGTATTCAAAACAGTTGTGGAATGCGGCGGATTCACGGCTGCTGTACCGGTTTTGGGCGTTAGTCGCTCGGCTATCAGTACGCACATGGCAAATCTCGAAGCACGCTTCGATCTCAAGCTATGTCAACGCGGGCGTTCGGGCTTTGCGCTGACCGAGGAAGGCCAGGATGTCTACGAGGCGAGCTTGCGGCTATTAGCTTCGATCGACTCGTTTCGAGCTGAAGTCAACAACTTCCATCAAGAGCTCCACGGCTATCTCAACATCGGCATAACCGATACGCTAGTTAGCCTGCCGCATATGCACATCACGCATGCACTTACCGCGCTCAAACGCCGTGGCCCAAAAGTCGATATCAATATCTATATGCAGCCGCCTGGCGAAGTGGAACGCGGCGTTGTCGATGGTCGGCTTCAGGTGGGTGTTGTTCCTGCGGTCAATAAAATGGGTGCTTTGGAATACATGTCGTTGTATGACGAAGTCGCGCATCTTTATTGCTCTGCACACCATCCACTTTTTAAGCGTTCGGATTCAACTATCACGGACGAAGAGCTAAGGGCGTGCGATGCTGTCCGGCCTACTTTTGCACTACCGGAGTCCGGGCGAAGGTTGCATAAGACGCTTAATGAAACAGCGAGTGCAAGCGATCGAGAAGGGGTCGCCTTTCTGATCCTTACCGGCTTATACATTGGCTATCTGCCCAGACATTTTGCCGAGCGATGGACGCAACAGAACGATCTCAGGGCGATTCGTCCGAGTGATTACAGCTACCGAATTCAATACGCCACTATTACGCGGCGTGGGCGCTTGTACCAACGGGTGCTTGAGACATTTCTTGCCGAGTTAGGCGAGCTGGATTGAAATGCCTTGGCAATTCTTGGACTCGATTGCGTTCATAGTTTGCAAATGTCGGCGATCCGTGGTCGAGCAGTCAATAAATGCCTGCCAATTAACACGACTTTGGGCTAAAAATAGCTAACCGTTTTACGGTGATCCTGTCGTGTTGCTATGCCAACGCTGTGGCGATCCAGCGTTCAAGTCGGGCATCGTCGACATAATCGGTGTCGTACAGCAGGTAATAAATCAGCGGGGCAATGAAACGATCCATCAGTGTGTCGACACTGGGGGTGGTTTCGTTACGTTGCTGCGCCCGCTGTATCAGCGTGTGCATTTCCGCCCGTGCCAGATTGCAGCAACTAAGACGCTGTTCGTCGTCGCTGCTGGCCACTATATCGCGCAGCATGAGTTGGCCAGGATTCGATGCCATCTCTTCGTAATATTGCTTACCCCAAGCCTGGAGGTCGCCCGCCAGCGTACCGGTGTCAACCAATGGCTGATCTGAGCGCATATGCTCTAGTTTCACGTCAGCAAGAAGCTCGGTCAGGTTGCCCCAACGACGATATAGCGTTGAAGGCGTAACACCGGCGTACTCGGCGATTCGCGGCACAGTAAGTTCGTCACGCGGAAGGGCACTTTCCAGCTCGCGAACGGCTTGGTGAACAGCTTGCTGGATACGAGCGCTGCGTCCGCCCGGACGAACAGTGGGTTGAGATGTCATAGCTTATTAATGCAAAGAATTTGCTTTATAAAGGGTGCCATGTCAGACTTCTTCTAATGCAAATATTTTGCGATAATGGATGGGTTCGCTATGGCCAGCTCTTCTCAAAAGACCCGCACACAGGGGCAGCAGTCGACACTTCATAGGCAAGCGCTGTTCTACTTCAGCGTGTTGATTGTATTCCTCGGTGCATCATGTGCGCCGACGCCACTTTATCCACTCTATCAGCACGCTTGGGGGTTCTCATCAGCCGTGTTGACGACAGTGTTCGCGGTCTACATGTTTGCGTTGTTGGCAACATTGTTGGTTAGCGGCTCACTCTCCGATCACTGGGGGCGCAAACCGGTTATCGGTGGCGCAATCGTCCTGGAAGCATTGGCATTTGGGGCCTTTTTATTGGCCAACGGTCCTGGTTGGCTCATTGTCGGCCGTGTGTTGCAGGGGGTGGCCACCGGCATTATGACTAGTGCCGTGGTCGCAGCGATTATCGACAGCGATGCACGGCGAGGTGCACTGATGGCCAGTATAGGGCCGTTTTTCGGGATGGCTGTTGGTGGCCTGTTTTCAGGGTTGCTGGTGAGTTATGCGCCGTTGCCCATGCGCCTGGTTTTTGTGTTGTTGCTTGGTGGTTTGCTGTTGCAATTAGCGTGGTTACCGGCAATGGTCGAAACTGCTTTGGTTGCCCCGGGCCACCGGCTTTCGCTGCGCCCGCAAGTGAAAATACCGACTAGCGTACGTGCCACCTTGTTGCGTGTCGTGGCAGTGAGTATCGCGGCCTGGATGTTGGGTGGCTTCACCTTGTCATTGGGGCCCTCTCTGGTACTTGCAGAGGGCGGCCTACAAACCCCGCTGATGGGCGTGTTACCGCTATTTGCTCTGTCACTAGTTGGTTCTGGTGTCATATTTATATTGCGCCAACATTCACCGCAGGCGGCTTTGTGGAGCGGTGGCTGGGGTATCACCATCGGCATGGGCCTCATTTTATTGGGCCTGCATCAGCATATGCTCTGGTTGTTGCTGGTGGCCATACTGGTAGCGGGTGCCGGTTTCGGTGGCGGTTTTATGGGCGTTATGCGGGCCGTCACACCTTTGGTGGCTGCTTCGGAGCGTTCCGCAGTCATGGCTGCTCTCTACATTATTTGGTATATGGCAGCCAGTATGCCGGCTTTGATCGCCGGTATCGCAACGGACTATTTTGGTTTGGAGGCAACCACTTATGTTTATGGGGCGGTCGTCATGGGCCTGGCGATGGTAGCGCTTCTCGGGATTTTTAATAATGCACGGGAATCGCAACCGACGCCTTGCCCGAATGGATAGGCGATAAGTATCGATAGTTACGTTTTGGTTGGCGTAGGGCGGGATGGCAAGCGTGCCGTGCTGAGCTCATCCCATCCCATTCCTTTGAAATGCCGGATGACTACGAGGAGTGGTGGTTGGCAACTAACGCGGCGTATCGCTAGTCGACGCGTTACGCCGCGCTGGATGCCATCGTTATCAGGTGCGGTCGACCGGCATGATGGTTTGGCCAAATGTGTCGTTGGCAACTTCGGCCGCGCTGGTATACATCGCTATACCGCCGCAGACAATGCCAACCCAGCCGCCGAGGGTGGCGATAAAGCCAAGCCCGGTCGCATCACCAATGCCCAATAGAACAAAAGTTATCCATAGCGTCAGAAAGATGAGCCACAGGGCCGTGTTTAGCTTGAAAGTCGCAATCCACATATAGAACGTGAATACGCCCCACAGGATCAGGGCGATACCGATAGTGGGGCCGGCTGCGCTGAGATCGATCAGTCCGTTACCGGCCAATAGAAGCAGGAGCGCGAACCAGACCCAGAATGCGCCGTAGCTCAGAAATGCAACCATGCCGAATGTGTTGCCGGTACGGAACTCGAGTAGTCCAGCGATGATTTGGATGAGGCCACCGTAGGCGAGCGCGAGCGGGATGACGACTGCTTCGCCACCGCCCGGTAAAATGCCCGCGTTGACCAGGCTGAGTAGCACTGTTGTCAGTCCGAACCCAATCAATCCAAGCGGTGCCGGGTTAGCAAAGGCCTTGTTATCAGCATCTGCCATAGTGATTCCTCCACCCAATATTTGTATTGGGAAGGTAGCACTTGTAATTCTCGCGTTGAGAATACTTTGGTCGAATTCATTGCCAAGATTTTGTCATTGTCGCCTGCTGTCCATGCAGCAGCGGTAGGTGGCCTCAATGCGCAAATATTGAAGGGGGTTGGAGCGGCGATAGTTTGTTTGCGCTCTTCGGTCTCGACTTCCAAAAGTTAACGCCAATCCAGCATCTTGTGATGACTTCGTGCGAGCCCTGACGATGTGAATAGGCATGCGCTTTTTGGGATGGCGCTATGCCATGCGTATGCCGACAGCATCCGCTATCGCCTGGGGCGAGCCAATCCAAGCGAGCCCGCGGCCTCTGCAAATGTGGGCAAAAAGGAATTTCATGTAACCACCATCGCCACCGAGATTCGGTGGCGATGGTGTGCTCAAAAGCAATATATTTTCAGAACTTGAACTTGAATCTTGCTGTTAAGCCGTGTTCTTCTGCTTCTGAAGCAATTTGCCCCCGATAGGTAACGCCCAGCGCTGCGGTGTCGGTTAGGTTGATATCGAGTCCAGTTTCGACAAGAGCCGTATCTTGGGCAATGGGTGTACCGGAGACGCTGAAATTGGGACCGTTGGCAAAAGTATGCGTGGCGGTGGGCGTAACATCATGGCCGGCATGCCGCCAGCCGAGCATGCCGTTGACCGTCGTATTGATGCCGCCAAGCTCAACGTCCAACGTCGCCCGAGTGCCCAGGGTGCTATAGGTCACCTGCATATCGTCACTGCGGGAAGTCAGCCCGGCTTCGCCGTCTTCATCAAAGCCATCCGTGTGCAAGTAAACCTGAGCCAGGCCGACGAAAGGCTCAAGGCTCGCTTGGGCTAAATCCAGTGTATATCCGGCTTCCCCAAAGAACTGTGTCGTACGGCCACCGTAGGAGGCATTTGATGATGCGCCAAAACCGGGGAAGGTTATCGCGCGTTGGCTGTCGAGCAAATGCCAGGTGTGAGCGACACCTAGACGCAGGCCCAGCGCTCCAATTTCCGTGCCCCCGTATAGCGAGACGATGTAGTTATCCACATCAACGCTGGAGTGGCGGTCGTCAACCTGGTAGTCCGAACGACGGTACCCGCCGGCAATACCGAGTCGCCAGTTGTCGCCGATCAGAGCGTCTGTGCCAAGAAACAGGCCATTGGCGTAGTGCCCCAGCTTGGCGGCTTGACCGTTGCCATCGAGCGATCCTTGGGAACTATAGGGTTGAAGCCAGGCCGTCGAATCCCCTGTATTGAGGCGCTCCTGCTTGGAGCCATGGGTTGGAACTGGTGCCGACACGGCCCCAGTCGAACCAAAAGAGTCGCGGACTCGGGCCATTACTGTGTCACGGACAAAATGGCTATCAGTGACCATGGCCCCCTTCGCGGACGCATGGATTTCACCAGAGGTCGCATCATAGGCGGCTCTGGCTTCTTCTGCATTTTGGCCAACCACGGCATCATAAAGACGGTGACCCCGGCCGCTGGCATCGATTGCATCAGCCACCGCCGCTTGGTTGGGCGTTTCGGCAACCGAGGCGAAGGGAATCGGATCATCCGGCTTGCCATCGAGACGAACTTTACCGGCAGGGGCAGTGGGATCAGTCCCGTCGACGGGAGCAGTCTCATTGGAGTCTGATGTTTTTCGCCGGGTTACCAGATAGGCATTATTGCCGTCATAGGTCGGAAGAACCTCAAGGAAGGCTAAATCCTCGTTCTTGACATCATTGAGCTGACCTTCTACGCCATCGTCAGCATGCACCACCTTGTATTGCATGCCTTCCTTATAGCCGTTATAGGTGCCGTCACCGTCCTGTTGCGCTTGGACCTCGACATTGGCGCCGCCGAGTGTCACCTTCCCATGTGATGTGATCCGATCGCTCTCGCTTTTCGAGTTGATCTCGACTTCATAGGTTGAGCCAGGCTTCAGTGTTAGATCACCATTGACCTTCAGTTCGCCAATCGAATTGCCTGGCGCGATGGTGCCGCCGTCAGCAATAACGGTGTTCCCGACAGTGCCGTTCCCGCCCAGCTTTGCGCCGCTTTCAACGGTCGTCAGTGAAGACGAGGCGATCGATCCGTTTATCAATAGTGCCCCTTTCTGCACAGTGGTTTGGCCGGTAAAGGTGTTCGTTCCGATTAGATCAAGCTGAGCCTTGCCCGATTTGGTGAAATTGCCTGTGCCTGCAATTGCCCCAGCGTATTGGCTGTCTTTTCCTTGCTTGACGGTAAGGTTGGCACTCCCCATCTCAATCACACCACCATCGCCTGACAATGACGATATGGTGAGATCGTAATCGTTCAGATTGAGCTTGCCGCCACCGACGCGGTAAAGCGTATTATCGACAAATGCGCCGGCGACACCGGCTCGCAGCTCGCCTTCCTCAACGTTCGTGCCACCGGTATAAGTATTTTTCGCGCCTAGGATCAGCGTCCCAACGCCTTTCTTGGTCAGTCCCTGACGACTGCTTTGCCCAGGCTGAATGTCTTTGATGGGCCCCGTCACGGTCACCGGCTGGTTCGGATCGGAAATCTCAATCCAGCCACCATTCGGGCCAAGCACGATCGGCCGATCAATCTGGTCGAGTATGACCTTGTCAAAAACAGGTTGGCCGTCTGAATTCAGGACCTGCTCGTCGTCTTTATCGGTCACTCCTTGGGTCCAGGCAGCCCACCGCCCATCTTTGCGATCCTCAGGTCCTGCAGTACGCAGACCGCCATGGTTAAGCAATACCGGTTCCCCAGGTGCTCCGAGAGCTGCATCTTCGTCAATCGCAACCGTTACGCCGTCTTTGATCACAATGCGCTCGATAGAACGATGATCATCGATGCATAGATCCTCAACACCTTTGACGCTCAGATGCCGCGGGTCGTGGCAATTTACGGCAACCTTGAACGCAGCGTTCGGGTCTTCATCAAAATCAATCGGCAGACGCCCCAGTTCTTCTTGGCGCTTATTCAAAGCGTCTTGCACCCTCGAATTATCAAGATTTAGTGCAGAGCTGATCTCAGAGGTCTTTAAGTTTGAATGGCCGTTGTCATCCGAAACATTCTGGAAGACAGTGTCCGTACGGTTGTTGTTTCGAGAAAATCGAAATTCTTTTTTATCAGCATCGACATCAACATTGACATAGACATTTTTATTTTCTTTTGAGAGTCGGTCAATGTCATTGAAAGGGATGCTGGAATCGAAAGTCAGTGCTATCGATTTACGATCTTTAATGATTCTAATGCGAGGTCCGACATAAAAGTAATTATGCGCGGTAATTTCATGGTCTGAAATGGTCTCAATTGGAGTGCCATTTGAGTTTCTTGAAACCACAGTGCGGGATCGTAGTTTTTTCCCTACATAAGCATCATTTTTCGGGTCATTAATCGAGTACCATTTCACAAAGGGGCGTGATAATAGAATATGGTCAATCTTTGCTGACGCAAAATAGCCTGATGATGGACCGGCGTGTTTGTTACTCGAATCTTTTTCTGTGCGTTGATAGCTCTCTCTGTTCTGCTTCACCCGCGATGGCCAGGTATGTCTATAGTTGTATCCATCGGCTTTTTCGAAAAGGGCACGTTCATCTGCTGTTTGCAGTAGCTGAAAACGTTTTTTCAGTATGTTGAGTGTTGTCGGGGCATTATCCGGTAACGGGTAATTTTCTTGATTCAGCCCCCATTGTCCGACGTCCCCAGAGTTTAGATCCCCGCCAAACATCAATGGTATAGCCTTTTTTGAGGCCCATTTATTGAAATTTTTCGCCAGCGCGTTATTATTATTAATGCCGCCTTGATCTACATGTCCATCCGAGTAACTCGAGGATACGATCATTGGTGGCCGGCCAGTCGCTCCCGATTTTAGTTCGAGCCGGCTGACCACGTTCTCGTGGCCGCCGCCAGGCATCCCGATGCCGCTGTCTTTAGTAGGTAAACGAGTAATCGTGGCGGATGCGCGATACTTTCCACTATTCGTTCCTTTTTTATCCCATGCCGTTTTGTATTGCTTTGGCATGGATAAATAGTGATCGGGATACTGCCTTCCCTCGCTATGCTGCTGTTTACCTAGTGTCTCTTGAAAAAGCAAGGCATCGTAGCCTCCCTCATCGAGGAATTTCTTTCTCGCCAGAGGAAGCGAGTCTTTTCTAGAATTGCCGCCTAGATGCCCATTATATATATTCGCAACGAGCATTTTAAAAGTTCGGCTATCCCCGCCTTTTCCCGATGAAACCTCCTGTGCGAAGGCCGAATTCGTCACGAAAAATCCGATTGCTGACAAGCAGGTTGCGCTTATTAGACAGCTGATAAGCCAAGCCTGTCGGGAATAAAACCTGTTCCAATGCCGTATATATTGCTTTGTTGTTATTTTATTTGTCATTGGTAAATTACTTGATTAATTAAGAACTAAAATCCCTCAAACTGGTCATCTATGACGTGGAAGGTTTTTAATTGTTAGGTCGCCAATCTCGTCAAGGTTTGCTTGGCTTGTAGACCAAGGAGCCTGTGCCCTTGGGTGGATATGAGCGGGGATCAGGCCGTTGATATTCTCGTGAGATTCTCGTTAGGCGCTCGCGGCCATGGGCTGGCTGTAAGGGGCGGCAGAGCGAGATAACCGCGCGCGAGGAGACCTGGCGACGTGAATCGTTGGGGCATTCGCTTTCAAGTGTGGGCGTGCTGGGTGCCGAGCGCTTGTGCATCGGATGAGCCACCACGACCTACAACGCCTCGTTCAGATGCAACTTGGCTGCCGCCGGCAAGGCGAATGACGCATCAAGGGGCCTCGGTGGCCTGCCAGGTTGGAATCATGACCCTCGACAGAATTGCCCGTATGGCGAGCGAGCTCCTGTGCGACGACACTCGGTGCCCGTGCCTAGGTGACGGGAACAATGTTCGTTGGCAAAAACTCGCCCGGTGGGCCGGTGTTGCGCTGCCTCATTGAGACTGACATCGCCCCGGAGGGGCCGGGCGTTATGCCCGGCCCATGAAGGTAGAACGATGCTCAGAAGTCGTAGCGCACCAGGAAGTCCGTCTCGTTGTTGTTGATGTCGCTTGAGCCGCCGGCATCGACGGAGTCGTCGAACTTGCGTTCCAGGGCGATGGTTAGGTTCTGGTTGAAGATCCGCCAGGCCGCGCCGACCAGGTAGAAGGCTTTGCGCGCCTCGGAGGCTCTGTCTTCCAGGCGGTTGAAGCCGGTGTAGAGCTCCACCCTGCCGGGCACCTGGTGCTCGATGCCATACAGCGCCACCCCTTCGTAGCCTCGGGCCTCGTCGATAATTCCGTCGGCCGTGTTGACGCCGCTGAACTCGTTGTCACGCACCAGATTGTCGTAGCGGCCACCGGTAAACGCGAAGTACCAGTTGCCCGGTGTCCAGCGAGCGGCGAGCAAGCCGGCATTGACGTCCTGCGACTGCTTGTTGCCGGTGGCGGTTTTGCCGTCGATGGCACTGTGGGTGTAGGTCGCGCCCAGCGACAGGTCCTCGGTCGGCTGCCAGACGAGGGCCCCCTGGGCGGTATAGTCGCGTTCGAGCCTGGTCAGGTTGCCGGTATACCCGCTCCCGGTCGGCACGTTGTCGCGGGAGGTCTGGTAGAGCAGCCCGAGGCTCCAGTCGCCCCAGGTGTTCTGGTAGGTAACCGCACGGTGGGGGCGGCCATTGCCTTCGAAGCCGCCGTCGCCATAGGCGCCATTCCAGCTGCCCTGAGCGGAGGCGCCGTTGTACCAGAACCAGTCCGTCCAAGTGGCGACCATATCGTTCCACAACGCATCCTGCTTGCCGATCAGCAGTTTCCCGTAGTCGTCGTGCTGAACGCCAACGTAGAGCTGGCGCTGGGTATGGCCATCGTAACCGTCTTTGTAGAGGGGATAGAAGCCTACTCCGGCACGTCCTACGAGTGACCAGCCGTTCTCGAACTCATGCTCGGGGGTCAGGCGAATGCGCCCGTAGGTAGAAGGATCGTCATCATCCACGTGGTCAACGAACTCGCTGTAGAAGGATAGACGTCCGCTGATGTCGATTTGGTTGTGCTCGGTTTTGTAGGCCGTGAAGGCCAGGGCTGATGGGGCCGTGAGGGCGGCGCCGATAGCGATGGCCAGCCCGGTTAGTTTGTGGTTATGGAACATGCCAAACCTTATTAGTTGTTGTTTTTATTGTAAATTCGAGAGAGGCGAAGCGACTCGGGGTGGCCCGGTCGGTCAACAGTGAGAAGGTGTCGCCGCGTGTGTCACGGCGGCACGCCCACTGTAATTATGCCGTTTTGCATAAGTAATTTTTGTTAACTGAATAAATGAAAATGAAGAGCCTGGTCCTGTCGTATGGCCGCAGTCGCCCCTGGTGGACGCCTGAGAGTGTCCACGGCCGGATAGGAGCGTCGGTATCCGTCGGACATCAGGCGGCGTCGTCGACGAAGGCCGCCCGCATCAGTTCGCGGGTATAGGCTTCGCTTGGGTTGGCGAAGATCGCCTCGGTCGCCCCTTGTTCGACGACCTGACCCGATTTCATCACCATCACGGTGTCGGCCAAGGCGCGTACCACCGAGAGGTCGTGGCTGATGAACAAGTAGGTCAGGCCGTGCTTCGCCTGGATATCGCGCAGCAGCTCGATCACCGTGACCTGCACGGAGCGGTCGAGCGCCGAGGTCGGTTCGTCGAGCAGCAGGAACTCCGGCTTGAGCACCAGGGCACGGGCGATGGCGATGCGTTGGCGCTGGCCGCCGGAAAATTCGTGGGGATAGCGCTTGCGCATGGCCGGATCCAGCGCCACTTCCTCCAGGGCCTCGATGACCTGGCGTTCGCGCTGGCGCCGGTCGAGTTCCGGGTGATGGACGCGCAGCCCTTCACTGATAACCTCGCCGACGGTCAGGCGTGGCGAAAGCGAGCCGAAGGGGTCTTGGAAGACGACCTGCAGGCGCGAACGTAACGGTTGCATGCCGGCGCGATCTAGAGTGGCGAGGTCGTGGCCATCGAAGCGGATATCGCCGCTGCTCTTGAGCAGGCGCAGCAAGGCACGGCCGAGCGTCGACTTGCCAGAGCCAGACTCGCCGACCACGCCGACGGTCTGGCCGTGCTGGATGCTCAGGTTGATGTCGCTGACCGCCTCGAAGTAGGAATTGGGGCGCAACAGTCGCTTCTTGAGGGCGAAGTGGACGTGCAGGTTCCGCGCCTCCAGCAAGACCGGCGCGCTGGCTTCGACCGGCGACTTGCCGCCGTGCGGTTCGGCGTTGACCAGCATGCGTGTGTAATCGTGGCGGGGGTTGGTAAAGACCTCGGCGGTGTCGCCGCGCTCGACCATTTCGCCGTGCCGCATCGTGCAGACCCGGTCGGCGAAGTGGCGCACGATGCCCAGGTCATGGGTGATGAACAGGATCGCCATGCCATAGCGCGCCTGCAGAGACTTGAGCAGTTGTAGGATCTGCATCTGGATCGTGACATCCAGGGCTGTGGTGGGCTCGTCAGCGATCAGCAGTTCCGGTTCGCACGCCAGCGCCATGGCGATCATCACGCGCTGGCTCTGGCCACCGGAGAGTTCGTGGGGGTAGCTGTTGATGCGCCGCTCGGGCTCGGGAATGCCGACCTGTTCCAGAAGCTCGATGGCCCGGGTGCGGGCCGCTCGGCCCTTGGCCTTGTTGTGCCGGGTCAGGACCTCGATGATCTGGGTGCCGACCCGGTGCAACGGGTTAAGCGAGGTCATCGGCTCCTGGAAGATCATCGAAATGGCATTGCCGCGGATGCGTCGCATGCGGCGCAGGGTGGCAGCGAGCAGATCTTCACCGCGGAAGCGAATCGCCCCGCGAGTCTGGGCCAGATCGGGCAACAGACGCATGGCGGCGGTGGCAGAGACCGATTTGCCGGAGCCGGATTCGCCGACCAACGCCACCGTCTCGCCAGCATGGATGTCGAAGCTCACGTCCTTGACCGCCGAGACGGTGCCATCGGGAAGCTGGAAATCGACACTCAGATTGTCGACGTCGAGCAGGATGTCGCTCATGGCGTGCTCCTAGCGAGTTTTGGGGTCCAGGGCGTCACGCAATCCGTCGCCCAGGAAGTTGAGGCAGAACAGCGTTACCGCTAGGAATATCGACGGCACCAGCAGCATCCAGGAAGCGCTCTGCATCGTGTTGGTGCCTTCGGAGATCAGCACACCCCAGCTGGTCAGCGGCTCCTGCACGCCGAGGCCGAGGAACGACAGAAAGCTCTCGAGCAGGATGACCTTGGGCACGGTCAAGGTGACGTAGACGATCACCGGGCCGATGGCATTCGGAATCAGGTGGCGGGTGACGATCTTGGAGTTTCCCACGCCCAGGGCATGGGCCGCCTCGACGAATTCGCGTTGCTTGAGCGCCAGGGTTTGGCCGCGCACGATGCGCGCCATGTCCAGCCATTCCACAGCGCCGATGGCGGCGTAGATCAGCAAGATGTTGTGGCCGAACACCACCATCAGCAGGATCACCAGGAACATGAAGGGCAGCGAATACATGATGTCGACGAAGCTCATCATGGCGTTGTCCACCCGGCCGCCGATATAGCCGGAGATAGCACCGTAGAGCACGCCGATCACCAGGCTGACGAGGCTCGCCACCAGCGCCACCGACAACGAAACTCGGCCGCCGTACAGCGTGCGGGTGAGCAGGTCACGGCCATTGGCGTCGGTACCGAGGAAGTGTCCATTCTCGAGGCTCGGCGGCGCGGTGAAGGCATTCCAGTCGACCTCGGCGAGTCCCCAGGGCAAGACATAGGGGCCGAAGACGCAGAGCACGGCGATGACGCACAGCATCACCAGGCTGACCATCGCCGCGCGGTTTTGCTTGAGGCGCCGCCAGGCGTCACGTGTCAGGCTTTCGCCGGCAGACGGTGTGGCATCCGAACCAAGGTCATCGGCCATGGCATGGTGGTCGCCGTCGTGGGTACGGGAATCAGTGGTCATGGCTATCCGCTCCCTGCGGGTCAGTCGTCATGGCGGATCTGCGGATCCAGCGCGGAATAGAGCAGATCGACGAGAAGATTCATCAGCACGATCAGCGCGCCGTAGAACACCACCGTGCCCATCACCAGGGTGTAATCGCGGTTAAGCGCGCCCTGCACAAAGTAGCGACCGATGCCGGGAATGCCGAAGATCTGTTCGATCACCACCGAGCCGGTGACGATCCCGGCGACGGCCGGACCGAGGTAGGACGTCACTGGCAGCAACGCCGGGCGCAGCGCATGACGCCAGATGACCTGGGACTCAGCCAGCCCCTTGGCCCGGGCGGTGCGGATGTAATGGCTGCTCAATACCTCGATCATGCTGGCGCGCATCATCCGCGCGATGTAGGCGAGCTGCTGGATCGACAGGGCGATGACCGGCAGCACCAGGTTGGGCAGGGCACCGCCGTTCCAGCCGCCAGCCGGCAGCCATGCCAGCAGCACCCCAAATACCAGCGCCAGGATCGGCGCGATGACGAAGTTGGGAATCGCGACGCCGGCCAGCGCTGTGCCCATCACCAGATAATCGATGATCGAATTGCGCTTCAGCGCGGCGATTACGCCCAGCGGCAGGCCGAGCAACAGGGCCAGCAGAATTGCCAACCCGCCGATTTCCAGGCTGACCGGGAAGCCCTGCATGATCAGCTGGGTGACCGAGAAGTCCTTGTACTTGAAGGAGGGGCCGAAGTCGCCTTGCAGCAGGTTGCCCATGTAGCGTACGTACTGCATCGGCAGGGGCTCGTCCAGATGATAGGCAGCCATCAGGTTGGCCTCGATCTCCGGCGGCAGGGCCCGCTCGCCGTCGAAGGGGCCGCCGGGGGCGATGCGCATTAGAAAGAACGAGATGGTGATCACGAACAGCATCGTTGGAATGGCTTGCAGCAGCCGTTTCAACGTATAGCTCAACATGATGGCCTCCGCAGCATGGGCTGGTGATGTGGGGCGGTGTGGAACATCACGCAGCTAGTCTTCGAGATGGATGTAGCGCAGTGGGTGAACGTCGAGAACGGTGGTCTGCCAACCTTTGACCTCGGGCGTGACCAGGTGGGCGCTGACATAGTCGTAGAGCGGCAGCAGCGCGTAGTCGTCGAGCAGCATCTGCTCGGCCTGGGTCATCAGCTCGGTGCGGCGTTCGGTGTCCAGCTCCTGGGTGCTGCGCTTGAGTAAGGCGTCGTAGTCGTCGTTGTGATAGCCGGTGCTGCGTTGTGCGGAGCCGTCCTCGGCATAGGCGTTGAGAAAGTCGTAAGGGTCGTTGATGGTGGCGATCATGCCGTAGCGGGCGATCTCGAAGTCGCCTTCGTTGATTGCCGCGAAGTGCACGGTCGCCTCGGCGTTGAGCAGTTCCACTTCGACGCCCAGCGGCTTCCACATGGCGGCTACGGCCACGGCGATTTTCTTGTGGGACTCGAGGGTGTTGTAGCGCAACGTCACGTGCAGCGGGTTGTCGGGGCCGTAGCCGGCCTCGCGCATGAGGCGTTTGGCCCGCGTCAGCCGTTGCTTCATCGGCTGTTCGGCGAAATCCAGCGAACCTTGTGTGCCGTTCTCGGTGCCGCGTGGCACGTACCAGTGCGAGGCATGTTGCCCCATGCCGAGGATCTGTTTGGTGATCACCTTGCGGCGTACGGCAAGGTTGAGCGCCTCGCGCACGCGTTCGTCGGCCAGTGGTTGGCCGTCGCGGAGGTTGAACATGTAGAAGTATTCGCCGACCTTCGCTCCCACGCGGAGGGAGTCGCCGAGGTTGTTTTTCACCCAGTCGGAACGCGCGGTGGGCACTTTGGTGTATGAGATATCCAGGTCACCGGCGCGAAAGCGGTTGAGGGCAGCGCTGGCGTCGCCGGTGGGGTAAAAGGTCACACCGTCCAGAGAGACCGCGTCGGCATTGTAGAAGTGTGGGTTCTGCTTGATTTTGACGTGTGCCTGGGGGCGCCATTCCTGCAGGGTGAAGGCGCCGCTCGATACCATGGTGCCGGGCTTAGCCCATTCATCCCCGGCTTTTTCGATGAGATGTTGGGGCAGCGGGGCGGCCTCGGTCATGGCCAGCGCCTGCAGGAAGTAGGCAGTGGGGTTGTCGAGCTGGATGACCAGGGTGTGGTCGTCCGGTGCCGAGACGCCCAGCTCACTCGGCTTGGCCTCGCCAGTATTGACCGCCCGGGCGTTTTCGATCGGGTAGTAGAGATTGGCGTTGTGGTTGGCGATGGCCGGTTTCAGCAGGCGTCGCAGGGCGAAGACGGCGTCGTCGGCGGTGATCGGTGTGCCGTCGGACCACTCGGCCTGGCGCAAGTCGAAGGTATAGGTGGTGCCGTCGTCGCTAATGGTCCAGGACTCGGCTAGGCCGGGGGTCAAGCTGCCATCAGCGGCATAGGTGACCAGGCGCTCGAACAACGCGAGGGTGATGCGGGACTCCCAGACGCCATTGGTCTTTTGGGGATCGAGCGAGCCGGGTTCGCTGCCATTGCCGACCTGCAGAACGGCGGCGGGGGCGCCATGCGCTGCGCCGACCAGCAGACCGACCAGCAGTGCCGTACGCGTGAAAAGGTGGGTAAACATGGGCATTCCTTTACGAGAAAACGTTGACGGTATGGCGCGCTCTGGGGAGCACGCCGTTCACGACCGGGTAATCACTGCTCGAACGAGATCCAGCGCGAGGGATGGTCATCTGTGAGATTGTCTTCCCAGCCGCGGATGGCCGGGTTGACCAGGTTGCGCGACACGTAATTGAGCAGCGGCAGGATCGCGTGGTCGTTCAGGGCGACCTGTTCGGCCTGCTCGAGCAAGGCCTCGCGCTCGTCGGCGTCGGCGGTTTGGGCAGCCTGGTCTGTCAGCTCGTCGAACTCGGGATTGGAATAGGCGCCGTAGTTGTTGCCGACCTCGGTGCGCAGCAGGCTGAGGAAGTTCTCGGCGTCGTTGTAATCGGCGATCCACCCGGCCCGGGCGATGTCGAAGTCACCCTCGGCGATGGATTGGTAGTGCACCGTGGCTTCCGAGTTGATCATCTCGATCTCGACGCCCAGCGGACGCCACATGGCGGCCAGGGCGACGGCGATTTTCTTGTGCTCGTCGTTGGTGTTGTAGCGCAGGCGCAGTTGCAGCGGCTTGTCGGGCCCATAACCGGCCTCGGCGAGCAGTTGCTTGGCGCGTTTCATGCGCTCGTCCATGCTGCCTTCCAGCGGCATCTTCTGGGCGTCGTAATGGTGGATGCCTTTGGGCACGAAGGAGCGCGACGGCAGGAAGGTGTCGGCCATGATCTTCTCGGCGAGCACTTTGCGGCGCGCGACGAGGCTTAGTGCCTCGCGCACCTTCGGGTCGGCGGTCGGGTGGCCCTCGCGGTGGTTGAAGACGTAGTAGTAGCTGCCCAGGTAGGGCGCCATGTGGGTGGCGTCGGGCAGTTCCTCCTGCAGCATGCCGTACATGCTGGAAGGATACTCGCGCATGATGTCCAGCTCGCCGGAGCGGAAGCGCGAGACGCCGGCGTTGCGGTCCTCGACCGTGTAGTAGTTGACTCCGTCCAGCGCGACCTCGTCGGCATCGTAGTATTCGGGATTGCGGCGCACGCTGATGCGCGACTGCGAAATCCACTCCTTGGGGGTGAAGGCGCCGTTAGTCACGATGTTGTCGAGCTTGACCCAATCTTTTCCGTATTTCTCGATGGTGTGTTTGGGGACGGGATAGGCGGTGTAGTGGGTTAGCAGCTGGATGAAATAGGGCGTGGGCGTTGTGAGTTCGACCTGGAAGGTGCGGCCGTTGTCGAGGGAGGTCACGCCCAAGGCATCCAAGGGTTTTTCACCGGTATTGACCGCTTCGGCGTTGACGACCGGATAGAGGAGGTAGGCGTATTTGGAGGCGCTCTTTGGGTCGAGCATATGTTGCCAACCGAACACGAAATCCTCGGCGGTGACGGGTTTGCCATCGGACCAGGCGGCGTCCTCGCGGATGTGGAAGGTATAGGTCTTGCCGTCGTCGGACACATCCCAGGAAGCTGCCATGCCGGGCAGAACCTCGCCGTCCGGGGCCTTCTTGACCAGGCCCTCGTAGACATCCATCAGGATTTGGGATTCCCAGATCCCGCCGGATACCTGGGAGGTATCGAAGGAGGCGAGTTCGCCGGTGACGCCCATGTCGAGCGTCTTCGCCCAGACGGGCGTTGTCATAAGGGCGGCGGCAAGCGCGATGGCGCCCGCCAGGAGAGTACGTTTGTGAAACATGGATGTCTCCCTGGACATTGTTGTCAGTCGACTGACCTTTGAAAGCAAGAGGTGGAGGTGACGGGAGATGGGCCGAGGCTGGCATTGGAGGCGAGTTGGGCATCCAGTCCGGCGTCGACACCGCCGCATTATTGAAGGAGGGGCGGGCCCCGGTGACAGCTTGCTTGGGAACTTCGGTCTAGACTTCTAGAAGTGATCGCCAGTCCAGTGTCTTGCGATGACCGCGTGCGAGGCCTGACGACGAGAGTCGTTGGGCGACAGGCGCTTTCGTGCACAGATGATTTGTTAGGTATCCAGTACTTGTGCCGGGGTGCCACCGCGTCCCACAGCTCTCCGCCCGGGGTCAGTTTGGAACGCTGACGAGATTGCTGATGCGTTAAACGGGCTCGGTAGTCCGCCGGACTGGGGTCATAGCCTTTGATGGGGCTGGCCGTGTGGTGAGAACTCGTGTCGAGTGACGGGAACAATGGTCCATGGCAACAACCTATCCGGTGGGTCAGGTGTTGCGCCTGCTCATTGAGACCGCCGTTAGCAAGGGCTCTCGTCATCAGCATCACTCATGGTGCTTTCTTATTATGTGTGCGCAGAAGTTATCACTTATAAGTCGTGTGTTGATTCGACTTTAGTCGCAGCTACGCGCCGCCAAAACTTTGTTGTTGGCGTTTTTCTGTGCATGCAAAACGGTGTCCGGCCAGTGGCAAACGTTGGCATGTGATGAGCACTAAGTGCTTAGACGTTGTCGTCAAAAAGGGTTGTTTGTCGCGGGAATGTATTGGCATCGATGAATCCGGACAGACCAATACCGACGAGGCGGTATTTGGTGTGGGCGGGTTTGTCGACGCGTTGTCGTAGATTGCAGCCGATGGCGGCCAGCGAGGCAGCAGATTCAGGGGGTGTGCTGGGCGTGTACGCGCGGGTCAGGATCTCGAAATCCGCGGTTTTTAGCTTGAGCGTTACGGTTCGTGCCACGCCAGGATTCTTGCGATAGTAGCGCGCCCAGACTTTGTCGGATAGCTCTCGGATCAGGGGCGCCAAATCCTCGAGTCGTGTGTCTTGGGCCAGTGTGTCTTCCGACGAGATCTGCGCGGTCGGGCGCTGTGACTCGACTGGACGCTCGTCGTGACCACGCGCGAGTTCATAGAGCCGCGACCCCCAGCGCCCGAACCGGGTCGCGAGGGTGGTTTCATCGAACGTTCGCAGATCGGTGATCGTGGCAATGTTCATATCGGCCAGTTTTGCCCGCATGGCGGGGCCGACCCCCGGTATTTTGCCGACTGGCAAAGGCGCTAAAAACGATTGGACACGCGCTGGCGGCACAACGTGCTGGCCATTGGGTTTGCGCCAGTCAGAGGCTATTTTGGCGACGAACTTGTTCGGCGCGATGCCGGCTGAGGCCGTTAAGTTGGTTTCGTCCGCGATCGCTTGCCGGATGCGTCGGGCGGCTGCAGTGGCGGTGTCTCCGGACGCGAGCACTGCACTGACATCGAGATAGGCCTCGTCGAGCGATAGTGGTTGGATGACCGGGGTGAAGCGCGCGAAGATCGCCTGTATCTGGCGCGAGACCGCGCGGTAGCGCGCGAAATCCGGCGGTGCGAATACCGCATGTGGGCATAGGTTGGCTGCCCGCATCGCCGGCATGGCTGAGCGGATGCCGTATTCGCGGGCCTCGTAACTCGCTGCCGTGACGACGGCGCGCGGGCTGCGATTGGCAACGACCATGGGCCGTCCTTGCAGGGTCGGATCGTCGCGTTGCTCGACCGAAGCATAGAACGCGTCCATATCGACATGAATGATACGGCGTGGCGCCTCGTCACTCACAATGGCGACCTGCGTCGGTGGGGTGGCGTATCGCGTTTAAGACCAATAGACCCCCCGATTCATGTTGTGAGCTTGTGGGGCCACTGCTAGATTGCCTAGCGTTCATCGTTGCCGTTGTCCGGTTATATGCCCGCATTCGTTCTCGTCGTCATCGTGCTCGCCGTGTTCTTTCTCGGTTACCGTTTCTATTCAAGCTATCTGGCCAAGCGGATTTATGCGCTGGACCCGGATTTTGAGACACCAGCCAACGCGCAACGCGACGGCGTCGATTATGTGCCGACGCCTAAAAGCGTCCTGCTAGGACACCACTTCACGTCGGTCGCCGGCGCCGCACCGATTGTGGGGCCAGCAATCGCTGTGTACTGGGGATGGCTGCCGGCACTGGCCTGGGTGGTTCTCGGTTCGCTGTTCGCCGCCGGTGTGCATGATTTCGGATCGCTCGTGGTCTCGGTACGCAACCGTGGTCAGAACATCGGCACGTTGGCTGGCAAGGTCGTGACCCCACGCGCCAGCACGCTGTTTTTAATCATCATATTCTTTTTGCTGACGCTCGTGAATGCCGTGTTCGGCGCGGTGATCGCCATTCTGTTTCAGTCACATCCAGGTGCGGTGATTCCAACGATCGTGGTGATTCCCATCGCGATATTCATTGGTCAGTGGGCGTATCGCATGGGACGTGCCATTCTGATCCCGTCGATCATCGGCCTGCTGCTGTTATATGCCTCGATTCCGCTCGGGCAGGCGTATCCGGTCCATATCGACGGCCTAGCCAATGCCATCGGTTTATCGGGTCGCACGACCTGGATGCTGTTGATTTTTGCCTACACTTGGATCGCGTCGCGCTTGCCGGTCTGGGTGCTGCTGCAGCCACGCGACTACATCAACGGTCAGCAGCTGTTGGTCGCGCTGTCGGCGATCTTTCTCGGTGTGTTGATCGGCTGGGAGCAAATTACCGCGCCAGCGGTCAATGCGAACGTGGCCGCGAGCGCGCCGCATTGGTTCCCATTTTTGTTCATCACGATCGCCTGTGGCGCGATTTCGGGTTTCCACTGCTTGGTTGCGTCTGGCACCACATCGCGCCAGTTGGCCAAGGAGACGGATGCGCGACTGGTTGGTTATGGCGGCGCACTCGGTGAAGGTAGCCTGGCTTTAGCCGCGATTCTGGCGTGTACCGCTGGCCTTGGTAGCGCCGGCGAGTGGACCAGCGCCTATAGCGGCTGGGGTGCGGCCTCCGGCGGTGCGGTCGGGCATTTTGTAACCGGTGTGGGCCACTTCATTGCCAATCTCGGCCTCCCGGCCTCGGTCGGCGCCACATTCGCCGTGGTCGTGACCGTGACCTTTGCGGGCACGACGATGGATACCGGCATTCGCCTGCAACGTTACATTCTCGAAGAAATCGTTGAACTCGCTGGTATTCGTGCCCTATCCGGCCGAATCAACGTGCTGACCACATTAGCCGTGGCCATTCCGCTGGCGTTGGCATTGATACCGGGTGGTGGTGGCAAAGGGTATGCCTTTGGTCACCTATGGACGCTTTTCGGCACAACTAATCAATTGACGGCCGGACTGGCGCTGGCGGTCATCGGTGTCTGGATCATGGCACGCGGGCGCAACCCGTTGGCTGCGCTCGTGCCCTTGGTCTTTCTATTGTTGATGACCGTCTATGCGCTGGTGCTGAATCTGGGCGATTTCATAGCGCAGGGCAGCTGGCTATTGTTGTTCATGGATGCTGCCATCCTCGCGCTATCGGTCTGGCTGGTGATTGAAGCGATAACAGCGGTTAATCGTGAACGCGCGCGGGCTCGTGCACCTGAGACCGATGCAAAGTAGATGTCGGCAGGGTACCCGTGGCTGATGCGAGCTTCATGCACCGGCTGCTGCTGTAGCCGGTGCGCCTAGCGCTATTGTGTTGGTGGCTCAGCTATTGTCTGGCGGCCGGCGGCCCGGACGATTATCGGCACCGTGCTGGCGCGGCGCGATAATCGGGCCGGTGACACGCACAACGCCGTGGCGATTGAGATGCTATTTTGGCCTCTGAGCATGCCGGGCTGAATGGTGTTGTGACCGCGTGTGATTGATTTTCAATCGCTAAAGACTGCGTGGCGGCGATTGTCCGCCTATCACGACGAGCTGTTTCTCGTACCCTGGCGGGCGGGTGTTGCCCGTGAAGCCCGCCGCGAGGAAGATGTGCTGGTCGCGCTTCTGTTTTTGGAGGCGCTCGGTGTTCAAGGGCCCGCGGATTATTTCGCGCTCGAGTTGTATCCGGACCTGATCGAAGCCTTCCACGACTGGCACCAGCGGATGGGGATGGAAACGTTTCCGGAAGCCGGTGTCTGCTGTTGATCGAGCCAATCGATCAAAGCGCGCCCGGACGCGTGGATCACGACCACGAGACGACTGCGCGCCTGATTCTACTCGGTGGTAAGGGGGGCGTCGGCAAAACGACCTTGGCTGCCGCACGCGCCAGCGCACTGGCAGCGGCCGGCGAACGTACATTGCTGGTCTCGACCGATCCCGCGCACTCAGTCGCTGATGTGCTGGAGGCGAACCTTGGCGCCGAACCGACACTAGCTGAGCCCAATCTCTGGGCCATGGAGATTGATCCGCAGGCTGACGCCGAGGCGTATATCGAAGGCATCCGTGAAGATGCCCGGGCTGCGGTCTCGAAAGAGGTTCAGCCAGCGCTTGAACGACAGCTAAAACTGGCGGCCGATGCCCCGGGCACGGTTGAGTCGGCGCTGTTCGATCGCTTTACGCACGTCATGACCTGGTGCCCGGCACACTACGACCGCATCGTTTTCGACACGGCACCGAGCGGTCACACGCTCCGCTTGTTGACGTTGCCATCGATGCTTGGTGCCTGGATCGAGGGCTTGCAACAACAGCGCCGGAAGGTCAATCGACTGCGGCAGATGTGGCGGACGATGGCTGGCGTGCAGGATACGGAACGCGACGACCGTGTGCTAACACGCCTGCGTCAACGGGCCGAACGGTTCAGCACAGCGCGCCAGAAACTTCACGATGACGCTGTTTTCGAGCCGGTCCTGTTAGCCGAACGTCTGCCGATTGAGGAGACCGAGCGCGTGATCGCGCAGCTTCGCGAGACCCAAGTGCCGATCGGGCGGTTATATATTAACCGCCTCTGGCCAGCCGATAGCGATAGTGAATTTGTGGCCGCCCGTGCCGCCGATCAACGTGGCTATCTGGCCGAAATACGACAGCGTTTTGCAACGTTCGAGCATGTCGAGATCGCACAGGCCGCACACGATATCGTCGGGCGCGCAGCGCTCCAGCCGATCATCGATCAGGTTACAGCGACACACGCATCATATCTGAGCCGAGGCGTTTCCAGTGGCTAGAGCGACCATCAGCTAAACCGCGTTTTTAGAGTTGATATGAGACAGTTTTTGCCTCGAATAATAACCTTGCTGGGTACCACCGCAGCGCTGGCCGGTTGTGCGGCGACCCATACCGTGGGTTATGTCGACCCCGTCTATCAGGGCAACCAGTATGACTGGTTTTTAAGCTATGCAGCGTTTAAGGACACAGCGCTCGAAGCCCATTACGAGCGTGCGGTTTGTAACCGACTACGAGCCACAGGGCATACGTGTACGACGATGCTCGAAGTTCTGCCACCGACGCGCCCGGAAAGCGCGCAGCGCCGCCATCAAGTCAGCCGTCAAAGCAGCGCTGGAGCTACAATCGAGATCGAGCTGGCTCCTCATGCCCAAAGTTCGGCGGTTCGGCAACTCGGTACGAACGCCCAGCGGTTCCGCATAACGGTCTTCGACAATAGTACCGAAGCGGTTGCTGCCCGGTTTGCAATCACCGTGCCGACGCACACGGCGACAAACGCCCGAGCAATCCGCATGGCGCTGGCCAGCAAACTGGTCAATGGCCTCGAGAACAAGGGGCTGTTGGCAAGCGGGCGATGAGCTAACCAATCACCCAACGGATGGTTGTATTGACGTGCCGGATGGTTTTAGCGCTGTGTCAGCGCCGAGATAGTGGGCGAATCTATCGGCGCGCAAGCCGTTTTAACCTAAGCGTTGTAATAAACGTCAGGAGTGTGGTTGGAGCGGCGGACGGGATTCGAACCCGCGACTTCGACCGTGGGAGGGTCGCGCTCTACCAACTGAGCTACCACCGCTGTGCGCACCAACTGTATCGCGGCAAATCGCGTGCGGCAATCGTTTCGTTGCACGGTTGCGGTGGTGTCTCGAACAATCAGTGGTTATCCAAAGCTTGTCCCTGGCTGTGTCGTGCCCATCATCCGCTCCATATGAATGATGTTTCGCCGGCCAGACTAGATGGCGCGTGACGATTCGAACATCAACTAGGCCGTAAGCTATGAGCGATTCTGAGAATACATTGCCTGCAGTCTGGGCCTGGGAACAGCAAAACGGTGGCCAGTTCGCCGGTATCAACCGACCTTACGCCGGCGCCCGTTTTGACCAGGCGTTACCGGTGGGGCAGCACGCATTTCAACTCTATTCACTGGCGACACCTAATGGGGTCAAAGCCACGGTTATGTTCGAGGAATTACTCGAACGTGGCTACAGCGACGCGGAATACGACGCCTGGCCGATTCGGATCGGTGATGGCGATCAGTTTGCTAGTGGCTTCGTGGCGGTCAATCCCAATTCCAAGATCCCCGCGCTAACTGATCACACGACATCGTCGCCGACGCGAATCTTCGAATCCGGGGCGATTCTGATGTATCTGGCCGAAAAATTCGGTGCGTTTTTGCCGAGCGATATATCGGTGCGTACCGAAGCTCTGAACTGGTTGTTTTGGCAGATGGGCAGCGCCCCGTTTCTTGGCGGCGGCTTTGGGCATTTTTACTACTACGCGCCGGAAACCGTGCCGTACGCAATCGACCGGTTCACGATGGAGACAAAACGTCAGCTTGATGTGCTCGATAAGCGCCTGGCCGAGACGCGCTATCTCGCCGGCGATCATTACACGATTGCCGATATCGCGACTTGGCCCTGGTATGGCGCGCTCGCGCTTGGCCGGCTCTATGGAGCTGGGGACTTCCTACAGGTTCAGACTTACGAGAATGTGCGGCGTTGGGCCAGTGAGATCGATGCTCGCCCGGCCGTTAAGCGTGGCCGCATAGTCAATCGTGTGTGGGGTGAGCCAGAAGATCAGTTGCCCGAGCGCCACGACGCCAGCGACTTCGAGTACCGCACGCAGGACAAGCTAGCGGGCCAGTCATAAGTAGGTAACCGCCGCAATGGTGTGACGCATCGCTGCACTACCGTCGGCGGTCGGTAGACGACTTTGTGCGCAGCCCCAGCTATTGGGCCAGTGCACGCACCCACGAACTGATTCAATCCAACGAGGTTTTACTATGTCCGAAGCGATCGATAACCGGCAAATGCGGCTCGCGCGCCGTCCCAACGGCTTGCCTGAACGCGATGATTGGCGCCTGACCACTGAGTCGTTGCGCGCGGCTGACGACGGCGAGGTTCGTGTCCAGATCGACTACATTTCACTCGATCCGGCCATGCGTGGCTGGATGAGTGCGGGTAAGTCGTATATCGAGCCGGTGGCGATCGACGACGTAATGCGTGCTGGCACGGCTGGTACGGTCATCGACTCGCGCCACCCCGATTTCGCGGCGGGTGACCACGTGACCGGAAATCTCGGTGTTCAAACCCACGCCGTTGCCGCGGGAGATGAATTGCGTAAGGTCGATACCACGCTTGCTGATTTGCCGGTCTATCTCGGCGCACTTGGCATGCCGGGCATGACAGCCTATTTCGGCACCCTGGAAGTCGGCCAGCTGGCAGCCGGCGATACCGTACTGGTGTCTGCGGCCTCAGGTGCCGTCGGTGCGCTGGTTGGGCAGATCGCCAAACGATACGACTGTCGTGTCGTGGGCATCGCCGGTGGAGCGGCCAAGTGTCGCTATATCGTCGATGAGCTCGGATTCGACGCCGCTATCGATTATAAGTCCGAGGACATCGCCGAGGCCGTCGGCGATCGGTGTCCGAATGGTATCGACATGTTTTTCGACAACGTCGGTGGCGAGATCCTCGATGTGGCACTCGCCAATCTTCGTCTGCATGCGCGTGTCGTGGTCTGTGGCGCCATCTCGCAATACAACGTCACCGGCCATATTGGCGATACGGGCTACGCGCCACAGAACTATCTGTCGCTGCTGATTAATCGGGCGCGTATGGAAGGCTTTATTGTTTTCGATTTCGCCGATCGCTATCCCGAGGCCGCCCAGCATATGGCGGGTTGGCTAACAAATGGCGAAATTGCGCATCGAGAGGATATTGTCTCGGGCTTCGATAATTTCCCGGATGCTTTTTTGAAACTGTTCTCCGGCGAGAATTTCGGCAAGCTGGTGTTGGCGGTCGATTCATAGCATTCGACTGTTAATACGGTGACGCGGGCGCGCGTTCTGGTTCGTGATCGCTGCCATCGACTGGTGGTATTCGGCCTAACACTGCACCATGGGGCTAGCACCCGATAACGGAAGCTGACCATGGCTCAAGCACTGGTGACTGGCGGGACCGGCTTTGTTGGTAAACAGTTGTGTGCGGATCTGCTCGCCGATGGTTGGCAGGTCGAGGTCGTCACACGCGATACCGAACGCGCGCGCTCGGTGTTGCCGCCGGATGCGCGACCGGTCCCGTCGCTGGCCGATGCCAAAGCCCCCGATGCGGTGATTAACCTCGCCGGTGAAAATCTGGCGGCCGGGCGTTGGACTCGGGCGCGCAAACGGGAAATACGCGAGTCGCGCCTGCGTATCACCGAAGATCTGGTGGCTTATATCCGCGACTGTGAGACACCGCCGTCGGTGCTGGTTAGCGGCTCCGCGGTCGGTTATTACGGCGCCTGCGGTGACAGCGTCGTGACCGAAGATACGCCACCGAGCAGCGAATTCCAGTCGCAACTATGTGAGGACTGGGAATTGGCTGCCCGTGAGGCGGAGCAGTATGGCGTACGCGTGTGTCGTATTCGCACCGGCTTGGTGCTGGGGGCGCAAGAGGGCGCATTGGCACAGATGGCAACGCCATTTCGATATGGTCTCGGCGGACCGATCGGTAGCGCCGCGCAGTACATGCCTTGGATACATATCCGCGATGAGGTGCGTGCCATCCGTTTTCTGATGGCAACGGAATCGGCGGATGGAGCGTTCAATCTAACCGCGCCGAATCCGGTAACCAACAAGACATTCACCCACGCGCTTGGTCGTGTGCTGAATCGTCCAACCATTGCCTGGATGCCGGGCCCGGTTTTGAAGGTCATAATGGGCGAAATGGCGCATCTGTTGCTGAGCGGCCAGCGTGCTGAACCCCGGGCGCTTCAAAACGCTGGTTTCGAGTTCGCATTCACCGAATTAGACGCCGCACTACGTGATCTGTTCGCGCGGGGGTAAGTGCGCGTGAATCAGGGATTCTTCGATGCGCTAGTCGCTATCGTGGGGGCTGAGCGCGTGTTGACCGGCGCCCAGGCAGCGCCTTATCTGTGTGAGTGGCGTGGCGCGTTTACACCGCGGGCGGCCGCGGTCGTGTTGCCGGCGGATACCGATGCAGTGGCCGCGATTGTTACAGTCTGTGGGCGATATGACGCCAATATCGTCGCGCAGTCAGGCAACACCGGTCTCGTCGGCGGCAGTGCGGCAAGCGATGCCGATAGCGATGTAATCATCAGTTTGGCAGGTATGGATCGCATCCGGGCGGTGGATACCGACGACAACACCATCACCGTCGAAGCCGGTGCGATCCTGGCCGACGTCAAGGCCGTCGCCGCGGCGGCGCATCGTTATTTTCCGCTGTCGCTGGCTTCAGCGACGCAATGCCGGATCGGTGGCAATCTGGCCACGAATGCGGGTGGTTTGAACGTGCTGCGCTATGGCAATACACGTGATCTGACACTCGGGCTTGAGGTTGTGCTGGCCGACGGGCGCGTTTGGTCGAGTCTGTCGCCACTCGTCAAAGACAATAGCGGCTTCGACCTGCGGGATCTGTTCATCGGCAGTGAAGGCACCCTCGGTATCATCACCGCGGCGACACTTCGGCTTTATTACCCGGAGCGCCAGCACGCGACAGCCTTGTGTGCCGCCGCCTCGCCAGCCGACGCACTGGCGATCACGCGCACGCTTATCGATCGATCCGGCGGGCAGGTCGTAGCTTGCGAATTGATGGCCAATCAAGCCGTGCAACTCGTTCGCCAATTTGTTGTTGACGAAGTGTCGGGCATTGCGATGGATCACGACTGGTACATCCTGCTCGAGCTGGCCAGTTCGGCAACCGGCAACGATCTGCAGGCCATACTCGACGACGTCATGAAAACCGCCGGCACCGACCGCGCTGTGCCCGATTACGCGCTTGCCGATACCCATGAGGAGCGTGAAGCACTATGGCGGCTGCGCGAATCGATTCCGGCCGCCCAGCGAGCAGCGGGCGCGTCTATCAAGCACGATATTGCGCTGCCCGTGGCGCAGATGCCGGCATTCCTGGCGCGTGCGCTGCCGGCTGTCGAGGCGCGATTACCAGGCGTTCGTGCGTGCACGTTCGGCCATCTGGGCGACGGCAACATCCATTTCAACCTCACGCGTCCGCTCGACGGCGATAACACGTCATTTCTGGCCGAATCCGAATCGGTGCATCGGCTGGTGCACGAGCTGGTTCTGGAAATGGGCGGCTCTAGCGCGGCTGAGCACGGCGTAGGCCGGCTCAAAGTTGCCGATATGGCGCGTTACAAGTCGCCGGTCGAGCAAGCGATGACGCGCGCGGTCAAACAGGCACTCGATCCGGAGACCCGCCTGAATCCGGGCGTATTGGTCGACCAGTAACCTGGTCGCCGCCCGGCGGCATTGATTAGGCCGCCACGGCGATGCCGGTCGCGTTGACGAGATCAATCAGCGGCGTCGGATAGATACCGAGCGCGATGACAAGCGCTGCGAGCAATCCCAGGATGATGATCGCGGCACGTGATGCCGGGCCAGTCAGATGTCGCTGCGTACCGCCCTCGGCGGCACCGAACAGAATGAATGTCACGCGCAGATAATAGTAAAGCCCGATGGCGCTGCCGATGATCAACGCTGCAACCAGCCACCACAGGTCGCCTGTGACGGCAACCATGAGCGCATAGAACTTGCCGATGAAGCCGAAGGTTACCGGGATGCCGGCCAACGAGATCATCATAATGGCTAACGTAACGGCCAGCGTCGGTTGATGCCGGTACAAACCGCGGTAGTGCGTGAGGTCGCTAGCGTCAGTGCCGGTGCGGGTGCTGGAAACCAGCGACACCACGCCGAAAGCGCCGAGCGAGGTCAACACATAGGCGGTGAAATAGACGCCTACGGCCGTCGCTGCAAGTGGCCCACCGGCGACGATGGCGGTCAGGATATAACCGAGATGCGCGATCGACGAATAGCCGAGAATTCGTTTGAGGTTGTCCTGCCGCAGGGCCAGTAGATTGCCGACGAGCATGGAGATGAATGCCAGTGCGGCGATCAGTGCGTGCAGCCAATCATTGTGGGCGACTGGACTCGTTTCGAAAAATCGGAGCAGCGCGGCGAATATGGCCACTTTACTGACCGTCGCCAGAAACGCCGAGGCCGGCCCGGGCGCGCCTTGATAAACATCGGGCGTCCAGAGATGAAATGGCGCAACCGAGAGTTTGAATGCCAGTCCAACGACAAGCATGCCTATGCCCAGCAACAGCAGTTCGCCGCCGTTGCCGCTCGACGCGATTTGGGTAAAGGTTAGCGCGCCCGAGCCGGCATACATGAGCGCCATGCCGAATAGGAAAAATGCCGAGGCGACGCCCGACAGGACCATGTATTTCAGGCCGCTTTCCAGCGAGATCGAGTCGCGGAACGCGTAAGCCACCATGCCATAGAGTGGGATAGAGAGTAGCTCGATGCCGATGAAAAGCGACGCCAGATGTACGCTGACCACGAGCGATAACGCGCCGAGCGTGGAACACAGCAGCAGAATGTAGAACTCGGCCCGGTATTCCGATTGAGCCTCTAAATAAACATAGGCCAGTATGGTCGAGACGAGTGCAGCGAACAGCACCAGCGCCATATAAAACAGCCCGAAGCCATCGACGATATACAGCGGTGTCGTCTGGATCGGCACTGCCAGCCTGGCCGGGATCAGTGAGATAAGGGCGACCGCCAGGCCGATGATCGACAGACCGGCCATGACCCGATGTGAGCGCGTAATGGCAACGGCGCCCGTCGTGAGAATGATCGTCGCCGTTACGATTAGCGGCGCGAGTAGGGCGACGATTTGCATCGAGAATGAACTCATGATTACGAGCTTTTAGGAATGCGGAGCGGCGGCAATAGGACCATCGAACCAGTGTGCGATTTCCTGGGCTGCGCCCGTGGTCACGTGCAGCACGCTATTCGGATACAGTCCGATGATCAGGGTTAGCGTCAGAATGAGCAGCAGACTGGCGTACTCGCGGCCGGCCAAACCATCGGTCGGCGTTTTGATCGAGGGTTGTCCCCAGTAGACGCGGTGGATCAGATAGAGCGCGTAGACGGCGGCCAGAACCAACCCAATAGTGGCGAAAACGACAACGATCGGCGAATAGGCGAACGCGCCGAACAGCACCAGGAATTCACCGATGAAGTTCGCGGTTGCCGGCATGCCGAGTGCTGCGACGGAAAAGGCTAGGGCGAAGCCGGGTAAAGCCCCCATCAACCCGAACAGACCACCGAGCGAGCGCATATCGCGTGTGCCGAGGCGTGTGTAAACCTGCGAACTAACCAGGAATAAGCCCGCGGTCGATAGTGCGCTGGCAACCAATTGCAGGATGGCCCCCTGGATCGAGAGCAGCGTGCCCGCGTAGATACCAATCAGGACAAAGCCCATATGGGCGATGCTGGTGTAGCCGATAAAGCGTTTCATGTCGCTTTGTGCAAAAGCGACGATGGCGCCGTAATAGATCCCGATCAGCCCCAGAATCATGGCCGCCGGTGCGAAAGTGGCCGAGGCGTGTGGGAACAGAGGTACAGCAAAACGTAGCAGGCCGTAAGCGCCGGTTTTGACCAGCACGCCGGTTAGGTCAACACTGCTATCGGTTGGCGAATAAGTGTGGAAATCGGGGAGCCAGCCGTGAAATGGCACGGTCGTCAGCTTGGTCGCGAACGCGATGAAAAAGCCGAGCATCAGCACCATGCCGATCCCGCCGGTTGGCGACGTCTGCAGCAGTGCATTGTAGTCGAACGTGATCGAACCGGTCTGCTGATAGTGTACGAAGACCAGCCCGATGATCGCGGCGAGCATCAATAGCCCGCTGGCTTGCGTGTAGATGAAGAACTTGGTGGCGGCGGCCCGTTTGACCGTGGCTCGGGCGCCGTCATGCCCCCAGAGCGCGACCAGCAGCGCCATTGGGATCAGCATCATCTCCCAGAAGAAGAAAAAGGCGAACAGGTCGACGGCGAGAAAGATGCCGATGACACCGCCAACCAACCACATCAGGTTGGCGTAGAAAAGCCCGTCGCGGTTGCGCGGCTGATTCCAACTGCTTGCGACCGCCAAAACGCTCATCACACCGGTCAACAGCAGCATGATGACCGACAGACCATCGAGCGCTAAATGGAAAAAGATACCGAGACTCGGTATCCACGGCAGACGGAACTGGATCTGCCACTGGGCCGTGCCTTGTACAGCGTTGGCCAGGCTGTAATCGCCGGTGGCCCAGAGTAGGAACGCGCTCAGCAGGATAAGACTGCTGGCAATGAGTGCGATCCAGCGTGGCGGACCGCCGCCGCGGCGCATCTCCAACGCATAGCACAGTCCGCCGGCGACGAACGGGATCAGCAGTAGCCAAATAAGCAGCATGGGCAGGCCTTAGCCGAGAACCAGGACGATGAGGAAAATTGATGCCGCGCCGAAGATCGTTAACGCATACCAGCGCAGCTGGCCCGACTGAATACTAGTCAGACCGTTATTCAAAAGCAATGCACTCGAGGGCACGATCTTGGCAATGCCCTCGATCCAGTCGAGCCGGTGCAAGCGCGCGGCCACTCGATAGGGCCGCACGAATAAACGATCGTACAGCGTGTCGAAACCAAGTCCGCCGTACAAAAAGTTATGGAGGCGGCTGCCGCTGTCGCTAGCCACTGTCTTAGTCAGGACACCACGCGCTCCGAGAAACAGTGCGGCAGTTACCGCCAGTCCACCGAGTGCAACCAGGCTCGAAATCACTTCCAACAGGATTTCCATGCCGAGCGATTCGGCTTCGGATGCGGCTGGCAAGACGCCGTCTAGTGGCTGGCCGATGAGCGCGCCTACGAACGTCGACAGCACAGCCAGCGTGATCAACGGCGTGTGGTGGGCCCAGCCGCGACCGGGTTCGGCGTGGGTGTTGGCCTCGCCATGGAAGACGATAAAGATGAGGCGGAAGGTATACAGCGCGGTGATGAATGCACCGAGCAGGGCCATCAGCCAAAGCACCACGTGGCCGTTGACGGCTGCCAGCGACAAGATTTGGTCTTTGGACCAGAAGCCGGCGGTAATAACCGGTAGGGCCGAGAGTGCGCCGCCACCGATCCAGAAAAGCGCGTAGTCGAGCGGCAGTTGTTTACGCAAGCCGCCCATCTTGAAGATGTTCTGTTCGTGATGGCAGGCGATGATGACCGAACCTGCCGCCAAGAACAGCAGTGATTTGAAAAAGGCGTGGATCATCAGGTGGAAGATCGCGGCGTGCCACGCGCCCACGCCGAGCGCGAGAAACATATAGCCGATCTGGCTCATGGTCGAATAGGCGATCACGCGTTTGATATCGGTTTGGGCAAGTGCCGCAAATCCGGCCAATAGCAGCGTGATACCGCCCACTATGCCGACGATTTCGAGCGCCGCCGGTGCGATGATGAAAAGCCCGTGCAGTCGGGCGATGAGATAGACGCCGGCCGTGACCATGGTGGCGGCGTGAATCAAGGCCGAGACCGGTGTGGGGCCGGCCATGGCGTCGACCAGCCAGGTTTGGAGCGGCAGTTGAGCTGACTTGCCGACTGCACCGCCAAGGATCAGAAGCGCGGTCAGCGTGGCGATGGGGCCGCCGTGGACCCACGCTTCGGGCGCTTGTTGCAGCAGTGTGTCGATATTCAGCGTGCCGAAATTCACGTAAAGAATGAATAGGCCGAGCGATAACGACACGTCGCCGATCCGGGTCATCACGAACGCTTTGAACGCTGCCCAGGCGTTGGCTTCGGTCTGATAGTAGTAGCCGACCAGCAGATAACTGCACAAACCGACGCCTTCCCAGCCGAGATACAGCACGAGCAGGTTATTTGCCAGCACGAGTATCAGCATGGCGCCGATGAATAGGTTCATGTACGCAAAGAAGCGCGCCATGCCAGGCGCACCTTCGAGGTCGTGCGTCATGTACCAAGTCGCGAACAGGTGGATCAGGAACCCGACACCGGTGACGACGCCGATCATGGTTAACGACAGTCCATCGAGTCGCAGTGCCATCGGCATCGAGAAGTCACCGACCTCGACCCAGTGCCACAGCATCTGGACATAAGCGCCGCCACCGGCCGAAAACCAGGCAATCATCAGCCAGATCATGGTCAGGGCCGACAGGCCGACCGATCCGGCGCCGATGAGTTTCGCGCTTCGGTCCGGCATGCCGGGCCGGAGCGACAGGATTAGCGCGCCGAGTAGCGGGAAAACGATGGTAAGAAATACGGCACTCATCCGTTCATCTCACTGGCTGCGGCGATGTCGACATCTTTGGTTCGGTTGAAAAGCTGGATGAGTAGGCCGAGCCCGACACTGGCCTCGGCTCCGGCATAGGCAATAATCAGGATGAACATGGTTTGGCCGTCGGCCTGGTTATGGTGCGCGCCGGCGACGATGAAAGCCAGTCCTGCGGCGTTGAGCATGATCTCAAGGCACATCAGCATAAACAGCATGTTGCGCCGAACCACTAACCCGGCGAGTCCAAGCACAAAAAGTATGCCGGCCAGCGCCAGTCCATAGCTCATCGGCAATCCCTGCATGACGACTCCTGATTCGTCCTAGCGTTTATCGATGTCGGTGCGGCCGTTTTCGGCCAGGCGCTGGGCCCGGTCGGGTCGCTGTCGACCGAGGTGGGCCGCGACAACCAGAGCGGCTAGCAGCACGAAGGCGACCAATTCTACGACCAGCACATAGGGGCCGAAAAGGTTCATGCCGATTGCATGGGCCGACAGCGCGTGGCCATTGATCGTGGCGCCATCGTTGCCCGTGACCAGCGTGTAGCCGACCACAGTCAGCAGAATGATGGCCATCACACCCGGGCCAATCCAGAGTTGGCCGGTGAGCCACTTGCGTTCGTTATGAATCGTCGTTTCGTTGATGCTGAGCATCATGACCACGAATACGAACAGGACCATGATCGCGCCGGCGTAGACGATGACTTCCAGCGTGGCCGCGAATGGGGCGCCCAGCACGTAGAAATCCACTGCTACCGCCATGAGCGACACGATGAGATATAGCAGCGCGTGGACGGCGTTGGCGCAGGTCACCACGCGAATGGTGGTGGCGATAGCAACCAGTGCAGCAATGTAAAAAACGATTTCCATAGCGATGGATCAGGGCAGCAGTGTTTTGACGTCGACGGGTTCGGCTTCGTTTTCGGCTTCGCCCTTGTCCTTGCCGCCGACGGCCATGCCGGCAACCCGGTAAAAGTTGTAGCCCGGCCGCTTGCCGACGCCGCTGATGGTCAGATCGGATTTCTCGTAAACCATCTTTTGGCGGTCGAATTCGCCCATCTCGAAGTCGGGCGTGAGTTGGATGGCGTAGGTCGGGCAGGCTTCTTCACAGTAACCGCAGTAGATACAGCGTGAGAAGTTGATCTGGAAGGTATCCGGATACCAGCGTCCGCTTTCGTCCTCGCCCTTGATCACACTGATGCAGTCGACCGGGCAGGCGACCGAACACAGATTGCAGGCAACACAGCGCTCGGCGCCATCCGGATCGCGTGTCAATACAATCCGTCCCCGATAGCGCGGTGGCAAGTATGGTTTTTCTTCCGGATACAAAACGGTATCGCGCTTGCGAAAGCTGTGCAGGAAGATCATCCAGATCGTGCGCAGAATACTTAGCATCGGACAAAACTCGTGTAGCGGAGACTAACGAACACGGCGGACCTACGACGTAGCAACCACGACCGCGCTGGTTATGGCCACGTTGGCCAATGCGATCGGTAGCAGAATTTTCCAGCCGAAGCTCATCAGCTGGTCGTAGCGCGGCCGAACGGTCGCCGCGCGCAGTAAGACGAAAAAGAGGATGAAAAAGCCGGTCTTGATCAAGAACCAGACGATGCCGGGCAATACCGGACCGAGCCAGCCACCGAAAAAGAGCACGGTGATCAGGCTGGATATAAGCACGATACCGAGATATTCACCGACGAAGAACATGCCGAACTTCATGCCGGAGTACTCAGTGTGGTAACCGGCCGTCAGTTCCTGCTCGGCTTCGGGCAGGTCGAACGGTGCGCGGTGGATTTCGGCGCAACCGGCGATCAGAAAGATCACGAATGACGGGAATTGGGTGACCACGTTCCAGAGGCCGGCCTGTGATTCGACGATGGTGTGCAGATTGAAGCTGCCCGCGAGCATGACGACGCCGAGCAGTGCCAACCCCATGAATACTTCGTAGGAAATCATCTGCGCGGCGGTACGCAGGCCGCCCAGCATGGCGTATTTGTTGTCCGACGCCCAGCCGCCCAGAATCACTGAGTAGACCCCGAGCGAGCTCATCGCCAGCATGAACAGCAGGCCGATGTTGAGATCGACTACGCCGATGGTTGCGGTGAATGGCACCACGGCAAAGGTCATGAGGGAGGTCAACAGGATGACCGCCGGCGCGATGATGAATACGGGCTTGTCGGCGAACGGTGGGATCCAGTCTTCCTTGAAGAAGATCTTGATCATGTCCGCGGCTACTTGAAGGATGCCGAAGGGCCCGACCCGATTGGGGCCGTAGCGGTCCTGCCAGAGGCCGAGCAGTCGGCGTTCGACCCAAATCAGGAGCGCGGCGGCGATGACCACCGCGAACAGGATGACGATGGTCTCCACACCCTTCAGTAGGGCGTTGACGAATGTATCAGTTGGGACCCCCAGAATCATGTGTCGACCCGGCTTGCGGCGTGGACGGTGGCTGCGCCTTGGGCACCAATGGGAATGCCGATGACCCGAGCGGGTAAGCTCTCGTCAATCGCCACAGGCAGCGTCAGGGTGTCGCCATCAAGCGTGATCGACAGATTGTCGCCGTCGGCGACACCGAGTGCCTCGGTACTCTGTCGGTTGAGCGTGATCTGCCGGCTGTCGACGCGTTCGGCGATGGCCGGTGCGCGTGCGGATAACGGCTCGCTATCGAATATGTGGTGGCGTGGCACCACGCGCCAGTGATCCCCACCATTAGTGCCGGGCACGCTTCGGTAGCCGCTGTCGCCGCCGCCGGCCAGAACGTGAACACCTGGATCGCCTTTTTTGAGGTTGCCCCCGACTTCATCTTGGAAACGGGTGATGGCCTGCTGGTTTGATTCCCAGCCTGGCGCCCATGCGTAGGCGAGTAGCTCACTTGGCTGATCGGTACCGTAATAGCCTTCCATCGAATAGCTAAGCGGCGAGTCAGCATCGACCTCCGGTCGGCGTTCGCGCACGTCGACGTCGGCGTAGAGCGCGGTGCGTGCAGCGTTTCGGTGGGGGCTGCGCGGAAAACGCATGCCCGCCTTGCGGAAACTCTGGCTGGGCGCGGCGTCCTCGATGCCGGTGAACTGAGGCAGGTCCGCGACCAGGCCAGCGATCAAATCGTCCATGCCGTTCCAACGCACCGGACGTTCCAGCGCCCGTGCTAGATCGGCGCACCAGCGCCAGGCCTCCTGCATCGGACCTTCGGGGATAAAGACTTGGAAAAACCGCTGCGCGCGACCTTCGTTATTGATGAGTGTGCCATCGGATTCGGCGAAACTGCCGCTGGGAAGCACGCTGTCGGCACGCGCCGTTGTCCGGGTCAGGCTGTGGTCGAGCACGACGAGGCTTTTGAGTTGCCGTAGCGCGGCGTCCACGCGGCTCGCTGGTGCGCGCTCGTAGAGGTCGTTTTGATTAACGACCAGCGTGTCGACTTGGCCGGATTCGATCGCGTCGAGGGCACCATCGACGGAGGGTGCATCGAGCATGGCCATGCCGAGGCTGTTGGCTTCCATCAATGTCGAGACCATGCGCGTGGCATCGTTGGCGGCCGCCAGCGCGCTCATAACATTGCCGGCTGCTTCAACGACCGGCGCATGGCCGAGTCCGGTGCCAACCACGATTAATGGCTTGCGCGCGGATTTCAGCGCTTCGGCGATATCGTTGGCGTGCTCGGTAAGTGCGTCGTCTAAGCCATCGGGTGCCGGCGCGTTAGCATCCAGCGCATGGGCTACGGCGAAGGCTAAAGCGGCGATGCCGTCGGCATCCGCATGGGTTGCGCCGAGCGTGACGTCGTCGAGTCGGGTTGCAGCCGGTGTGGCTTGGAAGATGGGGCTGTAGTTGTGCCGGCCCTCGTCGCGCACGGCGCGTGCGTGCCACTTCGGAATTTTTTGTGCCTTGGCGAGCTCAAAATGCTTGTTCTTGGCCGCTTGACGCAGTGAAAGTGCCAGCCGCGGCGCGGTCTGGGTGACGTCCTCGCCGATCACGAATACAGCGTCACAGTTTTCGGTTTCGCGTAGGCTGGCTACGCGGTCGGTATGCGCGCTCAGTAGATCGCGAACCGCGTGGCTTGCCGCCGTGTCGGCGCCACTCATGCCGTTGACGAAATGGTCACCGCCGACGAGATGGCGTAGGGCGTAGTTGTCTTCCAGCGAGGACCGCGGTGAGCCCACGCCGATGGCACGACCGCCGGCCAGCGCCTGGCGCACGGTTGCAAGCGCTTCGTCTTGTGCAACCGGCTCGAGAACGCCGTTGGCGTCGCGCGCGAGCGGCTGACGCGGCCGGTCTTCGCGCGTGACGAAACCGGCGCCGAAGCGACCGCGGTCGCAGAGGAAATAGTGGTTGATCTCGCCGTGGTAGCGATTCTGGATCCGTTTGAGCTCGCCTTTCCGCGATCCGGGGCTGGTGTTGCAACCAAGCGAGCAGTGGGTGCAGATACTCGGGGCGTTCTGCATGTCCCACTTGCGGATATATTGGGCGCCGAGGGTCTTGTCGGTGAACACGCCGGTCGGGCAGACCTCGACCAGGTTACCCGAGAATTCGTTTTCGAACGGGCCGTCGGATTCGCGGCCGAAATAGACGTTCATATGCGAGCCGAGTGCCCGCAGGTCGTTGTCGTCCGCGTAATCGCGGTAGTAACGCACGCAGCGATAACAGGCGATACAGCGGTTCATTTCGTGCGAAATGAATGGGCCGAGATCCTGATTGCGGTGGGTGCGCTTGGCACCGGTATAGCGCCGGCGCGTGTGGCCGGTCATCAATGTCATATCCTGTAGATGACACTCGCCGCCTTCCTCGCAGACCGGACAATCATGCGGGTGGTTGATCATCAGCCATTCGACGACCTGGGCGCGCATCTCGGCTGCGTCGTCGTCAGCGACCGAGAAGCGTGCGCCATCCGAGGCGGGCGTCATACAGGCCATGGCGATCTGGCCCTGGGTGTCGTTCTCGTCTTTGTACTGCTTGACCGCGCACTGGCGGCAAGCGCCGACACTGTGCAACTCCGGGTGCCAACAGAAATAGGGTAGGTCGAAGCCTTTGGATAAGGCGACCTTGAGTACGTTGTCGGTTTCGTCGACTTCGTACTGCCTGCCGTCGATGGTGATCGTTGCCATAACCGGTATTCTAGGTTTGAGTCGTTGCCTGATGCGACTCGGCGTTGGCCGGTTCGTGGAAGGCCAGCGTGTCGCCGTTGTCGGGGATGAGCGCAGAGAGCTCGTCCCGGAAATATTTTAGTCCCGATTCGAGCGGTCCCATGGCGCCGGGGGCGTGGGCGCAGAACGTCTTGCCCGGTCCGAGTAGTTTGGTGTGCATATCCAGAAGCTCGATATCGCCCGGCCGGCCTTGGCCAGCTTCCAAGTTGGTCAGGATACGCTCGACCCACGGCAGACCGTCGCGACAAGGTGTGCACCAGCCGCAGGACTCTTGGGCATAGAAGTGCTCGAGATTTTTCAATACGCCCACGATGGGTGTTTGCTCGTCGAACACGACCATCGTGCCGGTGCCGAGCCGGCTCCCGGCCGCACCGACGCCTTCGTAATCCATCGGTGTATCGAGGTGATCGGGCGTCAGTATCGGCGTCGAACCGCCACCGGGTAATAAGGCTTTTAAAGCGCGTCCGTTGCGAATGCCGCCGAAATGGTCAAGCAATTCACGGATCGGCGTGCCGATGGGCAGTTCCACCAACCCGGGGTTGGCGACGTGGCCTGAGGCGCCGTAGAGCTTGGTGCCACCATCTTTGTTCAAGCCCAGCGATTGATACCACTCGGGGCCGTTGTTGATGATATGCGGGACGTTGCACACGGTCTCGACGTTGTTGACCGTCGTCGGTTGGCCAAACAGCCCGGATGCGGCTGGGAAGGGCGGTTTGTGGCGCGGTACAGCGCGCCGACCTTCGAGTGCGGACAGCAAGGCCGATTCCTCGCCGCAGATATAGCGGCCGGCGCTCATGTGCACATACATGGTTAAGCTGAAGTTCGAGTCCAGCACGTGGTCGCCGAGATAGCCGGCTTCTTCGGCCTCGGCGATGGCCTTCTCGAGCTTCCACCGCGACTCGGTGTATTCACCGCGCAAAAAGATATAGGCGATGTCGGCGCCGATCGCGTAGGACGCGATTGCCACGGCCTCAACCAGCTGGTGCGGGTCGCCTTCCATCAATAGCCGGTCTTTGAATGTACCCGGCTCCATCTCGTCCGCGTTGACCACCATGTAAATGTGTGCCGGACGCTCGTCGGGCTTATCTTCGAAGCGCGGCATGAATGACCACTTGACCCCGGTCGGGAAACCCGCACCGCCGCGCCCACGCAGGCCCGCCTTCTTGACGCATTCGCCGACTTCGGTCGGCTGATAGTCGTTGACGACTGTTTTCAAGGCGCGGTAACCGCCGGCTGCCTCGTAATCGGACAGCCATTTCGGCTCGCGCTGGTCGTTGATGTTTTGCGTGAGTACTTTTTCCATAGCCAGCGTCTTCAGGCGTAGTCCGCCAGAATTTTGTCGATTGTCTCGGGCGTTAGGTTGCCGTGGTAATCATTGCCAACGCGCATAGCCGGGCCGTTACCACAGTTGCCGAGGCAACAAATCGGTAGCAATGTGAAGCGGTTATCGGGCGTTGTTTGACCGAAATCGATGCCGAGGCTCGATTTCAGGTGATCGCGCATTTCTTCGTAGCCGGTCAGATAGCAGGAGATCGAATCGCAGATCATGATCACGTGCCGCCCCACGGGGTGGCGGAAGATCAGGTTGTAGAACGTTGCGACAGCTTCCATCTGTGTCGGTGTTACGCCGATGACTTCGGCGGCGGCTGCCAAAGCTTCGTCGGAGACCCAGCCACGGTGGTTTTGAACCACGTTCAGCGCTTCGATGGTCGCCGCTTGTGGGTCTTCGTACAACGCCATCTCATGGCGAATTTCTTCTATTTCGGCGTCACTTAACACGGTGTTCATCGGTCAACGTCTGCCATCACAAAATCGATCGAGCCGATAATCGCGACCAGGTCGGCGACCAGTCCGCCCTGCGAGATCAACGGAATTTGCTGCAGGTGCGGGAAGCTCGGTGTCCGGATGCGCGTGCGATAGCTCATCGTGTGTTTGTCGGAGATCGAATAGTAGCTATTCAGACCCTTGGTGGCCTCGACCATCGTGGAAGATTCCATCGCCGGTATCACTGGCCCCCAGCTGACGGTCAGAAAATGGGCGATCAGCGTTTCGATGTCCTGCATCGTCCGCTCTTTGGGCGGCGGCGTGGTCAGCGGATGGTCGGCCTTGTAATCACCGCTCGGCATGCCCGTCATGCACTGCTCGATGATCCGACAGCTTTGGCGCATTTCTTCGATGCGCACGTCCAACCGGTCCTGACAGTCACCATTGGTGCCGAGCGGCACATCGAAATCGTATTTTTCGTAGCCGGAGTAGGGGCGGGCCTTGCGCAGATCGAAGTCGACCCCCGTCGCGCGTAGACCGGGCCCAGTAATGCCCCAGTCGATGGCCTCGTCTTGCGAGTAGGCTCCGATATGCTTCGAGCGCTCGATCAGTACCCGGTTTTCGGCCAACATCTTTTTGTATTCATCGATCCTTGGCCGGAACCAGTCGAGGAATTCGCGAACTTTACGATCCCAGCCTTCCGGCAGATCCATGGTCAGCCCGCCGATACGGAAAAATGCCGGGTGCATGCGAAAGCCGGTGATCGCCTCGATGACGTCGTAGGCTTTTTGTCGGTCGGAAAACATCCAGAAGATCGGGCTCATCGCGCCGAGATCCTGAACGTAGGTGCCGAAGAACATCAGATGGCTGGTAATACGGAAAAATTCCGCCAGCATGACGCGCGTGGTTTTGACTCGCTCAGGCACCTCGATACCCAACATGTTCTCGACATTGAGCACGTAGGGGAGTTCATTCATGACCCCGCCGAGGTAGTCGACGCGGTCGGTATAGGGGATATAGGTGTGCCACGTCTGGCGCTCGCCCATCTTCTCAGCGCCGCGATGGTGGTAGCCGATATCCGGAACTGCATCGACGATTTCTTCGCCGTCCAGTTGCAACACAATGCGGAACACGCCGTGTACCGACGGGTGGTTTGGCCCCATGTTCAGGAACATGAATTCGGCGTTTTCGGACTGGCGCTGCATGCCCCAGTCGTCCGGGTCGAATTGCAGGGCGTCTTCTTCTTCCTGCTGGCGTTTGGGATCGAGATGAAGTGCTTCGAATTCGGTCGCCCGTGCCGCATGATCCTTGCGTAGCGGGTGGCCCTTCCAGGTCGGCGGCATGAGGATCCGGCGCTGGTTCGGGTGACCGTCGAATGAGACGCCGAACATGTCCCAGACTTCGCGCTCGTACCAGTTGGCGTTCGGCCAGATTGAAACCGCGCTCGGCGTGGCTGGATAATCACCGGTCAGTGCAACTTTCAGGCGCAGCTCAGCCACAGGCTGGAGGCTGAGCAGGTGATAGACGATGGTGAAGTCCGATGCCGGCTGGTCGCTGCGATTCTCACGCACGCGCTCGTCGATTGCCGTTAAGTCGAAGAGCATGGGGTAGGCGGGCACCGACTCGCTTTTCACGAATGACAAAACATCGAGAATGCGGTCGCGACCCACCCAGAATGTGGGCATGCCGTCGGCGGTTAACTGCGGTGTAACCGCCTCATCGCCGAAGCGATCGGTGAGCTGCTGTTGGATGTTGGCGGTATCGAGCACGCTAGACGTGATCCGGGCTGCGGTAAGTTGTTTCGCTGGTGCGCTGTTCGCTTTTACGGTCGCGTTGTGCGAGTTTCGGCGTTTTATGAACGCCCTGGTCGCCGATCGTCCACGACAGCGGGCGGGTTTCGGTTTCGATGTTTTCCTGCAGCATCAGCAAACCTTCCAGGAAGGCTTCTGGGCGCGGCGGACACCCTGAAACGTAGACATCGACCGGCAGGAACTTGTCCACGCCCTGTACCACCGAATAGATGTCGTACATGCCACCGGAGTTGGCGCAGGACCCCATCGAGATGACCCAGCGCGGTTCCATCATCTGTTCATACATGCGCTGTATGACTGGCGCCATTTTCAGAAAACAGGTGCCGGCGATGATCATGACATCCGCTTGGCGCGGCGTTGCGCGAATTACTTCCGAACCGAAGCGCGCCATGTCATGCGGCGCAGTCAGGGCCGTGGCCATTTCTACGTAACAGCAGGACAGGCCGAAATTGAACGGCCAGATCGAGTTCTTACGGCCCCAAGCGATCATGTCGCTCAGTTTGGCGGTGACGATGTTGCGCGACAGCGCCTCTTCGAGCTTGCTGTCGCCGTTCACATTTTGGCCGCCGCTACCGGGTTTGGGGTTCTCGTCGACACTGGTAAGCGAAAAACTCATGATTGTTCCGATTGTCGGGTGTCGTCGCCAGCGTGGTTGGTCGTATCGCCGGCCAGATTTCGGGCGCGGTTGGCTTCGATTGCTGCCAGGCGATACTGCCGGGGTGCTTTCGGCGCCCAGTTCAGCGCGCCGATGCGCCATTCATAGGCAAGCCCCAGAGTAACTATTGCCAGGAAGAAGATAAACGCGCCGTAACCTGCCCAACCAAGCGCCGGGGCGGCGATGGCGTAGGAAAAAACGAAAACCACTTCGAGGTCGAATAGCACGAAGATGATCGCAACCAGATAGAACTGGACCGAGAATCGTTGGTGGGCGCTACCGGTCGGCCGGATGCCGGACTCGAACGGCTCGTTGCCTAGTTTCTCATTGTGTCGGCCGCCGAGTATCGACGACAGGCCGATCATGAGCATGACCAAACCGAGTGCGCCAGCCGCGAATAGGATTAGCGGCCAGACAGTTACGCTTTGCTGAGCAGCATCATTCATAGCGTGATTAGTTGTTTCTATGCGCTGCCGTCAACCGATGTGCTTCGACAGCGGCATCGGCTGAAACGACGTATGCATGATACACCAGCGCTTTCGATACGTCGCGCCTCGGAGGTGGATTTGTGCCAAATCGGGCCGGTGACAATGCCGCGATTTACACGGCCGACTCCCTTTGTGTTGGCGACAACGCGCTCGATGTCCTAAGCTATGCGCATCATCTGTGCCCCAGTGGAGTAGACAAATGGCCCAGACCGTCGCCCATAAATTGATCGAGTCACACCTGAAAAGCGGTGACATGACCCCTGGTGCCGAGATCGCCCTCGGCATGGACCAAACGCTGACTCAGGACGCAACCGGTACGCTGGTCATGCTGGAGCTCGAGGCCATGAAGCTCGACCGCGTCAAGACGGAGCTTTCCTGTCAGTACGTCGACCACAACCTGATCCAGGAAGATAATAAGAACCCTGACGATCATCTATTTTTGCAGTCGGCTTGCGAGCGCTTTGGGGCGTACTTTTCGCAGCCGGGTAATGGCATCAGCCACGCTGTTCATATGGAGCGTTTCGGCCGCCCCGGTAAAACCCTGCTGGGGTCCGATAGCCACACACCGGCCGGTGGCTCGATGGGTATGTTGGCCATTGGTGCTGGTGGTCTTGAAGTCGCGCTGGCCATGGCCGGTCAGCCGTTTTACACCAAGATGCCGAAGGTCTGGGGCGTGAAATTGACCGGCCAGTTGCCGGATTGGGTTTCAGCCAAGGATGTCGTGCTGGAGATGCTGCGCCGTCACGGCGTCAAAGGTGGCTCTGGCACTATCATCGAATACTACGGTCCCGGCCTCGATAATCTGGAGGCGATGGATCGTCACGTTATCGCCAATATGGGCGCCGAGCTTGGCGCGACCACCACGGTTTTCCCGGCTGACGCCGAAATACGGCGATTCCTGCGCTCTCAGGGCCGCGAAGACGAATACGTGGAACTTGTGGCCGACGCAGGTGCTGAATACGATCTCCACGATGAGATCGACATGGCCACGCTCGAGCCGCTGATCGCCAAGCCGACGTCACCGGGCAATGTCGTGCCGGTGCGCGAGATCGCCGGTACCGATATATATCAGAGCTACATCGGATCCTCGGCCAATCCAGGCTATCGTGACTTCGCCGTGACCGCCGAGATGATACGCGGCCAAACCGCGGCCAAAGGCGTCTCATTCGACGTTAATCCGTCTTCGCGTGCGATGCTAGAGACGCTGGCCCGCGATGGGTTGCTCGGCCCGCTGATCGCCTCCGGTGCGCGGCTGCACCAGGCTGGCTGCAATGGCTGTATTGGTATGGGGCAGGCGCCTGCGTATGGCCGCAATAGTTTGAGAACCACGCCGCGTAACTTCCCAGGGCGTTCCGGCACCAAGGAAGATTCAGTGTTCCTGTGTTCGCCGGAGACGGCCGTGGCCAGTGCGCTAAAAGGTGAAATCACCGATGCGCGCACGCTCGATATGGATTATCCGCAGGTTCAAAACCCAAGCGAGCCGGTCATCAACGACCACATGCTCGAAGAGCCACTGCCGCTTGATGAGGCGCGTCAGGTCGAAATCGTTAAAGGGCCGAACATCGCTTCGCTGCCGGATTTCGAGGCCTTCCCGGACAGCTTTGAAATGCCGGTGCTGCTCAAGGTTGGCGACAACATCTCGACCGACGAAATCATGCGTGCCGGCGCCGAAGTGTTGCCGTTCCGCTCCAACATCCCCGCGATCGCCGAATTTGTCTACGACGTCGTGGATGAGACCTATCCAACCCGTGCCAAGGAAACGGGTGATCACGCCATTATCGGCGGCGAGAACTATGGTCAGGGCAGTTCTCGCGAGCATGCCGCGATTGCCCCGCGTTATCTGGGGCTGCGCGCCGTTATCGCCAAGAGCTACGCCCGCATCCACTGGCAAAACCTGGTCAACTTCGGGATTTTGCCGCTGTCCTTCGCGGACGGTGCGAACCTCGATGCTTTGGCGCAGGGCACCACGCTCAGCTTCAATGGCCTGCACCAGGCTTTGAAAAATGGCGGTTCGATTACTGCGCAGGCCTCCGATGGCACCGAGATCGAATGCACTCACGCGCTGTCTGAACGGCAGGTCGAGGTGTTGCTGGCCGGTGGCCTGATCAACTGGATGCGTGAAGACGAACCGGTGGAGGCCTAATGCGGGTCGGGATTAGCGCGGCATCCTGTGCGGTGTCGCGCTGAAAATATGGACAAACAGTCAGTCGTTTCAGCCTATCGCCGAGTCGCCGGTTTCTACGATCGGGTGTTCGGGCCTTTTTTCGCTCACGGCCAACGCACCACGGTCGAAGCCATGGACTGTCGACCGGGGCATCGAGTGTTGGAAGTCGGTGTCGGCACCGGTTCGTCGTTACCGCGTTATCCGGACGGGGTCGACGTTGTCGGCATCGATGTCTCGCCCGAAATGCTCGACAAGGCGCAGACGCGAGCCGACTCGTTGCCCAACGATATCGCCATCCGCCAACTTGACGCCCAGGCGCTTGATTACGCGGACGACAGCTTTGACAAGGTCGTGGCGATGTATGTGGTTTCCGTGACCCCTGATCCCAAGTCACTGGTCGACGAGATGAAGCGGGTCTGCAAGCCGGATGGCGAGCTTTTCATCGTCAATCACTTCAGTGCCAGCAGTGGGGCCATGGCTGCTGTCGAGCGTGCATTGGAGCCGCTTTCGAAGGTTGTTGGTTGGCGTCCATCGTTTCCGATGGACGAGTTTCTGCGCGAAACCAACCTCGAAGTCACCGATACTCGGCCGGTCAACGCGTTCGGTTACTGGACACTGCTGCAGGCGCGTAATACGACCTGAGGCCGGCGGTTACTACGTCAGGCCTCTACCCGGGCCATAAAGGCAACAGCCGTGGTCACCTGTTGTGTATTCATCTGGTCGCGTGTGGCGGGCTATAAGCCCGGTGGTGGGCTTCAGCTCGCCGCATTGCGGCTGCTGCCGATATGGGCGTAAAGCAAATCCCGAACATGACGGCACTGGGCGGGGGTTCGATGCTGGCGTGAAAGATCGCCCCGTCCGAAATACGGGATGTGTCTTTTTACAGCGAAAATGTGTGGTGCACGTTTTGACCCGCAAGGAGTTGGTTGGACATGTGCCGCGCTGAATCGGCAATAGCGGTGGCGAGCGCTATGTCGCAGTCGGGCGAATCCGGCATGTCGTGATGCGGGCAGAAGCCCATCCCAAAGATTAGATAAGTTTGTCAACTTATTGTAAATAAATGGCTTTTGTAATAATGTTTTTGTTTTAATCCATTTGCCAAGGTGCTGCCGTTAATTCGCTGCGTTACGCGAGATGCGGGGTCTAGGTCATTTCGTTAACAAGTTGTGAGACAAGCTCGCTTGCCGGTAGCTCTCGGCACATGATCGCTGATTGGCCTGCCCAGTTTGGCGAGAAGGCTAGATTGTTGTTCGATTTTGCGGCGGTATTCAACTGCCTCGCTGCATCATAAGCGATGGGGTAATCGGGTATCCGATCCATGTCGGTCGGTTCTATTTGGCGCTGAAACACCCCCGTGATACCGCGTGCCGGCCGGCCAGATATGGCCCGCGTCACTGACGTGCTAACAGCGGCGTCACTTTTTAGCAGCGCTCTGTGCTCAGAACCGGTGTTTGATTCCGGGCATAGTAGGAATGCTGTGCCTAGTTGCGCGCCGAGCGCGCCCAGCGCTAATGTGCCATTGATACCTCGTCCATCCATTATGCCGCCAGCCGCGATGATGGGGATGTTCAGGTGACTAACCAGCACCTGAAGCAAGGATGTGAGCCCAATAGCTTCGTCCTTCTGGGCATCGAAGCACCCGCGGTGTCCGCCGGCCTCAATACCTTGGGCGATCACCGCATCAACGCCGGATGCTTCTGCTGCGTAACCTTCCTGCAAGGTTGTAACGCTGACCAACACGCGGCCACCGTAAGCTTGGATCGAGCGGATTATGTCCGCTTTTGGCACCCCAAAATGAAAGCTGACCACGTGCGGCTGCTCGGCATTGATCATCGCCACCATGGCATCGTTTGCATCGATCGGCGGGTAGATCGATTCAAGTGTCGATGGGACATCAGCATCATTGGCCTCAAAGTAGGGGCGCAGATGCTGGATCCAGGCTTGTACCTTGTCTTCTTGAGTCCGGGGTGGCTGGTGGCAGAAAAAATTGACGTTAAAAGGTTTGTCAGTAAGCTGTCGAAGCGTGCGTATTTGATGCCGGGCCTGGTCGACTGAACTGCTGCCAAGCCCGAGAGAACCGAGCGCGTTGCTATTGGAAACAGCAGCAGCTAGCTCTGGGGTTGTTGCACCTGCCATGGGTGCCTGGATTATGGGGTGACGAACCCCAAAGAGATGGCTAAATCGCGACTCATGATTAACGCCCATAATCAGCCCATTATCAAGTACTAAAACACCACGTTTGGTTCTATCAGCCAGCCCCGGTAGCAGCCGGTCGACGAATGGTCTTGGCGTCTATCTTAGAAGCATCGTGTTGGCAAATCGAGTTTACTTGGTTTGCTTAGTCAGACGCTGCAGCAGACGCCGCCTTGTGCGTACCGGCGATTGTTTTCGAACCGATCAAAAACAGCGCGAGCGCAATCAGAAAGCCGGCTGCGTTGCTGATCCAGCCGGGATACATCAACGCGATCGCCCCGATAAATGCCAGCACCCGTAGCACCGCGTTGAGTTGTCGCCGAAGATAGCCTTCTGCGGCCACTGCTAGCAGTAGCACACCGAAAGTTGCCGTAGCGACGATTGTCACGACATTTCCCCAGGTCGCATCGAGTAGGAGCATTTGGTGGGAAAACACAAACATATAGGGCACCACAAAGCCGGCGATCGCCAATTTCATCGACTGGAATCCGGTGGCATTCGGTGCGCCGCCCGAAACCCCGCTAGCCGCATAGGCCGCGAGCGCCACTGGCGGTGTCAGATTGGCGAAAATGCCGAAATAGAACACGAACATGTGGGCGACGAAGACCGCCGTGTCGTTGGAACCGGCCAGTTCCTGGAAAAGTGGTAGGTTGAGCAGAATTGGCGCGGCCATTGTGGACGTGATGATGTAGCAGGGAATGCTGGGCAGGCCCATACCCAACATAATGGAAGCGGCCATGGTGAGCGCCAGGGTAACCAGCAGTCGCAGCATGTCCCAGGGGATCATCTGCCCCATGGACACCACCCAGTCGGCGGCGTCCAGCGCGATGCCGGTCAATGTCGCCACACCAACAATGATGCCCACGGCGCCACAGGCCATCGCTACCGGAATGGCATTGCGCACGCCTTCCACCATCGCATCGCGACAATCACCGACATCCATGATTTCGGTGTTATCGATAGGCAGGCTCGAGCGAACCAGGTTGATGGCGACCGGCAGCGCAATAACGCCAAGCAGCCACAGTCGGCCCGAAGCCAGATCCGGCATAGGGTCGCCATGCAGCAAAGCCAACCATTGCGGCTGCATGATTAAGGCGGCCAGCGCACTGGTCACTCCGGTGACCAGGCGGGTTGTGCCGCAGATCAAAACAGTTGCTGCAATTGACCAGAAAGCGGCGAAAAACGGTGCCCGGCCATCAAAGATCATCCATAGCAGGATGGCCATGGGCACCAGTAGATGGCCGCGTTTGAGTATAACCTCACGTGCGGGCGTGAGTTCCGAGCGAGGAATGCCTGACAACCCGTTGCGCAAGGCCCGTAGGTGTACTTGAAACAAAATGCCCAGGTAATACAGCAGCGCCGGGATGATGCCGGCCAACATGACTTGCTTGTAGGGCACGGATAGTACTTCGGCCATGATGAAAACGGCCGCTCCCATGATGGGTGGCAGCACCTGGCCGCCGACACTGGCTGCGGCTTCGACCGCACCGGCGAAATTGTTGCGATAGCCGGTACGCTTCATCAGGGGAATGGTGAAAGAGCCTGTGGTGACCGCGTTGGCGATCGCCGAACCATTGATGGAACCGAGAAAACTGCTGGCCACGACCGCCACTTTCGCCGGTCCGCCCCGGGTCGGCCCGGCAATGGCCAGGGCCAGATCATTGAACAACTGACCGAGGCCGGATTTGCCCAGAAAAGCGCCGAACAAAATGAACAGGATGATGTAACTGGCCGAAACCGCTACGGCGGTACCCAGCATGCCCTCCGTGATATAAACCAGATGCGAGATAACTTGCTGGATCGTGGACCACGCGATCGGTTCGGTGAGTACCGAATACCTCGACAATTTGGCGAAGAAACCGTAAACGAGAAAGCCGACCGCCAGGATGGGCAACCCTAGACCGGTTACGCGGCGCGCCGCTTCAATAACTAGCGCGATCGCAGCCAGACCGACGTAGACATCGGTGGTGTTGATGCGTCCGGCGGATTCGATCACCCGGGACGCGGCGGTCAGCATGTAGATGCCGATGGCAAAAGACGCCAGCGCGAGAAACACATCGATCCACGGAATTCGGTCGCGCGAGCCTGAGCGGACGACCGGGAACAGCATGAAAGTCAGGCCCATCAGCGTGTATAGATGGATCGAACGCTGCATGACGTCGACCAACGGGCCAGCGAATGACGTATATAGATGAAACAGCGCCAGCGCCGAGCTGATCGCGGTGATGCTGATCATCCATGTGCGTGGCAGGCCATCGCGTATGTTCGACTCGCGATCGTATTTTTCCAGTGTTTCCTGGCTGTCGGTCGCAGTAGCGGGTTGGTTTTGAGGCATCGGTTTATCCGTTAATGGCGGCGATGCCATGCCATAACGTCGTCAGACGGGCTGGGAGCACGAAAAGCAACGGTTTATATATCACCTTGAAGGTAAGAATAGGAGCCTGATGCGGGTGTGATAGCCGCTGCCAGGCACCGTGTTCATAACGAAAGCGGTAATGTTCGGCAGCAGCAGCCTGGATGGTCAACGGGTCGGTTTTACGATCGATATCCGACATAACCACCCAGCCGTTTTCCAGATGGGTGTGTTGACCCGCATGGGCAGGCACCCCCGCGCCGAAAGTTTTGAAACGAGTAGCCACGATCTTGATGTGCGCATCGTGAAGACGGAAACACTCGATCCAGTCTTCGCGCTCCACCGAATGCATCCAGCGTAGCGCGAATTCAGTGCCGTCTGGACCGGGATAGACGGCGACTGTATGGGTGCCGTGATGGATAGCCAGCCACGGTCGTGGCCAGCTGAGCCAGAGAGCCGCGACCAAGATCGCGACGGCGGCAGCGGCGTATCCCAGCCGCCGCCATCCGCCGCGCCATTTCAATCGCGACATGCTATCGTTCACGACCCCATAATCGTCTTATTTAGTTATCCGAAGCATTTGATTTGTAAAACTTTTTAGAGCCTGGATGAACCGGTACAACAAGGTCTTCGGCCATTGTGTCGCGATCGAAATCCTTGAGCGCCGACACGGAGACATTGTCCGAACCTAGATAGTTGTAAAACCGTTTGGTGAGCGCTTTTGCTAGACCTTTATCCATAGATTTCGGCACGACGAGTAGATTACGGATGCCAACCGTGTGCACGCTGGAATCCAGATCGTATTTGTCTTCGACGCCAGCTTCGATTTGGTGACGCTCGAAGTAGGGATATTTGTCGAGCAGGCTGTCGGTGGTGTCGTCGGAGATTTTGGCGAAATGCACGTTCGCGTTCTGCATCAAGCCGGTAATCGACGAATTGGGCACGCCGGATGTGAAAAATGCCGCATCCAAATTACCGTTTTTCATGTTGGTAACTGAATCCGCATAGCCGGTGTGCGAGACTTTAGCCAGGTCATCATAGGTGAGCCCGGCAGCTTTCAAAACCTTCTTGGCGCTGGCTTCCACGCCCGAGCCGACCTTGCCAACGCCCACGCGTTTGTTTTTTAAGTCAGCCACGCTGCCGATGTCGGAGCCATCCAGGGCCACGATCTGGACAACGTTTTGGTACATGCCGGCCAATGCATCGATCTTGACCGGATGGTCTTCGAACTGCTTTTTGCCGTGGATCGCGTCATAGGCTACATCGGACATGACGATGGCAATGTTATTGGTGCCATCTTCGATATTGTGGATGTTTTGAACCGACGCGCCAGTCGAGACGACTTGAACATAATCGACTTTGTCGCTGTTTTCGAAAACATTTTTAAGAGCGCCGCCAATCGGGTAATAGACGCCCGAGGTGCCTCCCGTGCCGAAGATTAGGTTCGCGGCTTGTTCATCCTGGCTTTCGGACGCTTGATCATGACCGCTGTCAGACTGGCCGCAGCCGCTCATGGCTAGAACTATGGCTAGCATACTGGCGACCCAGAGGCTTCGAGCTCCCATATTTACCTCGTTGAGAATAGAAATAAATCAAATAATTTTATTTTACGATTGAGAAAAGACGAAACTCAATCAAATTAACCCTAAAGTAGGGGGTGCATAAGGGAAAAGGTGCCCAAATAGAGGCTGGAAAATTAGCAATAGTAATCTATTCAGGCGCTAAATAGGGCTCTATGTCGGCCGTTAAAAAGTAGCATGCAGTGCACTTGGCGCGTAGTTCCCAGGATTAAGGTCTGACATGATCCGGCTGCTCCAGCTCGTCACCTGGTTAGTAGCCGCATGGCTTAGCATCTATCTTGAAAAGACAATGGCACCGGATGACGATGCCGGCCCGGGATGGTTTTATAAGCCCAACTGGCGTTGCACGGAGGCGTGGTCACAGGTCTTGATGGCGTTCTAGAGCGCGGTGGCCAATGTCGCCGCGATACCAAGCGCCCGGCCAATCGATAGCCGCCGCACCGCGATAGGCGCTCGCCTGTGCGTCGGCGATGCTGCTGCCGAGCGCCGTCATACAAAGCACTCGTCCGCCGGCTGTGCGCACGCTGTCGCCGTCGCCCAGCCGGGTCCCAGCGTGGAACGCAATCGCCGTGTTGTCGACGGCATCGAGGCCGCGAATTGCATGGCCTTTCTCGATTGAGCCGGGGTAGCCCGCGCTGGCCATAACCACACCGAGTGCAACTTGGTCGTGCCAGACAGGCTCCAACGTGTTCAGATCGCCATTCACGCCGGCCTCGACGAGGTCGACCAGGTCGCTTGCCAGGCGCATGCAGATCGGCTGCGTTTCCGGGTCGCCGAGCCGAACGTTGAATTCCAGAACACGCGGGTTATTGTCGCTATCGATCATCAAGCCGGCGTAGAGAAAACCGCGAAATGCGCGTCCGTCGGCGGCCATGCCGTGGACGGTTGGTTCGATGATCTGCCGCATGGCACGCTCAGCAACGGCGTCCGTGACCACGGGCGCTGGCGAGTAGGCGCCCATGCCGCCCGTATTGGGCCCGGTATCGCCGTCAAAGGCCGGTTTGTGGTCCTGTGAGCTGGCTAATGGCACGATGTGTGTGCCGTCGACCATAACCATGAAACTGGCTTCTTCACCTTCCAGATAGCGTTCGACCACGATCCGGCCGCTATCGGCCAACATGCGTTGGGCAGCGGTCTCGGCGCTGGGTCGGTCCGGCGCGATTTCCACCCCTTTGCCGGATGCCAGGCCGTCAGCCTTGATAACGATCGGCGGGGGTAAGCTGGCGATGAAATCGATCGCGGCCGCGTCGTCCGTGAATACGGCGTAATCCGCCGTCGGAATATCATGGCGATAGAGAAAATCCTTGGAGAAGGATTTGCTGGCCTCGAGTTCGGCTGCTGCCGCATTCGGACCGAAACACGCTAGCCCGGCGGCCTCGAAACCGTCGACAACGCCGGCGGCGAGGGGGGCTTCCGGGCCAATCACGGTCAGCGTTATTTCATTTTCCCGCGCGAAATCGACCAGCGCCTGGGTGTCGTCATCTGCGATTGCAACGTTGGTCATGCGCGTATCGAGCGCCGTACCGGCGTTGCCGGGGGCGACGAAAACGGATTCAGCACGCGGTGAAGCCGCGATTTTCCAGGCTAAGGCATGTTCGCGGCCACCGCCGCCGACGACGAGGATGCGATGCATTGTTGAGTGCGCAGACATAAGGATGGATCGGACGAGTCAGTGACGCTAAAGGCTAGCAGAGCCACCGTCTTTTGGCTTTGTATAGAATATTGATTTTTGCCAGCTCGGAGTGCGTTGATGACGGCCAACCAGACATTGTATGAAGGCGGCTTCGTCCGTATTCGTAAACGTGGCCGTTGGGAGTTTGCCGAGCGCGTCAACGCGCGTGGTGCCGTGGTTATTGTTGTTCGAACCGAGGCCGATCATGTGTTGCTGGTCGAGCAGTATCGCGCACCAGTCGATGCGCCGGTGATTGAGTTTCCCGCGGGATTGGTCGGCGACATTGCGGGCGAGGAAGACGAGGCGCTGGAACGGGCCGCAAGCCGCGAACTCGAAGAAGAGACTGGCTATCGTGCGGGCACTTTCGAACTGTTAACCAGCGGCCCGCCGAGTGCGGGCATGGATAGCGAGATCACCTGGTGGATGCGAGCGCGCGATATAGCGCGCGTTGGTGACGGCGGCGGTGACGACAGCGAGGCGATCACGGTGCACGCGATTCCGTTGGCAGAGATCAATGCCTGGCTCGAACAGCAACGCGAAGCCGGCATACTGGTCGATCCCAAGGTTTATGCGGGTCTGTATTTCCTTATGCAGGAAGATAATGCCTGACCACGCTGATCTCACATGGGGCGATTGTGGCCGGACTCGCCAGGCAGGCGGCATACCCAGGTGCGAGATGGAGCGGCAATAAGTGCCATTTCTCGTCGTCGACGCGCGCACAGCCGGGCGCTAATCGAACACGTTTAAGGCGGCCGAGGCCGACGCGCCCGCTCGCCTTGATTGTGGCTTCGCGCGCACACCAGAAATCAAAAAAGGCGCTCGGTACAGCGGCTGTGGCAGCGCGTTCATCGTCGCTTGTTTCACGTGCGATGCGTGGTGGTATGCGCTGATCACGTGTCTCGATGTCGAGGCCAAGCGTGAGTTCGTACGATAGGGCGCAGGCCACCAAGTCGCGACTATGCGAGATGTTGAACGACGGTCCATCGGCGAGCGTGGGCCGGCCGTCGCCGGCGTAACCGAGCGTAGCGAGTTTGTCGCGCGACTCGCCGGCTGCCGATAAAAGCTTGCCCAACAGCCACAAGCCGGCGTGTGTCTGACGGCGTGCAGATGCGCTTGCCATGCTGCTAAGCCGCTGTTGTTGCTGCGAAGGGAGGGTGTCGCGCGGTAGAATATCGATAGCCAGCGCCGCTGCCTCGTCGATCGGCAGCGTGGCGATCCACACTCGAGATCGAGACATTGCGGTGGGGCTGGGTTGATGTTCTGACTCACCAGTCATTTCGCAGCATGTTAACGCGCGTTGAATCGTCAAAAATTGAATCGGCGTTTTCGATAGAGCCCGACGAAGCAACACGTCGCCGACTTGTCGATTGGCACACCACCTACGGGCCGGTTTATCGCGTCAGGCGCGCTGACGGCGACGGCAACCAAGATTGGGTGATCCACCAACCGGATGCTGTGCGCGACGTGCTGGCCCGGCGTTCCGGACAATTCACGAAAGGCCGTGGCCTAGATCGCGTCAAGATTCTACTGGGCAACGGCATCATGGTCAGTGAAGGCGACTTTTGGACGCGTCAGCAGAAACGCATGCAAGCCGCATTCCGCCCGAAAACGCTTGCCGAATTCAATCCAATGATCTTCGACGAGTGCGTGGCCGAAGCCGATCGGCTGCGCGATAGGCTCGATGCCGAGCGATATGTCGATATTGCGCCGCATATCAGCGAGCTGATTCTGATCATCGTCTTGAAAGCCATTTTTGGCCCCGACTACGAAACGCTGGTTGCCCGGGAGGACAATCCATTCCGGTTGTTGACTGCCGAACCGACGCGCGATTTGTCCTTCGCGCGCCGGTTTCATGCACTGACGCAGCAGATCGGGCAACTATTGGCTCGGCGTTGTGATACATCGGCGACCACATTTGATTTTCTCGGCCATTTGGCGAACTCGGTTGTCGCTGGCGTCATGACCGAGCGCGAAGCGATCGACGAAGTCATGACGTTGATCGTGGCCGGCCATGAAACGACAGCCAGCGCGCTAAGTTTTGCCTGGCATCTGTTGGCCACTCACCCCGATGCAACGGCGCGTGCACAGGCTGCTGCGGATACGGTCGATGAACACCGGCTGCGCGCAACTGGTGGCGGTGAGCGCGGTCAGCTCGACTGGATCGACCATGTCGTAGCCGAAACGCTACGGCTTTATCCACCGGGGTGGTTGCTGTCGCGGCGCGCACTTGCTGACGTTGACGCGGGAGGATACCGGATTAGCGCGGGCGAGCAGGTGTATGTCAGCCCTTACGTGCTGCATCGTGATGCTTCGATATGGCCGCGACCGACGGCGTTCGAACCGTCTCGATTCGAGCGTGCATTGGATCGCGCCAAACGTTTTGCCTACATACCGTTTGCAGCGGGCGCTCGGCGCTGTATCGGCGAGCAATTAGCGCGTATAGAAATGCGCACGCATCTAGTCACCATGTTGCGGCGTTTCACGCCATGTGCCGCCGGCGACGATCCGCCGGCGGTTGATGCGGCTATAAATCTACGGCCAGCAGGCGCTATTCCTATACAATTCGCTTTGCGCTGACAACCCGGGAGCAAAGTGTCGAAGTTTCAAACACTTGATGGTGGGCTGGACCACGCCATCGAGCATGAGATCGACGTCGGATTTATCGACGGTGCCAACGACGAGCGCCATCAGAGCGCCGCGCTCATCAAACGTGCGGCGGATCGCACGCTGGGCGTACTGCAGGATGAAAATCTCGGTCGTGGCGACCATCTGATTCTATTTGTCGACGATACGTTGCGGTTCGTGCAGTTTTTCTGGGCGGCGATCCGTGGTGGTATTGTGCCGGTGCCGCTGGCGGCGGGCACTGGCCGTGCCGAACGCGACAAATTGCTGGCGATCTGGCACAAGCTGGACCAGCCACGAGTCGTCGCCGATGTCGAACAGATCGCAACGATTCGTGCTCGCCTCGAAGAAAGCGGCGATCTTGAAACGGCCCGTCGTTTGGTCGCTACAACCATCGCCGATCAACCGCCCGCATCCGCATGCGAGGCTGAGCCTGTAGCGTCCGATCCGGACGATGTCGCGCTGATCCAGTTTTCGTCGGGTTCGACCGCAGCGCCGAAAGGCGTCGAACTTACGCATGCCAACGTCGTGGCTAATATCCACGCGATCAATATCGCTTCAGGTTTCCAAGCCGATGACGTGGCACTGTCGTGGATGCCGTTGACCCATGACATGGGTTTGATTGGTTTCCATTTAACGTTTCTTTGTCTCGGGCATCACCACTATCTGATGCGGCCGGATCTTTTCGCGCGCCGACCGCGGCTATGGCTGGACAAGGCCGCCGAAAAGCGGGCAACCATCCTGTGTGCGCCCAACTTCGGTTATCGCCACACACTGCGCGCGATCAATGCGCGCGGCGTGCCCGATATCGATTTGTCGGCAGTGCGGCTGATCTACAACGGTGCCGAGCCCATCGTGCCGGCGCTGGCGCGCGATTTCGCGGCCGAGCTGGCGCCAACCGGTCTGGCTGTGAATGCGCTGTTTCCGGTCTACGGATTGGCCGAGGCCAGTCTCGCGGTGGCGTTTCCGGCACCTGGCACCGGTCTGGGTACAGTCTGGGTGGACCGGCGTCGGTTGGGCGTGGGTGAGACCGCTGAGCATGTTGACGAAATGTCCGAACACAGTGTTGAACTGGCTCGGCTTGGCCGCTCGGTTGGTAATACAGATCTGTTGTTGGCCGGCGACGACGGCAAGCCGGTCACGCCGGGCACTGTCGGGCATGTGTTGATTCGTGGCGATAACGTTACCGGCGGCTATTACGATGCCCCCGAAGCTAATGCGGCGGCGCTGCGTGCCGACGGCTGGCTCGATACCGGCGATCTCGGGTTCGAATGCGATGGTGACCTGGTTATAACCGGTCGCGCCAAGGAAATCATATTCCTCAACGGCCAAAACCTTTATCCACAGGATTTAGAAACACTGGCCGGCGACACGGCCGGAATCCAAGCCGATCGTGTCGCGGCAGTCGGTGTTAATGCGGCGGGCATCGATGGTGACGCGCTGGTGCTTTTCGCCGTACATCGTGGATCGGCGGCGGATTTTGTCGATACGGCACGCGCGCTCGCGGCGAAGTTGAATGAGGCCGCGGGGGTGTCCGTGTTTCGCGTCCTGCCAATCAACCGGTTGCCCAAGACCACCAGCGGCAAGATCCAGCGCAGCCAACTGGCTGCGTCGCTTGAAGCCGGCGAGTTCGACACCGTTATCGCTGAGTTGGATGAGCTGATGCCCGTGGCCGACGAGAACACGACCGATAGCGGTGGCGACGATGCTGCTTCACGCTTGCTCGCGATCTGTCACGAGGTCGCGCCGGACAAGCAAGTCGGCCCGGCGGATAATCTGTTCGAGATTGGCTTGTCGTCGCTCGAGCTCGCGCAGATCCACGAGGGTATTGAATCTGACTGGCCGGGGCGCCTCGAGATAACCGACCTGTTTGATTATCCGACGGTCAACGATCTGGCAGCGGTTCTGGGGCAGGCAGATTAAGCCTTTTGGCGACGTGTGGGGTTGCGTGGCGAGCCCGCACGTCGCCGTTATCGAATGCGCTAAGTACGCACGTGGCGATTGGCCGCAAATGCATGGTATCGAGCCGGCTTCGGGCTAGGTGTGAACAATCCGAGGCTCGTCTTGGCCAAGCTGTGTGGCGAGCTCGTCTGTTTTTGTGTCGAGATCGTCGTGCCGGCCGACTGCGATTGGCTGAGCCACCTCAAACTCGATGCGCGCGAATGGTTTCGGGATGATTAACCGATCCCAGGTGTTGAGCTGCCAATAGCGATCGGCACGACAGCGTAATGGCAGCAGCGGGAAACCGGTAAGCTGGGCGAGCCGAGCTGCGCCGGATTTCGCTTCCAGCGCGGGGCCGCTTGGACCATCTGGGTGGATCAATGGCGTCACCCCGGCCTGGAGGGTTTGATAGAGATCACGCAGCGCCCGCGCCCCGGTTCGATTGGCTGAGCCACGAATGGCTTCACCGCCGAGGCGAGTGACAACGCGTGCGGCGAATTCGCCGTCCCGCGACGGTGAGACCAGAAACCCCGGTTGCAGGCCGTTGCGGCGCTGTGCCAATAGGTGGCTGACGGCCGGCGCCAACTCGCGGTGCCAGCAACAAACGATGCGCGGTGTGCTGACATCATCCACGATGGCGCGGGACGGTTGGGTACGCCAGCTCGCAGTTAACGCTTGGATCAACGCGCGTGCAGGCGGCGCGGCGGTGTTGATTCCGATGCGTTGTCGCCAGCTTAAAAGCGGTCGGGCGGTTGCTTGCTGGTGGTGGTGTTTATGGTTCACGGCTGCATCACGGCGGGCTGACGGTTAGACTGCTCGGACAAGCTAACGGCCCGAATGTCGATGGCTCATTGCGCGTGGTCTGACGGCGACGCTTGCGGCCATCAAACATACGACCATGTCCACAATTACCCATTTGTACGGCCGTGCGCCGGCACTTTTGACCGATTTATACCAACTCACAATGGCCTACGCCTATTGGTATAACGGTACGGGGCAGCGCGAAGCCGTGTTTCATCTGTTCTTTCGGCGGGCACCGTTCGACAATCGGTTTGCCATTGTCTGTGGGCTGGAAACAGCGCTGGACTATATCACCGAGCTTAGCTTTGATCGCGATGATATCGCCTATCTCGCAACACTCGAAGACCATGCCGGCGGCCGGCTTTTCTCCGATGGCTTCCTCAATTACCTGGCTGAGTTCCGGTTTTCCGGCGCGGTCGACGCGGTGGCCGAAGGCACCGCTTTGTTTCCCGATCAGCCGATGCTGCGTGTTCGGGCACCGATTCTGGAAGCCCAGTTGCTTGAAACCGCGCTGTTGAATCTGACCAATTTCCCAACCCTGGTTGCGACTAAAGCCGCGCGCATGGCCCATGTCGCCGGTGACGATCTGGTGGTCGATTTTGGTCTCCGCAAGGCGCAAGGTATCGACGGCGGCGTTTCTGCCGCGCGAGCGGCGTTTATCGGCGGTTGCGCGGGCACGTCCAACGTGCTGGCGGGGCGGATTTTCGATATTCCAGTGTTCGGCACGCACGCCCACAGCCTGGTCATGGCTTTCGAATCCGAGCTCGACGCATTCGAAGCTTACGCCGAGGCGTTGCCGGACAACTGCGTATTCCTCGTGGATACCTACGACACTCTGGGTGGCATCGAGAACGCGATCGCCGCCGGACATAAGCTGCACGCCCAAGGCCACGAAATGGTTGGCGTACGCCTTGATTCAGGCAACATGGCGGAGTTGGCGACGACAGCGCGTCGTATGTTGGATGAAGCCGGCTTTCACGAGGCCCGGATCGCCGCCAGTTCCAGCTTGGATGAGCATGAGATAGCTGATATCAAGGCCGCCGGTGCGCCGATCGTGTTCTGGGGCATTGGTACCCGGTTGATCACCGCGCAACCCGATGCCGCCTTGGACGGGGTGTACAAGCTGGCGGCCGTCAAGAACTCAGAGGGCCATTGGTCCTATCGGATGAAGCTCTCCGACAGCCCGGGCAAGCTGACGCGGCCCGGTGTGCATCAAGTTCGACGTTTCGTCGATGATGCGGGCGCACCGAGCGCCGATCTGTTGTTCGATGAAGCTGCGCCGAATACCGCTTGGGCCGCCGATGACGCGCAGGGATCGCAAGTGTTCGATCAAACCGCGCCCCACAACGATCTGCTACAGCCGGCCATTCGTGCCGGGAAGCGCGTAGATAACGGCGCAACGCTGGTCGACAGCCAGGCGCATGCACGCGCCCAGTTCGCGTATTTCGCCACGCGCCCAGATTATCCAGCGCTCGTGGATCGCTACCTCGAGCGCTCGACAGCCGATTTGCACACATGGTTGCACTCGCAGACCGGGGCGGGCGCGGCGCAAACGACTCCGGAGTCGACATGAGCGAAGCGCTGCTGCTGGTCGATATTCAGAACGACTTTCTGCCCGGCGGCGCGCTGGGTGTGCCGGATGGCGATGCCGTGGTGCCGGTTGCCAACGCATTGATGCCGATTTTCGAACATCGCGTTGCCAGCCAGGACTGGCATCCGCCCGACCACGGTTCGTTTGCCACACAACATCGCGGAGCTGAGCCGTTTCAGATCGGCGAGCTCGACGGTTGCGAGCAGGTCCTCTGGCCCGAGCATTGTGTCCAGCAGACGCCGGGTGCCGGTTTCGCCTCGGCACTCGATGTAGCATCGATTGACTACGTCGTTCGCAAGGGCACTGACGCTCGCATCGACAGCTATTCGGCGTTCTACGACAACGACCACCGAAAAGCTACCGGTTTGACCGATCATCTGCGGACCCGTGGCATCGATACACTGATCGTGGTTGGCCTGGCAGCCGATGTCTGTGTCAAATTCACGGTGCTCGACGCGCTCGCCGAGGGCTTCGGGGTGTGGCTCGTTCGCGATGGTATCCGCGGCGTTGACATGGCCACGGGCGATACTGGTGCGTCGATCGACGCGATGCAGAAGGCGGGCGCCGAACTCTGCACCAGCGGTGTATTGCTTGCCCGCGCCTAAGTAGAACCAGCGTGTGCCGCTATTTTCCTATAACCGCTGGCGTGTCGGGATCGTGTTGGTGCTAGCTGGCTATGGCATCCAACCAGTTATCGATGCATGTCAGAACGCGTGCCACGACTGGTGGGTGGTGATCGCCGGTGCTGCGCGCGCTGATCCGCCACAGCGGTCGTTCCAATGCGAGATCAGCCAGTTCGACCGTCTGAACGGCGGTCAGGGCGCTGGCCTGGCGCGTCGCGTGCTGGCTGACGCAGGCCAGCCCTGCGCCTCCGGCCACGGCACGCACAATAGCACCACTATCGTTGCAGATCAGATGGGCGGATGGCGGTGGATAACCGGCTAGCGCGAGGCTTTGTTCAAATACGGCGCGACTGCCGGACCCGGCTTCGCGACCGACCCAGGGATGGGTGTTAAGTCGATCGACGGCAATGGTATCGACCGGATAATCGAGAGGCGCGATCACGTGCATGTGATCGGTTCGCCATGGCTGGGCGACGATCCCGGCGGATTGGTTTGGCCCCTCGATGAAACCGACGTCGACGTCGCCGTCAGCCACCCATGCCCCGACGTTGGCGCTGTTATCCAAGCTTAGTTCGATCAGCGTATGTGGATATTGACGGCGAACCGCTGCCAGGGCTTCCGGCAGGATATAGCGCGCGATGGTGCTTGAGGCGGCAATACGAACGCTGCCGCTGAGGACGGCATTGTCGTCGGGGTCGACAAGCTGATCGGGAATGGCGCGGAGTCGCGCCAACGGTTCATCGGTCAAGGCGGCCAATTGGCGCGCATGGGCTGTTGGCACCAGCCGGCGGCCGTGGCGCTCGAAAAGCTGCACCCCCAGGCTGCCGGCAAGCTCGGTTAGTGCTTGGCTGACGGCCGCGTCACTTAAGTGAATCGCCTGGGCTGCGCTGTGTATCTGCCCATGACGCACCACGCTGGCGAATATGTCGAGTTGTCGAAGGGTAAACGGTGATGCCGCCATAATATTAAATAAAATTTAATTAATAATTGAATAATAAATGATTTTATTTAATTAAGGATCCGGCTATCGTCGATCACGTTCTTTGATAGCCGGTGTTGGATCGTGACCCATCTGATTGTTGAGCGTGTTGGTTGGCACTTAGCCGATTTTGCTACCACCGCCGCGCGGCGCAGTGCCGGTCTGGCGCTTTGTAGCGGGTTGGCCGCGGCTTGTTACTTACTTGCCCAATGGCCCTGGCTGAATAATACGGTTCCGGTTAGTCCGCTGATGCTTGGCGTTCTTGTCGGTGTGCTCGTGCGCGGGGTTGTGCCACATCTGGGTATTTTCGAGCCCGGTATCGCGTGGGCGCTTCGTTATGTGCTGCGCGCTGGCATTGTATTGCTCGGTTTCAGGCTGGCGTTTGCCGATCTAGTGTCAGTTGGTATCGGTGGCATGACATTGGTCGTTGTAGTTGTGTGCTCCACGCTGGTCGTTGGTATCGCGCTCGGCCGACTGCTAAAGCTGCCGGATACTTTAAGTGTGTTGATCGCGACCGGGTCTGGGATCTGTGGTGCCTCGGCTGTAGTTGCCATCGATGGCGTGATTCGAGCGCGCGAGCAGGATGTGGTTTGTGGCGTGGCACTTGTCACGGTGTTCGGTACCGTGGCCATGTTTGTCTATCCGTTGCTCGGCCACGCGCTCGGGTTGCCTGAGTCGGCATTTGCGGCATGGGTTGGTAGCTCGATTCACGAAGTCGCCCAGGTCGTGGCTGCTGGATTTACGTTTGGCGGCGGTGCTGGTCCCGACGCCAGCGTGTTCAAGCTCGCCCGCGTGGCCATGCTTGTGCCGGCGTGTGCGGCACTCGCGGTGTGGTGGCGAGCGAGTAATCACACTGCACAGGCTTCTGGTGGCGGGGCCAAATTTCCGCTTTTCATTCTCGGTTTTGTCGCCGTTGTGATCGTCAATTCGTTTCTGCCGATCGATCACGCAACCCATAGCGATCTGGTGAAACTCGATAGTGCCTTGCTCGCCGTGGCGATGGTGGCCATGGGGCTTCAGACGCGGATCATGACTTTGATCCAACTCGGTTGGCGGCCCGTTCTACTTGGCCTGGCAACGACAGTGTGGATTGGCGTGCTTGGCTTGGGCGGCGCGTGGTTTCTGCTTGGTTAATCGCTGACCCGGTGGTTGCCGTTGAGCACAGGGAATTTTTTGTTCGCAAGATGAGTCCAGTACTATCGCAGTCATCATAAACTGACCAACTGCCAGGACTGCGGTTTGGTCGGACCAGCGGAGCGCAAAATGAATACGGCAGTGGAAGACCTGACACTCGATACCCGGCTCGCTATGGACTTGCGCCAGCCGTTTCCGAATTCTACGAAAGTTTACGTGGAAGGTTCACGCCCGGATCTGCGTGTTCCGATGCGTGAGGTTGCGCAGACGAACACCCCGGCGACATTCGGAGTGGAGAAAAACCCCGCGGTTACGATTTACGACTGCTCCGGTTTGTACACAGACGCGGATGCATCGATCGACCTGGCTGCCGGGTTGCCAGTGTTGCGAGCCAATTGGATCGCCGAGCGCGGTGATACCGAGCCGCTGTCCGAATTGTCTTCGGACCACGGGCGCGAGCGATCCGCCGATATGGCCACCGGCCACCTGCGTTTCCCGAATACGCCCAACCCGCGCCGCGCTCGATCTGGTGCCAATGTGTCGCAGATGCACTATGCGCGCTTGGGGCACATAACGCCCGAGATGGAATTCGTCGCCATCCGCGAGAATGCGCGTATCGACGAGATTCGCGACTCGCGCTTGCTGCGTCGACACGAAGGTCAGAGCTTTGGCGCCAATCTACCAGAGCACGTCACGCCTGAATTCGTTCGGGACGAGATTGCGGCCGGGCGCGCGATTATCCCCAACAATGTGAATCATCCGGAATCCGAGCCGATGATCATCGGCCGCAATTTCCGGGTCAAGGTCAACGCCAACATGGGCACGTCGGCGGTCACGTCGTCGATTGCCGAGGAAGTGGAGAAGATGGTCCGGGCCACGCGCTGGGGCGGCGACACCGTCATGGATCTATCCACCGGCAAGCACATCCATGAAACGCGCGAATGGATCATCCGCAATGCGCCGGTCCCGGTGGGCACGGTGCCGATCTATCAGGCGTTGGAAAAGGTCGATGGCAACGCCGAAGAACTGACTTGGGCCATGTTTCGCGACACGTTAATCGAGCAGGCCGAGCAGGGCGTCGATTACTTCACCATCCATGCTGGCGTACGTCTGCCCTATGTGCCCATGACAGTCGAGCGCGTAACCGGCATCGTCTCCCGCGGTGGCTCGATCATGGCGAAATGGTGCCTGGCCCACCACCAGGAGAGTTTTCTCTACGAAAACTTTTCCGAAATCTGCGAAATCATGGCTGCTTACGACGTCGCTTTTTCCCTGGGCGATGGTCTGCGGCCGGGTGCCATCGCAGACGCCAACGACGAAGCCCAGATGGCCGAGCTAAAAACACTGGGGGAGCTTACCGAGATCGCCTGGGCGCACGACGTTCAGGTCATGATCGAGGGGCCGGGGCATGTGCCGATGCAGCGTATCAAGGAAAATATGGACGCTGCATTGGAAGATTGCCACGAAGCACCGTTCTATACGCTGGGGCCGCTGACGACCGATATCGGTCCGGGTTACGACCACATCACCTCGGCGATTGGTGCGGCCCAGATTGGTTGGTACGGCACCGCGATGCTTTGTTATGTCACACCTAAAGAGCATCTTGGGCTGCCGAATTGCGACGATGTCCGCGAAGGCATTGTTACCTATAAGATTGCCGCCCATGCCGCTGATCTGGCCAAAGGCCATCCCGGCGCGCAGATCCGCGACAATGCGTTGTCCAAGGCGCGCTTCGAGTTTCGCTGGGACGATCAGTTTAATCTCGGCCTGGATCCCGAAAAGGCACGTGAATACCACGACGCGACCCTGCCCAAGGATGCGGCCAAAGTCGCTCATTTTTGCAGCATGTGCGGGCCGAAATTCTGTTCCATGCGAATTTCGCAGGAGGTCCGCGAGTTCGCGCACGAGCGGGGGATTCACTCGGCCGACGACGCCATCGAGGCCGGTATGACTGAAAAAGCCGAACAGTTCCGTGCCGGCGGCAGCGAGATCTATCAATAGGAACGTTTGTGACGACCGGGGTTCTCCGTCACGCCGACTGCGCCGCCCACGACATGGGCGGCGGGCATCCCGAATCTCCGGCGCGGATGCAGGCCGTCGACCGTGCGCTCGACAGGATCGAGCCATCGGCATGCGTTCAGTTTGAAGCGCCGCTTGCTTCAATCGAGGCGTTGAAAAAAATACACGGCTCGGATTATGTCGACCGGATTGTCGAAGCGGCGCCGACTACTGGCCGGGTATCGCTGGATGGCGACACGGCGATGAACGCCTACAGTCTGGCCGCCGCGCAGCGGTCAACCGGTGCCACGCTAGCCGCCGTCGACGCTGTCGTGGCCGGCACGATCGGTAACGCTTTTTGTGCGGTTCGGCCGCCGGGCCACCACGCCGAAAGCGAGCGTGCCATGGGCTTTTGTTTGTTCAACAGTGTGGCGGCTGCCGCGGCTCACGCACTGGATGAACATGGCTTCGAGCGCGTGGCGATCCTGGATTTCGATGTCCACCACGGCAACGGCACCGAAGATATATTTCGCGATGAGTCGCGCGTGTTGTTCTGCTCCACGTACCAGAACCCGCTGTTTCCGTTTCCTGACGACACCAGTGTGCCCGGGCGTTTGATCAAAACGCCGCTCGCGGCGGGCGAGGGCCGCGAGGCCTTTCGGCGAGCCGTGCAACGTGACTGGTTGCCGGCACTCGACGCCTATCAACCGCAATTGATTCTGGTTTCGGCGGGCTTCGATGCGCATCGAGATGACCCGTTGGCCAATCTGATGTTGGACGCCGACGACTTCGCATGGGTAGGTGAGCAGATCGCGGGCGTTGCACGGCAATACTGCGCCGGCAAGATGGTCGCGACCTTGGAAGGCGGCTATGACCTGTCGTCTTTAACCGAGAGCTGTACTGCGTATCTGCAAACATTGGTCGCGCACGGCTAAAGGCTGCGCGCGGGCCGCTTGTTCGTAAATGAGTGCGCGCTGCGGGATTGTGGCGCTGTGTTGCCTGGGTCACGCATCTAACGGCGCAGAGCCGTGTCGGGCGAGGAGATTGACCGCTAGTCCGCGGTCAATGCTGTCGTCTGCGTAGCGCGGACGACCGATCACGAGATTAATACGACAAATAGTCGTAATGTATTGATTATAAATACATAATTGGTGCCGAGGAGAGGACTTGAACCTCCACGAGCGTATGCTCACTAGCACCTGAAGCTAGCGCGTCTACCGATTCCGCCACCTCGGCCTGGAACGCGAAATCTAGTGATTGATGGCGGCGATGTCAAACACCGAACGGCGATTCAGTGAGTTAGACTAATGTCGCAATGACAGAATTACGAAACAGCCGCCCTGACGCGTGGTGGCAGCGCGACCCTGATTACGACAAAGAGTGTGCGAATTATTCGGCGCCTGTGCCAAGCCGGCGCCTGATTGCCGCCGATCTTGCGGCGCACGAGGCTGAGATCGACCGTGAAGCATTGGTTGCTGGCTACGCACTTGGCGACCCGGACCGTATTGACGCACTCGACCACCGAGTGCGTGCGATGCTGCGCGACGGCGAGCTGGAATCCGACTCGGAAGGCATGATTCGTCCCGTTCAGCGCAAAACTCGCATTCGCGGCCGGGTGCAGGCGCACCGTGGCGGGTTTGGCTTCGTTATCCCGGATGACGCTGACACGGAAGACGTTTTTTTGCCGCCACCCCAAATGCGGGGCGTGATGGCCGACGACCGGGTCGACGTGCGTTTGAAATCGGAGCAACAAAACGGTCGCCGGGTTGGGCGTGTGCTGCACGTCGTCGAGCGCGCACGCGATACGTTCGTGGGCTATCTCCAGCCTGAACACGCCGGCTGGCAATTGCAGACAGCCGACAGCGCCAGCAACGGCGGGCCGATTCTGGTTGCCGATGCTGACCGCAACGGCGCCGACGAGCATAAGATCGTTGTGGTTCGGATGACGCAGCCGCCGAACAAGCGCGCACCGGCGCGCGGCGAAGTCGTCGAGATTCTGGGCGACCGGCTTGAGCCGAGCGCCGAGATCGAACGTGCCATCCGCGCCCATGACCTAACGGATCGTTTCCCGGATGCGGTAGACAGCGAGGCAGCTGCCTGGGGCGATACCGTCTCTGAAACCGACAAACGCGATCGTGTCGATCTGCGCGATCTGCCGTTGGTGACCATCGACGGCGCCGACGCCAAGGATTTCGACGACGCGGTTCATGCCCGGCCGACCGATAAGGGGTGGCAACTCTGGGTGGCGATTGCCGATGTGGCGCATTATGTGTCGGCGGGGTCAGCCTTGGATGCAGAAGCCGCCGAGCGTGGAACATCGGCGTATTTCCCGGGCCGCGTCGTGCCGATGCTACCGGAAGCCTTGTCCAACGGCCTTTGCTCACTGCGTCCGGAAGTCGATCGCTTGGCGCTGGTTTGTGAAATGCAGATCGACCGCCGCGGCCAGATTCAATCCGGCCGTTGGCGGGAAGCCGTCATACGCTCGCATGCGCGGCTGACTTACGATCAGGTCACCGATTGGCTCGAGCAGCCGGAGAATCGACCGTCAGAATATGATGGGGTGGCGCAGCCACTGGCTGATCTGCGCGCGGTTTACGAAGTGCTGGCCGAAGCCCGCCACGAGCGCGGCGCAATTGCGTTCGAAACCACGGATCCGCACTTCATCTTCGGCCCTGAGGGGCGCATCGAGAGCATTGTGGCCGCCGAGCGCGGGGTCGCGCATCTGATCATCGAAGAATGCATGATTGCGGCTAACGTCGCGACCGCGCGCGAATTAGCTGAGCAGAAGTTGCCGACGCTGTATCGGGTCCACGGTGGTCCAACCGCTGACGGCCTGGCCGATCTGCGCTCGTTTCTCACCGAGCGCGGATTATCGCTGCCACGTAACCGTCAGCCCGTAGCGGCCGATTTCGACCAGGTGCTGGCCAAGGCGCGCGAGCGCGATGATGCACATCTCATCCAGACCGTCATGCTCCAGAGTCTATCGCGCGCTTATTACGCGCCGGACAATGGTGGCCACTTTGGCTTGGCGCTCGACCACTACCTGCATTTCACATCACCGATTCGCCGTTATCCGGATCTGTTGGTCCACCGTGGCATCAAACATCTTCTGGCCGGCAAGCCGCTCGGCCATTTCGCCTACGATCATGCCGCGATGGTGGAGCAGGGCGAAGTCGCATCGGCGGCCGAAAAACGTGCTGACGACGCCGCACGCGAGGTCGATGATTGGCTGAAGTGCGAATATATGCGCGAGTCGGTCGACGAAATCTTTGACGGAGTGGTAGCCAACGTGGCTTCGTTTGGCCTGTTCGTCGAGCTCGATGATGTCTACGCGACCGGGATGGTTCACATTAGCGAACTCGGTGACGATTATTTTGTCTACGATGCCGATCGCCGCCGTCTTGTCGGACGCGATGGCGGTACAGTGTTCGGGCTTTGCGACCGGGTGTCGGTGCGCGTTGTCCACGTGGATGTCGACGCGCGTAAGATCGAGTTGGCGCTGGTGGCTGCGCCCGCTAGCCAGCGCAGCAGGCGTAAACGGGCGAAAACAAAATCGAAGAGTTGACGGTATGGCAACAAACGTAAATCGATCTGTTGTGGCGGTCTTCGTGATGGTGGTTGTAATCGCGTTGGCCGGCTGTGCTAATAACCCCAATCAACGGGCTGGCATCGGTGGTGGTGCGGGCGCGCTGCTGGGTGGGCTGATTGGCTCGCAACTAGGCGATCACGGGACACGCAACGCTGCGATCGGAGCAGCATTGGGTGGCTTGGCCGGTGGCGGCGTCGGCCATTACATGGACAAGCAAAAGCGTGAGCTCGATAGAAAGCTAAAAGCCGAACGCGAGCAGCGGCAGTTGGATGTCCAGCGGCTGCAAAACGGCGCATTGAAGATCGGCGTCGCCAGCGACGTGACGTTTGCCGTGGATAAATCCACGCTTAACCAGCGCGCCCAGCAGATCTTTTCCAAGATCGCGTCGGTTATGCGGGATTACCAAAAAACAGCCGTGCATGTGGTCGGGTTTACGGATAGCACGGGCAACAAACAACACAATCTCGAGTTATCTCGCGATCGCTCCCGGTCGGTTTCGCAGTTTCTGGTCAATCACGGCGTGAAAGGACAGCGCGTTCTGACGTGGGGCCGCGGCGAGTCGCAGCCGGTCGCTACCAACAGGACCAAAGCGGGGCGGGCGCAAAATCGCCGCGTTGCCATCATCATCAAACCGATCGTCAAAGGTCGCAAGAAACAGGCCTTCAGCGAGCCGCCGCCGTTGGGTCAGCGGTAACCCCAGAGCGAGCTGGCTGCCAACATGGGTCGATCGTCGACCCCGGTGTCGCTGATTGGCGGGGTCCACGCTGTTATGGCCGCGTTGCAAGGACGCCGGCCGGTCTATCGCGTGTGGCGCTTGGCCAGCGCCACACGCGACAACGATGCCCTGGAGCAGGAGCTGGCTGCACACGGTCTGTCGGCCGAACCCATCGAGCGTTCGGAGCTTGATCGTCGGCTGCCAAATATCGCGCATCAAGGCGTTGCCGCGGAAATCGCGGCACCCGAGGCGATCGATGAACAGGCGCTGGCCGAGACCATCGCGTTGGCGGGCTCAACAAGTCTGGTGCTCGCACTCGATCAGATCCAGGATCCGCATAATCTGGGTGCTTGCCTGCGCAGTGCGGCGGCCGCCGGTGTCGACGCTGTTATAGCGCCACGCCGACAGGCGGTCGGACTAACGTCGAGTGCGATCAAGGTTGCAGCCGGCGGCGCCGAATATGTGCCGTTCGCACGCGTCACTAATTTGGCGCGAACGCTGACTTGGCTACAGGACGCCGGTTATTTTTCAACCGGTCTCGAGGGCGAGGCGCCATCGTCGATCGATACGTTGGATCTCGGTGGTCGGCACGTGATTGTGGCTGGCGGCGAAGCAGATGGTTTGCGCCGGCGGACCACGGACTGTTGCGACCGACTTGGATCGATCCCGTTGTGTGGTTCGATCGAGAGTTTGAATGTGTCGGTCGCCGTCGGGGTCGCTCTGTTCGAAGCGCGACGGCAGCAGCGTCAGGGCGGGTAATTTTTGCCTTTGCGTTGGTAGGCGTTAAAGGCTTACAATGCCGGGCTACCTTGCTCTACGGCTATTTGGCAAGCCGGGGGCATTCACCACAAGGAACAAGCCATGCGACATTATGAACTAGTGTTTCTGGTCCATCCGGATCAGAGCGAACAAGTGCCCGCGATGGTCGAGAAGTATCGCTCCATCGTCGAGGCCGAAGGCGGTCAGATTCATCGCCACGAAGACTGGGGTCGGCGTCAGCTCGCGTACCCGATCAACAAGATCCACAAAGCGCACTATGTGCTGATGAACTTCGAATGCACGCAGGATGCGCGTGAGCAGCTCGAAGATGCGTTTCGTTTCAACGACGCGGTGCTTCGTCACCTGATCGTCGCCCGGCACAAGGCCGATACCGATCCGTCGCCGCTCGCCAAGAAGTCCGACGAGCGCAAGGCCGAAACCGAATAAGCGCCGGTCGCGAGACCGTCACCGAATCCAGCAAGGAGCCCCATCATGGCCCGATTCTTTCGTCGTCGTCGCTACTGTCGATTCACCGCCGCCGGTGTGGAAGAAATCGACTACAAAGACATCGAAACTCTCAAGCAATACGTCACCGACACCGGCAAAATCGTGCCGAGCCGGATCACCGGCACGGCGTCGGTCTATCAGCGCCAGCTGTCGACCGCTGTCAAACGCGCGCGATTCCTGGCATTGTTGCCGTACACTGACCGTCACTCGTCGTAAGGTCACGTCATGAAAGTCATTCTGCTACAGAAGGTCCGTAATCTCGGCGATCTTGGCGATACCGCCGATGTTAAGCCCGGGTTTGGTCGGAACTATTTGATTCCGCGCGGCATTGCACTGCCGGCGACCAAGGCCAATATCGAAACGTTCGAACAGCGCAAATCCGAACTGAAGCAAGCCTCGGATGACCGTCGTCATCAGGCCGAGCTGCGCGCTGATCAGTTGCGTGGCCGTGAATTCGTCATCGCCATGCGGGCCAGTGATGAAGGCAAGTTGTTTGGCTCGGTCGGGCCACAGGAAATCGCCTCCAAAATCACCGAAGAAAGCGCATCGGTCGATGCCCGGGAAGTGCTTCTGACCGAAGGTAATCTCCGGTTGACTGGCGAGTACACGGCGAATCTGGAACTCCACGCCGACGTCGAGACCGAGGTGACGATTGTGGTCGCCCAGCTGACCGACATGGGCATCAACATGCCGCGCCGCGGCACGAGTTCTGAAGAGGCGGAGACCGAAGAGGCTGCCGCCGAATCGGACGATGCGGGCGCCGTGGAAGGCGACGCATCGAACGACGAGCGCGAAACGTCGTAAACGATGTAAGATGCCAGGCCGCGACCGCCGACTATTTAGCTGTCGGCGGTCGCGGTGGTTCCGGTGTATAAACGATCCCTGGATTGTTGGCGACACATGAACGTGTGCTTCGCTGGTGAACAAGGATTGACGGCTCGAGCGCTGCGGCCATGACCGAAGGCAAGCTACCTCCGCATTCGATCGATGCCGAGCAGTCGGTCATCGGCGGCTTACTGTTATCCCAACATGCTTGGGACGACATCGCCGGAACGCTTTTCGAAAACGATTTCTACCGTGAAGATCATCGGCTGCTGTTCCGCGGTTTAGCGGATCTGGTCAACGATGATCAGCCACGGGATCTGGTCACGCTGACCGAGTGGCTCCGTAGCCGCGATCTGCTCGAAAAAGCCGGTGGTGCGACCTACATCGGCAATCTGGTTACCGAAATACCGGGTGCGGCCAATATCCGCGCCTATGCCGATATCGTCCGCCAGCGCTCGCTCATGCGGCAGCTCATTCGCGCGGGCGATTTGATCACCGGCTTGGGGTTTGACAACACCGGCCGTGAAGCCGATGAATTGGTTTCGGCTGCCGAGCAGGAACTGTTTGCGGTCGCCGAGCACGGCCGTCAGGCCGAAGATGGCCCACGGGGGTTGAACGATCTGCTTACTCAGGCAGTCGAGACGATCGGCGAGTTGGTTCAACAGGAAGGTGAGTTTACTGGCTTGCCGACCGGGTTGGACCGCTTCGATCAACTGACCAACGGTCTGCAACCTTCCGATCTTTTGATTCTGGCCGGACGTCCGTCGATGGGTAAGACGGCGTTTGCCATGAATATCGTCGAGAACGTTGCGATCAAACAGAAAACGCCCGTTGCGGTATTTTCGCTCGAAATGTCGGCCGAGCAGATCGTGATGCGTATGATTTCGTCATGGGGCCGGGTCGACCAAGCCAACCTCCGTTCGGGTAACTTAACCGAAGACGACTGGGCTAAGATCACCTCGGCGGTCGGCATCATGAACGAAAATGCGCGACTGTTTGTTGACGACACGCCGGCGTTATCGCCCAACGAGCTGCGTTCACGTGCCCGACGTCTGAAGCGCGAAAACGATATCGGGCTGATTGTCGTCGACTATTTGCAGCTCATGCAGGTGCCAGGAACGGCCGAGAACCGAACCAATGAGATATCGGAAATCTCACGCCAACTCAAGGCGCTAGCTAAAGAACTTAATGTCACGGTTATTGCGTTGTCGCAGCTCAACCGTCAGGTCGAGCAGCGCGAGGACCGGCGCCCCCGGATGTCAGACCTGCGTGAGTCGGGCGGTATTGAACAGGATGCTGACGTTATCGCGTTTGTTTATCGCGACGAGGTTTATAACGAAGACAGCAACGACAAAGGCGTCGCGGAAATCGTTATTGGCAAGCAGCGTAACGGGCCTACCGGCACGGCGCGCACTGCATTTTTGTCACACTATACTCGTTTCGAGAATCTGCAGGATCGATACGACGAGGAGTTTATTGGATGAGCGCGCGGGCCCGCGCGGTCGTCGATACGGCTGCGCTTGATCATAATCTGCGGCGGGTGCGTGAGCTCGCACCGACGTCACGCGTGTTTGCCGCGGTTAAGGCGGACGGCTACGGCCATGGCAGCGTGGCTGTGGCAACCGCGCTCGCTGCCGATGGGTTTGCGGTCGCCAGCCTCGACGAAGCGCTGCGGCTTCGGTTGGCCGGGGTCACCGAGCCGATCATGACGTTATCGCAGCCGCTGGACGCAGCGGTGCTCGCTGAGGCGTCGGCCCAAAATATCCAACCGGTCGCTTATGGTCCATGCCAGGTCGAGGCATTGGCGCAATACAGTGGCACGCCGCTTGCGGCTTGGCTGAAAATCGATAGTGGCATGCACCGCCTCGGTGTGGCCGCGGACGAGGCCGGCGCATTGGCCGACCGACTCGCCACCGCGCCCGGGGTTGAAGACCTGGGGTTTCTCACGCACTTGGCTTGCGCGGACGATCCGGGTGATCCGATGAGTGATCGCCAGCTCACTTGTTTTTCCGATGCCGTTGGTCAGCGTGCTGGTCAGCGCTCAATCGCCAATTCGGCTGCGGTGCTGACTCGCCCGTCGGCCCATGCCGATGTGGTTCGCCCCGGCATCATGCTCTACGGTAGTTCGCCATTGAACGATCATTCGGCTGCCGAACTCGGCCTGCGTGGTGTGATGCAACTCACGGCACCGATTATTAACCGACACCGCGTGGCGGCTGGCGAACCGATCGGTTATGGGGCGCAGTTTGTCGCCGAGCGCGATACCGAGATCGCGGTCGTCGGGATCGGTTATGGCGATGGCTATCCGCGCCATGCGCCGTCCGGCACCCCGGTTATGGTCGGCGGTCATCGCTGTCCGCTGGCAGGTCGGGTTTCGATGGACATGATTACCGTCGACGTCACCGATGCGCCGACGGCGGAGATCGGCGACGTGGCTACACTCTGGGGACCGGATTTACCGGCCGACGAGATTGCGACGGCCGCCGGCACCATCGCTTACGAGTTGTTCTGTCGTCTAACGCCGCGCGTCGAGTTCGGGGCTATTTGAACGCGCGATAAGCGTGTCACGGCGATGGCTAAATCGAAAACGGTGTTCGTTTGTGAGTCTTGCGGCGCGACGCAGCCGAAGTGGGCCGGGCAGTGCGCTGACTGTGGCGCCTGGAACACGCTAGTCGAAAGCGTGGCGCCGACGCCCGCGACACCCAAACGTGGTGTCGATCCGGCAGCGGCTTACGACGGCGCGCCGTCCGGTGTCCAGAAACTCGGCAATATCAGCTCGAGTGAGGTCACGCGCACATCGATCGGCATGTCCGAACTCGACCGTGTGCTGGGTGGCGGGCTTGTGCCGGGGTCGGTGATCCTGATTGGTGGCGATCCGGGCATCGGCAAATCCACGCTGTTGCTGCAAGTACTGGCCGGGTTGTCGAACGAACTGCCTGCGCTCTACGACACGGGCGAAGAATCACTGGAGCAGGTGCGCCTGCGGGCCGAGCGGCTCGGCGTGGCCGATGCTGATCTGGGGTTGCTGGCCGAGACCTGCGTCGAGCGCATTCTGGCGTTGGCCAAACCGCAAGCGCCGAAATTGCTGGTTGTCGACTCTATCCAGACCGTGTTTACCGAGGCGTTGACCAGTGCGCCGGGGAATGTGGCCCAACTGCGCGAGTGCGCCTCGATGTTGGCACGCTTCGCCAAGGCGACGGGTACAGCGCTGATTCTAGTCGGGCATGTGACTAAGGAAGGCTCGATCGCTGGACCACGTGTTCTAGAGCATATGGTCGATACGGTGCTGTACTTCGAGTCCGAGCAAAGTAGTCGCTTCCGGGTCGTGCGTTCGATCAAGAACCGCTTTGGTGCAGTCAATGAACTCGGCGTGTTTGCGATGGCGCAATCAGGCCTAAAACAAGTCAAAAATCCGTCCGCAATATTCCTGTCGCGTCATGAGCAGCCCGTGCCGGGCAGTGTAATCATGGTCGCGCGCGAGGGATCGCGCCCGATGCTGGTAGAAGTGCAGGCACTGGTCGACGGCTCGCAGTTACACAATCCGCGCCGTGTCGCACTTGGGCCGGATGGTCAGCGTTTGGCGATGCTGCTGGCAGTGCTGCACCGCCACGGCGGTATCGGTCTCGGCGACCAGGATGTGTTTGTCAACGTCGTTGGTGGCATGCGTGTAACCGAGACCGCGGCTGATCTGGCGGTGGTATTGGCCGCGCTGTCGAGTTTCCGTGACCGCGCGATCGGTCAGTACGACGTCATTTGTGGCGAGATTGGGCTGGCGGGTGAAATTCGGCCTGTGCCGGGTGGCGAAGAACGCTTGGCCGAGGCGGCCAAACACGGCTTCAAACGGGCGATCGTGCCAAGCGCTAATGCACCGAAATCACGCCGGGTGGGCGATATGGAAGTCGTCGCTGTCGGACGGTTGTCGGAGGCTATCGACGCGATCAAATGACAGAGTGCTAGTAGTCAGCGCCCGTGGCTGGTCTAGTCGTTTGTTTGGCTCGTCGGTGGCCGGATTCGCACCGTTTTTACGCGCCGTGCCCGCGTCTGTGCGACGTGGACATCGTAGCCGTCGATATTGAGATGGGTGCCGGCGCGCGGTATTGATTCCAAGCGCTCGGTAATCAAGCCATTCAGCGTCCGCGGCCCGTCTTCTGGTAATTGCCAGTGCATCGTTCGGTTTAGCGTGCGTATAGCAACCGTGCCTTCGACCAGAGATGTGTTGTGGCCTTCGTTTTTGACATGACGGGTCTGAGTCGCGGGGTCGGTGGTGAACTCGCCGACAATTTCCTCGAGAATGTCTTCAAGTGTGATCAGACCCTGGATGTCGCCGTACTCGTCGACCAAGAAGCCGATCCGGCGTCGCTCGTTCTGAAACTTTAAAAGCTGGTGGTTCAGTGGTGTGCCGGCGGGCACAAAATAGGGATCGCTCGCGAGGTCGAGTAGGCTCTCGCGCGTCATGCTGTGATTGATGATCAGCCCTAGCACGCGACGCATGTGGAGCATGCCTTTCAGCGAATCGATGGAGCCGTCGTAGATCGGCAGCCGGGTGTGCTGATTAGCGGCGACCTGTTCGACGATCTCATCCCAGGGTTTGCTGATGTCGATACCGATGATCTCGTTACGCGGGATCATGATGTCGTCGACCTCGGCATTTTCCATATCGAGTATCGACAACAGCATGTTCTGGTGTCGGTGCGGAATGACTGCGCCGGCTTCGGAGACGACGGTGCGCAATTCCTCAGAAGATAGTGAATGGGGCGCAGCGTCCTTGGCGCTAACGCCGAACCCTCGGAGTATGCCGTTACAGGCCGTGTTGATAATCCAGACCAGTGGCCAGACGCCATGTTGGAGCGGCGTCAAAATATAGGAGGCCGGATAGGCGATGCGTTCGGGGTGCAGCGCAGCCAGTGTCTTGGGTGTTACTTCGCTGAAGATCAGGACGATGACCGTCAATACGACGGTTGCGACCACGACGCCGGCATCGCCGAACAGCCGGATGCCGATAACAGTGGCAACCGCCGATGCGGCGATGTTGACGAGATTGTTGCCGAGCAGGATGAGCCCGATCAGCCGGTCCGGTCGTTCCAGTAAGGCATCGGCGCGCCGCGCGCCGCCATGGCCCTGGCGCACCAAATGTCTCAGCCGGTACCGGTTGATCGACATCAGCGCGGTTTCGGTGCTCGACGTCGCGGCTGATAGCACGATCAGTCCGACGAGGATGGTAAAAAGTAGGGGGGTTGAGAATGCTTCCACGTTCTGACGTCGTCAGCGTTATTGATTGGTTGGCCCGCGGCTGTAACGCGATTTTAATGCCATGGCGGTTGATAGGGCCGCGTGGGTGTGTGTTGCCGCTGGGCTGTGTTTATCTAGTTGGTGACAGTTATTCGCCATTTTTAATGTTGCCAGGCGAACGCCTGTCGGTATCGCTTCAGTATAATGTCGCCAGCTTACCAACACTGATCGATTCCAAGTATGTTCGACAGCCTGAGTGACCGCCTCAATAGCACGTTTCAGGCCGTCCGCGGGCGTGGCCGACTGACCGAGGACAATATCCAGGCCACACTGCGTGAAGTGCGGATGGCGTTACTGGAAGCTGATGTCGCACTGTCCGTGGTCAAGGATTTCGTAGCGCGCGTACGCGAGCGCGCGGTCGGCAGCGAAGTCACCACGAGTGTTACGCCCGGTCAGGCGCTGGTCAAGGTCGTTAACGACGAGCTCACCGAAGTTCTTGGCAGCACCAACAGCGAACTGAATCTGCGCGTCAAGCCACCCGCGGTCATCTTGATGGCCGGGCTTCAGGGGTCGGGTAAGACCACGACCACCGGCAAGCTCGCCGCCCATTTGAAGCAGACGGGCAAAAAATCGGTGTTGGTTACTTCAACCGACGTGTATCGCCCCGCGGCGATCGACCAGTTGGAACAAGTTGCCAGCGACGTAGGTGTGGATTTCCACCCGAGCAAATCGAGTCAGAAACCCAAAAAGATAGCGGCCGAAGCGCGTGAAGCTGCGCGCAAAGGGTTGTACGACGTACTAATCGTCGATACGGCGGGTCGGCTTGGCATCGATGATGCCATGATGACCGAGATCTCGACGCTGAACGAGACTGTCGAGCCAGCCGAGACACTGTTCGTGGTCGACTCGATGACCGGGCAGGACGCCGCGAATACCGCTCGAGCGTTTGGCGATGCGCTACCGCTGACTGGCGTGGTGCTGACCAAGGTGGATGGCGATGCGCGTGGCGGCGCGGCATTGTCGGCGCGCCAGATTACGGGGCGGCCGATCAAGTTCATGGGTACCGGCGAAAAGCTGGATGCCCTCGAGCCGTTCTATCCCGATCGCGTTGCGTCGCGCATATTGGGCATGGGCGACGTCGTGTCGTTGGTCGAAGATGCCGAACAACAAGTTGATCAGGACAAGGCCGAGAAGCTCGCGAAAAAGCTCAAAAAAGGCAAGGGCTTTGATCTGGATGACATGGCCGAGCAACTGCGGCAAATGCAGCAGATGGGCGGCATCAATGCGTTGATGGAAAAAATGCCGGCGGGCGCGCAGATGCCGAAAGGCATGGCGGGTGCGGCGGACGACAAACAAGTCGGGCGCATGCTGGCGATGGTCAGTTCCATGACGCCGCGTGAAAAAGCCTATCCGGATCTGATTCGAGCTTCGCGTAAGCGGCGTATTGCCGCCGGCTCGGGGACCGAGGTCCAGGATATTAATCGGCTACTCAAACAGCATCAGCAGATGAAAAAAATGATGAAAAAATTCTCCAAGGGCGGCATGAACAAGATGATGCGCGCCATGCAGGGGCAAATGCAGGGCTCGGGTGGCCCGCCCGACATGGGTCGCTAAACATGTGTCTAACGTCCGGATGTGCCATCTGCGATTAATGATGTGCCGGCGTGACAGCGGGCCATGTATTGGCGCAAACGTCTGGGCGTGCCTGGCGACGGCTATGGAGGTTTGAGTCGTCGTTAAAAACCGGTATACTATGCGGTTTAAGGGCAGATTATCCGTGTCCGGACAAGCATCCGAATTCTATGGTCCGAATTAGATTGGCGCGCGCTGGCGCGAAAAAGAAACCGTTTTACCGCATCGTCGTTTCGTCGAAGCGAAGTGGGCGTGATGGTGGTTTCGTCGATCGGCTGGGTTTTTTGAACCCGGTGGCGGTTGGTCAGGAAACTCCGCTGCGTATCGACACTGAAAAAGTCGATTACTGGGTCGCGCGTGGCGCGTCGATGTCCAAGCGCGTCGAGGAACTGGTCAAGTTCTATCATCGCCACGGCGAAGGCGAGTCCGAAAAACGTGCTTCGCCATCGGTGAGCAGCGAGAAGGCGGGCAGTCAATCGCAGCCGGTGCCGGAATCGGCGAGCGATAAAGCCGAATAAGGTACTTCGCCGGTGGTCGATCGGCCCGTGGCAATGGGGCGGATCACCGGCCTGTTCGGAATTTCAGGGTGGGTCAAGGTTTATTCCTTTACCGACCCCATTGATAATCTTATTGACTACTCGCCCTGGCTGCTGGGCAATGATCTTGGCGAGCGCGCGCTTCTCGATGCGCGGCGCCAGGGTAAGACGCTGATTGCGCAGCTAACCGCTGAAGATGGCCAAGCGATTTGTAGTCGTGATGCGGCGGCCGGATTGGTCGGCGCGGATATCACGGTGGATCGCAGCCAAATGCCGCCGCTGCCAAAAGATCAATATTACTGGTGCGACCTGATCGGTTCGGCGGTGGTCAATCGGCAGCGCGTGCAACTCGGTCGCGTGGTTAACATGTTGGAAACCGGCGCACATGATGTGTTGGTTCTCGAAGGTGAGCGCGAGCGCTTGATTCCGTTTGCACCGGGGCAGACCGTCGACCATGTCGATCCTGACTTGGGTCGTATTGATGTCGATTGGCCCGACGACGCCTGACATTGCGTTTCGACGTCGTCACGCTTTTCCCGGAATGGGTGCAGCAACTCGAGCATTACGGCGTCGTCGGTCGGGCGCTGCGCGAGGAACGTCTGGAACTGGCGACCTGGAATCCACGCGATTATGGCGCCCGCGACGACGGCCGGGTCGATGACCGACCGTTCGGTGGTGGCCCGGGCATGGTGCTCCAGGTCGAACCGCTGGCGCAGACGCTAGAAGCCGTCGAGCAATCGCACGGCCAACCGCAACAGCCCGTCATACTGCTTGCGCCCGATGGTGAGCGCTTCAACCAGGCCTGGGCTGCTTCGCTTGCCGAACGCGGGGCTGCGACGCTGGTGTGTGGGCGTTACCAGGGTGTCGACCAACGCTTTATCGACCGCTATGTCGACGCCAGTGTGTCGATTGGTGATTTCGTGTTGTCCGGCGGTGAGCTGCCGGCGATGATGATGATCGATGCAGCGGCACGTCTGACGCCCGGTGTGCTCGGCGATCCAGCTTCGACTGCGGCCGAATCCTTCACCGAAGGGCGGCTTGATGCGCCGTACTATACGCGGCCGGCGACCGAACACGTGCCGTCCGCGCTACTATCGGGCGATCACGCGCGCATTGCGCGCTGGCGCTTGAAGCAGGCACTCGGTGCGACCTGGTTGAAGCGTCCGGATTTACTGGATCAGCTCGCGCTGGATGCCGAGAAACAGCGGTTATTAGCCGAATTTATCCATGAGTATTCGCCGAATCACGGTAAAGATTGCGGCGACGCGTGATAAATTGATCGTTTCCTAGAGACTCAGCGCCTAATTGTCGGTTACAATAGCGCGCTTAATTAGGCGTAGTTTGCCGAGCGTATTTCGAATAAACGCGGAAGGTGTGGTGTGAGTAATATCGTCGACGAAATCGAAGCAGAACAGATCAGTGGCAAGACCGTGCCGGATTTTTCCGCTGGCGATACCGTACTCGTTCAGGTTCGGGTGACCGAAGGCAGCCGTGAGCGGCTGCAACCGTTCGAGGGTGTGGTCATCGGCAAACGGAACCGAGGTATAAACTCGGCTTTCACGGTTCGAAAGACGTCGCATGGCGTGGGCATCGAACGGGTGTTTCAGACGTATTCGCCTGGTATTGCCGAAATCAAGATCCAGCGCCGCGGTGATGTCCGACAGTCGAAGCTGTACTATCTGCGCGGCCGGACCGGCAAGGCGGCCCGTATTCGCGAAAAGGTCTAGCTGCCGACCGAAAGTTGAAAAAAGACCCGCTTTGGCGGGTCTTTTTTATGGTCGGAGATCTTTAACGTCGTCAGCCGGCGTGGCGCGTTTGCTGCGCGTCGGCCGCCGGTTCAGCGCTGGCCTCGTCGGCTAGTGCCTCGAGGTATTTTTCCGCATCGAGGGCCGCCATACAGCCAGTGCCTGCGGAGGTTACGGCTTGGCGATAGACATGATCCATGACATCGCCGGCTGCAAACACGCCCGGTGTGCTGGTTGCGGTGGCGTTGCCATCCAGGCCGCTCTGTGTGCGGATGTAACCGCCGGCCATGTCGAGCTGATCGACGAACAAATCTGTATTCGGTTTGTGGCCGATGGCGATGAATACACCGGCGACATCGAGCTGTTGTGTTTGGCCGGTCGGTTTGTGCTTGAGTCTGGCGCCGGTCACGCCCATGGCGTCACCTAGAACCTCGTCGAGCTCGTGGTCCCAGACGATCGAGACTTTGCCTTCGGCTTCGCGCGCCAAAAGTTTGTCCACTAGGATCTTGTCGCCGCGGAATTGGTCGCGTCGGTGCACAACCGTTACGTGTGCGGCTAGATTGGCTAGATAAAGCGCTTCCTCGAGCGCGGTATTACCACCGCCGATCACGGCGACGTTCTGGTTTTTATAGAAAAAGCCATCACAGGTTGCGCAGGCGGAGACGCCTTTGCCCATGAACGTGGATTCCGAGTCGAGACCGAGATACTGGGCGGTTGCGCCGGTGGCGATGATCAGGGCATCACAGGTGTAGACCGCACGTTCACCGGTTAGCTGATACGGGCGACCCGATAGCTCCACCGCTTGGATATGGTCGAATATGATTTCGGTCTCGAACCGTTCGGCGTGTTTCTGCATCCGGTCCATGAGCCCCGGGCCTTGTAATCCGTCGACGTCGCCGGGCCAGTTGTCGACATCGGTGGTCGTCATGAGCTGGCCGCCTTGCTCCATACCGGTTATGACAACTGGTTCGAGCCCGGCGCGCGCCGCGTAGATAGCAGCCGTGTAGCCGGCCGGACCCGAGCCGAGGATGATTAGGCGATGATGGGATTGTGTGTCGCTGGCCATAGTCAATGCGTTGTTGGCGGCGGTAGCCGATAACGTGTGGCATTCGGCCCCCGGATTCAAGTCGCAATACGGCCAACGAGCCGCTAGACTGGTCTAGCACGGCGATTTCAGGAAATCGTCCGGTTCAGCATATCCAAGGATTTACCCGCATGTTTGGCAAACTGCTCGTGATTGTCTGGCGCACGTTAACTAGTCTTGCTGCACTTGCGCTGTTGGCGATTTTCATCGTCGTGCCGCTGGTCGTCTATTTTGGTGTGTTCCACCAACCGGCGCCGCAGGTAAGCGCAAACTCGGCGTTAGTCGTGCGGCCGACTGGGTCGCTCGTCGAGCAAGCGCCTAGCGGTGTTAAATCCGTGCTGCATCAAAAACTGAGCGCCGGCGACGGCGCGACAGTCGTTTCAAACCTGATCGCAGCGATCGATGAGGCGCGTCGCGACGACCATATCAAGAAGCTTTATTTACGGCTCGATCGTCTCAACGGTGCCGAACCAGGCCAGCTTCAGGACATCACGCGGGCCATCAACCGTTTCGGCCAATCCGGCAAAAAAGTCATCGCCTGGGCCGATAACTACAACCAGGCACGCTATGCGCTTGCTAGCCAGGCTGACCAGGTCGTTCTCGATCCGATGGGCCAAGTTACGTTGCCGGGTTATGCCGTTTATCGCAATTATTTTGCCGAGGCCGTGGACAAACTCGGCATCAAGATCCATGTCTTTCGCCACGGTAAGTACAAATCGTTTGCCGAGCCGTTGATGCGCAGCGATATGTCGCCGGCGGCCAAGGAGGCCAACAAAGCCTGGACTGGCTCTCTCTGGCAGATCTATCGCGAACTTGTCAGTGCCAAGCGGCCGTACGATGCGGCTGCTGTTAAACAATATGCTGATAACTATGCCGATAAATTTGCCGAATTGGATGGCAATGGCGCCCAACTCGCGCGTCAAAGCGGGCTGGTGGACCAACTGAAAATGTGGTCCGAAGTCGCCGGTCAATTGGCAACATCGCACAGCGGTAATGGTGACAAGCTGAAAGCGATTGGCGCCGACAGTTATCTGGCCGCCGTGAATGCTCGGCAATCGTCGCAGACAAACGCCGAAATCACACGGATTGTAGTTGCCGGCGATATCGCCAGCGGTCGTAAAAATCCCAATAGCGCGAACAGCCGCACCATCACACGCTTGTTCCACACCGCGCGCGCCGACGATGATGTGGCGGCTGTGTTGCTGCGTGTCAACTCACCTGGTGGTGGTATCAACGCGAGTGAGTCGATTCGGCGCCAGGTTGTGAAAACACAAGCCGCTGGCAAGCCCGTGGTGGTATCAATGGGGGGCAAGGCCGCGTCGGGTGGTTACTGGATTTCCATGAATGCCGACCAGATATGGGCCGAGCCGTCGACCATCACGGGATCGATCGGCGTGTTCGGGCTCATACCGACTGCCAGCAAGCCCTTGCATGAACTGGGTATTAAGGCCGATGGCGTCGGAACAACGCCGCTGTCCGGTTTGTTGCGGAAGAACCACCCACTGACCGATCGCGGTCGCAAAATCATGCAGTCGGATATTGATTATGCTTACCAACAGTTCGTGACCAAGGTCGCCAAGGCGCGCGATCTGTCACGTTCCAAGGTGCATACCAACGCCCAAGGGCGTGTTTGGACGGGCCGTGCGGCGAAAAGAATCGGGCTGGTCGATCACCTCGGTGGCCCGGTCCAAGCAACGCAGGCGCTGGCCAAGCTGGCAGATTTGAAATCCGGTCAATATCGGGTGCGTACAATCCAGCCGCCATCGTCTCTGGATATGGCGGTCCAGAACTTCCTGTCGACGCATATCCAGGCCGACATATTGCCCGGCTGGCTCATCCAGGCAAAACAAGGCAGCACCGCTGGTTGGCTAAAACATCATTTGAATGACCCGAAGGGTCGCTACGCCCGCTGTTTCTGTCGTGTGAGCCAGGCCGGCCTCGACTGACCCCGAGGGTAAGCAGTATGGGTTTGCTGATTGACGGCGTTTGGTATGAGCAGGGCTACGATACGGCCTCGAGCGGCGGTCGCTTCGTGCGTGAGTCGCCAGGGTATCGACGTTGGGTTTCGGCCGAAGCCGGCGCCGAGTTTCCGGTAGCCGCGGGCCGTTACCGGCTTTACGTGTCACTGGCCTGTCCGTGGGCGCATCGCGCGTTGATTATGCGGCGCTTGAAAGGGCTGGTCGACGCGATCGATGTCGTTGTTGTTGATCCGGTCATGGGCGAGGGCGGATGGTGCTTTGTCGATGCGCCGGGGACGGACATCGAGCCAGGTTATGGGTTTGAGTTTCTGCACCAGCTCTATCAGAAAGCCGACCCTGGCTATACCGGACGCGTGACGACACCCACGCTGTGGGACACCGAACGTGAGACGATTGTATCCAACGAATCCGCCGATATTGTCCGGATGTTCAACGCGGCGTTTGATGCCGTTGCCGGGCATCCGGAGCGCGATTATTACCCGGTGGACCTGCGTGTGGCGATCGACGAGCTCAATGCGCCAATCTACGAGCATGTGAATAACGGTGTCTACAAAACAGGATTCGCTACCACGCAGGCGGCCTATGAAGATGCCTTCGAGCAAGTCTTTGGCACACTCGATTGGTTGGATAACCGGCTCGCCACGCAGCGTTATCTGGTCGGCGGTCGGCTGACCGAAGCCGACTGGCGGTTGTTTGCCACGCTGGTTCGGTTCGACGCTGTCTATTTCAGCCACTTCAAGTGCAATCGCCGTCGGATAGCCGATTACACCAATTTATCCGGTTATCTGCGCGAGCTGTATCAGCACCCTGGTGTGGCCGAGACGGTCGCGTTTGACCATATCAAAACGCACTACTATCGCAGTCACCCGTCGATCAATGCCAATGGCATCGTGCCCAAGGGGCCGGAGTTGGCGCTTACTGCCGCGCCTGGACGTACTCACTTGCCAGCCAACGAATAATGGCTCGAAAACCTATGAAAACCGCTACTCGACTGGCCCACGCTGGCCGTGATCCGTCATCGCAACACGGTATGGTCAATCCGCCCGTGTATCACGCCTCGACCGTGTTATTCGACTCGCTCGACCAGCTTGAGGCATCCAGCGCCGATCCGTTCGCTGGCATTCACTACGGCCGTAACGGCACCCCGGTTCAGTTCCAGTTCGAGAACGCGGTCGCCGAGCTCGAAGGCGCTTATGGTGCGGTCGCGACCTGCTCTGGGTTGGCCGCGATCACGGTCGCGCTTTTCTCCGTGGTCGAGGCGGGCGCCCATGTGCTCGTCGCCGATAATGTTTATGGCCCGACGCGCAAGCTGTGTGAATCGGTCCTGCGTCCACTCGGTGTAACGACCGAGTATTTCGATCCGCTCATTGGCCCCGACGCGCTGGCGGCACACATGACCGAACAGACATGTGCGTTGTTCTTGGAAGCGCCGGGCTCGTTGACCTTAGAAATCAGTGACATACCGGCGCTGGCCGACGTGGCGCACGCACATGGCGTCAGTGTTTTGGCCGACAACACCTGGGCGACGCCGCTATATTTCCGCGGCCCGGACCACGGTGTGGATATTTCCATACACGCTGCGACTAAATACCTCGTCGGCCATGCCGATGCCATGCTCGGTGTGATCAACTGTGACGAGGCGCACTACATGCCAGTGCGACGCACGATGGCATTGCATGGCTACTGCGCCGGCCCCGACGATATCTACCTTGGCCTCCGAGGCCTGCGGACACTTGGCCAGCGGCTGCCGGGACATTGGCAAAACAGTCTTCGGTTGGCTGACTGGTTGGCCGAGCAACCGGGCGTGACCCGTGTCATTCATCCAGCACGCGCCGATCACCCACAGCATGCGCTCTGGCAACGCGATTTTGCTGGCGCGACGGGTCTTTTCGCATGCCAGTTGGCGCCCACCAGTCGCGATCAGTTAACTGCCTTGGTCGACCATCTCGAGTTGTTCGGGATGGGTTTTTCCTGGGGTGGTTACGAAAGCCTGATTTTGCCGGTTACGCCCAACGACACCCGCACGGCCACAGCCTGGGATGACAGCGGGCCGACCCTTCGGGTGCATGCCGGTCTTGAAGATATTGACGATTTGATTGCCGATCTCGCCGCCGGATTTGAGCGAATGCAACGAGCCTAGGTTGAGTGACGTGCCGTCAGCCGGCGAATTGGAGCGATAGGTTGGCGGCGCGCACGTGTTTGGTTAAACCGCCGAGCGACACTTGATCGACGCCTGTATCCGCGATTTCGCGCACGTTGGCCAAATCGATATCGCCTGATGCTTCGATCAACAGTTGCTGACGAAAACGGCGTCGGTGCGCATCGGCTTTGTTGACGGCCCGTGTCAGTAAATGAGTCGGGAAGTTATCCAGCAGCACGCCGTCGACGCCGGCTGACAGGGCTTCATCGAGTTGTTCGATAGTCTCGACTTCGACCTGGAGAAACAAGTCGGGCGCGTTCGCCCGCGCCCGGGCCACCGCCGTGGCGATCGAGCCAATGGCTGCCAGATGATTCTCCTTTATAAGATATGCATCGAACTGGCCGAAACGGTGATTACGCCCGCCGCCACAGACGACCGCGTATTTCTGGGCGCTTCGAAGGCCGGGCAAGGTTTTGCGCGTATCGACAATAGCCGTGCCTGTTCCAGCCACGCGGTCGACGTAGTCGCGTGTGTTATTGGCGACCCCGGTAAGGAGTTGCAGGAAATTCAGCGCCGTGCGCTCGCCCGATAACAATGCTCGCGTGGGCCCGGTGAGCGTGCACAGTATTGTGTCGCTAGTGGCACGCGCGCCGTCGGACACATGCCAGTCAATCGTGACGTTATCGGTAAGTTGCGTGAACACGGTGTTGACCCAGGCAGCGCCGGCAACAATCGCGGCCTCTTGGGTGATAATACGCGCTTTGGTTTGTGCGGGATCTTCGATTAACGCCGCGTTACGATCATGCTCGCCGAGGTCTTCGGCCAGTGCTTGGGCGACTGTATCGCCGAGGTCGGTTGGAAGCGCTTGCTGATGCGAGTCGGTCATTGCACTGTTCCTAGACAGGTCAGACGCAGGCCGGCAAATACGTGCCAGCGCGTCGGCGGATAGAAATGATGAAAACTCGGGCGCCGGCTGTCGTGGTCGGTCAACGCGCTAGCTCCGCGGGCGTAGCGTGCGGATGGTGGCGCCCGGCTGTGGCGATAAGTTGCCGGCCATGACGGCGCGTCGACGCGTGCCATGGGGCCGGAGGCGCCTGCGGCTGCACACTCAGGCCGCGTTTCGGGGCGAGACTGGGTGGTCGAGCTCCACGACTTCGTTATGGGGCATCGGTGTCCAGCCGCTGCTTTGATCAAAGGCCTCGGACGCGATTACGGCGCCGCCGGACCAATTACGGTTGAGATAAAGCGATGGTGCCGGCGCGTTCACAGCATTGCGGATCGCGGCTAGTTGGGTGCCGTCGGTGACGATGAAATTCAGCAGTGCGCGAACATCGTCGCCCAGCTCGGGCATCCAAGCGACCACTTGATCGTGCATTGCGCGTAGCCGATCGGCAAGCGAGCCGGTTTGCTGACGGAAGAGGGCGAACAGGTATTCGGAGTCGGTGCTGCCGTTGATCTCTGCGAGCATCGCTGGCTCGAGTGCGGCGCTCACGCGCGCTCGCAGTGTGTGCGCAAAGCGATCGACGAAACCATTGTGGACGAACAATACCTCGTCGCTGATAAATGGTTGGGTGTTGGCGTAATCGGTGCCGAGCCCTGGCGTCGCACTGCGCACGTTGGTTACCCAGGTGTGGGCGTACAGGCTGCGCCCGAGCGCGTCGACGTTGGCGTCGGACCAGATCGGAAGCGTATTGCGATAGGCCGCTGGCTGGCCAGACTCGTCAAACCATCCCGTGCCCCAGCCATCGGCATTGACCGTGGCATCGCCCATTTCACGCGCGTCCCATGCTTGGCGCGCGATGCTGTGTGCTGGCTCGGTCAGAAAACGATCAAGTCGACACGGCTCACCAAGATAGGCGGCGATTCGGCACATGGCGTCTGGTCACGATTGATGGGCTTGCTCGAATGGTACGCGCCGCGACATCAATACCCAAGCGCGCTGTATCGGCTTGTTACGAACACTTAGTTAGCGTTAAAACGGTGCAGGCCGTGATACGCGTTTAGTCGGCAAGCAACTCCAGTAGCAGTGCTTTTTGCGCATGCAGCCGGTTTTCGGCTTGATCCCAGACCACGCTCTGCGGGCCGTCGATGACGGCGGCGGCAACCTCTTCGTCGCGATGGGCCGGCAGACAATGCATAAAAAGTGCATCGGCTTTGGCTTCGGTCATAACTGCGTTGTCGACCTGAAATCCACCGAATTCGGCCAATCGTTTTTGGTATTCGGCCTCATCGCCCATGCTGGCCCAGACGTCGGTTGTCACCACGTCGGCGCCGCGCGCGGCCTCGGCTGCCGAGTTACAGAGTGTGACCACGTCGCCGGCGGCTTCAACTGATGCTGGGTCCGGTTGGTAGCCCGGCGGTGTGGCAATACGTAGATTGAAATTGGCCAATCGCGCCGCCGTCATATACGACCGGCACATATTGTTGTCGTCACCGATCCAAGCGACCGTACGCCCAGCGAGATCGCCACAGTGTTCGGTTAGCGTCAGCATGTCGGCCAGCAACTGACAAGGATGTGCGCGGTCGGTTAGCCCATTGATAACGGGCACAGTCGCCGCGGCGGCGAAGTTTTCAAGCACGTCGTGGTCGTGGTTGCGAATCATGACCGCGTCGACCATCCGCGATAGTGTGCGAGCGGTATCACCGGCTGATTCACCACGCCCGACCTGCGTATCGGCCGGCGACAGGAAGATTGCATGGCCGCCGAGTTGGGTCATGCCGGCTTCGAAAGACACACGTGTCCGGGTCGATGCTTTTTCGAACAACATAGCCAACGAACGCCCGGGCAATGGCGGCGATTGATGCGACGTGCCTGCACGTTTGTCGGCAAGTGCACGCTCGATGACGCGTCGAATGCCGTTGGCACCGAGATCGTTTAGCGTTAGTAGGTGTCTTGGTTGTGTTGTCATGACGAACGCTTTATACCGGGCGGCAAAATAAACGGCCCCGCCGAAGTGCCTGCGGCGGGGCCGTTTACCGGAACTCGAAACTATATCAGGCGCTGGTCTCGAATCGTTTGGCGGCGCCGTCCCAGTCGACGACGTTCCAGAATGCTTCGAGATACTCGGGCTTACGATTCTGATATTTCAGGTAGTAAGCGTGTTCCCACATGTCGATGCCCATGATCGGCAGGTTCGAGGCCTCCGGGACAACATCCATGATTGGGTTGTCCTGGTTCGGAGTCGACACGATTTTGAGCTGACCGCCTTCGGGTACCAGCCACACAAAGCCAGATCCGAAAAGCGTTGTCGCGGCGTTGGTGAACTGTTCCTTGAAGGCGTCGAAGGAACCGAAGCTCGCATTCATTGCTTCGCCCAGTTTGCCCGAAGGTTGGCCGCCACCGTTCGGCGACATGAATTGCCAGAACAGATTGTGGTTTAGGTAACCGCCGCCCTGGTTGCGGATCGCCGGACCATGTTGGCCGGCCTTCGCCAGGATGGTCTCGAGGTCTTGATCCTCGAGCTCGGTGCCCTTGATAGCGTTCTGAAACTTGGTCAGATACGTATTGTGGTGTTTGTCGTGATGGAGCTCCATCGTGCGCCCGTCGATGTAGGGCTCGAGCGCGTCGTAATCATAGGGCAGGTCAGGGAGTTCGAATGCCATAGCAAATCCTTTGGAGTAGTTTCCAATGTCTCGCTTGAGAACGGGTGGGGATGTTTGCGGTCCGATTCAAGTATCGGCGATACACCCCTACGTGGTTGTTCGGGTGGACACAGTATTACATGTTTCAAGATATAATATCGGGTTAATGATTCAGGCAATAGGTAGGTCGAAATGAGCGCTGAAGCCATGCAGATCCTCAAGCAAGAAGTCGAGAACAATCCGGTCGTGCTGTATATGAAAGGCACGCCCGATTTCCCACAGTGTGGTTTTTCCGCACGCAGCGCCGAAGCGCTTAAGGCGGTCGGTGCACCTTTCAAAGCGGTCAATGTGTTTGATGATGAGGAGGTCTATCGCCAAGGCGTTAAGACGTTTTCGAACTGGCCGACCATCCCGCAACTATTCATCAATGGTGAGTTGGTCGGTGGTTCCGACATTATCGTTGATCTGTTTCAGTCGGGTGAACTGAAAACGATGGTCGAAAGCGCGACGGCCCAGTAAAGCGTAGTAGCGCGACCGCGCATCACATTCCTCGGTGGCGGTGGCCGATTCCGGCGCCGCCCGATTTTTTTAGACAGGAGCTCCGTAAATGGCTTATCAACACGTGCAGATACCCGAAAGCGGTGAAAAAATCAGCGTCCAAGGTGATAGCTTCAGTGTGCCGGATAATCCGGTTCTCGGTTATGTCGAAGGCGACGGTATCGGGCCAGATATCACCAGCGCTTGTCTGCGTGTGTGGGATGCGGCTGTCGAGCGTGCTTATGGTGGTAAGCGTCGCATCCATTGGGCTGAGCTCTATATGGGTGAAAAAGCTGCCGGCGTTTACGACGGCGACTACTTCCCCGAAGAGACGCTGGAGGCCATCAAGGATCTGACCGTTGCCATCAAGGGGCCGCTAACAACGCCTGTCGGCAAAGGGTTTCGTTCGCTCAACGTCGCGCTACGCCAGTCGCTCGATCTGTATGCCTGTGTCCGACCAGTACGTTACTACACTGGCGTGCCGTCGCCCTTGGCGGAGCCGGAAAAAGTCGATGTCGTGTTTTTCCGTGAGAACACTGAAGATGTCTACGCCGGTCTCGAATGGCAATCGGGCACCGATGAGAACAAGAAACTCGCGAAGTTTCTACGTGAAGAGATGGATTCGGATTTCTTTGAAGACGCGGGTTTAGGCGTCAAACCGATCTCCGAATTTGGCAGCAAGCGCTTAGTACGTAAGTCTATCCAATACGCGATCGACAACGGGCGCGAGTCGGTCACCCTTGTCCACAAAGGCAACATCATGAAGTTCACGGAAGGGGCCTTCCGTACCTGGGGCTATGAGGTTGCCGCCGAAGAGTTCGGTGATATAACCATTACTGAGGACGAGCTCTGGTCGCAGTATGATGGCAAGCGGCCCGAAGGCAAGATCGTGATCAAGGATCGCATTGCCGACATCATGTTCCAGCTGATGTTGCTTCGGCCCGAGGACTTCGACGTGGTTGCCACCATGAATCTGAACGGCGATTATCTGTCCGACGCAGCCGCGGCCGAAGTCGGCGGTGTCGGTATTGCGCCGGGTGCCAACATGACTGACAACGTCGCTGTATTCGAGGCGACCCACGGCACCGCACCGAAATACGCCGACCAGGACAAGGTTAATCCGGGCAGTCTGCTGTTTTCCGGCGTCAACATGTTGGAGTATCTCGGCTGGCCGGAAGCGGCAAACCAGATCAACCAGGCGTACGAAAAAGTCTTAGCCGATAAGGTCGTGACTTATGATTTCGCGCGCAACATGAGTGGCGCCAAGGAAGTTGGGACCAGTCAGTTCGCCGATGCACTGATCGACAAGATCCAGTCTGGCGCGGCGGATTGATTTCGGCACCCGTTCCATTCCGGTTGTTTTAGCGGTCCACAAAGGCCACGCGTTCGCGTGGCCTTTTTTCATGGCCGAACCCGCGTTCAGGAGCGTGCTATGACGCAATCGAAACCGCCGTTGGCAGTTGGCTTATTACTGATCGGCGACGAAATCCTATCCGGTAAGCGTGTCGACAAGCACATGCCGAAAGTCATCGAGTTGCTGAATGAGCGCGGGCTTTCGCTGAGCTGGGCGCGCTTCGTCGGCGACGACCCGACGGTGCTGCAAACCAATCTTGCCGAAACGCTGGCCAGCGATGCCGTGGTGTTCTCATTCGGCGGCATTGGCGCCACACCCGATGATCGCACTCGCCAGTGTGCGGCGGCTGCGGCCGGCGTCGAACTCGAAATCAGTGCCGAAGGGCGCGCGTTGCTGGAGGCCAAGTTTAAAAGGGACCCGTCGGACGCGCGCATGAAAATGGTTGAATGGCCGGTTGGTTCGACCGTCATTCCAAACCCGATCAACCAGGTCCCGGGTTTTTCGTTTGGTCACCATCATTTCGTGCCGGGGTTCCCCAACATGGCCTGGCCGATGGTTGAATGGGTGCTGGACACCTATTACGCCGCTTATCAGAGCGAGGCCGACGTCGAATATTCGGTCGAAGTGTTCGATACACCGGAAAGTGCGCTGGTGGATCTTATGCAAAGCGTGATGGATGCCCATCCCGACGTGCGTATCGCCTGCCTACCAAGCGCCGATGGCCGGCGCGTCATAGAATTCGGTGTCCGCGGGCCGCGCGTGGCGGTGGCGCCGGCGTTTGAAGCGCTGGTGGCGGCATTGGATGCTGCCGAAGTGCCAACCGGGCCGCACACGACCCATTAAGCCGCGTTAACCATTACTGGCGCGATAGCCTGATATGGGGTCCAGCTTATCAGTGCTTGGCATCTGTAATCGCTTCGTGGCGTGTTGTGACGTGCTGAAACGGTTTGAAGCCATTGTGATAAGCATTCGAGATGTGGCGATCTATTGTCGGTAGAGTTGACGCATGAAGTACGCCGTAACGATGACTTTATTACTGGTTAGCGGCATTGGCGCTGCCTTCCAAGGCCCATCCGATAGTTTCGGAGACGGCTATCGTCCGGATGGTCACGGTGGTTTCCAGGGCATGGGCGATGCGTTTAACTGTGACTGGACCCCCGACGGACACGGCGGCTATATCGGGCACGGCAAGTGCTTTGGCAAGCATTGGCACGCCGATGGCCAGGGGTATAGCGATGACACGTTCAGCAAAGGGTGGCAGCCGGATAGTGACGGCGGCTATGAAGGCACCGGCGATAACATCGGCGAGAGCTGGCATCCCGACGCGCCGCGGCAGAAATAAAGACCTGAATACAGCGCTTCAAGGTGGCCAGTGGGCCGGCAGCCCTGTTGATTGAGTTGGCTTGCGGCGTATGGCGATTGCGGCGCTGAAGCCGTCTTACACGGTTATGTGCGCGCTATTGCCAGATCCTGTACCCACCGCCCATCGAGGTGTTATGGCCGGGTGGCGACAGTTGGTCGCTGATATCGGGCCACATAAGATGGTGCTGGTGCCGGGGAGAGGATTCGAACCTCCGACCTACTGATTACGAATCAGTTGCTCTACCGAGCTGAGCTACCCCGGCGACGGCGCGCAGTATAGGCTAGTGGCCGGGGGGACAGCAATCACCCGGATACAATTTTGTTGGTTTTGAATTGGTTTATTGGCCATACCGTGTTGCACGGGACGGCGCCGACACCGACAATGTGCATTCCCTGGAGGGGTGGCAGAGTGGTCGATTGCAGCGGTCTTGAAAACCGCCGAGGGTGCAAGCCCTCCGTGGGTTCGAATCCCACCCCCTCCGCCAGATTATTGAGGCCCGCGCCGCTATTCCGCTAGTAAGGTGCTGAGAACATCGTTGTAGATCGCCGCGAGTTGGGCTGGGTCGCTGCCCGCGATGTGCTCGTCGAGCTGATGGATGGTGGCGTTGACCGGGCCGATTTCGACGGTTTCAGCGCCTGTCGGGGCGATATAGCGGGCGTCGGAGGTGCCGCCACCGGTCGATAAGGTGGGGTGTAGACCGGTATGGCCATGGACGGCGTTTTTTGTCGCTTCGACGAGCGCACCGGTTCGCGTCGCGAAGGGTTCGCCTGAAGTACGCCATTCGATCCCGTCTGGATCGATATGTCGGGCTTTACAGAGCTGTGCAACGTATTCGCGGAGCGCGGCCGCCGACCATGCGGTGTTGAAACGCCAATTACAGTTGGCGCTCGCTCGGCCTGGGATGACGTTTTCGGCACCGGTGCCGGCCGTGATGTTCGAGGCCTGAAAAGACGTTGGCGGAAACAGCTCGTCACCATCATCCCAAGTAGTCTCGACTAACTCGTTGAGCAGGCTGATGAGCCGATGCAGCGCGTTGTCCGCAGTCTGTGGGTAGGCAACATGGCCTTGGTGTCCGTCGACGGTGATGTGCGCGTTGAGACTGCCACGCCGCCCGGTTTTGATGGTGTCGCCGAGTATTTGGTCAGCGGTGGGTTCACCGATCAGACAGTAGTCAATCTGGGTGTCATGTTGCGATAACCAGTCGATCACGGCGCGTGTGCCGTCGATGGCCGGGCCTTCTTCGTCGCTGGTTAGCAATAGGGCGATTCGGCCGCGGTGCTTGGGGTTTTCCATCCGAAACCGGCAGGCGGCGGTGACCATGGCGGCTACGCCGGATTTCATATCGGCTGCGCCACGGCCGTAAAGTCGGTCGTTGTCGATCACCGCCTCGAATGGATCGTGACGCCAGGCTGCTGCGTCGCCGGGAGGAACGACGTCAGTGTGGCCGGCAAAACAAAACAACGGCCCATCGTCGTCGCCGGCGACTGCCCAGAGGTTGTCGACGCCGCGGAATCGCAGATGGTGGCAAGTGAAGCCGGCATGCTCGAGCTTTTCGGCGATCAATGCCTGACAGCCGGCGTCGTCGGGTGTCAGCGAGCGCCGCGTAATCAGCTCGCGTGTCAGCGTCAGAGCATCGTCGGTCACAGCGTGGTTATGCGTCGAACAAAGCGGCGTAGCGCGCCGTCGAAAAGCCAGCAATGACCGCGTTGCTGGTCTCGAGCACAGGGCGTTTGATGAGCCGTACTTGCTGGGCCATGGCGCTGGCAGGCGAGGCGGTGACGGCTGCACGCTGGTCGTCTGTCAGTTCGCGCCAGGCCTTCGATTGCTTGTTGAGCAACGTTTCGAGGCCGGCGGTATCCAGCCAGCGCGCGACCGTCTCGATCTCAACGCTGTGACGGTCGAAATCCTGCCATTCGAAATCGATACCCGCCGAGCTGAGCCAGCGACGCGCCTTGCGGCAGGTATCGCAGTTGCCGATGCCGTAGAGCCGGATCACTCGTTGACGCCACGCAGTAGGTCATTGACCGCGACCTTGGCGCGTGTGGCCTCGTCGACTTTTTTCACGATCACGGCGCAGTTCAAGTTGTAGCGACCGTTGTCACGCGGCAGGCTGCCGGCGACCACCACCGAGCCGGGCGGCACTTCGCCGTGAATGATGGAATCCGTTTCGCGGTCGTAGATCGCGGTCGAGGCGCCGATGAACACACCCATTGAGATGACCGCGCCGCGGCCGATGCGTACGCCTTCGACGATTTCCGAGCGGGCGCCGATAAAGCAATTGTCCTCGACGATCGTGGGCGCGGCTTGCAGCGGCTCCAGCACACCGCCCAACCCGGCGCCGCCGGACAAGTGGACATTTTTCCCGACTTGGGCGCAGGAGCCGACCGTGGCCCAGGTGTCGATCATCGCACCGCGGTCGACCCAGGCGCCGATGTTGACGTAGCTGGGCATGAGGACAGCGTTGGGCTCGATGTGCGCGCCGCGGCGTACGACAGCGGGTGGTACGACGCGTGCGGCCTGTTGTTCGAAATCGGCATCCGAGTAGGCGGCGTATTTCAGCGGCACCTTGTCGTAGTAGCGTGTTTCGGTGCCGTCGATCGGCTGATTATCGGTCAGTCGGAAAGAGACCAGTACGGCTTTTTTCAGCCAGTCATTAACCACCCAACCGTCAGCCGTAGGTTCGGCGATGCGGGCATGGCCAGCGTCGAGTTGAGCCAGTGCGTCGTTTACGGCGGCTCGTGTGTCGGCATCGACGTTGGTTGGACTTAGATTCTCGCGGTCGTCGAATGCCTGTTCGATCAGGCGGCGGGTCTCGGCCATTGATTGAGCCTCGCTGGCGTTAAGTGAATGTGCCAATGCGCTGTGGCGCCCCATAGTTTAACGATCGAGGCGGCATCGGGCCATGCGTCGGCCGTATCAATGCCGACTCGGCGACATCGCCCGAGATCGATGGGTGAGTGCGCCTTGGCATTGCCGACCCGGCGGCTAGTCGTTATACGTTTGGGTCACGGGGTCGCGGGGTAAATTGGTGCTGGATTATTTGCATCGGATGCAGCGGTTCAGCAGCTGCAAATCGTTTGAGTTGGCTGCGGCAACTATAACCAGGTACCACGGGTTGGCTGGTTACGCTGTTGTAGGCTGGCGCCCAGGACTGCTCGAAAACGGTCTGCGAGATGTCTCGGTGGCGGGCTTCGTGGCCGTAGGCGCCGCTCATCCCGCAGCAGCCGACATTGGCCGTGGCCAGCGACAGGCCGATGGATTGGAATACCCTCTGCCAGTCGCGCGCACTCTCGGTATCGGAACTGGCGATCGTGCAGTGCTGGAAAAGCGTATGCGTCGGCACGCCATGGTCGGCTGGGGCGGCGTGAGCTGTATGCTCGGTTTCTAGTGTCTGTCGCAGCCAGCGTTCAATGGGCTGGATTGCCGGAGCGTCGATATCGTCAAGCCGGCCATATTCATGGGCATACATGCGTGTAATGCTGGGTTCGATGCCGACCAGCGGCCGGCCGAGGTCGGCAATTGACGCCAGAAATGCCGCTTGGCGTCGCGCCACACGTTCAAACTCTGGCTGAAACCCCTTGACCTGGAGGGCTTTGCCGGCGGGCCTAAATGGCAGCACAAGCGGCCGATAACCGAGTGCGGCGATGGTTTGGAGCGTGTCGCGCATGACGGGGGCGTCGAAAAAACTCGTAAACGCATCCTGAACAACGAATACGGCGCGCGCGCGATCGGCTGGCGCCATCGCGACCCAATCCGGTTCCGAGAATCGCCATTCTGGATGAGCGCGGAGAAAGCGTGGCAACGATGGATCGCTAAGCGGTGGTGGGTCGACCAAGCCAACCGATTGCGACAGCATTTGGCGCACAGACCGATTACGCAGTAATCGATTGCTCAGCTTTGGCATACGTGCGGCGAGTGCTGCGCCGGCTTCCATACCAGCAAGCGCATAGTCGGCCGGCGGCCGTGGGTAGCTACCGTGGTAGCTCGCCAGAAAATCCGCCTTGAACGTTGGCACGTCGACTTTAATCGGACATTGGGTGCTACAGCCCTGGCATGAGAGACAGCCGTCCATAGCCGTCCAAACCTCGTGCGAGAAGTCATGGCTTGGCTTGGCTACGCTACGTCGATAGGCATCCACGAGTGCACGTAGCACCAGCGGCGTTCGGGCGGCGGGCAGATCAGCGGCGTGGCAATCATGCTTGGCCAACTGACGTAGCCACTCACGCATGGCGCCGGCGCGGCCTTTGGGGGAGTGTAAGCGGTCATGCGTGGCCCGATACGATGGGCACATGACATGGTTAGTGTCGTAGTCGAAGCAGGCGCCATTGCCGTTGCAATCCAACGCTGGCTTGTAAGTGGTGCGTTCGGTTGCCGGAATCTGGCGATCGAAGGTGCCGCGTGTTGGCGCATCCATCGACGCCAATGGCACGCGCGCATCGTCGAGGGCCACGATCTTGCCGGGGTTGAGCTGACTGTTTGGATCAAAGGCGCGCTTGATGTGCGCGAGCGCGGCGTAGAGCGTTTCGCCGAAAACTGTTCGGTTGTATTCGCTGCGAAATCCTTTGCCGTGTTCGTTCCACAGCAGACCGCCGTAGGAGGCGGCCAATTCGGCAACGCGGTCGGTCACCGCGCGCATGATGGCCTCGTCATCGGGGTCGGTTAAGTCCAGCGCGGGCCGCACGTGCAGACAGCCGACGTCGATATGGCCGAACATGCCGTAAGACAGGCCGTACGAGTCGAGAAGCGCCCGGAAGTCGGCGACGTAATCGGCGAGGTGTTGTGGATCGACAACGGTGTCCTCGACAAACGGCAGTGGCTTGCGCGTGCCGGGCGCAGCCCCTAGCAAGCCGACGCCGGATTTGCGTAGATCCCAGAGTGCGTTGCGGGCTTCGACGGATTCGGCACGATAGTGGCCGGTCGCTGTGCTTTGGCCCGCCGCCAGCGCCTCGGCAAATGCCGTAACGTCATCGGGTAGGCCGCCAACGCCGCTGAATTCGACCAAGTTGAGCGCCGCCGGCGTGCTGCCATCGGTGTTTTCGATCATGGCGCGCACGCGCTCATAGATTGGGTTGTCACGCGCTAGTCCCATGACCACATCGTCGATGGTTTCGATCGCCATGGGCTGATAGGCGACGAGCGTGCGCGCGTCGCGCAGTGCGGCGTCGAAATCGGGATAACGCAGCGCAAACAACACGTGCGTATCGGGTTTTGGCGTCAGATCGAGGGTCAGTTCAGTAACCAGTGCCAGCGTGCCCTCCGAGCCACAGATAAGTTTGATCAAATCGATGCGGCCGTCGGCGTCCACAGCCTGGGCCAGGTTGTAACCGGATAGGTAACGCGACAGATCCGGAAACACACGCTCGATTTCGGCGGCGTTGTCGTGCACGCGCTTGCCGACTTCTTGTTTGATATTGGCAAGCCGTTGATCGTCGGTCGTGTCTGACGTGACTTCGGCACTGTCACGCGTAATGACACAACGTGTGCCGTCGGCCAATACGACGCGCATGGCACGCACATGATCACTGGTCTTGCCGTAGACGCGCGAGCCGCGTCCACAGCCGTCGGTGTTGACCATGCCGCCAAGCGTGGCGCGCGATGACGGTGCGACATTGGGCGCGAAAAAAACACCGTGGTCGGCTACGGTGTTATTTAATTTGTCGAGAATGACGCCCGGCTGCACAGTGACTGTGCCGGCTTCCGAATCAATCGTGCCGATTTCGTTCATGTAGCGCGAGCAATCGAGCACCAGCCCGGCGGTCAGCGAGCAGCCGATGGTCGAGGTGCCGCCCCCGCGTGGTGTCAAGCAAACATCGGCAAACGCTGGCTTAGCGAGCAGTTGGGCCGCGCGTGCGATATCGGCTTCGTCGCGTGGAAATAGGACACCGGCGGGTAATTGTTGGAATGGACTATTGTCGGTGGCCAGCGTTAAACGTGTGGCGTAGCGGGTATCGATATCGCCGGTGAAGCCGTCGCTGGTCAGCCGTTCGATAAATGCGGCGTGATTCGCGTCAATGCTGGCCTCGGGCCGTATCTCGGGTAGGGTGGCCATCGGTTTATCCGGGGGTCGCTGCGGTTGGCACGTCGGTCAACGCACGCTCGATCGATCGGGCCTGGATATCGGCGTAAAGCGCCATTTCATCGGTTATCTCGGTGCCGAGTGCGCTCTCCATGGCGTCGCGCTGGGCATCGCCGCTACTATCCGCCTCGCTGTCGTCACCGAGGTTGGACCGAAAAATACCGGCCGCGCTAACCGGCAGAAAATCTTCGTAGATAATCGGATCGGCTGTGATACAGCCGGCGGCGACCAAGGTTTCGAGGTCGTTGGCCGAGTCGTTGGGGGCGGGTTGGCCGGTTGCCCGATACTGGAAATAGGCGAGCTCGTCGCGCCGCAGCGTTTCGAGATCATCCGGAAAATCTTCAAAAACCGCGGCCAGTTGCGCTTGGTACTCGGTGTTGTCGGCGCCTTGTTTATAATCTTTGCTGGCGTTTAAAAGTCGGTCGTAGAGCGCGCGGCCACGTGGTGTCAGCGCGGCGCCACGTTGTTCGATTTCACCAAAGCGCGCGGTGTGTTGGCCGGCCGTGTCGCCAGCAAAGCGGATTGTCTCTTCGAGCGCTTTGAAGCTGGTCTGGCGCAACAGAATTGGTTGATCACGCCGTGGGGGCCCTTCGATTACCGCCTTGGGCGTGATGCCGCGATCCGGCATGCGTGCCTGTGCGGCATCGATATCCAGCGTGCGCGGCGTCAGGTGATTGATGTGTGGGCCGCGGAAGCAGACCACATCGGCGATCAGTGGATGCTCATGGCGCAGGGCGTCGTAGGTGGCGTAGTCGACTGTGGCGTCGGCGTGCCAGCGGAATGTTTCCAGTGCTTCGGTCACGAAGGCATCGGCGTCGGTCGTGTCGAGCCCACCTTGGCGCTCGTAGCGATCGATCAGCGTGCGCACATTCGGTGTGAAGATATCGCGTGCGGCCAGGATGGCCTCAGCACGTTCGCGTAGGGCTGTGTTTTGGATTAGATCCAGGCGTAGTAGTGAAGTAAAAAGCCGGAACGGGTTGGTATCGAGTTCGGCTTTGTCGAGCGGACGGAAGGCGGTCGAGTGCACCGGCACACCGGCCACGGACAGGTCGTAATAGCCGACTGGCTGCATACCCATCACCGCGAACAAACGACGCAGCATTGCCAATTCATCGGGTGTGCCAACGCGAATCGCCCCGTGGCGCTCGACACCGATGCGGTCGCGCTCGCCGGCGGCTGTCAGTCGCTCGGCCAGTGCTGGATTAGCCGCTAACACTTCCGCATTCACGTCGTTCACCAGCTCGATAAGTGTGCCGTATTGCGGTACTTCGGCCTGATACATGGCCGACATCGCGCGTGCAAAACGCGCTCGGATGTCGGCGGCATGCACAAAATTCGTGTCACTCATGATAACGCTCCTTACTGTGCCGATCGTGGGATCAGGGTGTTGCCTTGAACGCCAAATGCGTTATCACATCGCTTGGCTGTGAGGCTGTTCCCATGATCAAAGCATGCGCGTTTGTTATTACTCGGCCCGATCACAACAAAGCATGGGCGTCGTCACAAACGAAAAATGACGATATCAATATTCCATTTATTCGTGCGATTGTGCGTCACTAGCGACCGTGGCGTGCCCAGTAAGCCACGACACAAATGCCTTGATCTTGGCGACTTCTCCTGTGTTTTCCGGATAGGCCACGTAATAAGCATTCCGATGTGGCAATGAGAATCGCCACGGCACAATTAACTGGCCAGATTCAAGTTCTTCAGTAACCAGAAATTTTGGAACCAGCGCGACACCGCCGCCCGTGCGTGCTGCCCATAGAGCCATGTCGAAGGTCTCGAAACGTGGGCCGTGATAGCTGTGGTCGGTTTGGCGTCCCTGCGCCTCAAACCAATCATGCCAAGCTTCCGGACGGCTCAGCGTTTGCAACAGCACCAGTTCGGTCAGGTCCAAAGGATCGGTAATAGGAGTATCGGCGATCAATTGAGGAGCGCACACTGGTGCGACTTCTTCGTGCAATAGTTTTATACATTCAGCGCCTGGCAATACGCCATTGCCGAAAAAAAGAGCCACATCCATTGGATCAGTGTCGAAATCCAGCGGTTCGGTTCGATTGCGAATATCTAAGTCGATTTGAGGATTTTGAACACGGAAATCATTCAAATTTGGAATTAGCCAGCGCGCGCCAAACGTTGGTGGTGTGGCAATTTTCAGGCGCTCACTGCGACCGCTGTATGAACGCATCTGGCGAACCGACATTTCGGCTTGTGACAGGATCCTTCGAGCTTCAGTGATATAGAGTGCGCCCTCAGGCGTTATTTGCAGCCGCTTACGGACGCGGCGGAACAAAAACTTCTCCAAGACATGTTCAAGTTGAGCAACCTGTTTGCTAACAGCACTCTGGGTTAGATGCAGTTCGTCGGCAGCACGCGTAAAACTTTGGTGGCGTGCTGCGGCTTCAAAACACTGCAGGGCGGTTAACGTGGGCAGGGAAGGCCGCGCCATGCGCGATCACCATGAATAATTGGAATGATGTTCATCTGAATAATCGTTTGAAGCGCACCGGTCAACCGGTGTTCAGTCCATAAGCGTTTAGGCATTAGCGAACGACGCGCGATTATGGTCAACGACATGCTACAACGGCTCGACATTTCCAAGACATTACGAACGCGGCGCCGGCGTGGGTGGTCTCGCACTATGACCGGTTCTCGAGCACATCGTGGCGAGCTTGTGGCACTGCAGACAGGCTGGCTTTAGGGGCGTTGTATCGATAATAATGTTGTACCAACCTTTTTAGGGTCTATCGATCGTGATGGGCGACTCCTCGTTTGATATGGCCGCACCTGAATCACTGTTTAACGCGCTTGATGACTGCATACATGATCGGTTTGAGCCATTTAGCGTGGCCATTGCGGGTGGTAGTGCCCAAGCGAGCACGCCGGGGATAATCACGCTGCAACCGTCTGAACCGATTGCCGGTGTGGCACCGACGGTGATTTCGGCGGGTGTGCATGGCAATGAAACCGCACCCATCGAACTGGTCAGCCAATTGGCCCGCGATTTAGACGCTGGGCGCCAGACATTGGCGGTGCCGACTTTGATTATCTTGGGGCATTTGCCGGCCATTGCTGCCGGCCAGCGCTATCTCGAAACCAATCTGAACCGTTTGTTTCATCGCGATAAAGCACACGACGGAGATACCGTTGAGCATCGGCGTGCGGTTCAACTCATGGCTGCGGTGGATGCATTCTGGGCCGAGCACGGCACGGGCGATAACACGGGGGCGGCGTCAGACACATCGGCTGTAGCGCTACACTTGGATCTACATACCGCGATCCGCGCGAGCCACTATCCGTTTTTCGCGGTGGAACCGTTATCGGTGCCCGCTACGCCAGACTATGTGTGGCGGGTTTTGGCCGGGGCCGGCTTGCAGGCAGCCGTGTCCCAATACGGGCCGAGTTGGACGTTTTCGCATTATAGTCGGCATTACCATCATATCTGCGGCTTTACGCTTGAGCTTGGGCGCGTTGCGTCTTTCGGTTGCAACGATCTCGATGCGTTGGCACCGATGGCGCGTCTTCTAGCGGCCCGGGTGGCGGGTGTCGCACCGACCGAACGGCCGGCCGATCGGATGCAGTTTTTCGAAACGGATTATGAAGTTGTGCGGCACGGTCCGGATTTCGAGCTGGCCTTTGCCGATGACACGCCCAACTTTACTCGTTTCGAGCCGGGTCAGCTCATTGCACGTGATGCGGGATATGGCGAGACTCGCGTCGAGGATCAGCCGGCCTACGTGGTGTTTCCCAACGCCAAAGTAGAGCGCGGTGCGCGGGCGGCTCTTTTGGCGCGCGCTGTTTGCCCCAGTACGACGCACTAATTAAGGTGCGCTGTTTTCAACGATGTGTCGATGACGGCTGTAATAATCAGTTCAGGTCGGCCGCAAATGCGGATAAAGCCTTATGAATGAAACGGCGCTGCCGCTCGATGTTCGTGATATATACAAGCAGTTCAACGAGCAACCAGTGCTAAACGGGTTGTCATTGACTGCACGTAAGGGCGATCGAATTGCGCTGATTGGTGCTTCGGGGTCAGGCAAAAGCACATTTTTGCGTTGCATGAACTTGCTGGAATGTCCGGACGCTGGCGACCTGCTGGTCCATGGTGAGTCGGTCAAGTTTCGTCATCGGCGAGGGCGGCGCGAACCGGCCGATGCCGGGCAGATTCAGCGTATACGCTCGCGGTTGTCGATGGTGTTTCAGAATTTCAATCTCTGGGCACACATGTCGCTTATCGACAATGTCATAGAGGCGCCGATACACGTGCTCGGGGTGCCGAAAAAAGAAGCCCGTGAACGTGGCATGCATCTGCTCGAACGTGTTGGCGTGGCCGACCGCGCCAATCATTTTCCATCCCAGTTGTCCGGCGGTCAGCAACAGCGTGGCTCGATAGCACGTGCCTTGGCTATGGAACCGGAAGTTCTGCTTTTCGATGAACCCACTTCTGCGCTCGATCCGGAGTTGGTCGGCGAAGTGCTGCGGGTTATGCGTGGGCTCGCTGATGAGGGTCGTACCATGGTCGTCGTTACGCATGAGATGGCATTCGCGCGAGATGTGGCCAGTCATGTTATGTACCTCGACGCCGGTAGCGTGGAAGAAGAGGGCGATCCGGCTGAAGTCCTGGTCAGTCCAAAGTCAAAACGGTTGCAGCAGTTTCTGGAACCGCGATGATTGATTTACACGGCTATGGGCCGCGATTTCTCGCGGGCATGCTGACGACGGCCGAATTGGCACTGGCCTCACTCGCGTTGGCATTTAGCTTGGGCTTGGTGTTGGCAAGCGCACGGCTGTCGCGCTCGCGAACGATATACGCGCTGGCGACCGGTTATATCAATTTCGTGCGCGGTGTGCCGCCGCTAGTAATGTTAATGCTCGGGTACTACGGTGGCCAGGTTTTATTAAACCAGTTACTTCGAACCATCAATCCGCTTTTAGGCGTGGACTGGTTTATCAATATCCAACCGTTGGCGGCCGGCATCATCATCATCGGGATGATTTACGCGGCCTATATGTCGGAGACATTTCGCGGTGCGTTTCTAGCCGTCGATGCTGGTCAGATGGAGGCCGCACAGGCGTTCGGCATGTCTGGCCGCCTCGCATTCCGCCGCATCCGTTTCCCGCTGATGATGCGCCATGCGTTGCCAGGGCTTAGCAATAATTGGATGGTGCTTTTGAAAGCCACAGCTTTGGTTTCGATCATTGGGTTGAGCGGTATGGTGCATGTCGCCGATCAGGGCGTTCGGGACACCCATCAGCCATTTCTATTTTTGCTGCCAGTTGCTGCGGTATATCTGTTGATGACGACGGTGTCTGAATTGATCATCGCCGGATTGCAACGGCGCTTCGAAATCGGGGTTAAAAGCGTTCACTGATGCACCAGTGGTTAGCCGACATTGCACCTTGGTTAGCGAATAGTCCGGTCTTTACGGCCAATTCGCTGGCCCATTACTGGACCGGCTTGGTACACACCGCGCAATTGGTGTTCATATCACTGGTCGTTGGATTGTTGCTTTCTGTACCACTATCTGTGGCACGAGACGGCAGTCGCTGGATTAGTGCGCCGATTTGGTTATATACCTATGTGTTTCGCGGCACGCCGCTGCTCGTCCAGCTTTATCTCGCTTACTACGGTGTGGCGTTTATACCCAATATCCAGGAGTCGATGTTCGGGTTTTTCGTCCAGAATCCGCTGTATCCGGCATTGATGGCGTATACGCTGAATACGGCAGCCTACACGACCGAGGTTTTCTACGGTGCGGTTCGGGCGACGGCGGCCGGTGAGGTTGAAGCCGCGCGTGCTTACGGTATGTCCAAGTTAACGGTTTATCGACGCATCATTTTTCCGAGTGCGTTTCGACGTGCGTTGCCTGCTTACGGCAACGAAGTGATTTTCATGCTTCACGCCAGCTCGGTTGCGAGCACGGTGACGATCATGGATCTAACCGGTGCGGCGTACTACGTTTACTCGCGTTTCTATACCCCGTTCGTGGCCTTTATCTTCGCTGCTGTACTGTATCTATTGATCACTTTCACAATTCAGGCAGCATTTCGGCAACTGGAAAAATACCTGATGCGGCATCTGAACACGGCTTAAAACATGGCTGTCCAGGTCGCTTCCGTGGAAGCGTCGTATCCACTGGCCCCAACGGCTGTGGTACGCGTTGACGTTGTGCCATGAAACGCCGGGCGCGCAGGGTATACCGATACACCCGGACCGTTAGCTCGCGGGTCACGCAGGTCGCCGGCAATCTCCTGCTATATCGCATGCCATTGGCCGCACGGAAGAGCATAACGTATGGCCAGGGACGCGAGATGGCGCAGCATGCCAGAATCACCCAGAACACCAGCGTTGCCATCTGCTTCTGCGACCCGCACAGTCCGTGGCAGAGAGGCGCCAACGAAAATATCAATGGACTGATACGGCAGTACTTGCTCAAGGGAACGGGTCTATCGGTCTACAGCCAGGAGGAATTGGATGACGTAGCGCTTGAGCTCAACATGCGCCCGCGAAAGCGCTTCGACTTCAAGTGTCCCATTGAGAGATGAGCGAGCTGATGGCGAAGTGCCATGAAGCCCCATCATCCACTCATTGACGGTGTGGCACTCAGAAACTGCACCCGTCTGATTTCGGCAGGGCTGGATCTTTCCATGAACGATCCTAAAGAAAAGAAAAGTGTTCGGCTTATCTCTGATGGGGTCCTTTTGCCAGCTTTGCTAGGGCGATGGACCAGTCTTCGTCCATCAAACTTTCGTTTTCCGCTGTCTGAAGGCGATCCTGCAGCAGTTCGGCCAACGGTAGGGAGAGCCCTGTCGTACGCCCTTCCTTCAGAGTCAGACCAACATCCTTCTGTGGAAGCTTTAGACCGGACGGTGCACCCGGTGACTCGCCGCTTGCGATCGCGGCTCCGTAGGACTTGTAGACAGGAGAAGCGAAGAGCGTCTCGCTCAACATTGATATGAAAGGCGCTGGATCGCCGCCGCGTGATTCGATGAGTGCAGTGCTCTCCGCCATCGTTTCAATAGCACAACCGATCATGAAGTTGCCGGCGATTTTTGATAGATGTCCGAGTCGAGGGTCCTTACCGATGAGCCAGATCTGGCCGAGCGCGCTAAGCACGGGCTCGGCAGGCTCCACATCCTCGGGCGCTCCCGCCATGGCCATGTTCAGCTTCGCCGCTGCTGCCATGTCCGCTCGGCCAAACATCGGTGCAGCAACATACCTGATGCCGCGTGAGCGATGCACTTCGATCAGATCATCTACGAGCTCTGTGGAAATAGTCGACATACAGACATGGATCGTCCCCTCCGCCGCACCTGCAAGTGCCTCACCATCCAGAAGGACAGTTCGAATGGCTGCATCGTCGAACAGTGTGGTCAGCACGACATCACATCCGAAGGCATCTCTTGCAGACTCTGCTCTCGCCGCACCTGCTTCGACCAAGCCGTCAGTTGAGGCAGCGGTTCGGTTCCAAACCGTAAGGTCATAACCAGCATCCAAGAGATTGGCAGCGATATGGCTGCCCATCGCTCCAAGGCCTATCACACTCACCTTCATCTATAGCTCCTGTTGCGCTTACATCTCGTTTGGAAAAATTATATGAAGAATGCTTCAGTTTTTGTATTCGCATATGGATGAATCACCCGCCAACCGCCTATGCCCCCGCAAGATGCCGCGTCAGCAACGATCCAAAGCGACCGTAACGGCAATCATCGAGGCGACGATTCAGGTTTTGCTGTCCAAGGGTGCAGCTCGATTGACGACCACGGACATATCGGATCGTGCGGGTGTATCCGTCGGCACGCTGTATCAGTACTTTCCCAACAAGGATGCGTTGTTTCATGAAGTCCTGCGACAGCATCTCGATCACATCGGTACAGCCATGGAAGCGAGCCTGCTGCGCTACCGGGGGCAGACATTGGCTGTCATCGCGAATGGGGTTGTTGCCGACTATCTAGATGCGAAACTCGCGCGCATCGACATATCACGCGCGCTCTACCAACTGAGTCCTGCTTTGGAAGTTGCTGAGTTACAAGCGGCGCTGGTCGTGAGAATCGACACGGTGCTTCGACATCTTCTGGAAAGCGCGTCCGATGCGACCATCGCCAACCTCGATTCAGTGGTCTTCTCAGTCCGTACGGCTCTCGTCGGGATGGTGCGTATGGTGATTGAAGAGGGTGCTCCACCAAGCAAGATCGGCATCTTGAGACGCGAGCTAACTACCTTGTGTCATGCTTATCTGATGGCCTCTGGCCACGTGTCCCATTGAGGTGATGAGCAAGCAGATGGCGAAGTACCATGAAGCTCCGTCATCGACGCATTAATGGTGTTGCACTCAGAGCCTGCATCCGCCCAGCATTAATGAAATTACGGTTGTCCTTCGCCATTCCGCCCCATTGGCCTGCTCTCCCTGGCAGGTGAGGCTCCAGCAGTGCCCAGTCCTTGTCAGAGATGTCGTGGCGACGATATGAATTGGTCATCGGGATACCTTCAGCTATGGAGAAACATCTATTTAACCGTAGCTCGTGACGACACTATCTAGGGCCTTGCGGCTAGGACAGCATACTCGGCGCGAGTTGTTTCAGGACACCAAGCGTCAGATCACTGCTGAAGCCGATGACTGCAAGCAGAAATTGGTTCTGATCCCATTTCTTGAGGACACATCTTGGGTAGTCACTGGGTCAGGAACTCGACCACCAGCATGCCCGCAATCGACCACATAACTACCGCAATCCC